>CALQIX020000010.1 GCA_943330745.2 Lishizhenia tianjinensis
ATACCATTAAAAACGGTTCAAGGTATATTGTGGGAAACAGCCTATAAAACAAGCGAAATCAAAGGACATGTTTTTGAAGATGTTCCGAGTAGATTAATGGATTGGAAAAATAACGGAATACGAATGGGCGTATTTTCCTCTGGGTCCATTGATGCACAACGATTGTTGTTTGGATATAGTGAAACGGGTGATTTAAATAAGTACTTTTCGTTCAATTTCGATACCAATACTGGATCAAAAAGAGAGTCAGAAACCTATCAAAAAATTGCATCTATAATTAATTTGGAACCACAATCCATTTTGTTTTTATCTGATATTGTTGAAGAATTGGAAGCCGCCGATAAAATAGGTTTTCAAACAATTCAGTTAGTGCGCGAAACAACCGTTGCTAATTGGCCAAATACGGTCACTGATTTTTTGGACATTAATCTTGAATGAAACAAAAGTTACATTTCGATTATTTTGAGAAAATTACATTTGTTGTATAATTAAATACTAGAGAGTTTATGAGAACATTATTTATTGCATTCATTCTATTTTTTGTTACTGCTTGTACAACAACATCAAATAATGCCTTAGGTCAGGCGATCAATAAAAAGGTTGAAAAGGCTGAATTTTCTAAATTGATGAAGAAATCTGGAGTCCAATTAATTGATGTTAGAACAACTCGTGAATTTTCAAATGGATTTATTGCAGGTGCAAAAAACATCGATTATAATGGAGATTCATTTGAAAAACAAATCAAGAAATTGAATAAAAACAAACCCGTTTTAGTGTATTGTGCCGCTGGTGGTAGAAGCGAAAATGCAGCTGAATTACTCAAAGAGTGGGGGTTCAAAGAAGTATATGACCTAATTGGTGGGTATAACAGCTGGAAATAATTGACTTTGAAAAAAGGGAAACCGATTATTTTACTTGGGTTTATGGGGGTTGGAAAAACTTCCATAGGTAAGAAATTGTCCAAACAACTCAACTGGAAATTTGTAGATACAGATAAGCTAATTGAAAAAAAAATAGGTTTACCTATTCCCGAAATTTTTAATCAATTGGGCGAAGATTTTTTTCGTGAACAAGAAAAGGAAATTCTGAACGAAATCGCATCTTTAGAAAATGTTGTTGTATCAGTTGGCGGAGGTTTACCCTGCTTTTTCGATAACATGGATCGGTTAAATAATATTGGTACAACCGTTTATTTGAAACTAGAACCCGAATTTATTGTTCAACGTTTATTGGAATCCAAGATTAAAAGGCCGCTGATAGATAACTTATCCCAAACTCAATTAGAACAATTTGTCATTTCAACGCTAACGCAAAGAGCTTCATTTTATGACCGTTCCAATTATTCAATTCGGGCAGACCGTTTTGCGTGTCAACGAATTTGTGAAATAATTAGATAATAATTGAGGTTCTTTTGGATAAAAAGCATTGATATTTCTCTATTTTTACTGAAATAAATGTTATTATCAAATCAATTTAGTTGATTGTTAATAAACTTTTCTTAATGTTTCTCATACTTTTCGCGAAATTAGTTATATTCGGACTGAAGTAAAATGTTGAGTTCAGAAACAACGTAAATAAACGGGGCGTAAACTGAAAAGCCAAAGAGTAAGTAAAATTTAAAATAAAATAAAATGGATAACAAATTTTTTACATTCATTAAGCCCTATCTAACTTTCATTGACAACGGGAATCTTTATCGCAAACCATTCAGTTGGTTGTATTCACTCATAGCAGTTGTAAATCTCATTTTACCGATTTACATTTTTTATAATGCTGTTGACAATAATATTTTTGATTCACCTGCAAAATTTGTTATTGTTTTTTTACTTGTATGGATAATAATTGCGTTTGCCTCTTGGGTAAGTTTTCAACTATGGTGGGACAGAAAAACTAAAGTAACAACAACTTCGGTGGAAGGAGATGAATTTGTGGCAACACCTGTCTTTTCTCACTTAATCCAAACATTGGGAGAATGGCTCGGCACTTGGATAGGAATAGTAGGCTTCTCTGTGGCTCTTTTGACTACAATAATTTTAGGAGACGAAGCAAATTATTTATCTTATCAAATTGGAGTTCCTTTCCTTGAGACAGGTATTTTCTTCATAATTCTTATGCCAATTTATGGTTTTCTTGTTATAGTTGGCACAAGGTTTCTTGCCGAACAGTTTAGAGCTCTTTCTGCTATTGCAAATAATACAAGGAAGAATTAAAAACCAGGCCTAACCGAACTTAACCGCACGTAGGGCGTTTAAGGGTTAATTAAACATTTGTGCATCTGGCTAATTTTTTCAGCTTTCCTTTTGAGTGTTGTTAACATTTTATCTGTTGATAATTAAATAGTTAGTATTTAACTTGATTTCATAAAATTCTGATATATTTACAATTATTAATTAAAATTTATATTATGGATGATTCAATGGCTTTAGGTGGTTTATTAGCTTTATTAGGTGCTTATTTTGTTTTTGTTTTAGTAATTGCAGTAGTAATGCTAATTTCAATGTGGAAGATTTATTCCAAAGCGGGTCAACCAGGTTGGGCTATATTAGTGCCGATATATAACATGATAGTATTGTTAAATATAGTAAGAAAACCTGTTTGGTGGATTTTATTAATGTTGATTCCATTTGTTAGTTTTATTATAGTTATTTTGATTTACCTTGAATTAGCTAAAGTTTATGGGAAAAGTACTGGATTTGGATTAGGCATTATTTTTCTTCCGATCATTTTTCTTCCAATGCTTGCATTTGGAGATGCTCAATACGTTAAAATCGAAGAATAAATTCAATTCTTTCGTCAAATTTAAATGCTGTCAATTTTTGGCAGCATTTTTTGTTTCATAGAATCTATTTCTAAGTTTTTCTTACCTTTGTTTAGTTATCAAAAAATGATTCATGAAATTACTGGAAAATAAAGTGGTTTTAATTACTGGAGCCTCACGTGGAATTGGAAAAGCAATTGCTGAAGAGTGTGTTAATCAAGGTGCGAAAGTTGTTTTTACTTATGTGTCCTCTGATGAAAAAGCACGTGCGTTGGAGACTGAATTAACGCAACATGGAGGAATAGCCAAAGGATATAAATCGGATGCTTCGAAATTTGATGATGCTCAAAAATTAGTGGATGATGTAGTTGCTGAATTCGGAACGATTGATGTTTTGGTGAATAACGCTGGAATTACTCGTGATACATTGTTGATGAGAATGTCCGAAGAACAATGGGATGAAGTGATTAATACGAACTTGAAGTCTGCATTTAACTTAACGAAAGCAGTTCAAAAACCGATGTTGAAAGCACGTGCTGGCTCAATTATCAATATGTCATCCGTCGTTGGTGTGAAAGGAAATGCTGGGCAATCGAATTATGCCGCGTCAAAAGCAGGGTTAATTGGTTTCACAAAATCTGTTGCTGCCGAATTAGGCTCTCGAAATATTCGTTGTAATGCAATTGCTCCTGGATTTATAGAAACGGAAATGACTGAAGTGCTCGATCAAAAAGTAGTACAAGAATGGCGAAATGCAATTCCTTTGAAACGCGGAGGAACACCATTGGATGTTGCCAATGTTACGGTTTTTCTAGCTTCTGATATGTCTGCATATGTTACTGGTCAAACGATTCATGTCTGTGGTGGAATGTTAATGTAAGCAATGAATATTCGTCCAAGAAGAAATAGAAAATCTGCCGCCATTCGAAATATGGTCGAGGAAACACAATTAGGTGTTCAGCACTTGATTTATCCTATTTTTTTAAAGGATGGAGTTGGAATCAAGGAAGAAGTTTCTTCCTTACCCAATAATTTTCGTTGGTCCATTGATCAGTTGATTCCTGAAATAGAATCGTGTTTAAAATTAGGTATCACAACCTACGATATTTTCCCCGCTGTAGATGAAAAATTAAAAGATAAAACCGCAACATATAGCTATGCTTCGGATAATTTTTACTTGAATGCTATTCGTAAGCTAAAAGAAACCTTTCCTGAAATCTGCATCATGAGCGATGTTGCCATGGATCCATATTCCTCAGATGGTCACGATGGTTTGGTTGAAAATGGAAAAATTCTAAATGATGAAACGTTACCTATTCTCGTTGAAATGTCCATAGCACAAGCCCAGGCAGGTGTTGATATAATTGGGCCATCAGATATGATGGATGGTAGAGTAGGAGTTATACGTGATGCGCTAGATGCTGAAGGTTATACTGAAACGAGTATCATGTCTTATACAGCAAAATATGCCAGTGCTTTTTATGGGCCATTTAGAGATGCACTCAATTCAGCTCCCAAGTCAGGCGATAAAAAGACCTATCAAATGAATCCGGCCAATAAAAGAGAAGCATTATTAGAAGCTCAATTGGATTTTGAGGAAGGGGCTGATTTTTTAATGGTTAAGCCGGCATTATGTTACTTGGATATCATACATATATTGAGGGAGAATTTCAGTATTCCAATTACAGCTTATAATGTAAGTGGCGAATGTGCTATGATACATGCCGCTTCCCGAAATGGATGGTTGGATTATGATCGAGCGGTATTGGAAACATTATTAAGTATTAGAAGGGCAGGTGCTGATGGAATTTTAACTTATTTCGCAAAAGATTTCGTACAAATTATAAAAAAATAAATTATGAAAAAAGGGTCCGGTTTTTTAACAGCGTTGGTTATTTTTTTGTTTTCAACAGCTCAGGCACAAGAAACAAAAAATAAAGATATGGAATTTATTATCCAAAGTTTGAATCTGCAAGAATCCAAAGTTGATCTTGAAAATTCAATAGAGAAACCTTTGCGTTATCTTCCAGAAATTATGGGATATGCAATTATGGAAAAAACAAGTGATGAGCCTGGTTTAAGAAGTTATAATTGCCATGTAGTACTTTATAATGCTTCAAATAAAGAGATTACAAATAAATATAGTTTTCCATTAAGTACCGATGTTATGGAGTTAACTGAGGTTAATTTCGACTTCGCTCCTTATACGGTAAAAAGTGCAACAAGGGCTTTTGGCCTTCGATTTCATTTAGTTGGACCAAGTAAACCAAATCCATTGACTGAGGAGAAATTTTATTTGTTTGTACCAGAAAAAACAACCTTGATTCCTGTGCTTAAAGATTTTACGTCATATCAGTATTCAGGCGAGTGGGACATGAATTGTGCAGGTGAATTTAATGAATCAAACGCTTATTTTGTGATGCAGACAACTAGTACAAATGGCTACAATGATATTCAGGTAAATTGTAAAAAAATCAATACCATAAAAAAAATGGTGGCTGGTGAATGTGAAGCAAAAGAAATTGGTTCAAGAGAAATGCTTACTCTTATCTTTCAAAACGGAATTTATACTGTAAAAAAATAACACCTATTTCTAATAATGCTTCCAATCACGGATATAATGCTTAACTCAGGACAACTAATTGCTTTAGAAGAAAAATACGGTGCTCATAATTATCATCCTTTACCCGTTGTATTGAGCAGGGGTGAAGGGGTTTATTTATGGGATGTGGATGGAAAAAAGTATTTTGATTTTCTTTCTGCTTACTCAGCTGTAAATCAGGGTCACTGTCATCCGAGAATCATTCAAGCATTAATCAACCAAGCACAAACCTTAACACTAACATCTCGTGCATTTTATAATGATTCACTTGGTGTTTATGAAAAATATGTTGCTGAGTTTTTTGGTTTTGATAAGGTTTTACCGATGAATACTGGAGCTGAAGCGGTTGAAACGGCTATAAAATTATGTAGAAAATGGGCTTATGAAGTAAAAGGAATTGCTGAAAATCAAGCGAAAATTATTGTTTGTGAAGGCAATTTTCATGGCCGAACAACTACAATTGTATCTTTTTCCAGCGATCCTAGTTCATATCAAAATTTCGGGCCCTTTCCTGCAGGATTTATTCAAATCCCATACAATGATTTGGCTGCTTTGGAAAAGGCTTTACAAGAGGAAAATATAGCAGGATTTCTTGTTGAACCCATTCAAGGAGAGGCAGGTGTATATACACCCGAAGAAAATTTTATTGCAGAATCTAGAAGATTGTGTTCTCAGTATAATGCATTGTTAATTTGTGATGAAGTGCAAACAGGTATTGCAAGAACCGGAAGTATTTTGGCTTCTTGTGGGAATTGTACCTGTGAATCAAAATGTGAACAACAAGAAACCTATAGTAAACCAGATATTTTGGTGCTTGGAAAAGCCTTATCAGGTGGGGTATATCCTGTTTCCGCTGTTTTGGCCAATGACGAAATTATGCATGTAATTAAGCCGGGTCAACATGGTTCAACTTTTGGAGGTAATCCAATAGCGGCAAAGGTTGCAGTTGAATCATTAGAGGTAGTTGTTGATGAGAAATTGATGAAAAACGCACGGCATTTGGGTCATGTTTTCAGAAATGAAATGAATCGCATTAAAACAACTTGTGATTTAATTACACTTGTTCGAGGAAAAGGATTATTGAACGCGATTGTTATCAATGATACCGAAGATAGCTCCACTGCGTGGGATATTTGCATGGCATTAAAAGATAATGGGTTATTGGCAAAACCAACCCATGGAAATATTATTCGATTTGCTCCACCTTTGGTGATGACTGAAGAAGAGTTAATGGAATGTGTATCCATTATTGAAAAAACGCTAACTTCTTTTAAGAAGAACTAAAACGAGCTTAAAAATCAAAATTGTCAAAACCATTTTCGGTTAGTTCTCGATACCGTTCTTCGTTAAAAACAAAGAGTTGAGAAGGTTTGTGTGGAACTCCCCGCTGTTTTTCTTTCAAAGAAGTGACAATTTCTAAGTTTTGAATTTTTCGTCTGAAATTTCTTTTATCTAAGGGCTTTTCCAAAATTGATTCGTACAAACGATGTAATTGACTTAATGTAAATTTTTCGGGTAATAAATTAAATCCAATCGGTTGAATTTTAATTTTCTGCTTTAGTTTCTCTTTTGCGGCTTGCAATATTTCATAGTGATCAAAGGCCAATTCATTGATTTCAGTTACTGAAGTCCAACCTGCTCTTTTGGCAAATGAAGAAGCTTGTGGCAAATAATCGGGCATTTTTACTAAAGAAAAATAAGCAACAGTTATGACCCGCGCCTCTGGTTCCGCTCGAATTGATTTAAGCCATTCACGGTCAGAGTCTTTACTAATTCTATCCGGGTTTCCAAAAGCTGCAACTTGTTCCAAATAAATATCTTTTAAACCCGTTAATTCATCCAAAACACGATTAGCTGCCTGATCTAGATTTTCATTATTATAGATTAAGTTTCCCGGTAATGCAAGCTTAATACCTTTGTCACTCTTATTTCTACCGCGGTCAATTAAAAGAACAGTTAATTTTTCCATATCAAATCCAAAAATCACACAATCGACGGAAACATGCGGATTTAGCTCGTTTTGATTGACTTTTTTTAGTTCTTTATCCAAAGTTTCAGAGTTATTTGTATCTTTGAAAGTGTTAAATTGACACGATGTAAAAAAATACAGAAGTTTTAGACATGATATTCATAATTGAAAGCGGCTCAACCAAAAGTGATTGGGTGTTAATTGATGATAAAAGTAACCAAAGTTTTTTTTCTACCATAGGATTTAATCCATATTTTCATAGTGCTGAAAATATAACTGAAGAAATTGGTAAGAATTTAGACCTTGTAGCAATCGCGGATTCTATAAATGCAATTTACTTTTATGGCGCTGGGTGTTCAAGTGAATATTTAAATAAAATAGTTCATGAAGGATTGAGTAGTATTTTTACTAAAGCACAAATTCATGTAGAGCATGATTTAACTGCTTGTGCGTATTCAACCTTTCAAGGATCACCAGCGATTTCATGTATCATCGGTACCGGTTCAAATTCTTGTTTCTTTGATGGTCAAACAGTGACTGAGGTTGTGCCAGCATTGGGATATATTTTGGGCGACGAAGGAAGCGGAAGTTATTTTGGTAAAAAATTATTAGCTTCTTATTTATACAATAAATTACCCAAGCATGTTGAGGAAGATTTTGATAAAACATACAATGTATCAAAAAGTCAAATAGTGGAGAATGTATATAAAAAGGTGAATGCTAATGTATACATCGCATCATTTATGCCTTTTATAGCAAAACATAAAGAGGAAGATTTTTTTAAGTTAATGGTTGAGGACGGAATGAGGAATTTTATGGAAGTCCATGTTTGTTGCTATGAAAATCATCAAAAAGTTCCTGTACATTTCGTTGGTTCTATTGCACAAATATTTGAGAAAGAAGTCTTGAAAGCTGCTATTTCACTAAATATTACAATCGGACAAATAATTCAAAAACCAATTCAAGGTTTAATTTCTTATCATCATAATTATATTTTTGGCCACCAAACCACTTAAAATATAAATTAGGTTACACTTTCATACCAGGAAGAACTCTTCCTTTACTTCGTGCTTGTTTTGTGTTTTTCTTAATTAACAAATAAACAGAAGAACCGCTGCTTCTAACCATATCTAATTTATAGGTGTTTTTTCCGTATTTCACTGTTGGACCACCAGATTGATTTGTATTTACATCTAAGTAATATCTTTTTCCATTCGGTTTAATATCAAACGTAAGTGTTTTTCCTTTTCCCTCCTCAAAACGAACCATGATCTTATCTCTTTCGCCAAATTCATCAAATACACATTTGGTATTAGTAGGGATGATAATTCGTTCCTTCACTTTCGTACTACCATCGACTAATACTCCATTTTCATCTGTTTTCATTTCTCTATCGGATGTTAAAACTTGATCCAGAATAATTGTTCCAGATGTAAAGAATTGTAACCTCCTCATTTCGGCATCTGTATCAATCGAGGATTGCTCTTTAATTTCTTTAGTATAAGGAACTTTTATGGCACAGCTCACAAGAATAGTTGCTGTTAGTAATAGGAATATATATTTCATAACGTTTAAATTTATCTTACAAAAGTACATAATATGAAGTAAATTTGTTAGATAAAAAAAAGTTAAATGTTAGTTAAGAAATTTACCTTTAATGGATTTCAAGAAAACACCTATATTGTTTATACGGAGACAGGAAATTGTGTTATTATTGATCCAGGATGTTTTACAAAAGAAGAAGAGCAAGAATTAGTAGATTTCATTATGGAAAATGAATTGAATCCGTTGGCTTTATTAAATACCCATGCACATATTGACCATGTTTTAGGAAATTCATTTGTGCTTTCTCAATTTAAGATTCCTTATTATCTGCATACGGATGATTTGTTAACGCTAAAATCTGTTGATTCCTATGCTCATGTTTATGGTTTTACTAACTATAAAACTTCTCCTGAACCTACAGATTTTTTAGAGAATCATCAAAAACTAAAATTTGAGGATATTGAATTTGACGTGTTTCATACTCCCGGACATGCGCCAGGACATGTGATTTTTTATTCACCTGAAAATGGATTTGTAATCAATGGGGATGTTTTATTTAAAGGAAGTTTTGGTAGAGTTGATTTACCGGGAGGAGATATAGATATTTTGAAAAAATCCATTCATGAAATAATGTTTAATTTACCTGAAGATACAATTGTTTATTGTGGGCACGGACCCGAAACTACCATTAAGGCAGAAAAACAAACGAATTACATCCTTCAATTTTAAGAAAATAAAACAGAATTCAAAAATACTCAGTAGAAAGAAGGATAAGTTGACGGATTAGCCTCGTGCATCATGGCATATACTTTTTCTACGATGTCGTCGATACTTGGTTTTGAAAAATAGTCACCATCCGTACCATAAGCCGGACGATGGTCTTTTGCACTCAATGTTTCAGGAGCAGTATCCAAATGATAATATGATTTTTGTTCTACAAGTATCTTATCGAGTAGATAACCGGTTGCGCCACTGCTAACGTCTTCATCAACAATCAACAAACGGTTTGTTTTTTCAATTGATTTTGAAATGAGTTTGTTTATATCAAATGGAATTAGCGTTTGAACATCTATTAACTCAACATCAATTCCCAATTCCATTAATTGTTTTGCTGCGATTTCACATAAATTAAATGTAGAACCATAAGAAATAATCGTAACATCTGTTCCTTCTCGTACAATTTCAGGAATGCCTAATGGTTCTCTAAATTCTCCAATATTTACGGGCATTTTTTCTTTTGTTCGATAACCATTTAAAGGTTCAATTACCAAAGCAGGTTCGTCAGAAGCTAATAGTGTATTGTAAAAACCGGCTGCTTTGGTCATGTTTCTGGGTACACAAACATGAATTCCACGGATGGAATTGACTATCATTCCCATTGGTGAGCCACTATGCCAAATTCCTTCTAGACGGTGACCACGAGTTGAAACAATTAAAGGAGCTTTTTGTCCACCTTTTGTGCGGTATTGCACGGTTGCCAAATCATCTGACATAACTTGAATCGCGTAAAGCAAATAATCCAAATATTGAATTTCAGCAATTGGACGTAAACCCCTCATTGCCATGCCAATACCTTGACCAATTATTGTGCATTCACGAATTCCCGTATCAAACACACGATTGATTCCAAATTGACTTTGAAGTCCTTCCAATGTTTGGTTTACTCCACCAATTCCACCAACATCTTCACCAAAAACAAGTACTTCAGGGCGTTCAGCTAATATTTTACGGTAATTTTCGCGCAAAATAATTCTACCATCTTCCATCGTCGATGTTTCATCATAGCATGCAGGGATTGGGGAAACCTTTAACGCCGCATGTTCAGATTCAGAATGTAAATATGAACTATAGCGGTTAAAATTTATTGAAAATTGATGTTCAATCCACTTTGCTAATAATTTCTGTGTTTCATTGTTATCGTTAACAGCAAGACGCAAACATTTGCGGGCAATGGTTAAAATGTCTTTACGAACAGGTTCAAAAGCTTTTTCTAACAATTCAATTTCTTTCTCAATGAAAATGCGATTTTTGGATTTTTCAGCAACTTGTTTTAACAGTGCTACGGCTTCAAGTTGATCTTTCTTAATTTCATCCGTGAATTGCTTCCAAGCTTTATTTTTGGCATCACGCACTTTGTTTTTTGCTTCAGAGTGAATTTCATTTAATTCATCTTCAGTGGCTAATTTCAATCCTTTTTTGGAAAAATTTAAAATAAATTCCCGGAACTTGTTTATGCAATCAAAATCGTTTTCCCATTGCAAACGTTCCTCTGATTTATACCGTTCATGAGATCCGGAAGTTGAATGTCCTTGGGGTTGATTTACTTCTTGTACATGCACTAAAACAGGAACATGTTCTTCTCTTGCAATTTTTGTTGCTCTTTCGTATGTTTCGCAAAGATGCGCGTAATCCCATCCTTTTGTAAGTAAAATTTCAAAACCTGTTTTTTCCTTTGTACGTTGCATTCCAGCTAGCGCTTCCGAAATACTTCCTTTTGTCGTTTGGAATTCACGTGGCACAGAAATCCCGTAACCATCGTCCCAAACAGACATAACCACTGGAACCTGCATTACACCAATTGCATTTATTGATTCCCAAAAAGGTCCTTCAGAAGTCGAAGCATCCCCAATTGTGCCAAAAACAACTTCATTTCCGGCATTGGTGAATTTGTTAAATTCTGTGTTGGAATGTAAATCCTTATTTGTTCGGTATACTTTTGAGGCCATTGCCAATCCAACCAAACGCGGCATCTGACCAGCAGTTGGTGAAATATCAGAAGAACTGTTTTTTTGTTCCATCAAATTTTTCCAATTCCCTGAAGCATCTAAATTTCTAGTTGCAAAATGTCCACCCATTTGTCGACCGGCTGATTGAGGCTCAAAAGAAACATCAGTATGAGCGTATAAACCAGCAAAGTACTGTTCAATCGTTAATTGATCTATGGCCATCATGAGTGTTTGATCGCGATAATATCCAGATCTAAAATCACCATCTTGAAACTGTTTAGCCAAAGCAATTTGGGCCAATTCTTTCCCATCACCAAAAATTCCAAATTTGGCTTTCCCGGTCAACACCTCTTTTCTGCCCATTAGAGAAGTTTCCCTGGATTCGCACGCCAATCGAAAGTCAGCTAAAACTTGAGCTTTGAAGGTATCGAAATCAATTAATGGGGTTGTTTCCACTTTTGCTGCTTTTGCCATAAAGAAATCTTTAAAATAGAATAGGTGCAAAGATAGAAAAATAGTAATAGAACTATTTAATTTATAAGGATTGCAGATGCAAGATTTTTTGCTTGACTACGTAATTCATTCACGGCTGTACTTTCCCATAATTCACCGCGAAGTAGATTTCCAATAGCGAATATTTTCTCGTTTTCTTTTCCTGCTGCATTAATGGTTTCAAAAGTGTTGATATTTGTTGAAATCCCTAATTTCAAGTCATCTTGTTGAATGTATCCCTGTTTTAAACAATTCTGAAGTAAGCTTGAATTGGTTTTTGTTATATCAGATTCTGGTCCCGTACAGTTGATTAGTACCTCTGCCAAAATTGTTTGATTTTGTTTAGAAGTCTTATCAAAATAGGTTATTTGAATTCCATTCTCAACTGGCTTTGCAGAAATAACCTTACCAGATTTGATGGATAATGAACCATTTATTCGTTCTTTTTGAATGATGTCATAGGTGACAAAGGGTAATCTATGTCTGGCTAATCCCCACAAATGACGGAAGTGTCTCATAAATCGTTTTTTTTCATACTGACTAAATCCTCTCCAAAAACGCTGTGTATGTGGACGAATAGAATCAATTAAAGGTTCCGCAGAAATTCCGTGTTTATGAAGTGCTTTAAATTGTCTGTTAATTGCTGAGACTAATTGCAATAATGTAGGAGACGGTGGTAATTCTGAAATCCAATCGGGTAGAGTATAGGTGAAATTGCGATGCGGCAAGATATGAAACCCATGGGGCGACAAAGAAATAATCTGATTCATACATTTCTGTTCTCTCAATTGCATAACCGTATCCACCATAGTTAATCCATTTCCTAAAATAAAAATGGGTTTTTTAGGATCAACTGGATTGAGTGAATAATTCCATGGATTTTGAAAATATCGATTGGATAACATGGAATCTCCAGTTAATTCTTTTGGATTTCCTGGCAATTGATTTCCTGTAGCAAGAATGACTTTGTCAACTAAAAATTCATTGTTTTTAGTATGAATATGAACCGTCTTTTCAGTGCAGAATAAATCCGTTATTTCAAGATTAAGTAACTCCAAATCGATCTTTTTCGTTTGGGCAATTTGCTTGGTTTCAATCCACAAATCTTGTAAATAATTACCATACATTGCACGAGAAACGAAAGAATTGGCCAATAGGTTCAAATCATCCTTCAAGAATTGAGTTTGCTTCGATAACCATTCTACGAAATGGGTCGGATTATCTGGAAAAGCACTCATTTTTGCTGCGACTACGTTGAGTAATACTTTTTCAGATTGCGGGGAATAGGCAATGCCGCGACCAGGCTGATGTTGTTTTTCAAAAATCGAAATGGACAAACTAGTATCACCTAAATCAATCAAATGACGAGCAACCATTAAACCACTAAATCCATTTCCGATGATCCCAATATGCATGCTGTAAAAATAAATAAAAAAAGCTGCCTGAAAATATCAAGCAGCTTTAAGTATTATTAAAATTAAAATAATTTACTCTTTAGCATCAAAACGTGCTTTGTATTCTTTGCCTTTTTCAGCATTACCCAATTTGTAATAGGTTTTATAAATTATACCCAATACATCTTTATCCTTTGGATTTATTTCAATGTATTTTTCCAAAACAACGATTGATTTTTTCAAAAGCTCGTCTGATTTATTTTCAAGATCAGATACTTTCGGATCATTAGAGTTTAATTGGCCTGCTTCTGCTTTCACTTCATTTGCCCAGTTGTATAGATGAGCACCCAATTGATATTGCGCATCTTTATATGCAGGATCAATTTCTAAGGCTTTGTTGAGAGACGCTTCTGCTTTTTCATTTAACCCTTGTGTCATGTAGGACGTACCTAAGTTATAATGTAAAACTTTATTATTAGGATCTAATGCAACCGCTTCACTCATGAATTTTTCCGCAGAAACTAAATCATTATTTCTTAAATGAATATTAATAAGACTTATAATCAATTCAATGTCTGTTGGGAAAGCAGTTCTAATTTGCTCAACTAAGGCGATAGCAGATTTAAAATCAGGTGTTTCACCTTTTGTTAATTTTTCCACCACTTGATTTAAGCTGATGATAGCGTTATTCTTAGCTTCGCTAGCATCCATTTTCACCATGCTTTTTGCATCGTATGCTTGGAAAAACATCATTAACGCTTGTTCATATTGTTTCTCGTTGTATGCTTTTACACCCATTTCAAAAAACATCATGTATTTCATTTCAATCATTGACTTTACGTCACCTTGATATTTTTTCTTTGGTTCATTTAAACAGAACAAAAAGCTTGTAGCTGATGTGTTTTTGTACCCTTCTAATTTTGCTTCATCTGCTTTTCCAGATAACATTGCTTGTTGTGCGGCTGTTTCATACAAAGACATATAAATTTGAGCACGGTAAAAATGCATTTTTGGATCTTCTTTCGTTTCTGCATTATCAGCGGCAGCATCAATAAACGTTTTAGCTTCTTCTAAAATACGTTGATTTTTTTCAGCATCATTTTTTGGAGAAACCAATTTGAATTTACTAAAAGCATCTTGAACATTTTTGGATTGTGCATTCACATCATTTCCAATTAAAAGTGCTGCAGTCACCAACCCAACACATACAAACAGTTTTTTCATAAAATTAAGTTAAAATACAAAAGTATAAATAATTATTCGTCTGCACTATTTTCAATTACTGTGCCATTCCCTTCTTGTGAAGGATTATCAGTTGGAATTTCATCGATTTCACCTAATTCATCTTCATCCTCTGATCGTGGTACACGAGCAATGGCTGCAATTCCCGTATTTGCTTTCAAATTTATTAAACGAACTCCTTGAGCTGCACGCCCCATTGTTCTAATTGTATCAATGTGCATACGGATAGTAATACCATTTCGCGTGATGATCATTAAATCTTCCTCATCTGATACATTAAGTATTGAAAGAAGTTTTCCTGTTTTCTCGGTGATATTTAATGTTTTAACTCCTTTACCTCCACGGTTTGTGATGCGATAAACAGGCTCTTGATCTTCTGGGTCATTCAGAAATGTTCGTTTACCATATCCTTTTTCAGAAACAACTAAAATTGTTGAATATACGTCTTCCACGCAAATCATACCAATTACGGCATCATCAGCACCCGCTAAAGAAACTCCTCGAACACCCGAAGCATTTCTTCCCATCGGTCGAACTGTTGATTCATTAAAGCGAATTGCTCTGCCAGAACTTGTTGCTAAAACGATTTCATTCGTACCATTGGTTAATTTTGCTTCTAATAATTCGTCGTTATCACGAATAGTAATTGCATTAATACCATTTGAACGTGGTCTAGAATATGCTTCCAATGAAGTTTTCTTGATCACTCCCTGTTTGGAACACATTACAATAAAGTTATTTTCAGCGTACTCTTTATCCGTCAAATCGTTTACTTTAACGTATGCCTTCACTTTGTCGTCTTGCGGAATATTAATTAAATTCTGAATCGCTCTTCCTTTAGATGTTTTACTTCCCTCTGGGATTTCATAAACACGCATCCAGAAACATCTTCCTTTTTCGGTAAAGATTAATAAGTAATTATGATTAGTGGCAACAAACAAATGCTCTAAGAAATCTAGGTCGCGCGTTGCTGAACCTTTCGATCCCATTCCACCTCGATTTTGAACCTTGTATTCTGTTAAATTCGTACGTTTGATATATCCTGCATGAGAAATCGTAATAACAACCTCTTCATCAGCAATTAAATCCTCCATACGCATTTCACTGGCAGAATATTCGATTATTGATCGTCTAGCGTCACCATATTTTGAGCGAATATCCAATAATTCATTTTTGATTATTTCCATTCGTCTCGCTTCATTTGCCAAAATATCTTTTAAGTCAGTAATCAATTTAACAAGATCATCAAATTCAGCACGTAGTTTATCTTGCTCAAGTCCAGTTAATTGACGTAGTCGCATGTCAACTATAGCTCTTGTTTGAATTTCGGATAAACCGAAACGTTCTGATAATCTTTCTCTCGCTGCATCGGGGCTTGAAGATGTTTTGATTATTTCAATTACTTCATCAATGTTATCAGATGCTATTATTAATCCTTCTAGAATATGGGCTCTTTCCTCTGCTTTACGGAGATCGAATTTAGTGCGGCGAATAACAACTTCATGACGGAATTCAACGAAATATTGAATCATGTCACGTAAATTCAATAACCGTGGCCTACCTTCAACTAAACAAATGTTGTTGACTGAAAATGAGGTTTGTAAAGACGTGTACTTGTATAATTTATTTAAGACCACATTTGCGATTGCATCCCGTTTTATTTCATAAACGATTCGCATCCCATTACGGTCAGATTCATCCCGCAAATCTGAAATTCCTTCGATTTTTTTATCATTGATTAAATCAGCTGTTTTTTTAATCATTTCAGCTTTGTTGATTTGATAAGGAATCTCGGTAACAATGATTTGCTCACGTCCATTATGTTCCTCAATCTCAGCCTTAGCACGCATGACAATTCTACCACGGCCAGTCAACAGTGCTTCACGCACCCCGTCATAGCCATAAATAATACCTCCCGTTGGGAAATCTGGTCCTTTTACAAAAGTTAAAAGTTCTTCAGCTTCAATATCTTTATTGTCCACATAGGCTATAACCCCGTCAATTACTTCCGTTAAATTGTGCGGAGCCATATTGGTCGCCATACCAACTGCGATACCTGAAGCTCCATTCACTAATAGGTTTGGAATTTTTGTTGGCATTACTGATGGCTCAGTCAAACTGTCATCAAAATTCGGGGTGAAATCTACGGTTTCTTTATCAAGATCCTCAAGCATTTCTTCTGCAATTTTCCGTAATCTTGCTTCCGTATAACGCATGGCAGCTGGGCTATCACCATCTACTGATCCAAAGTTACCTTGTCCATCCACAAGAGGATAGCGCAATGACCATTCTTGGGCCATACGAACCATCGTATCATAAACAGAGCTGTCTCCGTGCGGGTGATATTTACCTAAAACTTCTCCTACAATTCTAGCGGATTTTTTATGAGGTCTATTTGAAGATAATCCCAAATCTTGCATTCCATACAAAACCCTACGATGAACTGGTTTAAAACCATCTCTAACGTCAGGTAGTGCTCTCGAAACAATAACAGACATCGAATAATCGATGTAAGCTGATTTCATTTCATCCTCAATATTGATTTGAATTATTTTTTCTCCGTCTGCCATATTTTCTTGTTGTTTATCTTAAATAAGTGTGCGAAGAACAAAATTAATGATTTAAGCATCGATCGGCCTTTTGGACTGTACTTTTTACTAACAAAATTCAGTGGTAAAATGTGAATAAAATACAAGTGTTTGAAAAAATTAACTTGTATATTTGTATTTGACCTATTTTGGAGATTATAAACTATATTTCACTTATGGAAGCAAAATTTTCGCCGCGTGTTAAAGATGTTATATCAATGAGTAAGGATGAGGCAATTCGTTTAAAGAATGAATACATTACTGTTGAGCATATTTTGTTGGGTTTAATACGATTGAATGACGGGACAGCAATTCGATTAATAAATGAGTTTCAAATAGACTTAGCAATCATTCGCAAAGAACTGGAGTCTGTATTATCCAAATCTTCTGTGGATTTCCCCTTGACTACGACCAATATACCATTGGTAAAACAAGCTGAACGAATTATTAAAATGACCTATTTAGAGGCGAAACAATTTAAAAGTCCAATCATTGGTACGCAACATTTGTTGTTGAGTATATTGAGGGATGAAAATAGTGTTTCGTGTTCTGTTTTGAATAAGTACGGAATATTGTATGAAAATGTTAAAGATGAATATGAAGCTATGAGAGAAGAACAAATAAATCCACGGGCTGAATTTCCTGGTGGACAAGATGAGGAAGGAGAATCTTTTGCTGCACAACGTAAATCAGCAGACCCTAAATCAAAAACCCCTGTACTAGATAATTTTGGTAGAGATTTAACTAAAATGGCTGAAATTGGAAAATTAGATCCAATTGTTGGCCGCGAAAAAGAAATTGAACGCGTTAGTCAAATACTATCTAGAAGGAAAAAAAATAATCCAATATTAATCGGTGAGCCTGGGGTTGGTAAAAGTGCAATTGCCGAAGGATTGGCTTTGCGCATTGTTCAACGAAAAGTTTCTCGTGTATTGTTCAATAAAAGAATAATATCATTGGATTTAGCTTCTTTGGTTGCTGGTACAAAATACCGCGGTCAATTTGAAGAACGAATGAAAGCGGTAATGGCGGAGATTGAAAAAAATCCGGATATTATTTTATTTATAGATGAAATTCACACAATTATTGGTGCTGGTGGCGCTAGTGGGTCTCTCGATGCGTCGAACATGTTTAAACCTGCTTTGGCGCGTGGTGAAATGCAAGCAATTGGAGCAACAACCTTGGATGAATATCGACAATACATTGAAAAAGATGGTGCTTTAGAACGCAGATTTCAAAAGGTTCTAATTGAACCAACTACAATCGATGAGACTATTCAAATTTTAAATAATATCAAGGAGCGGTATGAAGAACATCACTCTGTAACGTATACGGATGAGGCAATTGCTGCTTGTGTTAAATTAACGGAAAGATACATTACGGATCGCCATTTACCCGATAAAGCAATTGATGCATTGGATGAAGTGGGTTCACGTGTTCATTTAACGAATATTAATGTTCCAAAGGAAATATTAGATGTTGAAGCCCAGATTGAAGCGCTTAAGGAACAGAAAAATGAGGTCATAAAATCGCAACAATATGAGAAAGCTGCTGAATTAAGAGATAATGAACGTAGGTTGCAGGAAGAATTAGAGGCGGCAAAGAAAAGATGGGAAGATGACTCTAAAGCAAATCGGGTTATTGTAACCGATGAGCATGTTGCTGAAGTTGTTTCTATGATGTGTGGCATACCTGTTACGCGTGTTTCTGAAAAAGAAACCGGTAGATTGGCGAAGATGGGTGAAGAATTACGCGGAAAAGTTATTGGTCAAGATGAGGCTGTAGGTAAAGTTGTTAAAGCCATTCAACGCAATAGGGCTGGATTAAAGGATCCAAATAAACCAATTGGCTCTTTCTTTTTTCTTGGACCAACAGGAGTAGGTAAGACTCAATTAGCCAAGGTGCTAGCAAAGTATTTGTTTGATACTGAAGATGCCTTGATTCGAATTGACATGTCTGAGTACATGGAGAAATTTTCAATTTCTCGTTTAGTTGGAGCACCTCCAGGGTACGTTGGATATGAAGAGGGTGGACAATTAACTGAAAAAGTGAGGAGAAAGCCTTATTCAATTATTTTATTAGATGAAATTGAAAAGGCGCATCCAGATGTATTTAATCTTTTATTGCAAGCATTAGACGATGGACACATGACAGATGGGTTAGGTAGAAAAATTGATTTCAAAAACGTTATTTTGATAATGACATCGAATATTGGTGCACGTCAATTGGCAGATTTTGGAACAGGAGTTGGGTTCGGAACAAAATCACAAGCTGCAGCCAAAGATGAAAATTCTAAAACAGTAATTCAAAATGCATTGCGCAAAGCGTTTTCTCCTGAATTTTTGAATCGTGTTGATGATATCATTATGTTTAAATCGTTAGGCAGAGAGGAAATTCACAAAATCATTGATTTGGAACTTGCTAAATTATTCAGCCGAATCGAAGACTTGGGATATAAGCTGAACTTAACAGAAAAAGCAAAGGATTTCATTGTTGACAAAGGATATGATGAGAAATATGGTGCTCGACCGTTAAAAAGAGCATTACAGAAGTTTATTGAAGATCCATTAGCGGAGGAAATTATCCAATCGAATTTGCATGAAGGTGATACTATTCAAATGGATGTAAATGCGGCAGAAGATGACTTAGAAGTTGTTATTACAAAACCAAAATCTAAGGATAAAACCAAGTAATTCGGTTAAAATACCTTAAATATGATACTTTAGAACGTCGGTTATATTCAATAATCGACGTTTTTTTTGTAAATTGATTTCTTTTTAATTATTGAATGAAATTAATATTCGTTTTTCTTTTTTTCTTTTTAGTGCTAACCGTCAAAGGGCAAATTAAATCCTTAGATTCTATTTCGATTATCAATCAAATTAGTTACTCCAAAAAACTGCCTTTTATTGATTATAATACAAATGAGATTGAGTATTACAATTTGAATGCAATTAAACCATTCTTTGATAAATTAAAATTAGCGAACGACCGAAAAGTAACCATTTTTCATTTTGGAGATTCCCATGTTCAATATGATCAAGCTCCAGGGATAATAAGAGAAAATTTCCAACAACTTTTTGGATATTTGGGGCGTGGTTTTGTTTTTCCTTATGCAGCAGCCGGAACACATGCGGCATTTGATTATAAGACAAAAATGAATGGCAATTGGTCGAATTCCAAAAATATAAATAAGGAAATCAATCTCCCCATTGGGCTTTCTGGAGTAACAATCCGAACTACGGATTCGACAGCAGGTTTTCAACTGCAATTTTATTCAGCGAAAGAAGAGTTAAAGAAGGTAGATTTAATTACTTTATTTCTGAAAACAAGTGACTCAAGTTTTCAATTGAAATATCGTTTATCATCTTTAGATCCATGGATTAATGTTGCTATATCTTCTATTTTAAATAATAAAATTGAGTTAAAATTGACGAGTGCGTTCAATACCACTTTTGAATTACAAGTAAACAAAACAGACACAACGCAATGCGAATTTGAATTTTATGGAATGCAACTTTCATCAACTTCGAATAAGGGAATCTCTTATAATTCAGTTGGAATAAATGGAGCAAGTTTGTTGAGTTTTTTGAAACAAGATTTGTTTTCGGAACAAATAAAGCAAGTAAATCCCGATTTAATTATTTTAGATTATGGAACAAATGATTTAGCGGGCGGTAAATTTGATTCCATTTATTTCAAGAATAATCTTACAAAATCAATCAATCGAATTAAAGAAGTTTTACCTAATACATGTATCCTCATTCCAACAATTCAAGATTTTACGGCGAATGGAAAAAATATAACCGCAACTGCTGAATATGCATTATTTCTTAGACGATTTGCTAAAAATAATAATATAATACTCTACGATTATTTTGCAATTTCCGGAGGTAAGAAATCAATGAGAAAATGGTTGGGTAATGGGATAGCCAAAAGCGATCAAATTCATTTAACTCAGCAAGGATATGTAGCAAAAGGAGAACTCTATGGGAACGCAATTCTTACCGGATTTGCACGCTATTTAGCTAATCCTAGGGAACAAGTTGTTTTGGATAGAAAACCACTTCAACCTATTCTGAAAGACACATTAATTATTTCGGATTCTTTAGCAGTTAATCAAACCAACAAACTACCAAAAGTTGATCTGATTCAACAAAATAAGAAAATCTCAACGGCTGAATCACAAAAAAGCGCCTCAAAAAACTCGAAAGATGTTAATAATGTAAGTAAAAAATCAAAATTTCATGTCGTTAAAAAAGGGGAGACGCTTTCTGGAATTGCAGCCAAATATAGGACAAGTGTTACGCAAATTAAAAAGGTGAACAAACTCAAATCCGATAAATTACAAATTGGCCAAAAACTAATTTTACCTTGATAATAATTGAATTCCTATTAACTTTGCGGAATGGAAAACGAAATAAAAGTAACAATTATAGATCGAGAAGGTGAGTCCCACGAATTGGTTGGACCAACAGATATGAGTATGAATATCATGGAGCTTTGTAAAGCTTATGACCTCCCTGTTCTTGGTGAATGCGGTGGAATGGCTTTGTGTGCAACGTGTCAGTGTTACTTAGAGTCTGAAACTGAATTATCGGAACAAAGTGACGCTGAGTTAGATATGTTAGATCAAGCGTTTCATGTAAAATCAAATAGTAGATTAGGATGTCAAATCCACTTAGATCAGTCTATAGATGGAATTGTTCTTAGATTGGCTCCAGAATAGAATTTTTACATTCCAGGCATTCCGCCTTTCATCCCTTTCATTTGGCTCATCATGCTCGCCATATTTCTAGGATTGCTCATTAGCTTCATCATCTTTTTCATATCGTCAAATTGTTTGATTAATTTGTTGACTTCTTGAAGATTGGTTCCACTTCCATTGGCTAATCTCAATCTTCTTGAGTTGTTCAACAAACCAGGATTTGAACGTTCTTTGGGAGTCATACTTTGAATTATTGCTTCAACATGTTTAAAAGCATCATCTTGTATATCAACATCCTTTATCGCTTTACCCATTCCAGGAATCATACCCATCAAATCTTTCATGTTTCCCATTTTCTTGATTTGTTGTAATTGAGCTAAGAAATCATTAAAATCAAATTGATCTTTCATGATTTTTTTCTGTAGCTTTCTCGCTTCCTCCTCGTCAAATTGTTCTTGGGCACGCTCAACTAATGAAACGACATCACCCATTCCAAGAATACGGTCTGCCATTCGAGATGGGTAGAATACATCAAGTGCATCCATTTTTTCCCCTGTACCAACAAATTTAATTGGTTTATCAACAATTGCTTTAATGGTTAATGCTGCACCACCTCGTGTATCGCCATCAAGTTTCGTGAGTACAACACCATCAAAATTTATTTTTTCATTGAAGGCTTTAGCCGTATTAACAGCATCTTGACCTGTCATAGAATCTACGACAAATAGCGTTTCAGAAGGTTGAATAGTATCTTTAATCTTTGCAATTTCATCCATCATGAGTTCATCGATTGCCAAACGACCGGCTGTATCGACTAAAACAACATTAAACGATTTACTACGTGCAAATTGGATTGCGTCTTGCGCAATTTTAACGGGATTTTTTTCCTCCTTATTCGAAAATACTTCAATTCCAAGTTGTTCACCTAAAACGTGCAACTGATCAATTGCTGCAGGTCTGTACACATCACAAGCGACTAAAAGAACTTGCTTTCCTTTTTTAGTTTTTAAATAATTACCAAGTTTACCGGTAAATGTGGTCTTTCCCGATCCTTGCAAACCAGACATTAAAATGATTGCAGGATTTCCTTTCAGATTGATTTCACTTTCATTTCCACCCATTAATTCTACCAATTCTTCGTGGCAGATTTTAATCATTAATTGTCCGGGAGAAACTGCTGTCAGCACATTGCGTCCTAACGCTTTTTCTTTAACCGTATTTGTGAAATTCTTTGCAGTGGTGAAATTAACATCGGCATCCAATAAAGCCCTGCGCACTTCTTTTAATGTTTCTGCAACATTGATTTCTGTGATTTGACCTTGGCCTTTTAAAACTTTAAATGCTCTTTCAAACTTATCGGTAAGATTTTCAAACATGGAATTGAATTTTTGGATTGTAAAAGTAGTTAAAAAATGCGTTTATTCAACTGAATTATTCCGCTTTGTTATGTAGTTTAGAGTGTTTAGCACTATATCCAAAATAGATAATCAGGCCAATTAATAACCATCCCGAAAAATAAATCCAATTTTTTAATTCCAATTGGCTCATCATGTACAAGCAAGATAATAAGCCCAGAATTGGAATTAGCGATAAATTATTTTTAACAGCCATGATAGAAATGAACAAGGTGAAAACGATGAAAATCCAAAATGGTATTTTATGTGCAAAATGACTAAATCCTTCTTTGTAAAAGAAAGAATCTGATTTAACATATTGATTCTGCTTCAATTCTCTTGTTAATTGATTTCTATTTGAATCTGTAAAAAATGTATAAATGTCGTTATTACAAATTTTCATTTGTACGGGATCGGCTTTCATATGGCTTGAGCGCAGGGAAGCAATTTCTGTAGGTGTTAATTCATTTAAAATTTCCTCTGTTGATTTTAACTCTTTTTTATTGGAAATGAAATCAATTGTTTCTGTTTTATACTTGCTAAAGAGAATTACCAATGAAAGAATTACTAACGGAGGCATTACATATTTGCCATTAACATAAGGCGTTTTGAATTTTCCTCGGGGTATATCTTTTTTATTCTGTAAAACTAAAACTCCACCGCAAACAAGTACAAAAGCGAAGAGAGTTCCAATACTGCAAAGGTCTGTAACCATTTTTAAGTTCATAAACAATGCAGGGATGGCCACAATAAAACCTACAACGATTGTTGCAAAAGAGGGAGTCTTGTACTTCGGATGTATTTTTGAGAATTTTTTAGGAAGTAAGCCATCTCTACTCATACTCATCCAAATACGAGGTTGCCCCATTTGAAATACGAGAAGTACGGAAGCCATTGCAACGACGGCACTGACAGCAATTATTCCCGACATCCATTTTAAGTTTAGCTTCTCAAAAACATATGCTAAAGGATCTCCAACAGCCAACTCTTTGTAACTCACCATTCCTGTTAGTATCAATGCAATAATGATATAAAGAATAGTACAAATAATTATTGCCCACATCATTCCACGTGGAAGGTCGCGTTGTGGATTTTCACACTCCTCAGCAGTTGTAGATATTGCATCAAACCCAATGTAGGCAAAAAATACAGCTGACACACCTTTTAAAACCCCTGACACACCATTTGGTGCAAAAGGATTCCAATTATCGGTATCCACATAGAAAATCCCAACGGCGATTACCAATAGAATAATAGCTAGTTTGATAATTACCATTACATTGGAGGCGTTTCTACTTTCTTTCATTCCGCGATAAACCAACCAAGTAATAAGTACGATTATAAATAAAGCAGGTAGATCAAAAACGATGTGTAAACCAAAAAGAGTAGGGGAGTTAACCCATGCAGTATAAGCGTCTTGTATGGAAGCATCCAAAGTAACGAATGATTTTCCGGCTTCCATCATAGATATTGCACTCGAATATCCATTTGAAGCAGTAACGAAATCCATTTGAATCCAAGCAGGTAGATGAATCCCATTTAAACCAATAGATTTGATTTGGATACTTTCTAATAGTGTGGTAAAATAATCACTCCATGAAATGGCTACAGTAATATTTCCAATTGCGTATTCCATGATTAATGCCCAACCAATTATCCAAGCTACTATTTCTCCAAATGCAACGTATGAATAAGTATAGGCGCTTCCGGAGACAGGAACCATTGATGCAAATTCTGCATAGGCAAAGGCAGCAAAACCACATGCTATCGCAGTAAAAAGAAAAAGAAATATAACAGCTGGACCACCTTGATTACTGGCTTGGCCAATTGTGCTAAATATTCCAGCTCCAATAATTGCGGCAATACCAAATGCAGCTAAGTCCCTCGTTTTTAAATGCTTTCCTAAAGATTCGTGTGTGTCACTTTTACCCGCTTCTATTTGTTTATGAATATCGAGAATGCTTTTCTTTCTAAAATAGTTCATTTTATTTAGGCTTTTGTCGATAAAAATAGTTAAAATTCGTTTCGTATCCTAGAAGAAAATGTGTCTTTCCTTTTCGCACGTTGATTCTAAGTGTATATTTGTGTATGAACAGCCTAGAGTTAATGGAACAATCAAAATACGCCATGTGGATAGACCGCATCTTATGGATATTAGCAGCAGTGCTTCCAGTGGTCATTATACCGATTGATGTGGTTGACATTTTTGACACCATAAAAGGACCAATTCTCGTAATAGCTGGTATTTCAATCCTTATTTTACTAATTCTTGAAAAAAAATGGGACAATAGTTTAATAAGTTGGTTGTTGCTGGTATATGTTTTTATTCAATTTCTTTCTTCTGTATTTGCCTACAATCCTTTGCTTGCATTTGCAGGTGAAACGGCTAAATCAGGAAGGTTTGAAGGGCTTGCCACATTGATTATTTATGCTATTTTGTTTTATTCGGCTAAGAATTTTATGATGCCTACGCAAAAGAAAGTAATCGTCACATTTTCAGCACTTTCAATTGTTTCAATTTATGCTTTGATTCAATATTATCAATTTGATCCTTTGGTTATTTATAAACATTATCGGTCAATGATATTTTCTACGGTTGGGAATCAAAACTTCTTGGGGTCGTTGGTTTTAATGTTAACCGTTTTGGCACTGGGTTTATTTTTACATTTTAAAAAGTGGTATTTTGCCTTATTTTTCTCCTTATTTTTTTCAACATTATTAGTGGCTCAAACAAGAAGTTGTTGGCTATCATTTGCAGTGATATTGTTTTTTATTGCGATTTCAGTTTTAGTGTTTAATCGATCGAAATGGGATTCTTTTTTGGTTTCCATTTTATTAATGGTTTCAATAACCTTTGTATTGAATAAAACGAAAAAAAACGCGCTAAGTACTCGTTCAGGAACGATTAAAAAGGAGATGGCAATGAAAGATGAGTATGGTGGATCAGGTCGATTAAAAATATGGGAGATTACAGGTATTGTAATTCAAGATCATCCTTTTTTGGGAACCGGACCAGAAAATTTAAAAAGTGTTATTCATGCAGAACACAAAAAAGAAATAAATGAGTATTATCGAGTAAAAAAAACTTCTATAGATAAAGCACACAATGAATACTTGCATATTGCGGCTGTAACCGGTATCCCTTCATTGATTCTATATCTAATGATACTTAGTTTGATTCTTTTTCAAAATGCCAAACATATTTTTCAAGCCAATTTAAAAACACTACTTTTATTAACGATAATAGCGTATCTTATTCAAGCTTTTTTTAACATTAGTGTAATTGCAGTGGCTCCAATTTATTGGATTGTTCTGGGTTTTCTATCCCAAAAAACTAAGGAAGCTTACTTGTAATTCGTTTGAATTCTGATGCGTACGTTTCTTTTCCTGTGCACCCTTTTTCAGCTTTTATTGAGTTAAATTTCTCTACTCTGTTTCCTGGATCTGGATGAGTACTTAAAAAGACAGGTGGATTATTTGAATCGCCCTCTTTAATTAACTTTTCAAAAAAACCGGCGCCTCCTGCTGCATTATACTTCGTGGGGCAAAGGTAATTTACAGATTGTTCATCAGCTTCTTTTTCATGGGAACGAGAAAAGGTTAATCCGATTAATCCTGAGGTAATTTCTTTGACACTTTTCGAATCCCCCGCTATCAATTCTAAAATTAATTGGATACCAAACATTTCAGTCATTTGTCGGGTGGAATGCCTCAAATCTGCATGCGCAATTTCATGTCCCATCACTCCAGCAAGTTGATCTTCAGAATCTAAAAATTTCAAAATTCCTGTGTATATATAGATATAACCGCCTGGTGTACAAAAAGCATTTAAGGTGGAATCATCCTGAATAATACGAATGCGCCAATCAAAGTTTTCTTTGTGTTTCACATTTCCTGATTCTAAAATTTCATTTCTGATTTTATAGATGTATGAATAAACTTCTTGATATTGAACGCTATCCAATAATTTGAATTTTGGATCTGATTCAATTTCAGCAGCGACTTTTTTTCCAAATTCTTTGTCCTCTTCAATGGAAAACAAATTAAGGTTTACACCTGAACTACAACCTAAAAGTATAAACGATACTATGAAAATGAAAAAATAGTTCATATCTAATTAAATACATTAAAATTCGTTCCGTCAAAGGATGCAAAAACTACTTTGGGGTGCGACTGCTCCACAGCAAAATTCCCCTCTTTGTCTAAAGCAATTGCTCCTGCAAAGCCATCAAATTCGGCTAATTCTGAAAAAGTTTTTTCGAAGGCCTTGGTCAACGTCATGCCATCTGTAACGCGCGTTACAATTTTAGTTGCAAGCGCCGAACTCACAATATCTTCTCCAACACCCGTACAACTAACTCCACAAAAATCATTCGCATAATTTCCAGCTACAGTTGCTGAATCAGAAACACGTCCGGGCAATTCAAATCCTTTTCCGCCTGTTGAAGTTCCAGCGGCAATATTCCCATTTTTATCTAAAACAACACAGCCAACAGTGCTCGTTCGCGAAGATTTCAATTTTTCTTCATAATCTTTTCTTCGTTCAGCTGTTTCGGTTGAAAAAACGGGGATTTCAATTTTCTCTGCATAAAGATTAGCTCCTTCACCTCCAAGAACTCGATCTTCTTCTTTCATCAACACAGCTGCTAGTTGAATCGGGTTTTGAATGTTTTGAACATTTATAACACCACTAAACTTTTTGTTTTTACCGTTCATGAGTGATGCACTCATCCTAATTTTGCCATCACTTTGAATTTGAGAACCAATACCTGCATTAAAAAGCGGATCATTTTCTAGTTGCTCAATGGCAAAAACAACTGTTTGTTCTGCAGTATGATTTTGCAAGTAATCATAAGAACTTTTAGAGATTCTTTCCAATGCATTTTGTTTGGCATTTTTTACTTCATCAGATTGTGATGATTCACTAAAAAAACCACCGTGAATGATAAGTTTCATATGTGTTTATTTGGATGCGTGTATTGTCATTTCATGATTGGATAAAAGATAAATATCACCTTTATTCATTACGTGAACAACTAAATTTTTAATTGAAATTGCTTCTCCTAAATTGACATCCGTAATATTTGTATCTGTAATTTTTCGCCCATCCACGAGTATCACTAAACCTGTTCCAAGTGCTTCCATGTGCTCACCTTCAGTTACTAACAATCCTGTGTCCTCACCTAAACCTATTCCAAGAGCCTTTGGATTACTAACTACCGCTTGAAACAAACGACCAATTCTTCCTCTTTTTACAAAATGTGTATCAATTACAACATGATCTATTAATCCTAATCCACTCGTGATTTTTATTTCACCTTTCAATAGTGCCTCTTGGCTAGAACCTTGATAAATCATGCTTTTGGATGCAGAATGCGCTCCTGCTGAAGTTCCTACGTAAATAAAATCTTCGTTTTGATATTTTTCGAGAATTTTGTCATGGATAGGTGTTCCACCAATAATTGATGTTAATCGAAGTTGATCGCCTCCCGTAAAGAATACAACATCGGCATTTATTATTCTTGTCAAGTTTTCGTCAGCGGTAGCATCTTCCCTTTTTTGAATATTTAAGACTTCAACATTTTCAGCGCCGAGAAAACTAAACGCTTTCGCATATTCGGGACCAACTATTTCAGGTATTTTTGATGCGGTTGGAATAATTTCAATCCTCGAGTTAACTCCTTTGAGCGATTCATTAATGATCCGTTTTAAAATTCCTTTTTCAAAGAAATTCAAATTATTTTCAACCTGAGATTCAAAATTACTTTCTGTAAAACTTCCTTTATCTACAGCCCCCCCGATAATAATAAGCTTTCCTTTTGGTTTCATAGAAACAAAAATAAAGTTATTTACTTTTCATTATTTTGAGAGAGGAATTGACTTATTAACAATTTAATAATAAAGCTCAAAAAATTAAATAATAGATCACATTAAACATAACCTTTTCAAAATCATTTTCTTACAAAAAATAACAGGAGTCTAAACCTTATTTTATTCAAAATTGTTTCAACAATAATATAAATTTTATTGGCAATTATGTAATTTAACACCCTAAACTTTAAACTATGAGAAAAATTTTTACTTTTTCCTTTTTATTGGGTTCTTTTGCCTTGTTTGGGCAGGAATCTCAATTCATGGGATATGTTACTCCAACTGTGAGTAATTTGATTCCTGCTTCAAAAAATCAAGTAGAACCAAAGAATCAGGTTATTAAACCTAATTTTAAAGGAAGAGACTTGATTGAAGTCGATAACACGAATACTCACAACCCAGATTGGGTTTGGCAACAACACCAAAACACTGAAAAAATCGCAGCTGCAACTGTTGTTTGGCAATTTCAAGGACTTGGAACTAATTTATCTCCTCCTGACCCTACAGTGGATGCAGATAGCAATGTCGTTATTCAATCTACAAATTCCAATGGGGGCGCTGTTTATCGAATATTCAACAAGAATACTGGTGCAACAATTGCGAGTTCTTTAACTATGCAAACACTTGGTGGGGCTGCTGGATTGGGAGATCCAATTGTTTTATATTATAAGCCTGCACGTCGTTGGTTCTTGATGGAGTTTTCAAGTACTGGGAATAAATTATTAGTTCATGTTTCTCAAACAAGTAATCCACAAGGGGCATATTACACATACTCTTTTACGTGTACTCAGTTTCCAGATTATCCAAAATGGAGTTTTTGTCAAGCATCTGATGCATTTTTAGTAACTACTAATGAAGGTGGACCGCCTACAACGTATGCAATGAAATTAAGTACTCTTTTAACAGGAGGTACTTCTCCTTTTATCAAAATTGCTATTGGTTATTCATTAAATGGATTTGGTTTTCAATCAATTACACCCGTTGACCTAGAAGGAGATAATGCTGCACCTGCAGGAATGAAACCATTATTTGTTCGACACAGAGATGATGAGTCTCATACAAATGGCACCCCTGATAGTGGAACAAATGACTGGATTGAATTATGGGAAATGACCATCAATTGGACGAATAATACAGCTACAGTTGCGAAGATACAAGATATTTCAATTGCTGAAATCGACTCTAAACTATGTGGTTTAACAAGTTTCGCATGTATCAAACAACCAGGAACAACAACTACCTTGGATCCATTAAGAGAACCTGTAATGTACAAAGCTCCAATGCGGGTATTTGGCACACATCAAGCAATGGTTTTAGCACTAGCAACTGATGTTGATGGAGCAGATAGAGCAGGGGTGAGATGGATTGAGTTAAGAAGAGCTACAGGAGTTACAACAGCAACTTGGACAAAATATCAAGAGGGGACATTTGCTCCGGGAACAGGTACTAGTCGTTGGATGCCAGCTATTAATATTGATAAAAATGGAAATATAATTATGGCATATTCTACATCAAGTAATACAGCAGGTGATTTTCCTTCCATTAAAATGACAGGAAGAAAACCATGTGACCCCCTTGGAACAATGACAGTTCCTGAAACAACAATTATTGCTGGTACATCCTCGAAAGCAGGCGGGGGAGATACACGCTGGGGAGATTATCACCATATGTCAATTGATGATTTTGACGGAGTAACATTCTATTACACAGGGGTGTATCACAACACAAGTACAAAAACAAATGTCAGTGCAATCCGCATGAATCCAGATGCAAAAGACGCTTCCATTTTTGATATTTTCCAAGTAACTCCGGGTGGAATTTGTGGATCATCCACTCAATTGGGCGTTGTGGTTCAAAATATGGGAACAGCTGCAATTACTAGTGGTGTGATACAATGGCAAATTGGTTCAGGTGCACTAACAAATGTGAATTATACATCCAATCAATTAACAAGTGTTGGTGCATTAGATACAATCTTTGTTACAGTAACTGGTTTAGTAAATGGATCAAATAGTGTTACAATAAATTCAACCACAGTAAATGGTACATCACCGGATGATAATATTTGTAATGATACTAAAACATATACTTTAACTGTTGGAGCTGGTGGTTTCACTGTAAACTCTACTGTTAATGCACAACCAACCTGTACTACGAATTCTGGTCAGGTAACTTTAGTACCAACTGGTGGAACGTCACCTTTTACTTATGCTTTGAATAATGGAACTCCACAAAGTTCTGCAACGTTTTCAAATTTAGCTGCTGGAACTTATTCTTACACTATTACTGATAATACAGGATGTTCTGGAACGGGTTCTGTAACGCTTTCTCAACCGGCATCAATTACAGCCACATCAACTCAGTCAGCTCAAATTACATGTAACGGAGCACAAAATGCGTCAATTACTGCTTCAGCGTCAGGTGGACAAGCTTCTTATACGTATTCTATTGATGGAACAACATATCAAGCTGGAGCAAGTTTTTCTGGTTTAGGTGCAGGTACTTATACGGTCTATGCAAAAGATGCAAACGGATGTGTGGGTCAAACTTCAATAACAATTTCGCAACCTGCTGTATTGAATTTAAACGCAGTTCCAACAATGATCAGTTGTTTTGGAAATACTAACGGATCTATTTCAGCCGTTGGTTCAGGTGGAACTTCACCTTACGTTTATAGCATCGATGGAACAACTTTTTCTTCTCAAAGTGTAGTGAATAATTTATCTGCTGGTAACTACACCGTTACTGTAAAAGATGCAAATGGTTGCTTACAAACATTTAATACAACCATTACTGAACCAACTCAAGTAGGAGTTTCTGGTGTATCAACAGGAACAGCTACAGCTACGACCAATGGAACAATTACATTGACAGGAAATGGAGGATTAACACCTTATACATACAGTATAAATGGTACTAACTATTATTCTGGTTCATTGTTCTCAAATTTAGCGCCTGGAACATATACTTGCTATGTGAAGGACAATAATGGATGTATCAGTACAACCACTGTAATTGTTGAAGAATTGGTAGGGTTAGAGGAAAATGGTATAAATATAATTCAACTTTATCCGAATCCAAATAATGGAATTTTTGAATTATCAGTTGAAGGACTAACTGGAGATAAACTTGCATGTAAATTATTCAATGTTCAAGGCCAATTAGTTTCAGATTTCACTTTAGATGTTGTTAACGGAAAAGCAGCTAGAACAATTGAAATGAGTAAAAAACTTTCTGCGGGAGTATATTACTTAGGATTGTACAACGCTGAAAAAGCAATAGTTCGACAATTTATTAAAGAATAATACAATTTTTAAACGATTAAAAGGCGATCAATTTTTGGTCGCCTTTTTTTGTTTTATGCTAGTTATAAACAATGTTAAATGGAATAAAATTCTAAAGGCTCAATTCAATAAATCAAATATTCAAGTTAACTTTGGACATGCATGAGAAATTACTGATTTTAGATTTTGGATCCCAATATACTCAGTTAATTGCACGAAGAGTAAGGGAATTAAATGTTTATTGTGAAATTCATCCATGGGATAAAATACCCGAAATAGGTACTGCCGTCAAAGGCGTTATTCTTTCCGGTAGCCCATTTTCTACCTTGGATTCGAGGGCGCCGAAACCTGATTTGTCGCAAATTAAGGGTGTAATACCTTTATTAGGTGTTTGTTATGGTGCTCAGTTATTAGTGAATCAATTTGGTGGCCAAGTTCTTCCTTCAAAAATTCGTGAATATGGAAGAGCTCAAATCGAAATCATTAAGAATAATTCTCGTTTATTTAAAAATATGTCGCTTCAATCTCAAGTATGGATGTCACACGGAGATACAATTGTTGATGTACCAAATGATTATGAAGTTATTTGCAGCACAGAAGATGTTCGTGTTGCAGGATTTCAGATTGAAAATGAACTTACGTACGGAATTCAGTTTCATCCAGAGGTTTATCATTCTACAGAAGGAACGCAACTAATTTCCAATTTCTTAATTGATATCTGCAGATTTTCACAGGATTGGACACCAAATTCGTTTGTGGAAGAAACAATAGCAATTTTAAAAGCGCAAATAGGAGAGGATAAAGTTATTATGGGATTGTCCGGAGGGGTTGATTCAACAGTTGCTGCTGTACTTTTGCATAAAGCCATTGGGAATAATTTGCATTGCATATTTGTAAATAATGGATTATTGCGAAAAAATGAATACCAATCTGTTCTTGAATCCTATGAAGGAATGGGGTTAAATGTAAAAGGGGTTGATGCTTCATCCCTTTTTTACGCCGAATTAGATGGAAAAACCGATCCAGAAGCCAAACGTAAAGCAATTGGCAAGGTTTTTATAGATGTATTTGATGCTGAATCTAAAAAAGTGGAAAATGCAGTGTGGTTAGGACAAGGAACTATTTATCCGGATGTGATTGAGTCTGTTTCTGCAACGGGTGGACCCTCGCAAACAATTAAATCTCATCACAATGTGGGGGGATTACCTGATTATATGAAACTTCAAGTGGTTGAACCTTTGCGCTTATTATTTAAAGATGAAGTGCGCCGGATTGGGAATGCTTTGAAAATAGAACCATCAATTTTGGCAAGACATCCTTTTCCAGGTCCAGGTTTGGGTATTCGAATTTTAGGGGAGGTTACGGCTGAAAAAGTCGCGATTTTGCAAGAAGTGGATGCTATTTTTATTGATGGATTGAAAGAAGATGGATTATATAACGAGGTTTGGCAAGCTGGAGCCATATTTTTACCCATTCAATCGGTTGGAGTAATGGGGGATGAGCGAACTTATGAAAATGCAGTAGCTTTAAGGGCTGTTTCATCAACAGACGGTATGACGGCTGATTGGTGTCATCTTCCTTACGAATTTTTGGCTAAAATTTCCAATCGTATTATTAATCAGGTAAAAGGAATTAATCGAGTTACCTATGATATTAGTTCAAAACCTCCCGCTACCATTGAATGGGAGTAATTTGAAATTATTAAAAAAAGAATTATGAAGCAATTATTGTTTTTTCTGTTTTTTGTTCAAGTACTTAATTTTCACGCTCAAGATTTCGTCAAAATTGAAAACCTAAATGGAAAGAAGTACTATGTATACTTGATTGATGAAGGTGTTACGCTTGAGTCTATAGCATCCGATTTCAATGTTTCTAAGGAGATTATTGTATCTGCAAATCAAGGGATTGACAAGAATTTTACAATTGGTAAAAAACTACTTATTCCTGCAGTCTCAAAAAACATCGTTCATGAAGTTAAAGAATCTGAAACCTTGTATTCGCTGTGCAGAAAATATGGTGTTTCCGTTGAAACGTTTAAAACTGATTCAACAGTTGTTAATGGAGTAATAAAAGTTGGACAACAATTAACCTTTGTAAATGCCTGTGAGCCTATTTCCTATAGTTCAATTTCAAAAGGACAAGTTGTTCCACCAATTAACAAAGAAACCGATTCTGATACTATTTTACTATATACCGTCAAACAAGGAGAAACGCTTTATAGTTTGTCAAAACGATACATGGTGCCTTCTGATAAGTTACAAAAATTAAATAATATCACACCGGTTCAATTGAAAACAGGAATGATTATTAAAATCCCCTTAAAAAGAGAGGATTTAGATAAAGAAATTTTGATAAAACCGGTTCTTACTGATAACAAACCATTAATTGATTCTACGCTATTGTTTCCAGCCAAAAAAGGTCCATGGAAAATAGCCATGTTTTTACCTTTTTATTTAGGTAATGGTAAAAAAGCTCCAGCTTCAATTGTTTCAGCATCTACTGAATTTTACATGGGAGCAAAAATGGCAATTGATGAAATAGGTTCTTCTACCGAATTGTACGTTTATGATTATATGAATGATACGGTAGATATTGCTGGTATTTTAAAACGCCCAGAGTTTTCTACAATGGATTTAATCTTCGCTCCGTTGGATGTTGGTGAAGCATTATTAGTGGCAAATTGGTGTCAAGAAAATCAAGTTCCCTTCGTAACGACTGTTCCAAAAGCAAATCGATTAATTTCAAATAATCCAATGGCGCACTTTGGAATTCCTTCCGATGCTAACATGCTTAAAATATTGGCGAAATACTCCATAGATAATTATTCATCTAAACAAGTTATTTTAGTGAAGTCAAATGATAAGGTGGACATGACTAATTATGAGGCTTTTAGAAGTGTCTATTATTCGAATGACAATCCAACGAATATTAAATTAATTGAAGCTACAACAAAAGACTTTGGTCAATATCTTCAAAAAAATCCTTCAAGTATTGTTGTCTATGCATCCAATGAAAAATCGGAGGTGCTTGATTTTATGAATTTATTGAAACCTTATTCCGGATTGACTTTATTTGGTCACAAAGATTGGCTAAAATTTGGAGAGGCTGTTACAAGTGTTCGATCTAAATATAATATGCACTTTGTAAATTATAAGTCTCCTTTTCCTTCCTTTAGTTACCATGATGCAGGGGTAAAGTCTTTACATAGAAAGTATCGAGATTATTACAATGCAGATATTACTGGAATGGTGATTTATGGATATGATGTAGCCAAATATTTCACTTCTTATGTTTTATTGAGAAAAGAGGCGAATGGAGTAATCATGGATTTTGATTTGAAACCTAATTTTGAAACCGGAGGTTTTGAGAATGTAAAATGTTACATTGATAATTAAATCATGCGAGAGTTAATTCAATCGGAATTTAAGCAACTTCAGGAATTTATTTGTACGCAATTAGAAATTTCTGATGGCAAGGGTAAGTTTCACATGGATGAATGGAGTCGAGAAGAAGGGGGAGGAGGCAGAACCAATACTATTTCACACGGAAACATAATTGAAAAAGGTGGTGTTGCCTTTTCAGCAGTTCATGGAGCGGTTACTGATGATATGAAAAAACAGTTGGGAACGAATGGAAATAGTTTTTTTGCCACAGGAGTATCAATTGTACTACATCCAAATTCACCGCACATTCCAATTATTCACATGAACGTCCGTTATTTTGAACTGGATAATGGAACCTATTGGTTTGGCGGAGGAATTGATTTAACTCCACATTACATTACACCTGATCGAGCTGCTATTTTTCATTTGAAGCTCAAAGAAATTTGTGATTCTTTTGATGAATCGTTTTATCCAACCTTTAAAAAGTGGGCTGATGATTATTTCTTCATTGGTCATAGAAATGAAACACGTGGGGTTGGAGGAATCTTTTTTGATCATCAATCACATGAAAATAGTGCATTAACAAAGGAACAAATTTTTGATTTTTGTTTAACGTTAGGTAAGGCATTTCCCTTTATTTATCAGATCCAGATGGAATTGGGTAAAGATGATCAAATAACAGAAAATCAAAGAAAATGGCAGATGCTTAGAAGAGGTCGATATGTTGAATTCAACTTGGTTCACGACCGTGGAACAAAGTTCGGACTCGTATCAGGAGGTAGAACCGAATCAATTTTACTTAGTATGCCTCCTGTTGCAAACTGGGAATATGATTTTAAACCTGAAAAAGAGAGTCCAGAGGAATTTACACTCAATCATCTAAAAAAAGGAATTGAATGGTTATCAGTTGGAAATTAATAGTTTAATTAGGTATAAGCGATATGGAATTTAAAGAAATAATTAGTCATGTTGAACTCTTCCATAATTCATTTGGCATTAAAAATCATTATGAACCAACAAGTCAATTAACCAATTCTGAAGTAGAGTTGCGTTATAATTTAATGAAGGAGGAAAATGAAGAATATTTGGAAGCAGCAAAAAATAATGATTTAGTTGAGATTGCCGATGCCTTAGGTGATCAATTGTATATTTTGTGCGGAACTATATTGCGCCATGGATTACAGCATAAAATAGAAGAGGTATTTTCCGAAATTCAACGTTCTAACATGAGTAAATTGGATGCAGATGGTCAACCAATTTATCGGGAAGATGGCAAGGTAATGAAATCAGAATTGTATTTCCGGCCGAATATTCAAAAAATTCTAGAATAAAAATTAATCGGTGTCTTTTCCTGTTATTAGTTGAAAAACAACAGGTAAATGATCGGAGTATTTCGCTCTGAAATCATCGTGATCGTAAGGTTCAATAACATTCGTTGGATTAAATGTCTTAGCTGCTTTTTGTAAGTCAATAGCACTAAATGAATTCAATATTAAATCCTCTTTTGAATGAGAATTATAAAAAATATGATCGTATGGTTTTCCTTTTTCCTTCGTTTCATAAATTTTAGTATTCGTGAATTTACATTTCTCGTTTAAACTAAAAAAATCTAAACTTTTGAAATGTAAGAATTCACTAGATTCGTAAATGTTGCAATCTCCCAAGATCAAGAAATCTTTATTTTTTTCAGGTTGTTTTTTAGTCCAATTAAACAAATAGCTGAACTCAGTTTGCCTTCTTGCATAATCTTCTTTTGTGTCTCCCGGATTTAAATGAACAGGAATAACCGAAAATGTTGAATTTCCTTTTACGGTTTTAAATGGGAAAACATAAGATACTCTATCCTGATTGGGATTAGCTACCAAAGGTTCACTCACAAAACCAAAATAGCGCGAGGAATCACAATGAATTTTATTTCGTTTGTAAAAAACAATCCACCATTCACTTGCTGTTGAGTTTACATGATTTTTAGTTGGCCCAGTATCTTCTGCAGAAAGCCAAAACGAAAAACCTGCTTTTTTCATTTCGGTTAAAAAAGCTTTACTTTCTTCGTCAATTTTATAAGGTGTTTTATCCCCAAAAAATCCAGCAACAGGCGGAGCAACTAATTCTTGAATGATAACCATATCATAAGGCTTCATTATTTTACTAATTGTGGCGTTGTCCTTATTTTTAAAATTACCCAAGAATTGAATGTTAAAAGAACAAATATTTAATGTGTCTTGACAAAATAAAATCGGTCCACAGAGAATAAAATAAAGAATAAATGTATTTTTCATATACAAATATACATTTAGTTAACGAAAAAAATATATTAAAACAAAAAGAGGAACAAGATTGTGCTTGTTCCTCTTTTTGCTAAACCATGCTAAAACTATAAACTCGAATTACCACTATGAAAAGTAATTCGATGCAAATTTACTTTCTTTTTACAAACCTGATATTACTGAAATGTTAATTAATCAAAATCTTTTCCATGCTAGCGTCATTTCTCGTTTTCCTGGTGGGCCAGGTTTCGATTCAATTGAGAAGCCAACAGCTTTTAAATCTCGTTTAACTTGTCCTTTGGCGCAATAAGTTACAAACAAGCCATTTTCCTTGAGGGCATTGAAAAGTTTAGTAAATAGTTCGATCGTCCACATGTTTGCCTGCGCCCTTGGACCGAAAGCATCATAAAAAACAATATCGAAATAATCGGAAGTCAGGTCAAACTCTTCGATTTTACTATTTATTTTCGTTAAATGAAATTTTGAATGTATTACTTGGTTTTCATTCCAAGGAGAATGATTGATTTTTTTTTGAATTTCAATGCTCGAAGGAAAGGATAAGAGTTTTGCATAATTCATTTTACTTTGTTCTAGATCTGAAAGCGGAAAGGCTTCAATTCCGGCGTAATCAATAGTTCCTTTCTCTTTTTCGATACAAGAAATCGCAGCAAGTAAAGCATTCAAACCACTACCAAATCCAATTTCGAGAATAGCTATATTCTCTTTATGGATAAATTCATTTAATCCATTCAAAATAAATACATGTTTTGCTTCTTGAATAGCACCATGTATGGAATGATAATGCTCATTTAGATCTGGTAAATAGATTGTTGGGCTACCATCTTTTGTAATAATAATTTCTCTTTTCATTTGCTGTACAAGTTTACGAGCTTTTTAACAATTGTTAATAGCAAACATGAATATCTTTTCCGAAAGATTCAGACGAACGCTTCGTTAGAGCGGCTAGAATTCGCTATATTTGTTCTATGGATATGAATACAGAAAATGGCAGAAAAGCAGGAAATAGGATAAAACAAGCTTCTAATGTCTTATTGAGTGATATTGGTAAAGTTCCGCCACAAGCTGTTGATATTGAGCAAATTGTACTTGGTGCCATGATGTTGGAAAAAAATGCAGTTTCCAAAACCATTGACATTCTCAAACCAGCTAGTTTTTATGATCCGAAACATCAATATATTTATGCTGCAATTCGCGAATTATTCGCAAGTACAAATCCGATTGATTTAATTACTGTTTCTACACTGTTAAAACAGCGAGGTGAATTAGAAGCGTCTGGTGGAGCTGCTTATTTGTCTCAATTGACCAATCGTGTTGCATCTGCCGCACATATAGAATTCCACGCCCGCGTAATTTCGGAAAAGCACATTAAAAGAGAATTGATTCGAATGAGTAGCGATATTATTCGAGATTCATACGACGATACGAAAGATGTATTTGATGTGATGGGTAGTGCAGAAGGGGAGTTATTTCAAATTGCTGAAAATAATATGGGCAAGCAAGTGCAAAACTTACAAAGTGTTGTTCTTGAGGCGATTGAAGAAATCGAAAAGGCTTCTCAAAATTCAGATGGTATTTCTGGAATACCCACGGGATTCTTTGATTTGGATAAACTTACGTCTGGTTGGCAACGTTCTGATATGATCGTTATAGCCGCAAGACCTGCAATGGGTAAAACAGCTTTTGTTTTGTCTATGGCCCGAAACACAGCCGTTGATTATGGGAAAGCAGTTGCCCTTTTTTCGTTAGAAATGTCGTCTGTTCAGTTGGTGAAACGATTGATTTCTAGCGAGGCGCGAATTCATGCTGAAAAATTGAGAAAGGGAAATCTTAGAGAAGATGAATTTCAACAACTTCATTCGCGGATAACGAAATTAGCTACGGCTCCGATTTTCATTGACGATACGGCTGGATTAAGTGTTTTTGATTTACGGGCCAAGTGTAGACGCCTTAAAATGCAACACAATATTGAATTAGTAATTATTGATTACTTGCAGTTAATGTCGGCAAAAGATGGAAAAGGTGGTGGAAATAGAGAGCAAGAAATATCCACTATTTCAAGATCGATTAAAGAAATTGCTAAAGAATTAAACATTCCAATTATTGCACTTTCTCAGTTGAGTCGTTCAGTTGAGCAAAGAGGAGGCGATAAACGTCCTATATTGTCTGATCTTCGTGAATCGGGAGCTATTGAGCAAGATGCTGATATCGTCGGTTTTATTTATCGTCCTGATTATTATGGTTTCCTGGAAGATGAGGAGGGTAATCCAAATAATGGTATTGGAGAAATTATAATAGCGAAACATAGAAATGGTGCAACGGATCGCGTTCGTTTGCGTTTTGTTCAGGAATATGCTCGTTTTGAAAATATTGAATCATTTGAAGGAAATAGTATGAATAATACATTTAAAAATGCTAAAAATGAATCCTATACCATTACGGTTCCTAGTAATTTTGATAATGTACAAGATTCTTCTCAAGATATTGATCTAGAAGGTGGAGAATCCGCTCCTTTTTAATTATCAAACATGAAAAAATATTGCTGTCTATTACTTTTACTTTTTTTAACCAAATTTTCGTGGTCAACTAAGTTGTTGGTTCCCATGGACGATAGTCAGTCTAATCATTTAAAGGCATATGGTCTGTCGTTTTGGGCTTTGGAAAAAGGTGTTGTCATTGAATGGTTACTCAATTATAAAGGAGGTTCATTTTTGTTTCCTCATTTAGTGAATCTGGAGGAAGAACTAATTATTCGTGGAATTAAATACCAAGTCTTGACAGATGGTCAGGTAAATCAAATTAAAAATCAAATAGCTGATCCAGAGGTGAATATGGAGTTGATTCAATTGGAAAAAGCGCCAAAAATTGCAGTGTATTCTCCTCCAGGAACCCAACCTTGGGATGATGCTGTGACAATGGTTTTAAAATATGCAGAAATTCCCTATGATCAGATATATGATTCGGCGATTGTAATGGGAGTTTTGCCCAAATACGATTGGCTGCATTTGCACCATGAAGATTTTACAGGGCAATATGGAAAATTCTATGCAAGTTTTAGAAATGCTCCGTGGTATAGAGAACAACAAGCATTGGCTGAGCGTGACGCAAAAATGTTAGGATTTGATAAAGTTTCAAAAATGAAATTAGCTGTCGCACTAAACCTTAAGAATTTTGTGATTGGTGGTGGTTATTTGTTTACGATGTGTAGCGGTACAGATAGCTTTGATATTGCTCTCGCTGCTGAAAATACAGATATTTGCGAGTCCATGTACGATGGTGATCCAGCAGATCAAAAAGCACAAAATAAATTGGATTTCACACAAACTTTTGCCTTTAAAGATTTTATTTTAGAGAGAGATCCCATGGTATATGAATATTCTAATATTGATGGTACGGATTTACACAGAATGGGAGTTGTGACGGAAGAAACGGATGTTTTTACTCTATTTGATTTTTCTGCTAAATGGGACGTTGTTCCAACTATGCTTACCCAATGCCACACCGATGAAGTGAAAGGATTTATGGGGCAGACAACCGATTTTAAAAAGGATTACATTAAAAATAATGTATTGATTCTCGGAGAAAACAAGGCGCTTGGTACTGCTAAGTATATTCATGGTGAATTTGGTCAAGGAACTTGGACGTTTTATGCTGGACATGATCCAGAGGATTACGAGCACCGTGTGGGAGATCCTCACACAGATTTAAATTTACATTCCAATTCACCAGGTTATCGATTGATTTTGAATAACATTCTTTTTCCGGCAGCTAAAAAGAAAAAAAGAAAAACCTAAAAATGGATTGGAAAGTTGAAAATGAATCAAGTATTCCGGATATAGCTGCTGAAATCAGTAAGTTTCTACCTCAAAAGGGGCTTGTTTTATTCGATGCTGAAATGGGTTCTGGTAAAACGACTTTAATTCGTTCACTTTTATCGATTTTCACCACTGAAGAATTTCAAGGTTCTCCCACTTATTCTTTGGTCAATCAATATACCTCGAAGCAAAATGCACCCATCTATCATTTTGATTTATATAGACTTAAGGACGAAAAAGAATTGTTTGATATTGGATTTGAAGATTATCTAACCGATAACGCGCTGTTATTCATTGAATGGCCTGAAAAAAGTTTAAAATTCCTTCCAGATAACATTTATTGGGTGTATATTCGTGTTAATGATAAGAATCACCGCTTAATTGAATTGAAACATGATAACAGATCCTGAAGTATTAAAAGGTTTGATGCAGCAAGGAAACTTGCTACCACAAGAGGAAATGCTTGAAATTAAAAAGAGAAAGGGAAGTCTGTTCATTGGTATCCCAAAAGAAATCTCATTTCAAGAAAGGAGAGTGGGCTTGGTGCCAGAGGCTGTTCATTTATTAGTTGCAAATGGCCATCGTGTGCGCGTTGAAGCAGGTTGTGGCATTGGAGCAAATTTTTCGGACAACGATTATAGTGAAGCGGGTGCTGAAATTTGTTCAGATCGTAAAGAAATTTATGCGTGTGATATTATATTTAAAGTAACACCTCCTTCCGAAGAAGAAGCTGATTTAATGGTTGGTAATCAAACATTTATTTCAGCATTACAAATCGCTACTCAACCGAAAGAAATTCTTAAAAAATTAATCGCAAAGAAAATCACTGCTGTTGCTTGGGATTATATTAAAGATGAGGAAGGCGTTTTCTCCGTTGTTCGTACCTTGGGCGAAATTGCGGGTACAACCTCTATTTTAATTGCAGGTGAATTACTTTCTTCTTATTCGTCTGGAAAAGGAATGATGCTTGGTGGAATTGCTGGTGTGCAGCCTACAGAGGTCGTAGTAATTGGTGCAGGAACTGTGGGTGAATTTGCGACGCGCTCCGCAATTGGATTAGGAGCGTCAGTTAAGGTTTTTGATAATTCTCTTTCTAAATTACGTCGCTTGCAAAACAACATAGGATCAAGAGTTTATACCTCTATAATTCAACCAAAGGTTTTGGCAAAAGCTATTCGTAGAGCTGATGTTGTAATCGGAGCACTTAGATCTCCATTGGGAAGAACTCCTTGTGTGGTTACTGAAACCATGATTGAATCAATGAAATTGGGTTCAGTTGCTGTGGACGTGAGTATTGACCAAGGCGGCTGTTTTGAAACAAGTAGAATCACCAATCACATTGATCCCACGTTTGTGAAACATGGTGTAATTCATTATTGTGTTCCGAATATTGCATCAAGAGTTTCTAGAACGGCATCTTTTGCGCTTTCCAATATTTTTTCTCCTCTAATTCTCGAAATGGGAAATAACGGTGGTTCAGTTGAATTAATTCGCAGAAACGAAGGTTTTAGAAATGGTGTTTATATCTACAAAGGCGTATTAACGAGTGAAGTTTTGGGAAAAGTATTTGATCTTAAATATAAAAATATAGAATTACTATTGCCCAGATTGTAATGTTCAGTCAACTCAATTTACCGCAAGCGCAATTACAAATTTCAAAAAGAGAAAATCAGTTCTTTGTTACTTGTTTGGTTAGAAAGAAAAAGATTTTGTTAACTCCTGAAGAATGGGTTAGACAGCATTTAATTCATTATCTTGTTGTTTCCAAAGGTTTTGCTCTTGGTAGGTTAGGTGTTGAGGTTTCCTTGAAATTTAATGGATTAGCAAAAAGGGCAGATTTGGTTTATTTTAATCATGATTTGGAACCAACGCATGTTTTTGAATGTAAAGCTGCTACTGTCCAGCTAACAACTGAAACCATCTTTCAAATCGCAACTTATAATAGTAAAATAAAAGCCAATTTTTTGATGATTTCAAATGGATTAGATCATTATATTTTTGAAAATAAGGACTCAAATCTAATTCCAATAGCTGATTTTCCAGTGTTAAATTAAGTCCATTGACGTTGTGAAAGTTACAGAATAAAAAAGCACTAAATAGTTATTGAATAAAAATCTGATCGTTCTTGAAGAAAAATACGTTTTTATATATGAATAATGTCCGCCTTTGTTATTTGATATTAACTTTAATTTCACCTGTTGCATTTGGACAAAAAGTAAAGTTTACGCATGTTGAGCCCATGAACTGGTGGGTAGGGATGAAGCACCACCAAGTAGAGATTTTACTTCACGGAGATGCTATTTCAAAGTACCAAGTGGAAGTACAAGGGCTGCCTATTTTAGGCCTTGTGAAAACTGAAAACCCAAATTATATTTTTGTCACAGTTGAAACAGAGGGAAGAAATTCTGGAAAGTATCCCATTCGCTTATTGGACAAAGGAAAAGAATTGACGCATTTTGATTTTGAGTTGAAGGAACGCGAATATTTATCAGCAAACCGAAAGGGTTTTTCTTCTGCTGATGTGATTTATTTACTCATGCCTGATCGATTTGCTAATACCTATCCAGGCGGCGACACACATCCCGAAACGATTGAAAAAGCAGATCGCTCCAATCCGAATGGGAGACATGGCGGAGATATTTCAGGAATTATCGACCATTTGAACTACATTAAAGAGCTGGGAGCTACTACCATCTGGACCACACCCTTGTTGGAGGATAATGAAGAAACATATTCCTATCACGGCTACGCACAATCTGATTTGTATAAAGTAGATCCACGATACGGAAACAATTACTATTTCCAATTTTTAGTGCAAGAAGCACATCGTCAAGGTTTGAAAGTGATTAAGGATGAAGTGCCGAATCATTGGTCCAGTAAACATTGGATGATAAAGGATTTACCTACAAAAACGTGGATACATGAATTTCCTTCATTCACTCGATCTTCTTATCGTACAAGTACGCAAATGGATCCATATGCGAGCCAAAAAGATAAATCAGCTTCTGAAGATGGATGGTTTGATACGTCCATGCCGGATATGAATCAATCGAACCCGCTTTTACTGAATTACCTCATACAAAATACCATTTGGTGGGTTGAATTCGCTGAATTGGACGGTCTTCGCGTGGACAAATATTCATACAACGACAAGAAAGCAATTTCACTATGGACAAAAGCAATCATGGAAGAATATCCCAACTTGAACATGGTGGGGGAGGTTTGGTTGCACAATCAGGCACAAATATCCTATTGGCAAAAAAATAGTCCGGTTGGCGCAATCGATTCCTACAACAGTAACTTACCTAGCGTGATGGATTTCACCCTGCATGATGCAATTAGCCAAGCATTCAAGGAAGAAAATCAGGGGTGGGACCAAGGAATGGTGCGTGTTTACGAGAATTTTGTGAATGACTTTTTATATGCAGATCCGAACAATTTACTGGTATTCATGGAAAATCACTATACACAACGTTTCAACGAATATTGCCCTTCACTTGCCGATTATAAAATGGCACTCACATTAATTGCAACAACACGCGGAATTCCACAAATCTATTACGGAAGTGAAGTTGGAATGAAAGGCAGTAAGGAAAAAGGAGATGCAGACATTCGACAAGATTTTCCAGGTGGATGGAAAACCGAAGACAAACATTCGGCTTTTTACTCGAACCAAGAAGCAAATAAAAACTTAGGTATTCCAGGAAGAACGGAAACAGAAGAAGCTTATTTTCAATTTACAAAAACACTCTTGAATTGGCGCAAAAATCAGCCAGTGATTCATACGGGTAAATTCAAACAATTTGTGCCGGAAAACAATGTGTATGTGTATTTCAGATACGACGAACAGGAAACTATTATGGTCATACTCAACAATTCCACCAAGGAAGAATCCATTAATTTGAACCGATTTAAAGAAGTGCTGAAGAGTAAGAAAATCTTCAAAAATGTCTTTACCAATGAAATGGTTAATGTTGATAATTCGATTATGATCCTAGGTCCTAAAACAGCGACTATTTTTAGGGTTAATTAATGTAATTATTGCGAAAATTCTATATTTGATACAAAATTTCTTTTGTATGAAAATTGTTCGTTTGATTTCCTTACTGCTTTTTGTTTCTTCCTCAGTAGTTTATGGTCAAAATTTATCCAAGCCTTCGGTTGTTGAAATTAGCACTTTACCTGAATGGGCTCAGAAAATGTATGGTGTTAATCCCTCCATTTATGAAGTGGATTTGCTTTACAATGAATATTTTACTTCGCATTCCTTTGAAAAATCATACCATACACAATATTACAAACGTTGGAGAAGAAAGAATCTATCATTTGCGGATAATGCAGGTTATATTCACCTCCCAACAGAAGCCGAAAACAAGCAAATTGAGCTAGAATATAGATCAAAAAATCAAGTAGAAAAATCATCGAATTGGTCCATTCTTGGGCCGATTACTAATTTCCAAGAGGGTGGAAATCCGGGCTCTGGACAAACCAATGTGTATAGCGTTGATCAATGTTTAGGGAACCCTTCAATCGTTTATTGTGGAACAGAACCAGGAGAAGTTTATAAGAGTAACGACGGAGGACTAAATTGGGGCTTAGTCTCTAAAAATGAAGATTTTGGGAGTGGTGTCACCGCCGTAGAAGTTCACGTTTCCAATCCTGATATTGTGTTTGCAGGAGGAAATAAAGGTGTTTTTAGATCGTTAAACGGTGGTACAAACTGGATAAATGTATTACCGAATTCAAATTTTGGTGTAAATGAGATTTTAATTCACCCTGCCAATGATCAATTGGTATTTGCATGTACAGATAAAGGATTATATCGATCCTCGGATGGTGGAACAACGTGGTCTTTACTTTTTGCAAATAAAACCTATGACATCAAGTTAAATACTGCGAATAATGCGATTTTGTATATAGTACGCAATAACCCTGCAACCAGTATGTGTGAGTTTTATACCTCAAATGACTTTGGTTTGACATGGACAATTCAATCAACCGGTTGGCACACTTCCACGGATGCAGCTCGTAATGATGGTGGTGCGCGTATTGCAGTAACTCCAGCAGATCCCAATCGAATCTATGCTTATTTAATTGGAGAGTCAAAAGCAAATGATTTTGGCTATATCGGAGTATACCGAAGTGATGATGGCGGGATTACGTGGACATTACCTAATGGTCCGGCTGGTGGTCCATACACAACAGATCATGTTAACTTAGCTATTGGTTGGGCAACGTGGACCTATCATCAAGGATTTTATAATTGTGCGTTGGCAGCATCCACAACAAATGCAGATGAAATTCTAATTGGTGGATTAAACTTATATCGTTCCACAGATGGTGGTGCTACTTTTACATCCGTTGCAGGCTATGTGGGTGGACCATTAAGCATGCATGTGGATATGCAAGATTTTAGAACAATTGGTTCCACAACGTGGATTTCAACAGATGGTGGAATATATCGATCTACCGATTTTTTTACTTCCAACTTTGAATTTCGCATGTCTGGTGTTCATGGTTCTGATTATTGGGGATTTGGTAGTGGCTGGAACGAAGATGTTTTGGTTGGAGGCTTGTATCACAACGGAAATTTAGTATATCATGAAAATTACGGCACTGGAAATTTTTTAGAATTAGGCGGTGGAGAAGCACCGACAGGTTATGTGAACCCTGGACAAAATCGAAAAACCTATTTCTCGGATATTTCTGGTAAGGTTATACCGGTAAACCTAAATGATCCCATCGCTGGAGCGGCTTTTGGAATGGCTCCTAATGAAAGTTATTACGCCGCTGAGTCAAGTGAAATGGAATTTCATCCGAACTGTTATTCCATTGCTTATATCGGAAAGGATAATGCCATATGGAAAACAACTGATGGAGGAGCTTCTTTCAATCTATTATATGCTTTTGGAACCAATCCGGCTGATCAAGTTAAATACATCGAAGTTTCAAGTTCCAATCCGAATGTCATTTATTTAAATCAACAACCTGCTTCTGGATCAAATGGAACCCTTTGGAAAACAAGTGATGGCGGAGCTAGTTGGACCTCGGTAAATAAACCCAATGGAAATAGTCGCAGAATGTTATTAGCCATAAATCCACTTGATGAAAATCAATTATGGATTGCTTATCCTGATGGATCAAATGGATTTAAAGTATATAAAACAACTAATTCTGGTCAAAACTGGGAAAATTGGACTTCTTCCATTTTTAATAATGAATCGGTGCAGTCGATAATCTATGTTGCTGGAACAGATGGTGGAGTTTATATTGCAACCAATAAAGCGGTTTACTACCGAAACAATTCCAATCAATTTCAACTAGAAAATGCAGGTTTGCCCTTGTTTACGAGTGGTAATATTTTACATCCATTTTATAGAGACAATAAAGTAAGGTTGGCTACCTATGGAAAAGGAATTTGGGAAAGTGCCTTGTCTGAAACGCCAACCATTCCAATTGCTCGAGCGATGGTTGATAAATTAGATCAGGTTGTGGTTTGTGCCATTGATTCATTTTATTTTGAGGATCATTCCTTTTTGAATCACACCAATGCTTCATGGAGTTGGTCTTTTCCAACTGGAAATCCAAGTGTTTCTAATCAACGTAATCCGGTGATTTATTTTAATCAACCCGGAAATCACCAAGCTATTTTGACGATTACGGATGGAAATGGAAACACGGATTCAGATACATTGATGGTTTCGGTAAACTTTTTTACCTTACCCACATCGGTTTCTGAGGGGTTTGAAAATGGGTTTGTGCCAACAGGATTCGAAATTAATAATCCGGCAAACAATGCACAATGGTCGTTGTCTTCTACTGCTGGAGCATATGGAAATTCAACCCATTCTGCCATTTTCGATAATTACAACAACGATTCACAAGGAGGAATTGATGATTTAATTATGCATTTTGATGCCACAGCGATTCAATCCAGTCCGTTTTTAAAATTTGATGTGGCCTATGCCCGTTGGGGAGCAGGTTACAGTGATACATTGGAAGTATTGGTATCAACTGATTGTGGAACTACGTATCAATCTCTTTATCTCAAAGGAGGTACAACATTAGCTACTTCTCCCGATTTTCAAGAATTCTTTACGCCAACGGCTGAACAATGGTGCACGGATTCTGTAGATTTAGCACTATTTTCAGGACAAACCAATGTACAGGTCGCATTTCGAAACAGAGGTTATTTTGGAAATACGATTTATCTAGACAACATCAATATTGGAAGTTCTGTTTCTGTGGAGGAGGTTTATACCAATGAAATTCATGTGTATCCGAATCCAGTGGGAACAGGACAAGAACTTGTCATTAGCTATCCAGGAGATGCTACCATACAATTATTGGATGCTAAAGGATCTCTTATTTATAGTGCCAAAGGCTCAAAAGAAACGCATTTTAGTATTGACAAGTCAATTGCTTCAGGGGTCTATATGGTTCAGGTATCAACTCCAACAAAAATTTGGAATAAGCGAGTTATTATTCAATAAAGCCCATTCTTAAAGCGAGAAAAATCAAGCTGTTCATGTGTTATTATAGATAGGGGAAAATAGGGGAATCACGCAATATTTCAGAAAGCACCACGCTTTTTTCTGTTAACTGGGTTATGAGTTGTAAATATTTTGCACAACTCGTGCCATGCCGCCCATTTTGGTTAAGGCACACAACGAGCTAGACAAAGCCGTAGATTTGGCCTATCGCCCCCAAGCGTTCACCTCCGATGCTAATCGCATGGAGTTTTTGTTTGATTTGTATGAGAAATACACGGCAGGGTTGTTTGCGGTGGAGAAAAAATCCAAAAAACGATAAACCATTAAAATGGTTAGGAGAAATGGTTGTTGGATCACCCCATAGGTGCAGGATTAATCCCGCACCTATGGGGGTGTTATGGGAATTATTTTAGGAATTATTCAATTTCGAAAGAAGTTCCGGTAAGAATTCATTGAGTCTAGAAAAAGCAAACCATTTCTTACCTAGGTCTTTAATAGAAGCGCCAAAATGATACAATTCTTTTTGGTCAATTATTAGAAATCGGTCATGTGCAAGTTTCAAGTGTTTGATCTCAACGGTTGGATATTGCTCGTTGTATTTGGCTACATCTAAGTGCAATTGGGCATTTATTTTATGTGTGTATATCATTGCTTGACAATTCTTATTTCGTTTGCTGAGCATTAAAAGCGTTGTTTCATCTACATAATTATCAATTAATGTTATCGATTTTTTCGCTGTTTTAATAAGATCAACTGTAAAGACATAGGCATCAAATAGTTGTCCTTCGAAGAAAATTCCTTTTGAAGGTAATAATGTGTTTTCATCAAATGATTGCAGAATTTTATTTACGTTTTTATTTGTCTCAACTAGTTTGTTTTCAAGGACTAGCAATCGGTTAAACATTTCGGCATTGGAACCAATCTCATTACGCATTTCCACAAAAGTTTCCATGATTTGAATACTTACTTGAATAGCCGTTTCACTTCGAAGGATGGCTGAAAGCATGGCAACTCCTTGTTCTGTAAAAACAAATGGGTTTACTGATGCATGTTTTAAATTTGTTAACCGGTCACAATTTGTGACCAGTTCATACTTCTCGCTTAGCGTTAATTGAAAACTAAAATTCTCAGGAAATCGTTCTTTATTTCGCTTAACTGCTTGGTTAAGTACTTTTGTTTGAACATCGTACAAAACAGCCAAATCTCGATCGAGCATTACCTGTTTTCCTCTAATCGTAAAGATTTTTGAATGTATTTCCTCCCTTTTTAAAAGATTCATTGGTTGCTGGTATTAACATTTTTACTTTAAGTTAGTGAAAAATGCCTTTTATTGCAATCGATTATTTTATAAAAATTGACCAACCAGCAAATTCATTTTTATTAATTAGTTGAATTTAGGCAATAGTTTCAAAAAAATCATTTATGCCTAAACCAGCAATCTTGTCGTTCGTTTTCGTACATTTTAAAGACCGTATTTACAGGCGATCCGTACTTCAACTGGCTGTTAAATTGGGTTCTTGCCAAATAATTAAATGCACCCATGTCGCCAGTATAAGCTGTTTGGTTGTCGCTGTTAGCTTGCTTATGAATAGCACATAACTTTTGAATAAAATCAAAGAATAATGGCGCTCGTCCCCCTATTATACCGCAGTTTAAGAGTGTTTCATTGCCAAACTTACTTTCATATTCGACAAAATCCACAATGTTGTTACGCAGCGTAGTAGAATGAGCCATCATCCACTCATTATTGAGCTTTTTGGGCTCTTCACCACAGAAAATAGCCATTGGATTTTCAATAAAAAAAGGGTCAATAAATGGATCTTTTGCAAGCGTAACGTCCGTTATATCGGTTACGAAAATACTATTGAAGCAATGGATATGGTTTTGGAGAAAATCTTGGTATACAAAATAACGGTAGACGTTTGGATTAAATTGATTATCGTAATTTATTTTAATGAATGTTATGTATTCATTTTTGAATTTTTCACAGGTTGCTAACGAGAAGTTGTTATGAAAAATAATTCCATGTATTTTTTTTGCCGCAACGGATTCTGCCCAATCACGCACCAATTCATACGTATCATTATCCAGCGTTGTATTCCGATTTACGTCATAAACGCCAGTGATATGGCATGCCATAATGAGATTGGTATTTGGGAGAAAACGGGGAGTCTCTAAGTCCATTAATCAAGCATTGATCATATTCACCTTTTTCATCGTTGAACAAATGCTACCCGGAATATTTCTGTGGTAAATATACGTTCTTAGGTCCACTTTTTTCACCCGAAATTGACCTTTTGCCCGTTCGAAAAAATCAGCATCGGCAGCGAATCCACTTTTGAACAAAATACTTGAAAACACTTTTTTTAGTCCGAATAATGTACCAAAAAGGATTGTTTCATCAATGTGGATGAGTTTGGTAATATCATTTTTATCTGGGACATAATAATCGTCATTGGTATCCACGATTGTTTCTGTTGTAGAACAAATCAAATCTACATTTTGTACCTCACGAAGACATGCGCTCAAATGACAGGATTTATATTCGTCGTCACCATCAATAATGGTTATAAATTCACCGATACTATTTAAAACACCGCGGTTGATTGATTCAGATTGCCCTCGATTACTGTGACGGATATACACTATTTTATCTTCGTGTTTTTCAACATATTGCAATAGGGATTCTCGATTAGTAACGTTACTACCATCGTCAATAATAATGAGTTCAAAATCTTGAAAATCCTGATTTAAAACCGAATCAATTGCTCTTTTTATATAATTAAAATCTGTGTTATAAACAGCCATTAATACCGATATTTTTACTTGTTTTAACATATTTGTATGGTATTATGGTTACTGTACAATGATCGAAAAATGTAATTACTTTTTATCCTCTAAATTAACGATCACGACCATGCTTTTGTCTGTTGGAGTCACTTGTTTTATCTCAGTTCAACCTCTACTTAGTACTAATTAATTTCTTAGTTATGGAAGATCTGATAGAAATAAAATGATTCATTCAAATTGTTTCGCTCAGGTATCATTTTAGCCTAAATGCAAATCAACTAAGAGTAAAATTAACTCTTTTTAATCAAGTTTATGTTAAGTCATTTTTAAAAACACCCTCCCGAGTACTTAAAAAGCTGGATGACTTTTAAAAATTAGTTTAACCCTTTCAAATCAGCAATAGTTTTGCTTGGGTCGACTGAGTTAAAAACAAAACTTCCGGCTACTAAGGCATCAGCACCAGCATCAGCGAGTAGTTTTCCTGTTTCTAAATTTACTCCTCCATCAATTTCGATTAAGGCAGAAGATCCACTTTCTTGAATCATTTTTTTGAGTTTTCTCACTTTTTCAACGGCTTGCGGAATAAATTTTTGTCCACCAAAGCCCGGATTTACGGACATGATCAAAACCAAATCAAGATCACAAATAATTTCGGACAATACTTCAACCGGTGTATGAGGATTCAGAGCAACTCCAGCTTTCATCTCGTGTTGATGAATCAATTGAATTGTCCTATGCAAATGCGTGCATGCCTCGTAATGAACGGTGAGGTAATCAGCTCCTACTTTTTTAAAATCTGCCACATATTGATCTGGATTTACAATCATTAAATGAACATCCAGCGGTTTTTTAGCATGTCGATTCATTGCCTCAATAACGGGTAGTCCAAAAGAAATATTGGGTACAAAAACACCGTCCATCACATCAATGTGTAACCAATCCGCTGAGGAGTTATTTAACATTTCTACATCACGTTGAATGTTTGCAAAATCACAAGAAAGAAGAGAGGGAGAAATAATCATACAAATGTTTTTTGCAAATGTAAGTAGAATGCAGTAAAATTCAGTAATTTCGAAAAAACTATACTTTTAGATGTTTTCTGTACTATATCTTATTATTGCTGCAACGGTTTTGATCTCAGCAGCGGCTTTCCAAAATCAGGAATTCCTCTCCAAATCGCTCTTTTATCCGTATCGGGTGAAACACAATAATGAATTATACCGCATGGTCAGTCATATGTTTATTCATGCAGATTGGGCTCACCTTATTTTTAATATGTTTTCACTTTATTTTTTAGGTCAAATATTAGTATATTCCTTTTACAATTCGTTTGGTGAGGTAGGCGGGATGATTCATTTTTCAATTTTGTATTTCGTTGGTGGAATTTTCGCCTCTTTATTTCCATACATTCGAAACCATGAAAACCCAAACTATACATCTTTGGGTGCTTCTGGAGCTGTTTCAGCAATCGTTTTTGCAGCAATTATTTGGAATCCAACCATGAAATTAGCGTTACTTTTCCTTCCTATTCCTATTCCGGCATATATTTTTGGTCCCTTGTATTTAGCTTTTGAATATTTTGCTTTGCGCAAAGGAAAAGGGAATATTGCACACGATGCTCATATTGGTGGGGCTCTATTTGGGATTCTTTACGTGATTTTAATTGAACGAAACAAAGCACAAGAATTTATTCATTTGATTTTTAATTAAGTATGTCGTTGTTGTATGTAAATAATAATGGTCAGGTAACCCCCAATAATTTACCTACCATTAATTTTGGAAATAGAGGTCATTTGTACGGAGATGGAGTTTTTGAAAGTATCCGGATCATAAATGGTAAAATCACTAACTTAGAAAATCATTGGTTGCGATTGACGGAAGGTGCTAAAGCGTTAAAAATGATTGCAAATCCAGATTGGACAACCTCTTTTTTTGATCAAAAAATTTGTGAGCTGATTCAGAAATCGGGTATCAAAGAAGGAGCCAAATGCCGCATTTCTTTTGATAGAACTCCAGGTGGTGCTTATTTACCCGCAAACAATGAAGCGCAATACTACATAGATATCGTTCCTGAACAAACCAACTACTATGAACTAAATAGTAAAGGATTGGAGATGGATATTTATATGGAACTGAAGTTAGAAAAAACCATGTTGTCTAAATTCAAAACAAAAAATGGGTTGAAATACATAATGGCTTCTTTAACCGCTCAAGAAAAGGGATTAGACGATGTTTTTATGACCAACGATCGCGGGCAGGTGCTTGAAACTTCGAATAGTAACTTATTTGTTGTGCACAATGGGGTTCTTTATACGCCAAGTATTGAGGATGGCTGTATTGCTGGGACAATGCGTATGCAAATCATTAACTTAGCATTGGCAAATAATATCAAAGTGTATGAATGTCCAATTCTACCTCAAAATATGTTGTCTGCTGATGAATTGTTTTTAACCAATGCAATCAAAGGTGTTAAATGGGTAGGTGCATTTAGAACGAAAAAGTATACCAATACGATGGCGCGTAGATTTGTGGTCTTATTAAATGAATTTTGGGAAAGAAAACAGGTTCGTTAATGCAAAATCGATTGCGATTTCGAATGCTTTTATTAGGTTTTGTTACGCTTTTAGTTTTTCCAATACCCACTTTTTTGTATTTCGGATGGAAGAGCAATGGTTCTTTAATTACTCTTTTTCAATTTGAAAATGTTTCAATTCTCAAGATCGGTCTTGGTCTCGAATTTGGATTCGTGTTTGGTATTTTGGCTTTATTACTCCTTAAAGCTCCGGTTTTTGATAAACTTCCAAATAAAATTGAAGATTTAGTACGCTCCATGAATTTAAATTGGGGTGACGCCTTGTTTCTTTCTTTTTGTGCGGGTTTTGGTGAAGAACTATTATTCCGTTCTGGGGTGCAATATTTTCTTGGAGTTCCAATAACATCAGTAGTTTTCGTAGCCATTCATGGCTATTTAAACCCTTGGAATTGGAGGTATTCGTTATATGGATTAATTGTTTTACCTTTTATCATTTTGCTTTCATATGGTTTTCTCACCTTCGGACTTTGGTTTGCCATAGCGGCTCACTTTGCTTACGATGCCGTTTTATTTGCATCCATGATTAAGCAGAAATAAACACAATTACCAATTGATTTCTTCTCCACCTTTTGAAAGCAAATAGTGATTCGCTTTACTAAAATGCTTACATCCAAAAAAACCTCGGTAAGCTGACAAAGGAGAAGGATGGGGAGCGGTTAAAACTAAATTTAGTTGAGGATTAACTTGTTGTACTTTTTGTTGTGCCTTGGCTCCCCAGAGCATGTAAACACATGAGTCTTTTTGGCTTGCTAGCGCTGAAATAACAGCATCCGTAAAGATTTCCCAGCCTTTATGAGCATGGCTTTCTGGCTTACCTTCTTGAACAGTCAAGGTAGCATTTAACAGCAAAACTCCTTGTTGAGCCCATCGCATTAAGTTTCCATTTTCTGGAAACGGTTTTTCTACGTCTGATTGTATTTCTTTGAAAATATTGGTTAGACTCTTCGGATAAGGCTTTACCTCCTCATGAACAGAAAAGCATAATCCATGAGCATGACCGCGAGTTGGGTAGGGGTCTTGGCCTAAAATCACAACACGAACTTCATCGAATGGGCAGGCCGAAAAGGCGACGAAAAATTCATGCTCATCCGGAAAAATTTGTGTTGGATATTTTGTTTTTTCTTCCTCCAAAAATTGAATAAGCGCTTTAAAATAAGGCCTATCGAATTCATTTGAAAGAATAGCTTTCCAACCAGTTTCAAGTTCCAAATTCATAATCAAAGGTAAAAAGTATTCCCTCAAAAAAATAAAAATAAAACACTAAATTTGCTTTATGGCTATTTATTCATTTAATGGTTTTATTCCTGTTATTAAACCATCTTCATTTGTACATCCGCAAGCTTCGATAATTGGTGATGTTATTATTGGAGAGAATGTCTATATCGGCCCAGGAGCGGCTATTCGCGGAGATTGGGGAACAATTATTATTGAAGATGGGTGCAACGTCCAAGAAAACTGTGTAATTCACATGTTTCCGGGTACAACTGTTCATCTAAAAAAAGGAGCTCATGTTGGTCATGGAGCCATTATTCACGGTGGAACGATTGGCGAAAACTCATTAATTGGAATGAATGCCGTTTTAATGGATGATGTGGAGATTGGAGCCGAAAGTATCATTGGAGCTTTGTGTTTTGTTCCTGCCAAAATGAAGATCCCAACAAGAAGTTTGGTAGTCGGTAATCCCGCAAAAATTATACGAGAAGTGAGTGATGAAATGATTGCCTGGAAAACAGAAGGCACAGCCTTATATCAACAATTACCAAGTCAATGTGTTGAAACTATGCGCGCTTGCGAACCACTTACACAATTGGAGGAAAATAGACCTACGCATCAGCAAAATTATTCCATTTGGAAAGATAAATCGATTGAAAAATGAAACATTCCATACTGTTAAAATTCATCGGAATCATTTTGGTAATGAGCACTTTAACTAGCATCACCTCTTGTAAAAGAGGAGTGGCAAGTTTTACGCTTAGAGGTACAATTTTGGATGAAACTTTTTCAACACCTTTATCCGGAGCAACGCTGAAATTCTATAAAGTGCTAATCGCAACAGGAGAGGAAATTTTAGTAGATACCAAGGTTCTTGGAGCAGATGGTAAGTATGAATTTACTTTTCCAAGGGAAAAAATTGAAAAATACATCATTCGTGTTTCCAAGCCGCTCTATTTTGATATCGAAGAGGAAATTCAGTTCTCTTCACTAGTGCCGTCAGCTGTTAATACCAGAAATTATTCCTCCAAAGCAAAATCATGGGTAGAATTACGATTCGTTAATACGAGTGTTCAATCCTCCGATCATTTTAGGTATATTAAGTTTAGCGGAAAAGAAAATTGTACTGAATGTTGTACTGCTGATCAAGTAGATTTGTATGGAACAGCTTATTATTCCAGAACATGTATTAACGATGCATTGACACCATATTCAATTTATTATCAGGTAATTGGAACAACCACTCAAAATGTAGTGGAGGTGATTACTCAACCATTTGACACAACATTACTTTTGGTAAATTATTAATGATTTAAAAAAAATCCTACACGTATTTAAATTAATTGTAATTTCGGTACGCTAAGCAAAAACTATGAAAAATCGTATTCTTATTTCCTTTTGTCTCTTATTTATCAATTATTATTCTTATTCTCAGGATGTTATTATCCGTGGAACACTCATCGAGAAATCAAACGGTGAAGCAATTTTAAATCAAAAGGTTAAATTACTGCGCGGAACAGACAGTTCTGTTATTTCAGGTGCATATACAGACGAAAATGGATTCTTTTCCATTCCTAAGGTTCCACGCGGAAAAGTAATCATCAAAATTGAAAGTGAACAATATTCGAATACAACCTATCCGGTAGATATTGTGGAGGCTAGGGGGATTTTGAATTTCAAATTTGAGATGAAAAAAGCTAGTAACATGAAGAATTTAGAGGAGTTCACGGTTAATTCAGGAGAGAAACAAAAGAAAAATGAAGTATTGACGGGGACGTTTAAACTGGACCCAAAAATGTTATCTACAATTCCTAATACTACCGCTGAAAGTGATTTAATTGGTTCGATAAGTGTTGTCCCTGGTGTTGTAACAACGGGCGATCAAGGAGGTCAATTGTATGTAAGGGGTGGCACACCCATTCAAAATAAAACCATTCTTGATGGAATGACCGTTTATAATCCATTTCATTCGATTGGTTTTTTCTCCATTTTCGAAACGGAATTAATCAAGAATGTTGATGTTTACACCGGCGGATTTGATGCTCAATACGGTGGAAGAATTTCATCGATCATGGATGTTTCTTATAGAGACGGGGATCGAGTTAAATTTGGCGGAAAAGTATCTACGTCTCCTTTTTTAGCTAAACTAATTTTAGAAGGCCCACTGCAACGATCAAAAGACGGTAAACCAGGAGCTGGTTCGTATGTATTCTCGGCGAAACATAGTTTACTGGATTATACCTCCAAATCGCTTTATCCTCGTGTAAATGGCGGAAACGGACTTCCATTCAACTTTACCGATTTATATGGGAAAATTACATTTAATGGGAATGGTGGATCCAAATTTAGCGCGTTTGGATTTCACAACCGAGACAGCGTAAACTACAATGTTGCAGATTTAAATTGGACAGCCTCGGGATTAGGTATCAATTTCGTTTTAGTTCCTAATAGTTCTGCTGTATTAATAAAAGGCCATGTTAACGGAAGTAACTATCAAACCTCTTTTACAGAAGCCAACTCACAACCAAGGACAAGTAAAATTGGCGGTTTTGATATGGGTTTTGACTTTACCTATTTCTTGCCCAATGAAAGTGAAATTAACTACGGATTTAACTTAAACGGTTTTAACACTGAATTCAAAACCTACAATGAGCTTCAACGAAAAATAGAGTTGATAAATTTCACAACTGAAATTGGCACATATATAAATTGGAGAAAGAAAATTGGTGATAAATGGGTGATTCAACCGAGCATGCGCATTCAAGTGTATTCTTCGTTGGGCACAGTTTCACCTGAGCCTAGAATAGGTTTGAAATACAATGCAACAGACAAATGGAGACTTAAATTGTCAGGTGGTAGATTTTCTCAAAACTTTACTTCAGCATCTTCAGACAAAGACATTGTGAATCTATTTAATGGTTTACTTTCCGCACCCACCAACGTACAAGAAACTTTTGTGAATGAATTTCAACAAGTGAAAAAAACGAAGAACGGTTTGCAATATGCTTGGCACGCCATCGTTGGAACCGAGTATGATTTAGGCAAAAGGATCACAATAAATCTTGAAGGTTACTATAAGTACTTTTCACAATTAAGTAATATCAATCAAAATAAATTGTACGATGATGTTGCGCAGTTTTCTCAAATTGACGATGTGTTTAAAAAAGATTTTATTCTTGAATCGGGTCAAACGTACGGTGGAGATCTACTGGTGAAATATAATTACAAAGGATTATTTATTTGGACGGGATATTCTTACAGTGTATCAACACGTTGGGATGGATTTAATTCTTATTTCCCAGTTTTTGACAGAAGACACAACCTAAACTTTGTTGCGTCTTATGCTTTTGGTAAGAATAAATCATGGGAAATTAACGGTCGTTGGAATTTAGGTTCTGGTCTTCCTTTTACTCCAACTTCAGGTTACTACCAAAATGAAAATTTCCAAAATGGAGTCACAACCGATTACGTTACCAATAATTCATCATCAGTAACCACAATGCTAGGTGGGTTCAATAGCCAACGTTTACCGTATTATCATCGATTAGATATTACCATGAAAAAACGTGTGAAGTTTAAGAATCAATCTGAATTAGAAATTGTTGGGAGTATTACGAATGTCTACAATCGGAAAAATATTTTCTACGTTAATCGTGTGACAAATGAAGAAATTTATCAGTTTCCAATTCTTCCAAGTTTTGGTGTGAGTTATAATTTCTAACTGGAGCGAATGCGTTTTGCTTGTTTAATTGTTGGATTATTCACCTTCTTCCAATGCCAATGTCAATGGCGAGAAAACACTTCCCCAAGTTATCTAGAATTAATTGGCTACCTTCAAAAAATTGACAAGGAACATAAAGAAATAAAGCTTTTCAATATGGGTAACTCAGACTTTGGATTACCTATCTACTTACTCGTTATCAATGCTGAAAAAGATTCCCTAAAAACATTTCAAAAAGCAAGAAAAAGCACTACAATTTTAATAAATAACGCCATTCATCCCGGAGAACCAGATGGGATAAATGCTTCTTTGATCTGGATAGATGAATGGATAAGGCAAGGTAAGCCAAACAAAACAAAAAATGGAGAATCTCTTCCAGTAATTGCTTTCATTCCGGCATATAATATAGGTGGAATGATGAATCGCTCATCGACAAGTCGAGCTAATCAAAACGGACCGGAAGAATATGGATTTAGAGGGAATGCGCGGAATTTGGATTTGAATAGAGATTTCATTAAAATGGATTCTGAAAATGCATTTACCTTCGCAAGAATATTTCATTCGCTTGATCCCGATGTTTTTGTAGATAATCATGTTTCAAATGGAGCGGATTATCAATACACATTAACCTATATTTCTTCTATGAAAGAGCGAATGTCGCCGGCATTACAGCAACTTACCTATTCGAATTGTATTCCAAATTTGACTAAAAATCTCGCTTCAAAAGGGATCGATTTATTTCCCTATGTTGAATTAAAAAATCAAACTCCTGAAGGAGGCATTGTTGCTTTTAATGATTTACCAAGATATGCCATGGGGTATTCAAGTTTATTCCATGCTTTGAGTTTCACTGTTGAAACACACATGTTAAAACCTTTTCCCGAAAGAGTTGAGGCCACCTATCAATTTCTGGATGAATTAATTTCTTGGACAACCAATCACAGTTTAGAAATAGAATCGAGTAGGAGCGAAGCGATTCAATGGAGTATGAATCAAAAAGAGTTTCGTTATAACTATACATTAAGTGACGACGAAGATTCCATCTTGTTTAAAGGTTTTGAATCTACCAATCCCATCGATTCAACAACGGGATTAAAAAGATTGTTTTACGATCGTTCAAAATCATATTTCAAGAAAGTTCCTTATTACCAGACACATGTTTCAAAATCTGAAGTGAAAATTCCAAGCTATTTCATCATTGGAAGTCAAGAAAAAGAAGTGATTGAACGATTGAAAATGAATCAGGTCATGTATCAAACGATTACTAAAGATTCCACAGTTGAGGTGAATCGATACAGAATTGAAAAATTTAAAAGTTTAGATAAACCCTATGAGGGACATTTCAAGCATCATTCTGTTCAGTTCGAAAAATTTAAAGTAACTCAATCACTTAAAAAGGGAGACATCCTAATTCCAACCAAGCAAAAAGCAATGTTTTATCTGCTTTCTACCTTGATTCCAGATGCTGAAGACTCTTATTTTTCCTGGAATTTCTTTGATTCTTATTTGCAACAAAAGGAATATTTTTCATCCTATGTATTTATTGATCAAGCAAAATTTATTTTGGAAAACAACCCAAAGCTAAAAGTAGAATTCGATAAACGGAAAAATGAGAATGAGCAATTTAGAAATTCAGAGTGGGAGCAATTATATTTTATCTACAAAAACAGTGAGTTCTTTGAGAAATCTTTTATGATTCTCCCTGTTTATTCAATTGATTAATGTTTTTATCATTCCAATTTCAAAGTTGATACTTGGGTAAAATCTATTACTTTTGTAATTCATTAAGTACATATGTTAGAAATCAATCGAATAAGACACGAAAAAGAGGCTGTAATTGCTGGTTTATCTAAGAGAAACTTGGATGTTAGAGAAACAGTAGATCAACTATTGGCGTTGGATTCCAATTGGAGAAATGTGAAAACTGAAATGGAAACTATTTCAGCTGAATTAAATCAAATCGCAAAAACAATAGGTGAATTATTTAAATCAGGGAAACACAGTGAGGCAACTGAATTAAAAGCAAAAACAGCAATCTTGAAATCAAAGGAGGCTGAATTAAAAATTTCAGTTGATGAATTAGAGCTTCAAATTTCAACCTTGATGTATACCCTTCCAAATGTCCCAAATGAACTTGTAAAGCAGGGCAAAAGCGCAGAAGATAATGAAACTGTTTTTGAAAAAGGAGAGGCTCCTGACTATACTTTTGAAGCATTACCACATTGGGATTTAGCTAAGAAATTTAATCTAATTGATTTTGAATTAGGAGTTAAAGTGACAGGCGCTGGATTTCCTTTTTATATTGGAAAAGGAGCTAAATTACAACGAGCGTTGATTCAATTTTTTCTTGATGAAGCAGATAAGGTAGGTTATACGGAATATATTGCACCTTTTTTGGTCAACGAGGCGAGTGCCATTGGAACTGGACAATTACCTGACAAGGAAGGGCAAATGTATCATACACCAACAGATGATTTTTATTTGATACCAACAGCAGAAGTCCCTTTGACAAATATTTACAGAGATGTTGTACTTCCATCCGAGGATTTTTCAATTAAATTGACTGGTTACACACCTTGTTTTAGACGAGAGGCAGGTTCTTATGGTAAAGATGTCCGTGGATTGAATCGTTTGCATCAGTTTGATAAAGTAGAAATTGTTCGTCTTGAGCATCCTTCCAATTCAGCAAAAGCATTGGATGAAATGGTGGAGCACGTGAAAGGATTACTTGATAAATTAGGATTGCAATTTAGAATTTTACGTCTCTGTGGTGGAGATATGGGATTTGCATCAGCCATGACCTATGATTTTGAGGTGTTTTCTGCAGCACAAGAAAAGTGGCTAGAAGTGAGTTCAGTATCCCGTTTTGATACATTTCAATCGAATCGTTTAAAATTGCGCTTTAAAACGGAAGATAAAAAAACTCAATTATGCCACACCTTAAATGGCTCTGCACTTGCATTACCGCGAATTATGGCTTCAATAATGGAGAATTTTCAAGATGAATCTGGAATATTAATACCGGAAGTATTACACCCATATACGCGTTTCACACGAATAGATTAATCATGAAATATACACTTCTATTATTTTTGTCTGTTTTATTAGTTTCCTCGTGTACGGATATTGATAAAACGAACCGATTATCAAAAATTGACAAAATGATTCATGGGTTGGATAGCATTTCTGCTCAATTGAAAAAAGAAAAAATAGATACTTTAGCAGAAATGCAACTAGCAGCGCAAGGGGTAGAATACAGAATTAGAGGCAATTTTGTTGCGGATACAATCGATTTAGAATTAGGAAAAAAAATGGATAGTTACAAGCGAATGCGGCGTGCAATTCCAAAATTGAGAAGCAATATTGTTAAATTGGAGAAAGGTATTATCGAACTCAGAAAATCCTTGTCATTACTTCAAAAAGATATTGAAAATAATAGCGGGGCACGTGCTAAATATGATGAATATATCAAGTTTGAAAAAAGTAAATTCGATCAAATTAACATCTTGTTCAAAGAGTATCAAAAGAATCAAAAGAAAATTTTAGATACCTATTCAGCATTGCACGTTGAATTGTATAATTTTTCCATGCAATTAATAGCTAAATAAATGACTTTAAGATCCTTGATATTTGTTTGGTTTTCGTTTTTCGCATTAACTGCTTATGCTCAAACTGATACAGATCTTCAATTAGCTCAATATTATTATAACAACGGGGAATTTGATAAGGCCGTAACGTATTATCAAGGGTTGTATGCGAAAAGCCCCACAAAAGTGTATTTTGTTCGCTATTTCGATTGTCTAATCAAAGTAAAAAACCGAAAAGAAGCGGAGAAAATATTAAAACGTCAAATAAATTCGAACAGAAAAGATGTAGAATTGAAAATTATGTTGGGGCAATTTTATGAGGAAGAGAAAGATACAAAGTCTGCAGATAAAATCTATGCGGATTTAATTGCTGATCTTATGCCAAATCCGAATCAAATTATAGAATTAACGAATGCTTTTCGGTCAAAAAACAAAAATGATTTAGCATTGAAATCCCTCGAAAAAGGCAGGAAATTACTAAAAGATTCGTATCCACTTCATGTTCAATTTGCTGAAATTTTTGCTTCGAAAGGAGATTTTGAAAATATGTTTAAAGAACTTATTGACTTGTTAGAATCTAGTGTAACTCAGAAATCAGCAGTTCAAAATACATTGATTCGATTCATTGATTTTAATAACCCGACTTCAAAAGAGTATCTCGCTTTGAAATCAATTTTGTTAGATAAAACACAGAAAAATGCAGATAATATTGTCTTTTCTGAAATGTTGATTTGGTTTTACATTCAATCCTCAAATTTTTCAGCAGCCATTACTCAATCCACAGCCTTGGATAAACGTTTTAACTATGCAGGAGAATTTGTTTTAGATGTTGGAAAAATGGCCTTGGAAAATCGAAAGTATGATCAAGCCAGAAAAGCATTTAAGTATGTTGTTTCTCTTGGAGAAGAATATCCTTTTTATTTGGAAGCAGAACGATTGAATTTAAATGTTCGATTTACAGAATTAACTTTGAATAGAAATTACTCTCAATCGGAAATTGAAGAAACAATCAATGAATATCAACAAACTATTAATCGATTGGGTAAGAGGAGATCTGTTTTTGAATTGGGAATTGAACTTGCGTATATTCAAGCCTATTTTGGAAACAAAACCAAGGACGCATTGATTTTATTAAACGAGCTAATTGCCTTACCTGGATTGACAGATATTCAAAAGGCTAGTGGAAAAATGTTGTTAGCTGATATTTATGTTTTACAAGGTGAAATTTGGGATGCGAGTATATTGTATATGCAGATTGATACCGATTTTAAGTATGAGGTAATTGGTCAGGAAGCGAAGTTTAAAAATGCAAGAATATACTATTATGACGGTGAATTTGATTTTGCTCAATCGCAGTTAAGTGTACTAAAAGAATCTACCTCACGATTAATAGCAAATGATGCGATTCAATTATCCACCTTGATTACAGACAATTTCGGTTTGGATAGTAATTTCCAAGTTATGGGATGGTTTGCTCAAGGAGATTTGCAATTAGAACAACATAAATATTCAGAGGCATTTAATTATTACGACAGTGTTATGCGTGCTGAACCTGGACATTCTCTCGAAGATGAGATCCTATTGAGGAAAGCTAAGGCCATGGAAATGCAAGGGAAATGGGATGAAGCAATTCCTTTTTTGGAAAAGATTGTTTCCAGTTTTAGTACTGATATCTTAGCGGATGATGCACTCTTTCACCTTGCCGAGATCTTTGAAATTCAGAAAGAGGATAAAGAAAAGGCACTCGAATACTACAAATCCTTATTAATAAATTACAAAGGAAGTCTCTATTCAACAGAGGTAAGAAAAAGAGTGAGGTTACTTCGAGGAGAAGAATTGAACGAAGATGAAATTGAAAATAAGTAACGATGAGTCGACTAATTATTACGCCAACACCAATCGGAAATTTGGAAGATATTACGCTTCGTTCGATACGTTACTTAAAAGAATGTGATTTTATCCTAGCCGAAGATACACGGGTTACTCTTAAATTATTGAATCATTTAGAAATTTCAAAATCGGTTTATTCTTTTCATAGTCACAATGAGCATCGGGTGCTTCAACAAGTTGTACGTAAAATTCAGGAAGCCGACAGGGTTGTTTTGGTTAGTGATGCGGGCACTCCAGGTATTTCTGATCCAGGATTTTTGTTGATACGGGCATGCATAGAAAATGAAATTGAGATTGAATGCCTTCCTGGACCAACAGCCGTTATTCCCGCATTAGTTGTAAGTGGATTTCCGACAGATCGTTTTGTGTTTGAAGGGTTTTTACCGCAAAAAAAAGGGCGTCAAACACGCATTCTAGAAATTTGTACTGAAACTAGGACTACTGTCTTGTATGAATCTCCGCATCGCATAAATAAAATGTTAAAACAATTTCAAGAGTTTATTCATCCCGATCGTCAGATTGCGGTAATTCGTGAAATTTCAAAAATGTTTGAAGAAGTAAAAAGAGGAACGATTCAAGAATTAATCGATTTTTCAGAAACTAAAGAGCTCAAAGGCGAAATTGTCGTAGTTGTTTCTGCTTCCTAATTTTTTTTCAATTATTTGGTAATTAATTCAGTGTTTTTAGTAAATTGTGCCCTTAAACTAAAAACTATGCTGACTAATTATTTGCGTTATTTTAAAATAATTGTTTTTCTGCTATTTTCATTCACTTCAATTTCTCAACAATGGGTTGACATGATGCGAAATCCTGCGGTTAACTTCTACGAAACTCAAGCTGCTTTCGAAGCATATTGGGCAGGTAAAACCTTAGAAAAAGGGAAAGGATTCAAACAATTTAAACGTTGGGAGAATTATATGAAACCTCGCGTATATCCAAGTGGTGATATTACCCTGCCTTCTAAAACCTTAGCGAATTATAAACAATGGGAGGCAGACTTAGCTGCTGCAGGAATCCCAAAATCAACTACCGGTAACTGGACATTTGTTGGCCCTACCGGGAAACCAACGGGTGGTGGTGCAGGTCGGTTGAATTTCGTTCGTTTTGACCCAACTAATACAAATACAATTTTTGTTGGTGCTCCAGATGGAGGTTTATGGAAAACAACAAATGGTGGAACATCATGGACCACAAACACGGACCAACTTTCTATTATCGGAGTTTCTGATGTGGCCATTGACCCTACAAATAGTCAAATCATGTATTTGGCAACGGGTGATATGGATGGTTCAGACACTTACAGCATTGGTATTTTGAAATCTACAGATGGAGGTACAACTTGGAATACTACCGGTTTGACATGGACTGTTTCTCAAGGACGAAATATTGGTAGAATTTTAATTAATCCAACAAATCCGCAAATAATTATGGCTTTTAGTTCATTTGGGATTTTCAGATCTACAAATGGTGGAACAACATGGACAAACCCAACGGGTTCTTTCTCAACAATTGATGCAGAATTTAAACCAGGGGATCCCAATACTGTTTATGCGTGTGGAACTGCTTTTAAAAAATCTACTGACGGTGGATTAACTTGGGTTGCTGTGACATCAGGTATACCAGCAGCGGCAAATGTTTCAAGAATGGCTTTGGCAGTGACTGCGGCCAACCCAGCCTATGTATATATATTAAACGCAGGAACGGATAATGGATTTTATTCAGTAATTCGATCTGCCGATAACGGCACAACCTTTACAACACGCATGGCAAAAACGGCCTCCAATAATATTTTAGGCTGGGCAACAGGTGCTGATACCGGAGGACAAGGTTGGTATGACCTATGTATTACCGCTTCACCAACAAATGCTGAAGAAGTATATACGGGAGGAGTTAATATGTGGAAAAGTACAAATGGTGGAACTTCATTTGCTCGTATTTCAAACTGGACGGCTACTGGAACTACATATGTTCATTCGGATATTCATGACATTGTTTTTCTACCTGGTTCTGCAACCACGCTTTTCTCTGCATGTGATGGTGGGATTTTTAAATCTACAAATTCAGGTACTGCCTGGTCTGATATTAGTGCTAATTTATGTATCGCCCAACAATATCGCATTGGATTATCCACCGTTACTGCCGGTAAACAATTGGCAGGTCATCAAGACAACGGTTCCAATTATACAGCGACTGGAGCAACTTGGACCCAAAAATATGGTGGTGACGGAATGGATTGTTACATTGATAGAACCACGGATAATAATATGATCGTTTCTTTATACAATGGAGATTATGCTCGTTCAACGAATGGAGGTACCTCATTTACAGACATTACAGATCCAACAGCTAATGGTACTGAGGAGTGGGTGAGTCCGATTCACCAAGATCCCACTACATCTACTATTGCATACGCGGGAGGGCGTCCTGCATTGTATAAGTCTACAAATATTTGGGGGGCTGCCACATGGACGGCATTGGGAACACCAACTGGAACAGGAAATATTGTTGAATTTGCAATTGCACCGAGTAACAATCAAATTATTTATGCACTAAAATCTGGAACAAATGCAGTATCTAAATCTATCAATGGTGGAACATCATTTACAGCCTGTTCAACAGGTTTGCCCACTGCAGTAACTCCAACATGGGTGGCAATTTCGAATACTGATCCAAATATTGTTTTTGTATCATATTCTGGCTATTCAGCAGCAAGTAAAGTGTATAAATCTACCAATGGAGGAACAAGTTGGACAAATATTTCAACGGGGCTTCCAAATATTCCTGTAAACTGCATCGTTTTCGAAAATGGATCAACAGCAGGTGATGCAATTTATGTTGGAACAGATTTGGGAGTCTATTATAAAGACAATTCAATGACAACTACATGGGTAGATTTTAGTTCTGGACTACCTAATAATGCTGTTTCTGATTTAGAAATTTATTACGGTGCGACTAAAGTGTTAAAGGCGGGGACTTTTGGTCGCGGAACATGGTCAAGTGACTTATATACCTCTATACCATCCGCTCCGGTAGCTTCCTTTTCAGCAAATAACCTTACTATTTGCGTTGGTCAATCTGTTCAATTTACAAGTACTTCGAGTGGTTTACCAACGTCGTATTCTTGGTCATTTACGGGTGGCTCACTTACAACAAGTACTCTACAAAATCCATTGGTGACATACAATACAGTAGGTACTTATGCGGTTTCTTTAACAGTTTCAAACACAAATGGATCAAATACCTCGAATCAACCAAATTATATTACAGTAGTTGGTAACTCAGGTGCTCCACTTCCTTTAATTGAAGGGTTTGCAGCAACCACATTTCCTCCAACAGGTTGGACAAGTATTAATTTAGATGCAACGGATACTACGTGGATGAGAAGTGCAACAGTAGGTAATACTCCAACAGCAGGAAATTCAATGGTTTTCCTAAATTTCTATAAGAATGATGTTGGTAATCAGGATGAAATGAGAACTCCAAAATTAGATTTTACGGGATACTCTGCAGCCCAAATGACTTTTAACGTTGCTTATGCAGCTTATAGTGCTACATATATGGATGGTTTAGAAGTACTTATTTCAACGGATTGTGGTACAACATGGACATCTTTATATAACAAGACAGGATCAACAGTTGCAACAGGTAATTTACCAACAGCTGCCCTAACAACAGCTGCCTTTGTTCCAACTGCTGCTCAGTGGCGAACGGAAACGATAAACTTGAACACGTATATTAATAATCCTAGTGTTCAATTAGCGTTTAGAAATATAGCTGGATATGGAAATAATCTATATGTAGACAATATTAACATCACTGGTACGGCAGTGCCTACTGCTCCAACTGCAAGTTTCACGTCAACACCGACATCAACTGCATGTGAAGGACAAACGGTGCAATATACAAGTACATCAACCGGAAGTCCATCGTCATACGCGTGGACATTCACAGGGGGTACTCCTGCAACGAGCACAATTCAAAATCCAACAGTTACTTATGCTACTGCCGGAACGTATAATGTTGTATTAACAGCAACGAATGCTGCAGGTAGCAATACTTCTACTCAGAACAATTATATTACAGTAAATCAAACACCTACCTTAACCGGAACAACTCCAGGAAGCAGATGCGGACAAGGCACGGTGAATCTTTCGGCTGTTGCTTCTTCAGGAACTATTTCTTGGTTTTCAACGGCAACAGGAGGTACTGCATTAGCTACTGGCGCAACGTTTACAACGCCGTCAATTGGTGTAAATACTACTTATTATGCTGAAGTTAGTTCGAATGGCTGTACGTCAGCAAGAACACCAGTTTTAGCGGAAATAAACACGAATCCAACTGTTACTGTTCCTGCTACTCAAAACATTTGTTTAGGGAGTTCATCAAGCCCAATTAATTTCACTGGAAATAGCACTAATACTATATATAACTGGAGTAATTCGAATATAAGTATAGGTATTGGAGCAAGTGGAATAGGAAATATTGCCTCTTTTATTCCAACTTCAATAGGAACTGCAACAATCATTGTAACGCCGACATTGAATAATTGTACTGGCACTGCTCAAACTTTTTCAATCAACGTGAATCCAATTCCAACAGTAACGATTGATTTGTCTTCAATTGGTATTCCATGCGTTACAGATGCATCATTTCAATTAACAGGCGGACTTCCTGCCGGTGGTATTTATTCAGGTACCGGTGTTACGGGAGGTAATTTTAATCCAGCGACCGCAGGAGTAGGTTCTCACATGATAACCTATACTTTCACTTCTAATGGATGTAGCAATAGCTCAACTTCATCAATTAGTGTTGATGCTTGCTCTGGTTTAGATGAATCAAAAAATCCTTTGGTAGTAATTTTTCCAAATCCGACGAGTGGATTGTTAACAATTTCCGGAATATCACCATATGAGTTTAACTCACTTGAAATGTACGATATAACAGGGAAAAATTGTGGAAATTGGAGAATAGAGTCCACCAGTTTTGAATTGGATTTGTCAAGATTTCCTTCTGGAACTTACAATTTTAAATTTAAAGGAGCCACATCAGACATGGTTCGAAGGATTGAAATTAAAAGATAGTTTATTAATCTTATATTAGAGTTTAAAGGCCACCAATTAAGGTGGCCTTTTTATTTTTCACAAGTGAATTATTGTAACATTATTAAATATTCATCTTTTTAACAAAGTCAATGTGTAAAACTAATTCAAAAAATGGCTGCAATACACCACGAACTCAAATAATAGATAGTAAATTTGTTAGATATTTTTATTCGCAAAAATGATTAGAATCAGCATTGTAGTACTTGTAAGTTTTTTTTCAAGCTACTTATTTTCGCAACCGGCTCAATTAGATAAAAACAAAGATTCTTACAATTGGATGATTGGGGCTGGTTGGAATTTTGTTTCTCCTGCTAAAGAAATGAGTAATATTCAAGGGCTTGCTTTTCCAAGTCGTTTTATGGTTGATAAGCATTATTATGGCGGATGGAGCTTGGAAGCAGCAATGGCTTTTGGTAAATTTGATACATTAGGTGTTTTTGCAGATACAGTTACCAGAAAAACATCATTTTTTTCTTTGGATGCAAATGTTCGTTATAGTTTTCAAAAAATGCTATATCCCGCACAAAGTTTAGACCCTTATTTTTCTTATGGTTTAGGACTGACAAATCGTTCTGCCATGGGTACTAATGTCAACTTGAATGCGGCAGTCGGGTTAAATTTATGGATTTCTAGTAATGTTGGACTTCAACTTCAATCAGCATTTAAAGTTGCGTTAACATCTGACATTCTTAAATCAGATAAGCATTACTTGCAACATACTGTGGGACTTGTAGTAAGAATTCCTGAAGCTAGTATTACAAGTAGTAATTTTGGTAAAAGAAGATACAAGAAGATCAAAATCATCAGAGAAAAACCGAAAAAGAAAAAGAAGAAAAAAGAGAGTGACGCCAAGTGATCGTTAATATCTTATATACATTGTTATTCTTTTTTTTACTTACGGCATGTACGTCCAAAGAGAATAATGGCCTTAAAAACATGGATGATATCACTCCAAAATCTTCTTCAACAAAAAAACAAACTTTACCAATAGTAACTTCCAAGGATTCATCTTTGATTTCTTATTTTTCTTCCTTGGAAACGTGGAAAATTGATAGTGTGAATGAACTAGAATCCAAATTTATACCTGATCGTTTTAGTCCTATTAAATCAAAAAAGTTGATTATTTATTCCTCCTCAGACAGCACTCATTTTTTAACTTGGAAATATAAAGATTCAGTAGATGCCAAAAGAGCTTTTTATAATTTCTTGGATTGTATTGAAAAGCCTTGTAAGCCAATTCAATTATTTGAAGAGAAAAAAATTTCTTCAACAAATATGCTTGTTTTAAAGGATGATAAAACACTTATTTACCTGAAAAGCACAAATAAGTTAAATCTTAAAGAATGGCTTGTTTTTTTTCATTTAAATAAAACATCGGATGGTTTTGATATGATTATTGAACAAGTAAAAAACAGTAAAACCAAATGGTATTCCTCCACTAAGGAAAAATATAAACCTCTAATGAAATAATTAACATGATTCTTGATCGCGGATACATTATAATTGAGCCTAAACAACAATTTATAGACTGGTTGATGAAACACCAAGATACTGAGCCGGTGAAACTGGAAGAAATTGAACCAACAGTATACCTAATTGATGACGATTTTATGGACGATGAAATTGTTTTGAATAAATCTTATGAAGAGATTTTTATGTACGAATTAGAAAGCACCTCTGTGCATGAGTCATTTTGGCCCTTAATTACGATAGAACAATTCAAAGAATTTTTTAACGTGAAAATTGGTGTTTCTGTTTACGATATCAAATCTAAGCAGTAAAACACATGCAATTTGTACAAAGACCGGATATTGATTGTACAAAATGGGATGAATTAGTTATCAATTCTCCACAGGCATCTATATATTCACAGTCCTTTTTTTTAGATGCAACCTGCCAAAACTGGTGTCTTTATGTTTCTTCTGATTATTCGAAAGGAATTGCAGTTCCTTTTACAGAAAAGCTTAGAAAAAAAATAGCTTACACCCCCAATTTTATACGATATCTCGATTTTATTGGCTCTTTATCAGAAATTGAAATGGATAAGTTCATCATTGAAGTTCAAAAACAATTTAAAGTAGGTCAACTTGCTATTAATTCTAATACAATAAAATTTGCTCATTCAGTTTCAAAATATCAAATTCTATATTCTAAAATAGAAAATAAGTATAATAATTTGGCGAAACGAATGCTGAAGCGATTCGATAAAAGTGAATTAGTTTTTTCGAATACCTCGGACCTTACGTCAGTTTTGAATTTAGTGGAAAATGAACTCTCCGCCCGAATTAAAACATTAAATAAAAGTGATTTCGATCATTTTAGTCAGTTAATCCATCAACTTTTCTTAAACAATCAATTGTTCTTCTTCGGGATTTATCACTCAACAAATACATTAGTAGCGGGTGCATTCTTTAGTCAATTTAATGGGCGAATTACATATATAAAAGGTGTTTCTTTAAAAGAATACATGCAAGATGGCTCAATGTATAAACTTTTACATGAAGGAATTGAATTTGCAAAAAGTAACAACTTTGTTTTTGATTTTGGGGGTTCTAATATTGATAATATCAGTCAGTTTTTTTCCAATTTAGGGGGTGAAAACAAGATTTATTCAATTTTAAAATGGGGTAGGGAGCCAATGTATTATTCGCTAATTAAATTCATGTATCATAAATTAGTTAAAATTCGAAAATGAGAAAGAAAATAATTTTACTAGGGTCTGGAGAACTAGGTAAAGAATTTGTTATTGCCTGCCAGCGATTAGGACAATATGTAATTGCAGTTGATAGTAATGCAAATGCTCCTGCCATGCAAGTCGCGCACGAGTTTGAGGTTATAAATATGTTAGATGGTGATGCCTTGGATGCGGTCATTAAAAAACACCAACCGGACTTAATTGTTCCAGAAATTGAGGCAATTAGAACGGAACGCTTTTATCACTATGAATCTAATGGTATTCAGGTGGTTCCAAGTGCAAAGGCTGCTAATTTCACTATGAATAGAAAAGCCATAAGAGATTTAGCTGTAAAGGAATTAGGACTAAGAACGGCAAATTATAGATATGCAACATCATACGAGGAATTAAAGGCTGGAGTTGAAGTTTGTGGAATTCCTTGCGTGGTTAAACCCTTAATGTCTAGTTCCGGTAAAGGTCAATCGGTAATAAAATCAACGGAAGACATTGAAAAAGCTTGGGAATATGCACTTGAAGGTTCTAGAGGTGATTTAAAAGAAGTTATTGTTGAATCTTTTGTGGATTTTGATTTTGAAATTACACTTCTAACAGTTACCCAAAAACAGGGAAATACATTATTTTGTCCGCCAATTGGTCACCGTCAAGAAAGAGGCGATTATCAAGAAAGTTGGCAGCCACAAGCAATGAGTTCAATACATTTACAGGAAGCTCAGGAAATGGCAGACAGGGTCACAAAGGCTTTAGGTGGAGCAGGATTATGGGGCGTTGAATTTTTTATTACAAAGGAAGGTGCTTATTTTTCTGAATTATCTCCTAGACCTCATGATACAGGAATGGTTACATTGGCAGGTACACAAAATTTTTCCGAATTTGAATTACATGCGCGCGCAGTGCTGGGATTAAATATTCCATCGGTTGATTTACTAAAAAATGGAGCTAGCTCGGTTATCTTAGCGAATAAAGAATCTCAAAATTCACCTGAATTTGAAGGGCTGAATGATGCCGCAAAAGTTCCAAATACAGATTTTAAATTATTTGGAAAACCATCTACAAGACCATACAGAAGAATGGGAGTTGCACTTGCTTACGGAACAGAGTCAACGGATGAATTAGTTGCTTTAGCAAAATTGGTGTCTTCGAAAATAACTGTTAACTAAATTAACGGATATATTCTTTGTATTCAACTTTGTTAGAATCAAACGTAAATAATGGTAATAATTCACCTGCTTTATCCCGATTTATCATTCTATCAGAAAGAAATTTGGCAATATCCAATCGATTAGATTCAAAGGTAAGTAATTCAACAATTTTGTAAGATTGAACTGAGGTCAAGCATGTATTTACTAAGTCTTTTTCAATTGCCTCAACTTGATCGTCTTCAAAAGAAAGTTCCTTTAACTCGTTTATATAAGCATCAATATTTCCAAGAGTTTTTGAACAATTAATTTTGGCTGTTCCTCTAATCACTGTAACTGTTCCTCGATTGCCATTTGCATTTGTAGTAGAATTGCCATTCGTTGTAATTGTTTGACTATTTGTATTTAATTGTGTATTTGTAGGAATAGTAGTATTTGTATTTTGAGTTGTAATTGTTGTATTCGGTGGGATTGAATTTGAGGTAGATTGACTAATTGATGTCACAGTAGTTGTTGTTGATTGAGATGATGAATTTGAAGATGTGCTAGTTGTATTTGCACCATTCAATCCATTAACATTCATGTTCATATTTACATTTTGTCCAGAAAGTGGATCGGTAACAGTCATGTTCATACCATTTAATCCCATATTAATATTCACACCTCCATTTAAATTTGTTGAGGTATTTGCAGGAATTGTTGCATTTCCAGTTGTTGTAACAGTTGTAGTTGTAGTTGTAGTTGTTGAAGTTGATGAATTTGAATTTATTCCTGTCTGTGGATTTTGAGTTGTTATTGTTTGACTTGAATTATTTGGAATCGCATTCTGTGTGGTAATTGTTGCGGTTTGGCTATTCTGTGGAACTACTTGATTTGATGTGATTTGTGTTGTTGATTGATTTTGAATCGTTTGATTCTGAGATTGAACTACCGGGGCATCCGTATAAACAGCATTTTCATTCGGGCGAAAAACAACTCCTGTATTTGAAACACCTTGTGTAGCAACATAACTAATGATTTTTAATTTACCAATTCCTTTTTTAAATTGAATTTCCATTCTGATATCAGAAGGATTATCTAAGTATAATTTTTTGTCAATATCGGCACTTGCTCCGTTGGCGAAAACAACCTTTAAAGCGTGACCACCATTGCTGACACTTGAAACACAAACATTTTTTTGAGGAATTTGATTTTGTTTGATTCCATTCAAAATGATGTAGAATGATTGATCTCCATTATTGAATATTGTTAGGTTACTTTGGGCAAAAGAGCAGCTTACAACTGAAATAAAAAGACAAAGAAAAATTGTTTTCATTAAATTAAGTTTTTGTAAAACTACGAATTTATTTAATCTTTAGAATTTTGAAAAATGTTTTAGTCATGATTTTTAAATCATGTGTAATTGTTGGATTTTCTAAATACTTTTCATTCAACCTCAATTTGGCGGGCATAATTTCTAATATATATGTTTGTTGAGGATTAATGGATCTAGCTAATAACTCATTTTCATTAAAATATTCTAGCGATGCATAATCAGTAATTCCTGGTTTTACATTAAGTATTTTGCGCTGACTTTCCGTGTATAATTTAACGTATTCATGAACTTCAGGCCGTGGTCCAACAATGCTCATTTCACCTCTTAGAACATTAATAAATTGAGGGAATTCATCCAATTTGTATTTGCGTAAAAAGTAACCAACAGACGTAATTCTAGAATCACGCATGCCAACCGTTAATTTACCTTTTGTATCAGAATCTGTGCGCATAGTTCTGAATTTAAAAATCTTAAATGGTTTTCCATATAATCCAATGCGTTCTTGTTGGTAAAATACACCTCCTGTTGAAGTAAATGCTATCAATAGACTGATAATCAATCCAATTGGCAAAAACAAGACTAAGGTGAAAAATGAAATTAATACATCAAAAACCCGCTTCATTGTTAATTCAGAATTTTATTTACTGAAAGAATAACTGATTGAATAACAGTTTCCACTTGACTATTCGTTAAATTAAAATATACTGGGAGTGAAATTTCGTTATGGTATTTATTCCACGTTTCTGGATAATCAGCCATTACATATCCTCGTTTTTTATAGGCTGTAAGTGTTGGCAACGGAAGGAAATGTACGTTAACAGAAACATCTCGGTCAAAAATTTCCTGCATAATTGCGTCGCGCTGTTGCTCTGTTATGTTCTTAATTCTTAATTGGTACAAATGAAAACTGCTAATTTTATTTTCTGTTTTATACAATGGAGTTAAGGCCCAATTTGAAGTTGAAAATCCAAGGTCGTATAGTTCAAATATTTCTTTTCTTCTATCCAGATTTTCTTGATATCTTTCTAACTCTACTAAACCAATTGCTGCTTGCAAATCAGTCATATTGCACTTGAAACCAGGTTCTTCAACATCATATCGCCAATTTCCTTTTTGGGTTTTTGCCAATGCGTCTTTGTTTTGTCCATGTAGGATCATCGTACAAAATGCTTTGTAAATTTCAACATGATCAAATTCTGAGGGAAGGTTAAAACAAAGTGCGCCACCTTCAGCAGTTGTTAGATTTTTTACAGCATGAAAGGAAAAAGCAGTAATATCTGTCAAAGAACCTGATCGAACCCCATTAACCGAAGCTCCAAAACTATGTGCAGCATCGCTGATCACCAGAATTCGATTTAACGTCTTTTGTAATTCATTCCTTGCTGAAAATTGAGCTTGTATTTCAGGAGATTTTACTAGTTCATTAATTAATTCGTAATCACATGGAAATCCAGCAATATCAACTGCTATTATTGCTTTCGTTTTAGGTGTAATTGCTTTTTTAATAGCCTCAATTGAGATATTAAAGTCTGTTGCATTAATGTCAACCATTACAGGAGTCGCGCCAGAATGAACAATCACGTTTGCACTTGCGCAATAGGTATAAGCGGGTAATATTATTTCATCACCTTCTTGTATGCCCCACCATTTCAACAACACCTGCATTCCCATTGTCCAGGAATTAACTGCAACGGTAGTTTTACATCCGCAATACTCGGAGATGTTCTGTTCGAATTGTTTTGTCCTAGGTCCGGTTGTAATCCATCCGCTTTGCAAAGCAGCGATTACTTCATCAATAACTCGTTGATCAATTCGGGGAGGAGAAAATGGTATCATTTATAAAAATATTGATTGATTTTTAAAATCACTCAGCTTCGGGAAAAACATCATCCGATTGCTTTTCAATTTTTCGTTCAAGTTTTTCTATTTTTTTTGTCAAACTTTCAATTACTTCATTGTTTTTCAATTGTTTTCGATACGAGAATATAAATGAAACTAAATAACCTGCTACAACTGAAATCATAATTGCAACCGATAATTTTACTTTTATTAGTTTAAAAATAAAATTAATTTCAGCCTCTTTCCAGTTTAAAGTAGCAAAAATAACCACGAGTATTCCAGCTAAAATACTAAGTATAAATTTGATTTTATCTTGTGTTGATAACACATTCCAATATTTTTCCATAGCTAAACTTTTATGCAAAGTAAAACAAAATCGCACAATTCTCCCTATTTCTGTTTAATTCCGTTCAATAAACTTATATATTTGTCATCGAAAATAAACATGAATTATGGCTACAACAGCAGATATTAAAAACGGGGTTTGTATTAAACACAATGAAAAACTATTTCAGATTATTGAATTTCAACACGTTAAACCGGGAAAAGGTCCAGCTTTTGTGCGGACAAAAATGCGTCAAATTGAAAGTGGAAAAGTATTAGATCATACCTTTTCAGCAGGACATAAAATTGAAACAGTTCGAATTGAAAATAGAGAATATCAATATTTGTATCAAGAGGGTGATTCTTACGTCTACATGAATAACGAATCATTTGAGCAAGTTAATATTCCACTGAAGATGGTTGAAAAACCAGCTTTTTTGCAAGAAGGAATGGTGTGTAATATTTTGTTTCACGCAGATGAAGAAATTCCTTTGGTTGTTGATCTTCCGATGTATATAATTTCTGAAGTTACTTATACAGAGCCTGGTGTGAAAGGTGATACTGCAACGAATTCGTATAAGCCAGCAACAATTGCATCTGGAGCAGAAGTTCGTGTACCTTTATTTATTGATAATGGAGAGGTTATTAAAATTGATACTCGAACAGGTATGTACGTTGAACGCGTTAAGAATTAAAATCGATAAATAAAATTTCCAATTTTTCCGATAAAATGAAAAATACTGCATTAACTCAAATACACCAAGAATTAGGAGCTAAGCTTGTTCCTTTCGCTGGTTACAACATGCCCGTTCAATATGAAGGGGTAACCGTCGAGCATGAAACGGTTCGAAATGGAGTAGGGGTATTTGATGTTTCTCACATGGGTGAGTTTGAATTGAAAGGTGAAAATGCATTGGCGTTGATTCAAAAAATTTCGACCAATGATGCATCAGTCCTAGTAGATGGTAAAGCTCAATATAGTTGTATGCCAAATGGAAGGGGCGGTATTGTGGATGACTTAATTATTTATCGAATTTCTCAAAATCATTATTTTTTAGTTGTCAACGCGTCGAACATTGAAAAAGATTGGAATTGGATTTCTTCGCACAATGATTTAGGAGTCGAAATGACTAATTTATCGAATGATTATTCTTTATTAGCAATTCAAGGACCTAAAGCGGCTGAAGCGATGCAACAGTTGACTTCGATAGATTTATCAACAATGGTTTATTACACGTTTCAATATGGAACTATTGCAGGAATTGATGAAGTAATGGTTTCTGCTACCGGATATACTGGTTCTGGAGGTTTTGAGGTTTATGTGAAAAATGAATATGCAGAACAATTATGGAAACGTGTTTTTGAGGCAGGCGAAAAATTTGGTATTAAACCAATTGGCTTGGCTGCAAGGGATACCTTACGATTAGAAATGGGTTTTTGTCTTTACGGAAATGATATTGATGATACTACTTCACCTCTAGAAGCTGGATTAGGCTGGATAACCAAATTTACCAAAGACTTTGTTGATTCAGAATTTTTAAAAAATCAAAAAGAGATTGGAGTTTCCAGAAAGTTAGTTGCTTTTGAAATGATTGAGCGAGGTATTCCTCGTCACGATTATAAAATTGTTGATGCAAATGGAGCTGAAATTGGAAAAGTAACTTCTGGAACGATGTCGCCTTCTATGAAAATTGGAATCGGCCTAGGTTATGTTACTATTGAAAATGCGCAACTTGATCGCGAAATATTTATCGATATCCGAGATAAAAGTATAAAAGCTAAGGTAGTTAAACTTCCTTTTTATAAAAAGTGATATTAACTTTATCGACAATGTGTCTGTGCAAAACTTCAGGCACTCTTATTGCTATGCTTTTGACTTTGAATTATATTTGAACATCTAATTTTTTCTTATGTCGAAAATATGTATTCTTGTTTCTTTGTTATCACTTCCTCTATTAAGTTGTAGTCAAAGTCCAAGCCCAAAGAATGAATCGCAAAAAATAAAACAAACTACTTTTGAGTTATCCGATTTTCTTGAAAAGAATCAGGATTTAGATGAAAAAGTAAATTTAGTATATCAAAAACTAACAGATTCCTCTCGGGTTGCTCAATTGCTTATGCCCGCTGTTGGTAGATTAGGTTTACCGAAAGAAGAAATTGATGAGCTTACTAAAAAAGGGATGATTGGTGGTGTTTTAATGTTGAATGGAACGGTGAATGAATTTACCTCATGGATTAAAGAATATGAGGCCGTAAATACAAAAAAAGGATTTTTACCTTTCTTGTATTCAGCGGATGCAGAACCGAGTTTAGTGAATCGAAAGATTATTGGTTCAACCCCTGTAAAGAAAGCGCAAGAGGTTAAAACACTTGATGAGGCAATCGAAGTAGCTAATCAAATTTCGGGTGATTTAAAAAAAATTGGGATTAATTATAATTTCGCACCAGTTATTGATGTTTCCACAAATGCAACAGTCGGGTATCGAGGGTTCGGCGCAGTAAAAGAAAATTTAATTCCTTGGTCAAATGCCTTTATTCAAACCACTCAAAAGCAAAACATAATTGCAACAGCGAAGCATTTTCCTGGTCATGGTTTAGTTTCGGGTGACACGCACAAATCACTCCAATCCATAAATGGCGAATTAAAAGAATTAGCAAATTATCCGCCTTTAATTGAATCAGGTGTGCTTTCTATCATGATTGCGCACATTGCAATTTTAAACAATAAGAAATATGACACAAAGGGACTTCCAGCTACAACTTCAGAAACAATTGTTACCTCATTACTTAGAAAGGAAATGGGTTTTAATGGAATCATTGTTACTGATGCAATGAATATGGGCGGTGTAAGTAAAGTACCTAATGCAGCCGTGAAAGCAGTTAGCGCAGGTTGTGATATTATACTTATGCCTTTAGATATGAAAATCGCCTACAAGGAAATTTTTGAAAAATATAAATCGGACAAAGTATTTCACAATAAAGTTGAGGATGCTGCTAAACGAATTATTCGGATGAAAATTTGTTTGGGGTTAATAAAATAATCATGAAAATCTATACAAAAAAAGGAGATAAAGGAATGACTGGACTCATTGGAGGTTCAAGAGTTTCAAAAGCTTCTTTAAGAATTGAAAGTTATGGGACTGTCGATGAATTAAACTCTTGGCTTGGTGTTTTAAGAGACGGTGAAATAAATACTATTTATAAAGAGCAACTAATTGAGATTCAAGATCGTCTATTCACCATTGGTTCTTCATTGGCTTGTGATGATGAAATTTCAAAAGTAAAACTCCCTGATTTATTAAATGAGGATGTAGTTAAGCTTGAAACGTGGATGGATGAAATGGATGCAAAACTTGAACCGATGCGTTCTTTTATTTTGCCGGGAGGTGACCAAACAAGTTCTTTTTGTCATGTGGCTAGATGCGTTTGCAGAAGAGCAGAGCGAATTTGTGTCGATTTAAGTTCAAATGAATTTATAGCTGAAACGGTGTTGGTATATTTAAATAGATTAAGTGATTATTTGTTTGTTTTATCAAGAAAAATTGCTTCAGATAAAGGCGTCATGGACCACCCTTGGAGGCCTCGAATGTCTAATTAATGAAATGGTATTGTATTTTTAATTGTAAATGATAAAAAGTTTTTCTAAATTCGTTCGTAAAATTAATTTTTAAACATGAAAACTAGTATTTTAAGTATTTTTATAATCGGTCTTTTATTCAGTTTTTCATCTTGCATCAAGCATGAGGTTATACCCCCGCCAACTAGCACAGTTGATTTGAACTGTAATTTTGTAGGTTATGTGAATGGCACGCAAACCGAGCTGACACAGAATGTTTTAGGCTATAATGCTATTGCAACCAATGATAAATACATATATTCTGGAATTGTACTTTCAAGAATGATCTATAACTCACAAATTAAATCGATATATCAACCGCAATCTTTTAAATTGAGTTTTGGCTCCCAACTGTGGGATGCCGCTGTAGCAACAGAACCAACATTAACTATGTTTAATGATTTTCATTCATCCAATTCAGGTATTTCGCTTCCTTTTAAAGATTACGCTACGATGGTAAATGCGAATCCATCAGTAACTGGGGTTCAAATGGAATATACCGATAACAATGGAGTTGTATGGAAATCCAAGGAAACATCTCCTGGTCAAATTGCTAATTTTACAATAATTGATCAAGCATCAGATAATACAGGGGATTATTCAATTTTCGAATGTTCTTTCTCTTGCCTAGTTTGGACATACGATGTTCAATTAGCTGCAGATGTTTCCATTCCTATCACAAATGCTAAATTTAGAGGTTGGTTTAGACGATAATTTGAGTCTGTGCTAAAATCCAATGAGTGAATCACTCAAAATAGCAATTATTGGCGATTATAATTTTACTTATAATTCCCATCAGGCGACAAATTTAGCGTTGGATCACGCGACTGATTTTTTAGATATAGAAACGAATTATTATTGGTTAAAACCCACCGAGGCAGTTCTGAACAAACCTATTTATTTTGAACAATACGATGGGATATTATTCGCTCCTGGTCCTTATCAGAATGGTTTTTACCTGAATGGCATAATCAGAACACTTGTTCAACAAAAAACTCCTTGTTTATTAACTGGTGAAGCATTTAAAGGATTTGTAGAAGTGCTAATTCAAATGTATCACTTGTATCAAAATGGAGAGAAATTAATCTCGGATAATCTAATTGAAGGTACTAATTTTGAAAAAATATCCATTGTGCCTCATTCAAAAGAAATTATTCAACTCTATGATAATTTTTCTACAATAGAATTGAGTTCTTCACGATACAGCTTGTACCCTCAATTAATTTCACAATTAACATCTGAAATTATTGATATAGAAGCTTGGAATCAATTTGAAGAACCAGAAATAATTCGTTTGAAAAAACATTTGTATTTTGTAGCGTGTGGTTTTTGTCCTCAAATTTCTTCTACCCGAGAAATACCACATCCAATTATTTTTACTTTTCTAAAAAACGCACTGTCAAAGAGACTGATTATCTCTTAAAATAAGGCACGTAATTCCATTCCACCTGTGTGAATGATTTTAGCATCGCCAGCTTTCCTTCCAGAATATTGAATGGATAATTGCAAGTTTTTTGATAGTACCCTTTGATAATTTAAACTCCAAACATAATTTCTACCTACTTTCAATCCTTCCATCATTTCATAGGAAATAGCCGTATTGGGATTGCCGTTATAAAAAATTGTAACCGTTTTTACATCTACTAACAAACTACCTTTCTGAGATTCATTGTATTTTAAGTTGATTGATATTTCATTAGAAGTACTTTTTTCATTTCCGAACAATGGGGAATTAGTTTTTTGATTGAATTGATAAATTCCACCAATTCGAAATATGGTATTTGGTTGATAAGAAAAGTCGACTAATCCAGCATTTAACCTAATTTCATAATTGCGGTTTACCGTATAGTCTATTTCTGAGATCTTTAATCCATTGGTGAATTTGGTTAAAGCGGTGACGGACTTTGAAATATTCCAACGTGCAACAAATTCATGAATACGATTTTGTTTGGAATCAAATCCGGAGGCCAATAGTGTTTTTGAACGATTGTCTTGAAAGTTATACTCCATTCCAAAAATCGTTGAATTTCGATTGAAATAAAATGAATTGCGAATGCTAGAGGTAGCAGAAATCAAATTTGTATCACGAATTTCTACTTGGAAGGGATTGAATAAATCCGTGTTTTTTGCATTCGCCGTTTTTTTCATTACGCGCATTCGGAATTGATTTGAAAATTTACCTAAATGCCTTACAAAACCAGTTTTTTTACTAAGTATTCTTTCTGGTCTAACAAATAAACTCCCATTAAATTCATTTGAATATGTTTTGGAATAATTCGAACTAGGAATAAAAATCCGAATATAGCTAGCTTGATCAATAAATTGGGCAATTTCAAATTCGTTCAAATCCTCAATCCCATCTAAATCATAATCAATCCAAGTATAAATTCCTTGTCCATCATTTACCTTTAGATATATAAAATCCTTCTTTTGCTCTAGACCGGATCCAATTTCATAAAATGTATTAAGCGTTACTACATTTTTCAAAAGTTTTGAATTATATTCTAATCTACCAATTAATGTGTTTTCAGGGAGTTGAGTTATTAGTGAACTATCCAAAATCTTCAAACTTCTTAGTCCAGAAATAAAAGCGAGTTGATTGTTTTTATTTTTTTTCAAATCAATTTCTACAGATGCCGTTGTTGCTTTTGCTGCTGCCTGTAGTGTATTTAACATAGGCCTCCAGTCATAACGTTCACGATAAATGAATTTATATCCAATAGCCATTGAATCTGCCTGATTGATGGTAAATTGATAATCGTAAAATTGATAACTTGTTGAATTTAAAAGTGAATTCGTGGATTGAAAAATATTTCTTTCATGATCATCTTTGAAACTTAATTGAATCTTTCCAAAATTTCTTGTAATTGTAGCGCGGTGTCGCAAAAAATCACTTTTTGTCAACCCCTTAGATTGTAAAAAGCTTCCATCCCAATTGAATCCCCATCCATTTTGTTTCCAATTGCCTTCTGTATTCAAACGATTTCCTTGAAATTGATTACCAATTGAAAATCGCTGAAAATCAATTTTCATTTTTCCATTTCTTTTACTAATCATACTATTTTCTATTGTGAAAAATGATTGGTTTCCAGCGTAATTCAAGTTTCGAATGTTCCAATCTCGATCAAATTCCACTTTTCTAAATTGCTCAATTGGTTCAAAGGTTTGACTCAAGTATTCAAAATTGATTGCATTTTCATATTGAATTAATTTGGTGGAATCCTTCGTTAAATTGAACTTGTTTTTCCAATTTATTTTACCTGCAAATCCCAAATTATCTGTGTTACCAATAGATGAAAATGTATTTTTGTCAATATTTGAGAATGCCATCTCTGAAAGAATAATTGACTTTTTTGTAAGCATGTATTGAAACCCTGAGGAGACAAATTGTTTTTTCTTAGGTGTTGAAATTAATCTAGAAGGCGAATAGTCACCTTGAGGAATCCCAGCAATTGGCTGAACCCATTTATACACTTTACCAAAAGCTATTTGTTGTTCCAAAATATAATTCCCTTGGTTTTGTCCTACGTTTATAAATGTCGCTGTATATTTTGCAGAATCTGCTTGTGATGAAAAAACAAGAACGGAATCAAAGCCTAATGAATCTATCATTTTATAATGAATTTGATTGGGCGAGTAACCTACCGAATCTATACTTGAAAGCTGAGCCAAGTTTAAATCATCTCCAATTGTAGATAAAAAGTTCTTTTGACCAGCAGTTAATTTTTGTTGCAAGCTTTGATTTTTTGCATCTTGCTCTGAGTAAAGATTCATCCAAAATTTTAATTTTTTAGATTGATAGGAAGTTGCACTTTGAACCAAAGAACGAGCAAAATTTTGATCGGAATACTGAAATTCAATCACTATTCTTGAGTCTTTGGTGATTAGGTTGCGAGAGGTGAAAATAACTTCGGATGTGTTGTAATCAATAGTGTAATCAAACTCTTGACCGCGTTCAAGTAATTTCCCGTCAATAAATACGCGTTCAGTTCCTGCCAAAATAATAATAAAAGGCTCATTTTCAGATCCTTTTAATCGATATGGTCCTTGATTTGATTCAATTCCTTGAATAATTTGTCGATTGAATTTCCCTTTAGATAAAGCACCGCTCACTTGAGTGAACCAGGTGTTGTTTTTTTTCGTTCGGAAGGTACTACTTGTTGTAAGTCCCTGTGCTCGCTTTCGATAATTTAAAAAGTATCCTTCCGGTTTATTTAACCAAAAATCACCAGCAATGACTTTAAAGTCATCCGAAAAAATTTGAATGTAAAGCTGATCAAATTCCTGTAATTTATTTGTTGTTCCATCGGGTTGAATTGGAATGTTTGCATCCGAAACTGAAGCTAGTAATTTCAATTTTGGAGAAATTTGTCCAGATAATTCTAAATTTAACGATGAGTTTATTCCTAAATCTTGGTTATTCCCAAATGAAACTCCGCGAGAAATACTTCCTTGTTTGTTTATTTCTGATCCGCCAAAGACATCATCAACAGTATATGTTTGCTGAATTAAAAATCGCTCTCTATCACTTTCTATTTCATTAAAAAGAATCGTTGTATCTCTTTTTTTGTAAGGTTTTGATAAGTCAAAAGGAAAAACACGGTAATTAATTTCTATCGAATCAGTCGGCAATGAATAAAATTGAATTGTTGATTTAGCGAAATCCAACGAATATTTCTCTGCTGGAATTAAAACTCCACGACATAGTACGCCAAAAGAGGATGGATAAACGCTAAGCGTGTCAAAATCTATGAGTAAATCAGTTGGATTAATTTTTAATGTTCTATAGGAATTTGTTTGGCCAATCGTAAATTGAGCAAACAATGAAAATACAATAAACACAACTACTTGTCGCAAAAGCATATGCACGAAGATACAACCTTAGTTTGAACAGACTTATTCGGTTTTTATTTTATTTGAATTGTTTTTAGATTTTAATTTTTAGTATTTTTACAAGTAATCAACATGATTTTCATAGAGAAAAATTATTTTTTGTTCATTTTTAGTTACAAAAATCATTGTTTGGATTCAAACTACATGTAAAATTGAATTAGGTAGATTAAGTAAATGAAAAAATCAACGGATTATTTTTTGAGTAAACACTGTATTTCTCTTTGCTTCATTTTTCTTTGTTCCATTTTTCAAGCACACGATTCCTATTTTTCTTTTGCGGAAATTGAATACATTGAGGCAAAGTCAAAAGTTGAAATTACATTAGTGATTACTTCTCACGATTTTGAAGATTACCTGCTCAAATCAAAAAAGATTTCCTCCCCCCTTGAGAATGCCTTAACAGATTCGCTAGAATCAACGATAATTTGTAAAGAAATTCAAAGTCATTTTATATTGAAGTCAGCTTTAAATTCATCTGATTTTTCTGCTAAAGCATTTAACCTGATATATGAAGGGTATCTACTAAGGCTGAATGGAGAGATTGAATTTTATTTTTCTGCCAATAAAGTGACTATACAAAATGGTATTTCCATTCAATTTGATTTAATGATGGATTATTTCCCTTTACAACAGAATAAAATTACATTTACCTACCTAGATAACAAAAGAACCTGTGTTTTTTTACCTAATTCACGCAATCAGTTTATAGAAATTAACTAAATTATGAATACAAAATCATTCCTTTTTCTCTTTTCAGTAATTGTACCGATATTCCTTTTTTCTCAAAAGAAATTTGCTCAGTTAGATCACGAATTACCAACTGCAAATACATATAGAACAGCCTCGGGAGCTCCTGGTCATGAGTATTACCAGCAAAAGGCAGACTATAAAATGAAAATAACCATTGATGACAAGTCTCAGAAGTTGTATGGGGTTGAAACAATAACATATACCAATAATTCACCAGATAAACTTGCTTATTTATGGCTTCAATTAGATCAAAATTATTTAAATAAAAATTCAGATTCTAAATTAATTGAAATTGAAAAAATGGAAGATTTTAGATCCATCGATGATATTAAAAAACGGATGTTTTTTTACGATGGTGGATTTAAAATTGAAGAAATAAAAAGTCTTACAGGTGGAAAAATGAACTATTCAATCAATAAAACGATGATGAGAATTGATTTGGATAAACCTTTATTACCAAATACAAGTATTTCATTTCAAATTAGTTGGTGGTACAATATCAATGATAGAATGGCTGTAGGTGGTAGATCTGGATATGAGCATTTCCCTAAAGAGGATAATTATTTATATACAATCGCGCAGCATTTCCCAAGAATGTGTGTCTATAATGATGTTACGGGTTGGCAAAACAAACAATTTTTAGGGAGAGGAGAATTTACATTGCCTTTTGGTGATTACGAAGTTTCAATTACTGTTCCTGCTGATCACGTTGTGGCGGCAACTGGCGAATGTCAAAATTATTCTACCGTATTAACAGCAGATCAACGTTCACGATTGGATCAAGCCAGAAAATCAGATGCACCTATTTTAATAATCACTCAAAAAGAAGCTGAATTAGCTGAGAAGAATAAATTAACGAATACAAAAACTTGGATTTTCAAAGCAGTAAATGTCCGCGATTTTGCATTTGCTTCATCACGAAAATTTATGTGGGACGCTCAAAATGTAAAGATAGGAGAGAAAAATGTACTTTGTATGTCTTATTATCCCAAAGAAGGAAATCCTTTGTGGGAAAGGTATTCAACGAAATTGGTGGCTCACACTATTAAAACATACTCTAAGTACACAACTAATTACACATACCCTGTTGCTATTTCTGTTCACTCAAAATCGATAGGAATGGAATATCCTATGATTTGTTTCAATGGTGGACGTCCTGAGGAAGATGGCACTTACACGGAAAATGAAAAATATGGGATGTGGGGAGTTATAATTCATGAAGTCGGTCATAATTTTTTTCCAATGATTATCAATTCTGATGAACGTCAATGGACATGGATGGACGAAGGATTAAATACATTTGTACAATATTTAACGGAGCAAGAGTGGGAGAGAGGCTATCCTTCTAGAAGAGGACCTGCACACCTAATTGCCGATTACATGCGCGGAGATAAAAAAACTATTTCACCAATCATGACAAATTCTGAATCTCTTTTTCAATTTGGAAATAATGCATACGGAAAACCCGCAACTGCATTGAATATTTTAAGGGAAACGATAATGGGACGTGAATTGTTTGATTTTGCTTTCAAGACGTATTGTGAGCGATGGAAATTTAAACATCCTTCACCAGCTGATTTTTTTAGATCCATGGAAGATGCATCAGCAGTTGACTTGGATTGGTTTTGGAGAGGCTGGTTTTATGGGACCGATCCCGTGGATATTTCTATCGATGACGTGAAATGGTATCAATTGAATACTCAAAATCCTGTAATTGAAAAAGGAGTTAAAAAAATAGAAAATGAATCGAAAGATGTTCACATTGGAGTAGAACGAAATAAAAATAGTATACAACAAACGGTTAATGAAAAAGATAATTCAATTGATGATTTTTACGCAAAACGTAATATTTATTTCGTAGACACATTAGATAAAGTTGAATATGCCACATTTTTAAATAAAATTGATAAAAAAGACCTAGAAGTTTTAAATTCTAACAAGCATTTTTATGAAATTGTATTTAAGAACATCGGTGGATTAGTAATGCCACTAATTATTGAATTTACCTTTATTGATGATTCAAAGGAAGTTGTCCGCATTCCAGCAGAAATCTGGAGAATGTACGAAGATCAAGTGTCAAAAGTCTTTATTTTTAACAAGCAGGTAAAATCAATTCGTTTGGACCCTTTTTTAGAAACGGCTGATACTGATTTAATTAATAACTCGTGGCCTCAAATAGCAGTACCATCTAGGTTTCAATTATTTAAACAACAGCAGTCGGTCCGTGAAAACCCTATGCAACGAAATAAAAGAGTTGATGAACTAAATAAAAATTAGTATCTTTAAGCGTTTTAATTGGTTAACAGGTTCTTTTTCAACTTACTGAACAATGAAGAAACTTATTTTTAAGTTCATTTTGTTTTTATTATTAATCCCTACATGCAATGTTTATTCGCAAGGAGATGATTGTATAAATGCAACTCAGCTGACTAATGTTAGCAATTATTGTTCTGGAAATGCATTTTATACAAATGTGAACTCAACCGCTAGTGGGTTTGCACAGGCAACTTGTATTACAGGAGCTGCTACCGAGGATGTATGGTTTTCATTTACGGCAATTGGAACTGATGTTTTAATTTCAGCCTCTGGTATTGGAGCGGGTGGTACTATGAATCGACCAAGAATAGCTATTTATTCAGGAAATTGTGCTACAACGATCAATCAATTAGGTTGTGCGAACGGTACTGCGGGTTCTGGTGTTACTCAACTTTATCAATCTGCATTAACTCCAGGAACCATTTATTATGTTAGAATAAGTACACTTACCAATAATGAAGGTACTTTTGAATTGTGTTTAAATAACTATACTCCTGCATCGAATGCTGGTGCTGATTGTGGGGGAGCCTCATATTTATGTAGCAACAACCCTGTTAGCGTTGGTGTATTAAGTGGTGGCGGTCAAAATACGGATGAACCTGAAGCATCCTCCTGTATGGAAGTACCCGGTGCGGATGAAGGAAATTCTTCATGGTTTACATTTACATGTGGAACACCAGGAGCTTTGACTTTTAACATTATTCCCGTAAACCAAAATGATGATATCGATTTTATGGTCTTCCAACTTAATGGAACAAATCCATGTGGAGCGCGAACGGTAATTCGATGTAATGCATCCGCTTTTTTAAATCCAAATGGAGCTGTTGGTTTGAACTTAACCGATACCGATGTTTCAGAGATGCCTGGAGTAAATCCCGGAAATAATTCATATTGCCAATTCGTGAACATGACTGCTGGTACGAGTTATGCAATACTAGTCAACAACTTTAGTACTTCAGGTGGATTTACACTTAGTTTCGGAACTGGTGCTGGTACAGGGACATTTTTAGGGCCTAATCCCGTTATTACGGCAAATCCAACAACTATTTGTGCAGGGGAAACAGTAACTTTTGATGCATTAAATTCGACAAATGTTGCTGCTAATGGCTATAGTTGGAATTTTAATAATGGCGGATCACCAACTTCTGCCTCTGGTATTGGTCCACATTCTATAACATATGCTAATCTCGGAGTATATACTGCGATTTTGAATGGAACAAATACCGCAGGATGTTCAGATGTTGCTTTTGTAACAATTAATGTAACTGCGCCGGTTCTTCCCACTTTTAATCAAATTTCACCAATTTGTGTGGGAGGAACGATTAATCTACCTTCTCTTTCGATCAATAATATATCGGGTATATGGAGCCCAGCAATTGATAACACAACCACAACGACCTATACTTTTACTCCAAACTTATCTGAATGTGCTCTTCCAACTACAATGACTATTGTTGTTAATCCGGGACAAACAATTACACAAGGAATAGATATAACGAATTGTGTAAATGTACCTATTCCAACACTATCCTTTACTTTTGGGGGAACAGCATCAGGTGCAATAGCAACTGGTATTCCTGTTGGATTAACCTCTCAAATTTTAGGTTCAAATTTGTTGATAAACGGAACACCTACTACAATTGGTGTTTATCCATATACTGTTACTACAACTGGAATTAATTGTTCAGTAGTAAATACAACTGGTATTATAACAATTACGAATTCAATTGTACCCATTTTCAGTTCAATAGGACCATTTTGCCAAAATAGCTCGGCTACCGTTTTACCTTTGATATCTAATAATTCCCCATCGATAACAGGAACGTGGAATCCTTTATCCATAAATACAAGCACTGTTGGAATTCAGACACTTACATTCAATCCAGATCCAAATCAATGTGCTAGTTTGACTACTATTGATATAGAAATCACACCTTTAGAATTACCAACCTTTCCAACATTTGGTCCATTTTGTGTAAATGAAACGATCAATCAAGCTACTTTACCACAGTCGTCTAATGAAGGTGTTATTGGAACTTGGAATCCATCAACTATCTCAACTACAGTTTCAGGTATATCAACATATCTTTTTACTCCAAATGTGAACCAGTGTTCAACTGTCGCATCTTTATCAGTTGTAGTTAATGATCCTATATCTCCATCGTTTAACCAACTTGGCCCATATACACAAAACGCAATACCAGGAGTTTTACCCAATCAATCCAATGATAATCCTAGTATTTCCGGATCTTGGTCTCCGACTATAATAGAAACGAGTGCTACAGGTCAATTTACCTTTACTTTTACCCCAGATCCCAATTCATGTGCTATTCCAGTAACAATGGATGTAGCCATACAAGATGAAACAGTTTTTTATGTACCGAATTCATTTACACCAGATCAAGATGAACACAATCAAATGTGGGGACCAATTTTCACCCAAGGATATGACCCCTATAATTTTGAATTGAGAATTTTCAATAGATGGGGTGAAACAATTTGGTTAAGTTACAACGCAGATGCAAAATGGGATGGCTCCTACGGAAACAATGGTCTACCTGTTCCCCAAGGGATTTATACGTACAAGATAGTCTATAAAATCAAAGACATAGATAAACGAATTACACTTACTGGACATATAAATTTAATTCGATAAAATATAGTTTTCTTCTTGTTTTACTTAATCTATTTAGATCATACCTCGTATAACTCCTTTATCTGAAGATTCAATAAAGCCCAAAATCAATTCACGCATTTCACTGGCAGGAATTGTTTGTTTCACTTGTTCGACAGCTTTTGTAATGTTACTGTTTTGAACATACAATATTCTATATATATCTTCAATTTCTCGAATTATCTCATCCGTGTATCCACGTCGTCTAAGTCCAACAGAATTTACCCCAGCAAATGTAAGTGGCTCCCTTGCAGCTTTAATGAATGGAGGCACGTCTTTTCGAATTAACGATGCTCCACCAATAAAGGCATGTGTCCCGATATGAGCAAATTGTTGAGCTGCTACCTTTCCTTCTAAAATGGCAAAATCATCAATAATTACATGACCAGAGAGACCTGTATAGCTGGCAAGAATGACATTATTTCCAATTTGACAATCGTGTGCTACATGAACGTATGTCATTAGCAAACAATTATTTCCAATACTAGTTTTCCATTTATCTTTAGTTCCACGATGTATTGTTACGCATTCTCGAATTATTGTATTATCACCAATAATAACAGATGTTTCTTCGCCATCGAATTTCAAATCTTGAGGAACTACTCCAATAACAGCTCCAGGAAAGATTTCACAATTTTCACCGATTACGGTCCCTGGATAAATAGAGACATTTGAGTGAATTCTAGTATTCGCACCAATGATTACATTTTCATGAATCATCGTGAATGGATCAACTTGGACATTTTGACCAATAGTTGCATTGGATGATATGGATGCTAAATTACTTATCATTCTTGTTTGTCTTTGACAACTTGAGCTAACATTTCGGCCTCACTAACTACTTTACCATTTACATATGCTTTTCCAATCATTTCAACTAACCCTCTGCGAATCGGTGATTTTAGGAAAAGTTCAAATACGATTGTATCACCTGGAATAACTTTTTGCTTAAACTTCACGTTATCTATTTTCATGAAATAGGTGGAGTATAAATGTGGGTCTTCCACTTTGCTCAAAGCAAATATTCCGCCTGTTTGCGCCATCGCTTCCAATTGAAGAACTCCAGGAAAAATGGGGTTGCCAGGAAAATGGCCCGTAAAAATAGGTTCATTCATGGTTATATTCTTGACACCAATAATTGAATCCTCTTTTATTTCCATGATTTTATCAATCATTAAAAACGGAAAGCGATGAGGCAACATATTTTCGATATCAGTAATTGAGTACAAAGGTTCTTTCGTTAAGTCAAATTTACGTCCTTCACTTTGTTGTTTTTTTATTTGTTCTTTCAATATCTTAGCAAAGCGTACATTTCCAGAGTGCCCTGGTCTTGCTGCTAAAATATGAGCTTTGATAGGTTTTCCAACTAGTGCCAAATCTCCAACAATATCTAGTAATTTATGCCTAGCGGGCTCATTTTCATATTGAAGTTTAGTGCTATTTAACACTCCAATACCATCAATCGTAATCGTTAAGTTCTCTTTGCCTAATAGCTTTGCTAAGCGATCTAATTCTTCCTGAGGAACATCTGCCTTATCGACAAGGACTATTGCATTTTCTAAATCACCGCCTTTTATTAAATTATTACTTGCTAAATATTCCAATTCTCTTAAAAAGACAAAGGTTCTACAACCAGCAATATTGGTGTTAAATTCGTTGATTTGATACATGCTAGCATGTTGCGTACCGAGAACAGGAGAATTATAATCAACCATTACTGTTATTCGATAATTCACATCTGGAATGGCTAAAAACTCAATTCCTTTATCAAGGTCTTCCCATGGAATATTTTCGGTTAGTTCAAAATATTCACGTTCAGCATTTTGTTCAATAATACCCACAGTTTGAATCGCTTTAACAAATGGCAAAGCGCTTCCGTCCATAATTGGTATCTCAGGAGCGTCCAGTTTTATCAAAGCATTATCCACTTGACAACCCACGAGACTTGCCAAAATATGTTCCGTTGTATAGACACGACCACCATTTTGCTCCAAGGTCGTTCCACGATCTGTTGAAATAACATTATCAACATCTGCTTTAATAATTGGTTGATTTGGTAAATCTATTCGTTGAAATTTGTAGCCAAAATTCTCAGATGCCGGATGAATTTCAACTGATACTTTTTCCCCCGTGTGAAGTCCGATACCAATAATTTTAATAACGTCTTTTAATGTATGTTGTTTTTCAGACATGCCCCTAATTTAATCGTGATTGATTTCTTTTAATTTTTTTTCTAATTCTTGTATTTTTTTCAATAAAAATGGAAGTTTCCGAAATCCAAAATATGATTTTTTAAATTCATCAAGCGGAATACCGGGAGAGCCCATGAACGTATCTGCAGTTTTTATTGATGATGGAATGCCAGATTGCGCAACAATTTTTGTATCATTCGCAATGTGAAGGTGTCCACTTATTCCTGCTTGACCTCCAATTAATACGCGTTCACCAATTTTTGCAGAACCAGCTATTCCAGATTGAGCAGCCATTGCAGAGTTTTTCCCAATATCTACATTGTGTGCAATTTGGCATAAATTATCAATTTTAACTCCTTTACGAAGAAATGTAGAACCCATGGTTGCGCGGTCGATTGTTGAATTTGACCCGATCTCAACGTCATCCTCGATTATGACATTTCCAATTTGTGGAACTTTTTTAAATACTCCATTATCATCAGGGGCAAAACCAAAGCCATCCGCACCAATTACAGCGCCAGCATGAATGATACAATTTGAACCAACTTTGCAGTCTGAATAAATTTTAACTCCTGGATGAAGAATGGTATTTGCTCCAATTTCTACATTTTCACCAATATAAACATTTGGATATATGACTACACTATCAGCGATTATCGCATTATCTGAAATATATGCAAATGCACCAATGTATGGATCATTTCCAATTTTCGCAGAATCTGAAATAAAAACAGGTGATTCGATTTTTGGTTCTTTCTTGTTTAACTGACTGTACATTTCCAATAATTGAGCAAAACAAGAATATGCATCTTCTACTCGAATCAAGGTGAGATTTTCGGGTAATGGTTTTGAAGGAACAAATGACCGATTAACGATACAAATTGAGGATTTTGTTGTATAAATATGCTCTTCATATTTAGGATTTGCCAAGAAAGACAAAGATCCTTCATAACCCTCCTCAATTTTCGCTAAATCAGAAACAGTAACACTCGGGTTACCTTCAATCGAACCTGTTAATATACCCGCAATTTGTTCAGCAGAAAATTTCATTAATCAAAGATAAGTAATTGATTTTCTTAACTCGAAAATAATTCCATCAATTATTAACAGTCGAAACATCAAAACTGTTAACAATACACTGTTTCAAGCAAAAATTATTCTTCAATATGTATTGGATAAAGTACAAATTCCTTCCATTGATAGGTTATTTTAACTGTATCAGTAACCATTATTGTTTGAAAATAAACTTTATCAGCATTTGGCTTTGAATGATTATAGAGCGAATATCCTTTTTTCGTTAGCGTTCGTATGTAATTCGTTCTGTCTAGTCCAGTTCGTGCTAGTTTCTTTTGCAATGAGCTAGATTCATCGAAATTCACCAATGAGTTTTTACCTGATGGAACATGAAGGATTTTAAAATAAACATCATTATTCAATTTTTTCAATTGATTTTTTTGCAAATGAATTACCGCAATATAAGAATCGGGTAAAAATGAAACATAAAATTGTGGTGTAACCGTTTTTATGCCTTCTTTTATTTTAAAAAGATATGTTTTCTCGGTTGAATCTTTGCTACTTTGACCAAAATCAACCTCGTAATTGGACAAAAACAATTCCATGGAATCGATTTTCAAGAGTGGATTTTCAGAAATAATTATTTTGCGTAAAATTGTTTCTTTCACCTTATTTTCCGGAAGCCAAGAACAACCTCTATTTTGAAAAAAGAATAAAACCATAATCAAACCTATTCCAAATCCAATTAGATAATAAACGAGCCTACGTAAAAAAGTGTATTGCATCATGTTACAAATCTAACTAAGAGTTTTCAATTGACATTTGATATTATAAAAAAAAAAGCACAGCCGAAGCTATGCCCTTTGCTGCATATTTCTAAACAGAAAACTATTGTTTTACCAATTGAATTTCACAATTTAGCTGAATATCATCTGCAAGTACAATATTTCCTGCTTCTGTTACTGCGCTCCAAGTTAAACCAAATTCGCTTCTTTTAATTTTTCCGGTCAATTCCATACCCGCTTTTGTTTGACCATATGGATCAACTGCAATACCAGCATAATCCATTGACAAAACCACTGGTTTTTCAACTCCTTTGATGGACATAATTCCAGCTATTTCGAAATCTGAATCACTTTTTTTTGTAATCGAATCTGAATGAAACGTCAATTTAGGGAATGAAGCAGAATCAAAGAAATCAGTTGATTTCAAATGACCATCTCTGTCAGCAGCACCTGTATTGATTGAATCAATCGATGCTTCAAAATTGAATTTAGCTGTTGAAAAATCATCATTCGTTACTATAGCACTTGCAGTAAAATCGCTAAATTTTCCCACTACATTTGAAATCATCATGTGGCGCACTTTGAAGCCAATTTCGCTGTGCATGTTATCAATTTTCCAATTTGTTTCCATATTTTATTAATTTTATGGTGCAAATGTCGATATGAATTATGAGAAATATCATGACATAGGTTAAGAAATAAATTAACACCAATTAAAATATGCAATCATTACCATTTATTGTTTTTCTTCTTTTTGTAAATGCTGTCAATAGTCAGATTGAAGTAATGAAAAAACCAAAAAAAGATACCTTATTTAGAAATAAAGCGTACGGATTTTTAAATATTACGAATGTAAATCGAACCTTGAGTCCAAATCAAGATTTTCTACCGCAAGATATTGGCGATCGAGCAAATGAAACCTCATTAAAAACTTATTCATTTGGTTTGGGTTTAAAAGGGCACATTACAAAAACAATTATTTGGGATGGGGGAATGTCATACCTCCAAAATGGAGAGCAATATGAATTTAGTCCAATAACCAATGATACAAGTTTTAGTTATCAAACTTATTATAAATACATTGCAATGCCGTTAAGACTAAACTTTACAGTTGGAAAAACAATTCAATTCTATGGAGGAGTTGGGATTCTACCGCAGCTTTTTTTATCTTACAGACAAAATCAACAATGGGAAACGTCATTGGGCAGCAAAGGCTCCGATGTAATCAAGGATAAAAGTAACTATAATTCATTTATTACCAGTGTTTTATTTAATCTTGGCTTAAGTATTACTGCAGATAATGGGTATGGTTTATTTATCTCACCGGAATACCGGTATCAATTACAGAATGGGTATGGCAAATTATCGTCTTTTGTCCATAAAAATTTTGGACTTGGAATTTCTTTTGGAGTAAGTAAGGAGTTGTAAGTTATTCTTTTACTTCCTTGTAACCTGGAAATTTCTTGCGGTCATATACGAATTTGGATTCCTCAACTGTTGGATTTGAAGTAAATTTAGTGATTGAATAAGTCATCACCGTTCCATCTTTAGAAGTCATTGTAGCTTTAGATAAATCGTTTGATGTTTTCGCAATATAAAGCACAATAGATTTATAAGTAGCCTTCGTGCTTTTTGGCGCTAAAGATATCACATGAACTGTTTTTCCGTTCAATGTTGTTTCTTTTGTATATGTATTCGTGAAACCTGTTTCCCACAGAGTCATGAGTTTTTTTGGATTCATGTTTTCGTCATCATTAGAACTCGCGTCCGAAATGTAAACTGTTTTCCCATCTTTTACAACGGTCCAGGTTTTTACACCATTCGAGATAATTGTATTTCCACCATATGAGGCATAGAATTTTTGACCCTTCACCCAGCCTTTTCCTGTTTGATTTTGATTTAGTCCAGATTTGGTGTTTTTAACATTCGCGCTGAATTCTACGTAAAAAGACTTTAAATCTTTAATTTTTTTAGATACTGAATTAAGAATTGTCTGAGACTTTGATTGTGCAACTCCCGAGGATGCAACGAAAGAAAACAATAACAAAACAAATAAACTTCTCATACATTTTAATTTCGAGGCAAATATCTAAAATTATGCCAGATTAAAAAAAGACTTGCTTGGATTTCTTATAGAATTTATTAACACAACTTAAATTTGCACTTAATTTATTTTTAATTTTATCCAAACATAATTGATTCCGAAGTGTTTTTAACTCAAATTACTTCATGAGCGATAATTCTAATTTTGTTAATCCCATTGATTCCGATAAAATCACTGAGAACCCTGGTTTAATTGAGTTCCCACATACAGTCGGTGGTGCTATGATAAAACCTGAAGACCAAGGAAAACTAAAGGGTAGAGCAGTGGCGGCAATGGAATTCCAAACAGACATGCAATTAAATCAGATTTATGAACAAATGCAATTGCTGGCAAATCAAGTAAAAACGCTAAACGATAGAAAAACCATATCTCAATTTATTTATACCGCAGAAATTAGATTTGAACCATTTATTAATCATGTTTATCATCTGTATACGCGTGAAAATGCGACTTTTTTACTTTCTCTTGTGGGGCCTAATGACTGGGGACGAACCAAACAAAAGTTGTCTTTTGTAGCAAGCGTTAAGCTTTTGGCGGATCATACGTGGGATATTATTGAAAAAAATCCGGAATTTAACTTCTAATTTTTCACACTATTTTTTGCTGAGTTTTCATTGAGATTATTTAAAACTTCTTCATATAAATCGGACATTTCTTTGTCTGATTTCGCATAATGATCAAAACTTTTATTAAATTGGTCTAAAGTGACGTTCTTTGATTTGAATAATGAATCTCTTGAAATAAATAGTGCTTCTTTATAATTTTCAAACGAAAAGTATACGTTTTGAAGATGTGTTTCTATTAAAACTAATTCCTCAAAAATAGAGCAAGTTTGTTTCTTCGATAAAACAGATTCATTACTCTCCAATTTCAATTGGCTATTTGAATTGTCGCACGAACAAATTACGATTATTGAAAGAAATAAAAATAGCCTTGTCATCGATTGAAAACTAACCGAGCTCCAGAAACACCTTCAATTATTTTATTTTTAGCATAAACGATGTTGCCATTAACGAACGTACTGTCAATTTCATTTGAAAAAACATATCCTTCGAAAGGAGACCATTTGCACAATGATAGTATCGAATCTCTAGTCACCGTAGTAGTTTTGGAAGGATTCACTAAAACTAAATCAGCAAAATATCCTTCGCGAATAAATCCCCGATCTTTAACTTGAAATAATTCGGCTGGAGCATGGCTCATTTTTTCCACCATTTTTTCAATCGTAATCTTTCCTTCCTTTACTTTTTCAAACATAGCAAGCAATGCATATTGCACCAATGGGCCACCAGAAGGGGCTTTTATATATGCATGAGATTTTTCCTCCAGTGTATGTGGCGCATGATCTGTAGCAATTACATCAATCACATTCGTATTGACGGCATGCATAATTGCATCTCTATCTGACCTTTTTTTAATCGCTGGATTCCATTTAATAAAGTTTCCTAATCTTTCATAATCCTCATCAGTAAACCAAAGATGATGAATACAAGCTTCGGCAGTAATTCGTTTTTCTTTCAACGGAATCTGATTGGAAAATAATTCAAGTTCCTTTTCCGTGCTAATATGCAAAATATGAAGTCGAGAATTGTATTTTTTCGCCAAAGAAACCGCGTAAGAGGAAGATTTATAACAGGCTTCCTCGTTCCTTATCAAAGGATGAAATTTAGGTGGAATCGTTTCACCGAACTCTTCAATGTAACGCTGAAAATTTTGTTTAATCATTGGGTCATCTTCGCAGTGAGTAGTAATGATTGTTGGCGAATGCTCAAAGACAGCTTCTAGTGCCTTGGGATCATCTACTAACATATCTCCTGTGGAAGAGCCCATGAATATTTTAACCCCACAAATTTCTAAAGGATTAATTCGTTTTATTTCTTCGATATTCGAATTTGTAGTACCCAAGTAAAAGGAATAATTTGCTAAAGAAGTTTTCTCAGCAACAGTATATTTTTCCTCTAATTTCTCAATAGTAACGGCACTTGGTACTGTATTTGGCATTTCCATGAACGAAGTTATTCCACCGGCTACGGCAGCTCTTGATTCTGAGAAAATAGTGGCCTTGTGAGTCAAACCCGGTTCCCTGAAATGCACTTGATCATCGATACATCCAGGAATTAAAAACAATCCTTCAGCATTTATTTCTTCAACATTAGCCGTGTTAGTAATTGAATTTGCAATTTTCTCTATCCGACCATTCAATATAAGAACATCTGATATAAATTGTTTGCCTTCATTCACAAGTGTTGCTTGTTTAATTAGGTAATTTGCCATCACTTAAAATTTATTTTTCGCATTTTCCAAACTCCAAAAAAAGCTTCTTTAAAGATTCCACTAGACATTTTTGACTGACCAAAAAGTCTATCTATAAAAGTAATTGGAACTTCTGTAATTTTGAATCCTAGTTTATGTGTCGCATATTTCATGCAAATTTGGAAAGCATATCCTTTGAAAATAATTACGTCAAAGTTAATTGATTCGAGTACTTTTCTTCGATAACATTTAAAGCCCGCTGTAGTGTCTTTAATAGATATCCAAAGTATTAATCGAACATAAACACTGGCAAAATAAGACATTAAGATGCGATCCCACGGCCAATTTTTAACACGTCCACCAGTAATATATCTTGATCCAATACTTAAATCTGAGCCATTTTTGCACGTTTCATAGAGGTGAATTAAGTCAGCTGGGTCATGTGAAAAATCACAATCCATTTCAAAAATGAACTCATAATCTCTTTTTAATGACCAATTGAATCCATGAATATAAGCGGTTCCAAGACCTAATTTACCTGCTCTTTTTTCTAAGAAAATTCGATTGGGGAATAACTCCATTTGTTGTGAAATAGCATCCGAGGTACCATCTGGAGAGTTATCGTCGATAAATAAAATATCAAATTCTTTTGGCAATTCCATTAACGTCCTGACCATTTTATCAATGTTCTCAAGCTCGTTATAGGTTGGAATAATTACTATAGAATCGGACACGTTTTGTTTAATAAAACGAAATTAATCAATATTAAAATATAACTGTGTAATTTTAATAAAATTGTAAATAAAAATGAAAAATCGATTAGAACCTTCCTTTTCAAAAATGAAATGGAAATTATTTTTACTCGGGTTTTTTAAAATCCCAATGTTGTTTTTTGTTCGTCCAAAACTTATTACAATTGATTCAAGAAATGTACAGATTAGAATAAATCTTAGGAGGCGTACAAAAAATCATTTAAATTCCATGTATTTTGGAGCTTTAGCTGTTGGTGCTGATGTAGCGGCTGGAATTCATGCTTTTTACTTTGCTGAAAAATACGGCAAGAAAATATCCTTTTCTTTTAAATCAATGAATGTCCAATTCATTAAGCGGGCAGAATCATCAATTGATTTTACATGTAATCAAGGCGAACTAATTGAAAAAATTATTTTGGAAAGTGATTCTGAAAAACAAAGAAAAAACCAACTGATAGAAGTAAAAGCGATTAATGATAAACAGGAAATTGTTGCTGAATTCACTTTGGAATTATCCGTAAAAGTTCTTTAAATCGAAAATTCAAACTTCTTAAACTCCAATTCTATGATTATATTTGTAGAAATAATTTTATCTTATGAATAGTTGGTTTACCGTTAAAGTAAAATATACTCGACAATTAGAAAATGGAACATTTAAACGTGTTTCTGAACCATATTTACTTGCAGCAATGTCATTTACAGATGCAGAAGCAAGAATATATGAAGAATTAGGCGCAAGAATTCGAGGTGAGTTCAATGTAATTGGGATTTCAAGAACTGAATTACATGATATTTTCGTGTATGACGATGCTGATGTTTGGTATAAATGCAAAATTACCTACGACAAAGTAGATGAAGATGGCGAAAAAAGCAAGAAAATAGCTCAGCAATTTTTGGTATCTGCTCATTCTGTTAAAGATGCCTTTGATCGCATTCAAGAAAGCATGGCTGCTTATATGGTTGACTTTGAAATTCCTTCTATCACTGTTTCACCAATCGTTGAAATTTTTCCTTTTAATGATGAAAGTGAAGCTGCTCCAGAATCACGAATTTTAACTAAAGTAGAAGAAATAGAAGATATTCCAACCAATGGAAATTTTTATTCGGCACCAGGGAGTGATGAAGATGAGGAAATTGAAAGCGAGATTATTGATGAGCATGACGCCACTGAGACAGAATAAATGAGTGAATTTCTAGAAAATTTGCGCAATGACCACCAAGATTTTGATTCTGGAAATCTCTTGGATTTTTTTCCTGAAAATCCATTAGAATTATTTGAATTATGGTTTAAAGATGCTTTAGAACACAAAGAACCAGAAACAAATGCTTTGGTTTTATCAACAGTTGATTCGAACACACTTAAGCCAAGTTCACGCGTGGTTTATCTAAAAGAACTGATACAAGGAGAATTTATTTTCTACACCAATTATTTGAGTCAAAAAGGGAAGGAATTAGCTGTTAATTCAAATGCCTGTATGTTGTTTTTTTGGCCCGGCCAGCAACGACAAATTAGAATTGAGGGAACGGTTTCGATAATTGATGGTTCAATTAGTGATGCTTATTTTGCTTCAAGACCAAGAGAAAGTCAAATTGGAGCCTGGTCTTCTTTTCAATCCGAAAAATTAACAGAAAGAAAAGAACTTGAAGATCGATTCATAGAAAACAGTGAATCTTTTGTAGGTGACATTTCTCGACCATCTCATTGGGGCGGCTATGCTTTAAAACCAAATTTGATTGAATTCTGGCAGGGAAGACCCTCTCGTTTACACGACCGCATTGTATACGAATCGCATAATACGGATTGGACAATTTATCGTAAAAATCCCTAAGGTGCAAGAATTACATCCTATCTGTTTCGAACTATCAAATGGTATGCGTGTTGTGTACTTATTTACTCCTACTTATGTTGCTCACATAGGTCTTACTTTTTTGGCTGGGTCAAGATACGAGGAGGAAAACGAGGTTGGATTAGCCCATTTTTTGGAACACTGCTTATTTAAAGGAACTACAAAAAGAAAACCGTTTCATATACTTTCGCGACTGGACACGGTAGGGGGAGAGCTCAATGCTTTTACATCCAAAGAAGAATTGTGCATTCATGCATCTTTTACAAATGAACATACAGAGCGGACAATAGAATTATTGGCTGATATAACAATGAACTCTAATTTTCCCGTTAAGGAAATTGAAAAAGAAAAGGAAATAGTTTTAGATGAATTAAATTCCTATTTGGATAGTCCAAGTGATAAGATTTTTGATGATTTTGAAGCTCAATTATTTAAAAATCATCCATTAGGAAACAATATTTTAGGTACAAAAGAAAGTGTTCAGTCTTTTACCTCTGAAGATTTACAACGTTATGTGGATCGTTTATTAACAGCACAAAATGGTGTTATTTCATTTGTTGGTCCAATCCCGCAAAAAAAACTACATGCGCTTTTAGAAAAGCATTTCGGGAATTTTAGAAAAGGGGAGAAGCAACAGGTAAACAATCTGTTTTCTGATTTTAAATCATTTAACATCTGGACTCAAGAAGCTAATTATCAAGTACATGCAATAATTGGTTCGATTGCGCCTAATTATTCCGATGAAGAGCGAAAAGGAATGAATTTATTAACCAATATTTTGGGAGGTCCAGCGTTAAATTCAAGACTAACTCTTTCAATCAGAGAAAAATATGGATATTCATATAATGTAGAAGCTAATTACAATCCCTATGTTGAAACAGGATTTTGGAGTGTTTATTTAGGTACAGACCAGAAATACCTTCATAAATCAATAGACTTAGTGAAAAAGGAACTTAAACGTTTGCGCGATGTAAAATTATCGACACTTCAATTACACCAAGCAAAACAACAATTAAAAGGTCATTTAGCATTAAGTTTAGATAGCAATTCGGGGCTGATGATTGGATTAGGAAAGAGTTTACTATTATTTAATCAAATTGATACTATCCAAGAAATTCAAGAAGGAATCGATAAGGTTACCGCTGAAGAAATTTTAGATATTGCCAATAAATACTTGCTTCCAGAACATTATTCTGAAATGGTTTTTGAAATGAAATAATTTCTTTCGTATTTTTCCCTACATTTGTATATGCGTTTTCTTGCATATACATTATTGTTTTCTTTTACTTTCATTCTTTTACCCAAGGAATGGTGGCATTTAGATGATCATTCAGAACACAAGCACATCAGTCATTCAACAGAAAAATCGTTTAATCACGACGATTGTGTGGCTTGCGATTTAGATTTATCCACATTTAGTTTTGCTATTTCAATAATAGCGATTCCTGTTTCCAACACAAATATCGTATCGTATTCAGAGAGAGAATCTACATTCGTATCGAATTCATTTCTTTATTTTAATCGAAGGGGACCACCCAATTTAGCTTAATTTGTTCAAGTATTCTTTTTGATCTTCTTAAGTTAATTAAAAATCTATGTTACATATTGGTTTAAAAGCAAGTTTCATCTTGTTTTGCCTTTTTATGTCTTTTTTGGGTAATTCTCAAATTATAAAAGGACAATTATTGAATAAAACCACTTCTCAATTCATTGTTGGTGCTCGACTTTTTATTGTTGAAACTGAACAATTATGTGTTTCAGATTCAACTGGTTATTTCAGTTTTCGTCAACCTCCTGTTTTGCCGTTTCGAATTAAAATTCAAGCGAATGATTACGGCTCACAATTTTTCACTTTAGACAGTATGGTTTCTTTTTTAAAAATTGAATTAGACGAAAAGCATATTGACATGCAAGAAATAACCGTTTCAGGAAGTACTACACAAATGCAAAACAAAAATCCTTTTCATATTGAAACAAGGAAAATCAGTGAGTTAACTTCCGTTGCTGCAATGAATATGGGAGAAATAATATCCAATATCCCCGGAGTCTATCAATCAAACCTAGGAAATGGAATCTCCAAGCCTGTAATAAGAGGACAACAGGGAATGCGGGTTGTTACTCTCATTAACGGTTTACGAATTGAGGGGCAGCAGTGGGGTGGGGATCATGGAATGGGAATTTCAGAATTAGGCATTGGTTCTGTCGAAGTGATTAAAGGACCGGCTTCTTTATTGTATGGCGCTGATGCATTGGGTGGTGTGATTTATTTCACGGATGAAAATTATGCAGCAACGAACACACAAGAATTACAGGCCAGTTTGATTGGAAATTCAAATACAATGGGAGGGGGAGGAAAGTTTCTCTTAAAGCAATCTAACCAAAATTTAAAATGGATGATTGGCTCAAGCTATACTAATCATGCTGATTTCCAATTAGCTAGCAAGCAATTTGCGAAAAACTCACGATTTAATGAATGGGTAATAAAAAGTGCATTATCCTGGAATTCAAAAAATAGTATACATACATTTAGATATTCATATGTTCAATCTACCACAGGTATTCCTGGACATACGCATGATACCTTAGTCAATTTTCAAGATTTTCAAGTAGATGATCAAAAAAGAAAATATGAACTACCAGCACAATTATTTAGTAATCACTATTTTTCATTTGATAACAAGTGGTATCACAAAAAAAACACCCTACACTTTTTACTCGGATCAACCTGGAATAAATTAATTGAATACGATGAAAAAGTAACTATTCCAAGTATTAACATGTCACTTTTTAATTCGTTGTATTCCTTGAAATGGATACGAAATCAAGGAAAAAAATTAAAACTGATTGCGGGCGTTCAAGGGATGCTTCAAAATAATAGAAACGGATTAAATCCTTCAGATACACTAGTTCCTAATGCAAATACACTTGACAATGGAATCTATGGAACTATACAGTATGAATGGAAGAAATGGAATTTTCAAGCAGGAATAAGATTTGATAATCGAATAATTGAAACCTTCGATGTTTTTAATTCTATAAATCCAGTAGTTAAATCCTTTAATAGCCCGAACGGATCAATCGGAAGTATTTATAATTCGGGGAAATTTACTTTTAGAACCAATTTATCTTCCGGGTTTAGATCACCTCATTTATCCGAATTATTAGCGAATGGGTTTCATCATGGTGCCCTACGGTATGAAATTGGAGATATTAATTTGAAACCCGAAAAAGCAACTCAAATTGATGTTACGGCTGAAATAAATCAGGAACACCTTGTTTGGATTATAAATCCATTTATCAATTTCATGAAGGATTATATTTACATACTTCCTTCTGGTGCTTATCAAGATGGAATGCCTGTTTTTACCTACAAACAATTGAATCAAGTGCTTTTTTATGGGTCTGATATTGGAGTGCACTATCATCCTCATTTTGCTCACCGGCTTCATGTTGAAAGTTCGGTATCTTTAATTTTTGCCCAATCTGCTAAAGACAGTAGTGTTTCATTACTCCCCCAGCCGCGTATTCAAAACACCTTTAAATATACTTTTGATATTGGAAAGAAGTTTAAATTGAAAGACTTGACTATTCAATATGCATGGATGGCAAAACAAAATCAGGTTGCTTTCAATGAATTGCCTTCAGATTCTTATCATTTACTGCATGCTGCACTCAGTTTCGATATTCGATTAAAATCAATTTTTTCATGCAGCATGGGGTGTAAGAATATTTTAAACACGAACTACATTGACCATCTTTCTCGGTTAAAGAACATTCAAATGCCTAATCCAGGAAGGAATTTTTACATCAGTCTTTCTTATAAATTATCTAATAATCTTAAAAACAAAACAAAATGAAAAAAGTAGTTTTTTCTATAGCATTTATTGCCATAAGCTTAATCTTAGTTACATCGTGTAACAAAAACAAATGTCATGAATGTCATTATGACGATGCCTCCGGAAATGAAATTCCATTGGGTGAGAAATGTGGAGATGAAATAGAAACTCTTGAGGCAACTGGATATACTGACACAACAGGAAACTATGTGGTACATTGTCACCAATAATATAGATTTAAATAGGGTTCTCTCAAAAATAAATTTGAGTTAAATATCCAACAAGGACCAAAAGAATTAAAATAATGCTGTAAATGATTAGTTCATTTTTGATGGATGTTTTACGGATTTTCTTACTCCGTTCTACATCTAATCGTAACGTGCCAATATGATTTCTGGTCCTTTCGTTATTTCCATAATAAAGTTCAATTAAACGCTGTTTCTTTTCAAATTCAGACAGTAAAACTGAGAATTCTTGTTGATTCAATTCATAATCTTTTAGCTTGTTTTTACGCAATTTTTTTTTCAAGATTTGATTTAGAATTAGAAAAAATATAAAAAGTAAAGCTAAAAAATCACTGTTATAGTGCCAACCGAGTACAAAGGAAATCAAACTTAATACAGGTAATGAAATCAACGAATGATTCATCAATCTGTTTATTAAATCACTGTTTTTAGAAGATTTAATTGAAACAACTAAATTTTCAATGTCTTGAATCAATTCGTCGAGCTGTTTATTATTAGACGCTTCATTGACAAAATTGCACGCTGGACAAACTCTGTCCAAAGACTTGGTGATTTCACCACAAGCTGGACATTTAACAATTGGATCATTGTGAAAATTTCTCCGTTTGGCCTCAATTAAATTCAAAACAGCTTGTAAATCTTGACCAATTTCAATACACCTTTCAATAATTAGTTTTTGTTCATCCGCCGTTATTTCTTTATCTAAATACGCTTGGTCAATTAATTCAATTATTTCTTGTTGTATCATACTTTCAATCAGATAGTAAAATTAATAAACTAAAAATACTAACAATGAATATACATGAAGGAATAAAAATTCAACTACATTCAATGTTTTTTGTATCTTAGTATCGTTAAATTATGAAACGAATTCTTCTCCTTTGTTGTGTGCTTTGCTTTACTATCGTTAATTCCGTAACTAGTCAAGGGATTATTGAGCCAAAACATTCTTTCACGCTAGAACTTGGATTGCCAAATACATTTACAAACAAGGCTTTTCGAGAAATTATGCAAGGTTTAGTGCATGTTTCGCCTTATTATCAATTTGCTTTTAAAAATGGATTTGCACTTGGTGTAGGAGGGAGGTATTCTTATTTTGCAATTAATGAGTTTAGGGTTCCTTCAAAAGTTTTTGGTGGAAATCATTCATTTGGAGGTTTTGTGAAAATTGGTCATGAGAAATTCTACTCAGAATTATTTGCCATAGATGCAGGAGTTAAAATTGGATACGCACAAAACCTATTTTATTCCGACTTATTGAGATCTAGAGAGATTGATTTGATTTCAAAATCATCTATTTACATAGAGCCTATTATCGGATTTGTTCTTGCTTCGAGTGAGTCAGACACATATCGTTTTTCTATAGGGTATTCATTTTTCAATAATTCATTTAAACCTTGGGATATTGGTTATGAAGAGGGAAATGAAATTGGATATACAGCAAAGGAACTTTCACCGATATCCTCATTTTTAACAGTTGGTTTTGGCTACACTCATCATTTTAACGGAAAGGCAAGCACAGGATTTGAGGAATAAATTACAACATGAAACATACATTAACAATTGAATATCAAGAGATTGAGCATTGGAATTTATTACCCGGTGATGAAATAGAATTGGTAAATGAAGCTTTCAAAATAGCTAAAAATGCATATGCACCTTACAGTAAATTTCATGTTGGTGCTAGTTTACAAATGGAAGACCATTCAATTATTGTTGGCAGTAATCAAGAAAATATAGCTTATCCCTCTGGATTGTGTGCTGAACGCGTGGCACTTTTTCATGCTGGCGCTATTTATCCCGATAAAAAAATCAAGAAAATTTGCGTTGTTGCTTATGGTGATCTTTTTGAAAAAGAAGCTTGGTTAACCCCTTGCGGTGGATGCCGACAAGTAATGGCTGAATCGGAATCAAGACAAAAGGAACCGATTGAAATTATATTAGTAAGTCAAAATAATAAAGTATTGAAATTCAAATCAGTACTGGATATTTTACCTCTTGCCTTCGGGAAATTTAATTAAAAAAGTCAAGAGCCGTTTCTATCACCCTATTTACATTCACCTCTTGATGAATAGGCAAACGCACCAATGTATCTGAAAAATGTTGCGCATTTTTTAATATTCGACCATCGTGTTTATCATTAAAAAAACTGCTACTATGCAATGGCCGATAATGACTAAGGGTTTGTATCCCTTTTTTTTGCATATATTCTATAAATTCAACAGATTCTGAAGTACTTGCTAATTGCAAATAAAATATATGTGCATTATGTTTAGCGTAAACTGGTACATAAGGAACGCTAAAGTTTTCAAAAGCCAAATTATATGAATTCCAAATTGCATGTCTCATTTTGTTGATTTCGCTTTTTTGAAGTAATTGTCCGTGTAAAATGGCTGCATTTATTTCAGATAATGTGTATGAACTACCAATTGATTTCCATTCATAAAATGCACTTTCTTGACGTAAAAAGGAAGCTCGATTAGTTCCTTTTTCATACATCACTTCAGCTTTTTCAATATATTCTTGATTATTAACTAGAAGTAAGCCTCCTTCTCCGCAACTAATGTTTTTTGTTTCATGAAATGATAATGCTCCAAAATCCCCCAACGATCCCAAAGGATAATCAATGTCATTGTTGACATAATAGGCATCGATGCATTGCGCAGCATCTTCAATAATTGTCAAATTATAGGTTGCTTTTAATGCCTTTATTTTTTCCCAGTCCAACGAAATACCCGCATAATGCATTACACATAAAACTTTTGTTTTGGATGATATCAATTCTTCCACTGCATCCAAGTCCATATTTGGAGAATTAGGCATTGAATCGACAAAAGATAATGTTGCACCTCTCAACAAAAAAGCATTTGCCGTACTAGGAAAGGTATAGGAAGGAAGTATCACATGATCTCCGGGCTCAACAGAAGCTAAAAGTGCGGAAAATTCCAATGCAGAGGTACATGAGGTAGTTAAAAATTTTTGTTCACCATGGAAATTGGAAAGCAAGATTTTTTTGCATGCCAATGAATGAATTTGATTTCCTGCCGTTTTACCAGATAGCAACACCTCCTTAACGAATTCCAGCCCTAAATGATGCGTAGGGAACGGCACATGATATGGTATATATTCTTTTGACACAGGTATAATTCTAAGGCAATTTTAAAAAGAATAAATAACTTTCTGGTGCTTTTGGGTCGATATTCGAGAAATTCATTCGATCAATTACTCCTTCTGTCCTTCGATTAAATTGATTTAAGTAATCGAGCAAGTTTTGGTTATTTGTAATTTGAGATAAATATTCTTCAGTCAAAAGGACTTTTTTGTTTGTTGATGAATCGAAATAGGAAGCTGGGCTAGATTCGCCAAGTCCTTGAGGTATAATTCTTCTTGGGTCAATACCTTTTTCAAGTACCAAGTAACGATAACAAGCCCTAGAACGATTTTGAGACAAAACTAAATTGCGATTCTTTGCTCCATAGGCATCGGTATGAGATATTAATTTCAACACCATTGTAGGGTATTGATTAAG
>CALQIX020000011.1 GCA_943330745.2 Lishizhenia tianjinensis
TAAAGCCTCGATTTTCAAAATGATTTAGATTATAAAAAAAAATGGAATATGAAAAAAATTATTATTGTTATTACTTTTTTAATAGGAACAATTGGTTGTATAAATAGCAATTCTCAAAAAAATGAGAATAAAATTAATGACCATCAAATGAATGATAGTTTAAATTTAGATTATCTATTTCAAACATGGTATGCTAAGCAAATTCTTGTGAATGGAAAAGAAGATAAAGAAAACTATCCTGTGAATAATGATGAATTAACCTTAAAGCACGATATGACTTATGTTAGTATAGACCGTACTTATGGCAATGTCGATGAAGGAACATGGTCAATAGTAAAACCTAATAAATTTATTATCAAAACAAAAGAGGAGTCTGTTACTTTCCTTATTTCAAAAATAACAAACGATGAATTAATAACTAAAATGGTGTCAAATGAGATCGAAATGATTATTAAATATTCAAATAAAAAATAGTATTCGATAAATTAATATTTGAATGAAAAAATTATAATAAAAAAGAGAGGTTTGAAACTTATATTCACTTTGAATAAAATGATCCCCATAACATCAACTAAAAGCCACGGGCTGAATAACCACAACCAAGATACCCGCGTCTCCTAGCTGCTAAACATTATATGCAATGAACCCATGATACTTAAAAATTTTAAACCAAAGGTTGACCATTTAATTTGGTATGATAAAATATGGATAGGATTACTTGCAGCGGGTATATTGGTTTCATTGTATGTTTACGCATGCACATGCTCGCTTGGAAACGTAGAAATCATAAAACAACTTGGTTCATATTTCATCGTAATTAAATCACTTGATTATGTGGCTATCTTAATGATTGTAATAGGTTTAGTTTTTAATAAAGAAAGAGTTTTACAATTTCAACAATTATTAGGTCTAGTTATTTTAGTTTCTGTGATTATTGTAGCTATGTTGTACTTTCTTCCCTGTTCGGTCAACGAAGCGAAAGCAGGTACAATAAAATACTCCCTCTTTTGTCCGCAATATTCAATTGTTTCATGGTTAAATCTATTTTGGTTTGGCGTAATTGGTTTGGCAAACTTTGCCATTCCGCTTTTTGTGAGAAAAAAATGAATGCATTTAGCCAACCTACATATCTTGCTTCGACCGACAAAGTCAGCAGCGCAGCTAAAAGACAGTCTTTACTTAGGCACAGCTTCTGGTTATGCTGTGATCCCGATGGCTTTCGGAATGTACGATTGCAAAACCAGAAAACGTTTTAAGTATTAGGTCATGACAACTCAAAAGTAAAAGATATATCACTTGAGAACTAGAAATCTAAAAATATTCATTATCGTAGTACAATTATTGGTGTTGTCGATTTTCAATTTCCATTGTTTAAATTCTACAACTACTAACCATACCGGACTTGACCTTAGTTTTTGGGCATCACTTTCATTTGTTTTCGGGACAGCATTGCTCTTGACTAGCAAATATAAGCCAAACTTAATAGGCAAGACAGACAAGCTAATTGTAATAATTTTCATTATTTCAATTTTGGCGACATTAAATATTTTACTCTTTGACCACTATAATATATTTGTAGAGTACGAAAGTTGGATGAAAAGAAACATGCCCCAAAAGCCGTTCTAAATAATTGGCTCCTTTATGGAATAATACCTGTCAAATCATCTACATGAATAACGAATGAAATACTTTTTCCTTTTATCTGTATACTTTTTAATCCATTCGAATATTGCTTTCGGATGTTTGTGCAATGAACACAAGAAGTTTGATGTTTGGGATTATCTAAATTATACGCGAATTGTGAAAGGTGTGGTTCTTTCAATTGAGGAATTTCCTTATGCTGAACAAGTAGACTCAATGAACAACCAACAGGTTACGGGAGGTGGTTATCAACTCATAAAAATTAAAATTGAAGACATATATAAAGGTAATTTCTCTGATAGTATGATCTTTAAGACAGAATTATCAAACGGTGTAAATTGCACAAAAACATTCACCGTTGGAGAGGAATGGTATATTTTTTCTAGTTGGGTTGATGGGGAAAACGTCGTTCAAGGGTGCTCCTGGAGTCAGCGTGTGAACTCAAATCCCAAATTAATGTCCAAGGTCCTTCCAATGATAAAAGAAATATCAACTATAAAAAATAAATACATTGAAAAAAAATACCTTGATAGGGATTGTTCATTAAAAAGAGTAGCAAAAGGGAGAGTCGTTAATGGACAGGCTGAGGGCTTTTGGGTATTTTTAGATAAAAAAGGTAATCCCTATATGACAGGATATTATTCAAATGGAGTACCGGTTGGTTTATGGAAAGAGTATTATATGAATGCAAAGAATTTTGCGACTAAAAATGTTGCTGCCAAGTCCTATGTTGGATCAAAAGGAAATGCAAGTATTCGTTATAATTTAGAAGGGGAAATAATTTTTGGGACTTGTAATTCAATTTCAGAAATTCCATCCGAACTTTTTTCATTTGAAGAAGTGGATTATTTGAAAACGAGAGTGAACGTCTCCAACACGCATTAGACTTGACAAAAGTAAATTGAAACAGAAGGCCTATGCTCCACGAAAATTGGTGCTATTATTCCACAGATAATATTTAAAAAAAGTAACTTTAACATACTTACATATAAATTAGTAACTAGATGTTGATACCCTATCAAAAAAATATTTTCCTGACATTTTTCCTCATTTTATTTTTGGACTGGTTACTCATATGCTTGTAGCTGCGAGGGTGAAGGAACTGTTGCAGGTAGCGTAAAATATACTGATATTGTTTTTAGTGGACAAGTTGTTTCAAGTACGTTAACCACAAATTATGACAGTTTGGGAATCATTGTTTCCGGCGATACAAATTATAGTTGTTTTGAGCTGCATGAATTCCCAACAGCCGTTGTAAAAATAAAAGTTGACAGAATGTATAAAGGTCAATTGGTTACAGATACCCTGACTATTTTAACACCGCCAAATGATGCGTCATGTGGCGGTGATTTTCAGGTTGGACAAAGGTATATTGTATATGCAACTATTTTTGACGAAATGTTAATGACTGACAAAGTCAAAAGACGGACGTTCGATAATAAAACCTTTTGGACAAATCGATGTACTCGAACACAGAATTGGAATACAACTGAAGAAAATGAAATCATAAAGGTGATAAAATAAGGCAAACCAATGGAAAGATATCGGGGCAATCGGCTCAACTATTTGATATAATGAAATTGTGATGTGTCAAACACATGCATAGCCTAAAATATGTTTTGGATAAATTGAAATACAGTTAGATAAAAGATTCATGAAATTTTCAATATAAGTTTCTAAAAATCTTTAGCGCCCTATTCTACAATTTGTGCGATTACAATAATTACATCTAATATTCATACAATAAGTAAGTTTAGTTGTATATTCGTAAGGTCACATACATTCGCTTATACATCCAAAATAGGAAGAAAGGAGAAGGTTTTTGGCGGTTAGCAACAAGTTAGGGTCAATTTGTAATTATGATAAATTTATTCCGCAGAAAAAATAATGTTCAATTTACTGAAGATAATGTCGGTCGTTTTACAGAATTACTAACCGAAATTTATGTTATTTTAAGAGATAATGCCTATTCACATCAAGCTGAATGCATCATGCAAATATTGACGGCAGTACAGAAACAAGATGCAGATATGTTTAAGCAAAAAGTAATTTCAACAGACATGCTAGGTGGTGCTGGTTCCGTTATTGATGTAAGTCTTTGTGATGAGGAAATAGTGAAAAGATTTTATCGTTTAATAAATGACTTTTTAAAATTAACACTAAAAGCAGGCTTGAATCATCGAGCAATTAAATCTAGAATAACTAAAGAATAAAAACTAACCCTAACACCACTTTGCCGCAACGCGCACGAATTGAAAAAATTATTAAATTAGTTGCGTTCGCGCTGCGGTAAGCCCGAAAATGGTATGGGTAATGACATACAGAATAATTACATGATAAAATTTCTCTCTTTATTATTTTTAATCTTCATAATCGGTTGTCAAAATTCGAATGAGAAGAATAGTAAAGAAATTACAATAAAAAATAAAAAGCCAGATTCTGAACTTGATAAAGATACATCTAGTGCTGATTTGGTCGGTGACAGTATGCTTTGCTCGATGTATTCACGAATGGCACCTTTGAATAAAATCGTTTTTGACACATTTGATCATAACCCTTTAGAAAACATCAAAATAATTACCTCATTAAAATTTGAACTTACCATTGATGAATGCATGAAAGGATATGAAGATGTATATTCAAGAAAACTGAAACTGGAGAATGGAATTGTAATAGAATTTATGGAGGATAATTCCAATTCAAAAAATCCATTTATCACCGTTGTTGATCATAAGTTATTCTCAATCAAAAAGTTGTTAGGTGAAATGTTTATTAAAGAATCTGAAATTTATTTTCATTACGACGCTGGAAAAATATACAAACTTTCAAATGGAAACATACTATTTGTTGAGCAACCTGCATCGTGGAGTGGAAGAGCAACCATTTTTGATTGTTATCAATATTTTGACTTAAAAAAGAGAGAAATTATTCAATTTATTGAGAAAGATGAATTCATTAAGACTTTAAAATAATATACCCACAGCTATCATACGCCAGCCTCAAATCTCCCTTCGACCGACGAAGTCAGCAGCGAAGCTAAACGAGGATAATATTTGAAACATAATATTCTTAACTTCGATGTAACGATTTATTTAAAGAGTCGGGCTGTGCCCCAAGCACAAAACCGTTAGCAGGCAAACGTAGCGGACGACAATACAACGACAAACTACAAATGAAAAAAACAATATTCATACTTGGACTTTTAGGACTGACAATTTTCGGTGGACTCTATGCAAAACGCCAATTTTACGAACCAAAAAACAAACTTAAAAATGCAAGAACAGAAGAAAAAAATCTTGTTCACCAAGACGAAATAAAAAGTGGCGACCTTATTTTCCAGACTTCACTATCTGGACAAAGCAAAGCAATTCAACTTGCGACTAAATCAAAATATTCGCATTGCGGTCTTATCTTCAAAGATGGCAACGACTTTTATGTTTTTGAAGCTGTTCAACCTGTTAAGCGGACGCCACTTGATAAATGGATTGCTCGGGGACAAGATGGAAAATATGTAATCAAACGACTTAAAAACGCTGACCAAGTTTTAACTCCTGCGACATTAACAAAAATGAAACAAGTTGGTGACCAGTTCAACGGCAAAAATTACGACTTGACATTTGAGTGGTCAGACGACAAAATTTATTGCTCAGAACTTATTTGGAAAATATACAATCGTGCGACAGGAATCGAAATTGGTAAACTGGAAAAACTTAGCAGTTTTGACTTGACAAATGAAGCGGTTAAGAAAAAAATAAAAGAACGTTATGGCGACAAAATTCCAACAGAAGAAATTGTAATTTCACCAGCATCAATATTTGATAGCGAACTTTTGAAAACGATAAAATCAAACTAATGACAGCAACGCAAGACAGAACGCCTGCTTATACCAGCACCTACAAGAAATTGGCGGTTAAGTGGTTAATTGAAGCTTTGTGCTTCGTATCACGTTTCTGTGCTAGCAGAAAATTAAGTACTTCGAAATCAGCTCCTTCACCAGGCGTCAAAACGTTGTACTAAGGCTAAACAGACAAATATGACTCGAATAATAACAGGTTTATTTTTTATAATTTGCTTTCAGAGCATTGGATATTGTGATACTATAACCAATTGGCAAGTATATCATAATAATCGTTTGCTAGCTAAATTCAATATAATGAATGTAAAAAATGAAATAGTCTTCAAGAAGCAGAATTTAAAAAAAGGAGATTCGGTTACAGTCAATTATTTTAGAGATACTCCTTGTTTTGACTGTTTATCGTTTTTAAGTGTAGAAGATGGAAAACACCATGTAGTAACATACTGGAAGGGCAACGGTACATTCACACCAAAAACATTCTCATTGGACAAATTAATGGAATCTGGAAAGGGCTATTTTGAAATTTATTATCACGATGGGGAGATTAAATCTAGAACTCAAAGACAATTACTTTTTAGAATAAAAATTGAATACTAATGCAAAGAGTAACAAGGAAATCCAGAAAACTGTAAACGAACAAGCAATCCAAGATTTTTGTATCAAAAAAGTTCTGCGTTATAAAATCATTATTTTTACCTCATATGTTGCTGTGGAATTATATACATATACGAAAGAGGATAATTACCTTAATTGCTCTTCTTATTTTAGTTTTACAAGGATGTGATTCAAAAGAAGAATTCAAAAAACATATACCGAATAAAGATGCTGTAATGCTTTATAAAGAAGCAGTGAAAATGGCCATGTTGGAAAATGAATACAGTGAAAAAGTAGATAGCGCCATAACCATTTTAGAGAGAGCAATAAGTATCGATTCACTTTATATCGAACCTCATTTTGGAATAATTAGGTTTGCCAGACTTGATAAAGACAAAACTCGAGCATTCAATTATTGCCATAGAGCTCAGAGGATTTATAAAAATTACCCGGAGTTCTTCATGATTGAAGGTATGATTCGTGAATCAAATAATGAGGGCCAAAAAGCCAAATCACTGTATAGAAAAGCACTACATATCTACGAGAACGACCTTAGGGATAAAATCACAGAGAACCCAGATTTAGCATTGAATTACATTGTATGCTTATATCTTAACAATCAAAAACTGGAGGCAAAAAATAAGCTAGAAGAAATTAAAACAAAGAATAAAACAAACAATTTATACAATAAATTAACCATTGAAATCCTAATGGAAGGCTATCAAGAAATAAGAAAAAGATGACTCTAATAGTACCACAATCGCCAACCCTCCAATCTCATTTCGACCGACGAAGTCAGCAGCGCAGCTAAACAACAATTTATTAGTAAGAAAATATTTTTAACTTCGAAATATTAATTTAATTTGAAAGTTCGGCCGCTCGCCAAACAGTAAACCATTAACGGCAATCGAATTCCATGCGAAATCTGACACACGTATTAAACAAGGATAAAAACCAAAGAATTATCAATGGAATAATTTTTCTATTCCTTCTTGTTTGGATTATTGCCAAATTAAGGTATGTCTATTATGCAAGTGGTATAATGGTGCACTATAAGTATGACCTGCTTAAGTTGATTGCGTTAATATATTTGGCTCAAACATTCTTAAACAAAACCTGGCTTAATTCCATAACAATAAGTATTTATTTGATATTGACAGGATACGTCATGTTCACTTACATGTATTTCTACATTGACGAGAATGATTTTTACTGGCAAAAAGAAAATGGAATTTTAATAAAATCATGTGGGACTTTTGTCAAATTGTCAATACTATTGATTATTCTTTGGTTTACGATAAAACTTAGGCCAATCAAAAATAATGTCCTAATTTCAGAGTAAAAGAGGTTTTTAGAAGTTCGGCAAAACAAATCGTATAATTGGTAATCTTCAAAATGTTATAAATTATGAAGTATATTCTAATATTGACTCTACTTTTAACTAGTATCCATTTATACGGACAAAGGGACTATAAATATGTTTATGAATTGAATCAGGACGCTGAATTAATAATAACTGATTCAATGACAATTCGTGGAAGAGACACATCACGAATTCAACTTATTTTACTGGATGAAAATGATTTGCCAATTTCATTCTGCAAAGTAAAACTCGAGAACTCAAATACAACATTTAATCAATTAGTTGATAAAAATGGAGTTACAAATTTTTCTGTTCTATCCGGAAATTGGTCCTTTAAAATAACCTCACCTGAATTCAAAGATTTTAACCGAAACATTCAACTAAACATAAACGAAGAATTACAACTCACTTTTCATCTCGTTGCATTGGAAGATAAAATAACAGTCTACTCTCAGACCGAGATGAATAGACAAGAACTTGATAGGATTAAATATTGTGTGGCTACCCGTAAAAAGCCGCATGATTGCATTAAGAAAGAATTTAAAATTGTGATAGAAATTTAAAGTAAATACGGCAAATGAAAGCCGTTAACTCGATTGCCTGTGTATTATCGTTAAATAATTTAAGTGGTTATCAAAAAACTCTGCTTATGAGAAGAATTATTATATGCTCAGTCTTTATTCTTTACCAATCTTCAATTTTTTCACAGGAGAAATCAAGAGGTATTTCAAAAATCGAAACAATTGATCGATTGTTGATCGGTAAAAAAATCAACCGGGCATTGAAAATATTAGCAATAGACACAAATTGGACGATCATCCATGAACCTCCAATGATTTCGCAAGGTATTCAGACCACTGAAATTGATGGATATAAAGTGCAATTAATTACAAAGCGAGTTCCAATTGGCAAATTCAGAAAAAATAAATCCAAAAAAATGGATTACTCACTAATTCTTAGACATAGAATAATTGGTATTTCATGGGAAACTGAAGGGAAATGCAAATCTGTTGGAGATATAATACCTCAATATGCATATGACAAATATGGACCCTGTGATAAAAAGTAGTTTTCTGGTAAAACAGGGTGAAAAATGGTGTCAATAATACGTGCTATCACAGCCGTCATGATGCCATCCCTCAGCCATCTCTTCTAAACAACAATTTATTAGAAAGAAATTTTTTTAACTTCGAAATATCAATTTAATTTGAAAGTTGGGCCGATTGACTGGGCGAGGACCTTTATTCGTAAGAATGCACATTGTGGAAAAAGACCATGAAATGCATCATGAAAAAAAACAGTTATGAAAATCTTTATTCTCTTTTTAGCTATTATTCAAATAAATATTATTTGGAGTCAAAATGGGTTTACTATGATACGGAAAGCAGAAAAGCAATTTGAAAAAGGCAATTTAAAGAAAGCATTAAAATTACTTGACAAAGCAGATTCAATGGACTATGGTTTTTGTGGTAATGCTCGGTATGAAGCGGATGAAGCTATTGCTTTTAATCGTTTAAAGATTTATGATGTAACAGGTGATTATATAAAAGCCGCAAATGAACTAAACTCAATCAATTATTATTACAGAGGAAACGTAGATTCACTTAAAATTATCTATTTCATCAAAGGTTTTGACAAACAAATTATCAAACGAGAAATTGACTCATGTATTGCTACCATAAATAATTTAGATAGTATTGATTTCTTTTCGGGATTAGATTTGAATGTCAATTTTAGTGAAAAACCATTCCATATATCTTTTGAAACATTAAAAAATGTACGAAAGGACACATTCATGTTAACCGAGGAGAATAGGAATATTCCAATGCTGAATAGATTTCAATTATCATTAAGTAAACAACCTTTTTATTTGCTGCTAATAGAATAAATACGCAGAACACGGGTTTAGCTCGATCCCTCAGCCTTCACTTCGACAGATGAAGTCTGCAGCGCAGCTTAAAAACAATGTATCAGTAAGAAAATATTTTTAACTTCGAAATAGTAATTTATTTTTAAAGTTGGGCCGAGTGTCTGACAGCAAAACTTATGTGGTAGTTTAAAACAGACACAATGGAACCAACCCAAATATGGAAAAACTCATAGACATAAAAAAACCTTGCCCTGAAAATTGGGAAACAATGAAAATTGGACTAAATTCCCGTTTTTGTGACAACTGCCATAAGAATGTTATTGACTTTACAAATAAAGACAGAAATGAGATTTTAGAATATCTATTCAACCATAGAAATGAAAAAGTCTGCGGTAGATTTTATCGTTCACAACTTGATTTTTCAAATACAGACTTTCTGGTTACCATTGAAGCATTAGCCAAACAACATAAAAACACGAATCTTTCCTTTTACCTATTAACGATTGGAACCCTACTTCTAGCGAGTTGTAGCAACGAACCCATTGAGAAAAAGGCAATTAAATCTGAGACAAAAATAATTCCTTCCGACTCAACTGACAACCATGTTAAAGAGAAACCGAAACAAGACACGATTGATAAAAGTGTAAAAACTCAACAAAATACGCCACCAGAAATTCCGGAAAGAGATTTATTAGGCGAAGTTGATTTTACAGATTACAATCATTTACAAGTAGAACCCTATGTTTATGCGGATGTAATGCCTGAATTTAAAGGTGGAATCGGAAGTTTGAATACTTTTATAAAACAGAATTTGGTATATCCCAATTGGGAAAGAGAAAATAACATTCAAGGAAAAGTGGTCGTTAATTTTGTGGTTGACAAAAACGGCAAGATAAAAGATGGAAAAATTCTAAGTACAGTTCAAGGGGCTAAAAATTTTGACAAAGAGGTATTAAGACTGATAAACAGCATGCCTAATTGGATTCCGGGACAACTAGATGGGAACAAAGTGGACGTTCAATTCAACCTACCCATTGATTTTAAACTTTGATAAATTTCAATGAATTTTCCGTTAAATAACTAATTTTATGTTGGTAGCTATTCTTCATTGCAAGGGAATTAAAAAATGGATGAAGAAAGATGTTAATCATTTAACTTAATTTTTATAAACCAAAATGGATAATCGTTTTACGGACATAATTCAGCTAATTAAGCAATCGCGTTCGAAGGCTTTAAGAGCTATAAACTCCGAGTTAATAAATCTTTATTGGAACATCGGTGAATATATCGTTAAGAAAATACAACAATCAGAATGGGGAGAGTCGGTTGTGGTGGAATTAGCAAATTTTATTCAAAATTATGAACCAGAAATAAAAGGATTCTCAGATAAAAATATTTGGAGAATGAAGCAATTCTATGAGTCATATAAAGATTTTCCAAAACTCGCACCAATGGTGAGAGAAATAAGTTGGACAAACAACTTGCTAATTTTTTCAAGATCTAAATCAATTGAAGAAATGGAATTTTACCTTAGACTTGTAAAACAAGAAAAATACAGTAAACGTGAACTTGATAGGCAAATTTCAACAGGACATTTTGAGAGAGCAATGATTGGAAATTCAATACTTTCTCCAAAAGTTGATGATAGAAATAAAGACATTGCAAATACTTTTAAAGATAGCTATGTATTTGAATTTTTAAATTTACCAGAATCGCACAATGAAAGAGATTTACAGAATGGACTAGTTAGTCAGATGAAGAATTTTATACTTGAGCTTGGGAAGGATTTTTTATTTATTGGAGAGGAATACAGATTACAAGTTGGTAATACTGATTTTTTTATAGACTTACTTTTCTACCATCGCGGTCTTCAATGCTTAGTGGCTTTCGAACTTAAAGCTGACAAGTTTCAACCTAACCATTTGGGACAGCTTAACTTTTATTTAGAAGCATTAGATAGAGACGTTAAAAAACCAAATGAAAATCCAAGTATTGGGATTTTGCTATGTAAGGACAAAGACAGCGAAGTTGTAGAATATGCGTTAAGCAGAAGTCTTTCACCAACAATGGTCTCTGAATATAAAACTCAGTTGCCTGACAAGAAAATTTTACAACAAAAACTTCATGAATTATTTGATAATGAAAAGGAATCAAATTAATTAGCTTTTCATAATGGACTTAGAATCAGGTGTTAATCACAAATCTCAATAAATCAATTAAATGACCTACTTTGCCAATTAAAATCGTAAATTAGTAACTCTAATTATCAATTGAAAATGAACGCACTGTTCCATGCCACAACAGCCATAAGCGTTGCTGTTTTGTTGACTGACACTTCAAGAATAGAGCAAGCATCCACTTCAGAAAATAGGATTTGGACGAGTGTTTTCGCATTTTTTGTTGGAATAATTTCGCACGGAGCATTAGATTATATTCCCCATTGTTATCCGATCAACTCTAAACTGGACGCAATTGCAAGTCTCATTCTAATCCTTACAACCATTTGGTTTACAAACAAAAAGTATCGTTTAATCATCGGACTTTCATTTTTAGGGTGCATTTTTCCGGATTTAGTGGATTTGTCACCAGGAATAATTAACAAACTGACAGGACTAGATTTACCCATCAACGACAAGATTTTCCCTTGGCATTTTCACGAATATTCCGGCTCTATCTACAATGGAGAATGTGACAATTCAACCCTTAATCACAGCCTAATTATTCTTACTTGCTCAATCATTTGTTGGGCGCGGCGATCAGATTTACAAAAACTATTTGGAAGAGGATCTTGAGAAATAGAAAATCCAATCAAGCATGAATAAAAAAATAAGTAAATTATGGGGGGCAATTGCATTTGCTTGTACTGTTTTAATAGTCGTATTTTTTCTTTTTCGTGAAAATAACGTGGATGAAAAATTCACCGATCACCTGGATAAATATGAACTAGCATTTAACGAAATCACAAGTCTAATTGGAAAAATAAAATCATCCGAAGTTATTACTGATAAATCTGCTGATGGTTTGGAAGTAGCTTTTAAATTGGATCAAAAGGACACAAAAATCCAAAAGACAACTGCATTGAATGAATTATTCAAAACCGGGTTATTAGATGAGGTCATTTTTACCAAACAAAGAGAAATTGTTTTTAAATTAAAAACCTGCAATTTTGAAGATTGCGAGGAGCACAGCGAAAGTTTTTCCGGGCCATATATTCATTATTTGACAAAAAGTAACATTAAGTTTCTTAAAGAAGATTGGGTAAAGGTTGTCGAGGAAAAAAAGATAAAAAATTGGACGTATTACATTGTCTGGACGAAGAAAGGTTAATCGATAACTTGCGAATGAAAGAACTTATAAAATACGAAAAACATGAGATTATTTCTAATTCATATAATTGTTAAGGACCTTTCATTTATGCTATTTTACTTTATCCTGATGAAGTACAATTTAACCAATGAATCACATCTTACGGAGGTTATGGGTGATTTTCCCGGTGCAACTGAAATAACGTGGGAAGTCATGATTTCTGCCTCCTTGTTTTATAATATAATTCCACTAGTAGTTAGTTTAATTCTCTATTATCCAATTGTTTATGTTGTGAGAAAATTAGTTAAGCAAACTAATTTGTTCTCGTTAATTACAACTGCATTTTTTCTAACGCTAACAACTCCCATACTTTATGTGGCTTTTGCTATCTATAAACCCTATGACAATCAAGTTAATCTGGCAGAAAGTATTTCTTGGACTTTGTGTTTTGCATCTTCAATCAGTTTATACATAATGTTGAACACAGGCACAATCAATTCCAATAAACTAACTCAAATTTAATGGATGACTTTATTAAATTTGGAAAATAAGAAACAGTTGTAATTTCCTTAAAACGCTTGCGTTATGAAATCGTTAAAAACCATTCTTCTTTTCTGTAGTTTTACTTCAATAGTCATTGGTCAGCAAGATTTGGTCTGTTTCAATTGCTCTCCTCAATTCGACAGGGAAACGGGTAGGGATATCCATAATCCTACCGATATTCCCGAATTTAACCAACCTAAAAAAGACATTGTTTTGACAGGAGAAACAAGTGAAGATCAACGGCTAATTAAATTATGGGAACTTAACGATTTTAAACTTTTTCCAAATATGCAAAAGCAATATGGTGATACGATTTTTATAGAATTGTCTCCCTTGTTAATTGATTCTTTTGAAAAGAATGGTATTGTAAGTTACCGCTTTAGGTACAAAACACAAAAAAAACTACGGTATGTAAATTCAACTGGAACTTATGAATTGTATTATCATTTTTTGCTTATTGAAGGTAAAATAGTTCCACTTTGGAATAAGACTAAGGTAAAAAAAGTACACGTTTTAAAAAGAAATTTTCACCAATTGAATAAGGTTTTTAGAGAAAATGAAATCTTGGAAACTTTTGAAATGATAAAGTAAATATAACTTGATGTAATTTTCTTAAAACTCTTGCGTTATGAAAACGTTAAAAACTCTTCTTCTTTTCTACAGTTTTACTTCAATAGTCATTGGTCAGCAAGATGTGGTCTATTGCGATTGCTCTCCTCAATTCGACAGGGAAACGGGTAGGGATATCCATAATCCTACCGATATTCCCGAATTTATCCAATACAAAATAGACTCGATGCTCTTCAAGAATTACAATTCGTTTCAACCTTATTTAACATTTAAAATTGGTAGATTGTACGATAAAACCTTGTTCGAAAAGCGATACAATAAAAATTATATTGCTCCATTTATTGATGTTGTTTATTCCTTGCATATTCCCAACAAAGGCATGGATACAACCATGTATCATACGTATTGTGTTTTGTTTTCTTATGACTCAATTGGAAATTCTATAAACCAAATAAATCTTCCTTCAAAAGAATGGGAAAATAGTGAATTATTATCCAAAGATCAGGCATTGAAGAAGGTATCTAAGTTATGGCAAAATGACAATTGGAAGGTAAACGCTAATCTTGCCTTTGATAAAAATCAATCTTGCTTTGTATGGTGTATGAGTAGGCAAATAAAAAAACGTTCGGAATATTCAATGAGAGGAAGGTTTCAAAGTATACTAATTAACGCGCACAACGGAAAATTAATTCAAAACAAAAAATATTATCCCAAGGGCCGTTTTTTATGATTAAAAACTATGGTTAATACTATCTTAAAAAAAGATACAAAAAAATGAAAGATAAATTCCGAATCATCGCCATCGTTTCCTATTTGTTAATCATTTTAAAAGGGGATATAATTGGACTTCCATTTTTCTTATGGCTTTTATTTACTGTTTTTGATTTTGGAAATATTGATCAACTCTTCGCTTTATTCGCTTTACTGGGCGTTAGTATGCAACTCACGAAATGGAAAAACAAGAAACTGTTTACTCTATTAAGTTTTGTACTGATGTTATCCCCATTGAAAAGCAGAGTGGTTCAGGTTCCTCTCGAAATGTTTAATTATCGGGCATTTCAAATTCCTTTTGCGATTTTCGTACTAGCCTATTTGATTTTTATCACTTTGAATTTCAGAGGGAAAAATCAATAGGAAAAGAAAAAATAAATTGTAAATTCGTTTGAGCAAGATATTTACGCCTAACGATCAAATTCAGAAGTAATTGAGAAAACCTCTTTCCATATTTTTTTGTTTCAAATTAGTTATTCTATCAATTCTTTTCGTGAGTTGCCGGAGCATGGGCGAAAGATCCACAGACTTTTCTATGGTGCGTTATAAAAAGGTAGATAGATATTACCAATACGATGCATTTCCACTTTTGGCGTACAATGGAAATTACTACGTACATAAAGATAGCTCGGTGTATAAATCATCTGAATTGCGATACTTCGGTTCGTTTCATCCGGAAGGAATACTGGATTACTCAAAAGACGATTTGTCTAAGGATCCATTATTTGTGGATCATTTAGGTCTAAAACTTCACAAAGAAATACAACTGCAACACGATACGCTGATTGATGGTGATAAATCATGGAAATATGAGCAGGGTAGAGGAGGGGAGTATATTTGTCTGGACAGCAATTATTTATATTGGTTTCACGTAAAGTGAAAAGAGTTTAGTAAGCGTTTTTGAAAGACATGAAAAAGTATCGATTTTCCTCCTTCTTAAGAAATAATTAAAACGATCTCGCCAAAAGATACTTAATGAAATAATTGATCGATCGTTTTCATGGCTATAAATAATTTGCCACTATCGGGTAGTTTTTTAAACCCATAATCAACGTAAAACATTTCTGCTTCTTCATCAATGGGATCAACTACTACTGCAAATGAACCAAGTTCCTTAGAGGCTAAATAACTACGGTAGAGGGCATCAATCAACAATTTTTCTCCATGACCTTTGCCTTTTACTGATTTATCGCGGGCGAGTCTTCCAATAAGAGTGGCAGGGATAGTATCGTACGATTTTGGGAATTTATTTTGTAATTCTGCTGGAATTAAACTTCTGGAAATACTGGTATTGGATAAGGTGTAATACCCTTTTACTTTTACCCGTTCGTCCTCTTTTTCGGTTAATACGAAACAGATAGAAAGTCTTTTTTTAACATCTTGGTTTGCTTGCTTCTTCAAATATTCATCCAAGGCAACTTTGCCACAGTCAAAATCATCCCTGTAATGAGAAGCATTCAGACTAACTGTTTGTAATTCCATGCTGCAGAGTTACTTTAATTTTTTAAATTTATTCGCTGCAGCTACTAATTTTTTGTTCGGTTTTTCGGGATTATGTATGGCGTTAAAAAAAACTTCACTATCTCGTTGAGAAGCAATTACTAACTCATGTCTATTCACGATTTCCTCTGCCCGTTTTTTAGCTGATCTAATAACAAATTCCGTTAGACTTCTAAAACCTCCTAGGGCTGCTGCTCTTTCAAAAAACTCTTTTTCTTCAATAGTTAATCTCGCTTCTAGCCTTGCTTTACCTGTAACTGTTGTGCTAATTGCCATAATGTTTTGTGGTTATAGATGTAAATGTACGGATATTTACCGTACGTAAAAAGAACTTTCTGTTTTTTTCTGTGATATTTTGCTGTAATCTAAAAAATAGTAAATGGCTACCTACAAATTAAGTAAGTTAGCAAAAGATGATTTGATTCGAATTCTTTATAATGAAGTTCCATAATTTGAGAGAGCTTGATACAGTTAATTTTGAGCTATTGGCATAGGTTAATAAACTGTATATTTGTTTGAATAAGATGTTTATCTCAAAGTAAATACAATGAGCAAAATTACCCGATTACCCATCTATCTTCTCTTTATTTCAATCGTTGTTTTGACACTCACGTATCTTTCAGATTTATACAATATGTATTTCGAAGATACATTTTACGAAGGATATGTATTTACTATAAAAATTCTGCTATTTGATGCTTTCGTACTAATTCCTTTAGTTGTAATACTAATTCAAAAAAATCGGTTTGAACTAAAATTATCATGCGTTCTTACCGTGCTATTGCAACAGGTAACTCTCTTTCTAGATTTTAAGATTGGTGCACTTTACGGGGTGATAATTGGATTATTATCGGCAGTATATTTTATTTTTAGATTGAGGAATGTTTGATTTAGATTCGTATATACAGATTTGGAAAGATGTTTAGGTTAAATGAAAATTAAATTCAACAAGTTTAGTAGCTTTAATTCATTTCAATTTTTTAAATTGAACGGCATAAAGAAGTTCAATATCCTCTTTGAGTTCTATTATTAGTGGATAAATATTTAGATGTAAATTTTCATCTATAATTAAATTTGCACCTAGTGGTGTAATATCACTTGTAATTTCATTTTCATTGTTTAATTGAAATTTAGACTTAAACACTTTTCCTCCTGACTTACCATAATCAATTACCAACTCCTTTCTCAAACTATCAATAGTAATTTTTACGCCATTATTTTCAGTATCCACCCAAGTGCCATAAATAGTTTCTTTAGGCAAACTCTTTGTCCTTCTTAACGTTTCATTATATTGTCTGTTTTCAACCTGAACTTTAATACTTACAGCACCTACAAAAAGGACGATTACTAAAAGATTGAATAAATAAAATTTCAAGTACTTTTTTCTTAAATCGTTATATGCAAATACAATTATTCCGAAAAATAGAATGATGAGCCACCAGAATAACCATATAAAAACCCTGTAATATGCAAAAAAAGCCAGTGTAGAATAATTGTCAATTTTATCAATTAGTAAAGGGTAGCTCGTTAGAAAGCAAAGAACTAAAGTTGCAACAGATATAAAAACTCTTTTCCACATATTTGTATTCTTAAACCGTTTTTTCATAAAGCATTAGTGATTTTGAGATACTTTCGAAGATTTTGGATTTTTCTTAAATAGCCCCCTTTGTTTTGAACGCTTTTCATTAATTATCAATCATAAACGCTAATTCGTTCTAAACCGTATTTCTGATAATTGGTCTTATACTCTTTTATTTCATCGTATGTTTTTAAGCCTTTGATTATAACGTTTGGTATAGTATTTACAGGTTCGCTGATTAAGCTTTCAGTAGCATATACAATTATATTATTATCTTTTCCAACTTTATAAAAAATTTCCGACGTATAAAAAATATAATCGTTTGTTTTATCCGGTAACTTGTTATTTGATTGGGATACAACTATTTGTTCGTGATTTCCTGCAATACCCCAAACTTTCGCTCTTATAAAAAGGGGGCTGCCTTCATTCCCCAAACGAATGCATCTCGTTTTTTCTTTCTCAGGGATAACTTCATCTTTGCCCCAATTAACATAATACCAAACAGCTCCAATAGGCAACAATAGTAATAATGACAAAACGATTTTTTTCATATTCTTCATTGATCTGGTTTGTTGAATTCATAGATGAACGTTCTCCCGATTCCAATGCTAGGATGAATAACTCTAAATACTTGAATTAAATTAGTTTTTTCTTCAGCCAGGTTAATTTTATAACAAAACTCTATTTTTTCGCTATCAAATACTTCTCTTTCGTTTAAAATGCAAATCGTATAATTTTTTTGTTTCTCAAAGTTATAGGTTTCGTTTGTACTCGTCGTTTTTAAAAATGGGGGTATTTCAAAATAAATGACATCCTGATTTTTAAACTCATCTTCAATATTCGAAATTGTCTTTGTAATGATTTCTTTTAACGCTATATTTTGTTCACCAGATTGACAGAATAAGTTAAAATGAAGGAGGAGAAATAAGATTGGTATATTTTTCTTCATTCTAATTCGTGTTTTCTCTTTTTGGGGTTTAAAAAAAACTAAAATAACGTCGAAATAAATACCAAGCAATTCTTTATGCAATAATCGGGCATTAATTTTTTTCCGTAGACAAATATGTAGGAACCTTTTATAGAGGAAACTTCCGTCATGTTATTGCTATATTCAGTTGACTTTGTAATTAATTGTAACTTCTCGATTTTATTAAGAACTAGATTTGATTTACATTCAAAAATATTTTTTAGTTCAATTTGCTTGTTATCGCTGCAAAATACATTTCCGTTTCCATCAAATACTCCTTTATCAAAAGCGCCTTTTATTCCAGCATAATCCAAAAAATCATTACTAATAGCAAAAACTGATTTGTTTAGTATTTTGTAAAAATCAAATCCATCTGATACTTGTTCTTGAAAAATCAACTCAAATAATGAACTGTCTTCACAGATGTTATTAGTCAAGATCTCTTTCATGAAGGAGCTTTTGAGTACACTATCTTTTAAAAAGAAATATTCATAATGCTCAATTTTTTCAGATTCAATAGTTGAATATTTTACTCTTTCAGTAAAAGTTTTTTTTTGTACTAAATAGCCTTCGGTTATAATCAAACGATTACTAGTTAGTTGACTGAAAGTAAAATTTATTGAAATTAAAAATGAAAAAACAAATAAATTGTTTCTCGATCTAATTAGTGGTGTTATGAATTTCATATAACTAGTTTAGTTGATTGTACGTCACCAAATTTCACCTTTGTTTTTCTCAATGATTTTCTTCAAAAAGATTTCATCAGTTTGATAGTTTGGGGTGAAATTAAGTTTTATTGGTATATTTTTCTTGATACTATGCTCAATAAGTGGTTCAAGTTCTGATACTGAATCAAATAAAAATGATCTATTTGCAAAAAATAATGAATTGATTTTTTTTAGTGAAAAATGTAGGATAACATACGGTCTATTATAAGGCTCTTTCCGTTTTCTTACCTCGATTAGAATGATTTTTTGATAATCAAAACAGTATTTTTTAACTAAAAATTTAGGTCTGAAAATATAATTTTTACAGACAATATCTGCGTAGAATTCTATTTTTTTTGTCTTTAAACCTACAATTCCTATAATAACCCCCATGAAAATAGTGAAGTACAGATCAAAAGGGGATATAATCAAAATAAAACCGTAGGTAAGTAGAAGTATTACAATCCAAAGATACCAGGGTTTTGATTCATAAATTTTCATAGCTGGTTTTTATCCGTTATCTAGTCATAGTCATAAAATTAACTAAAGATACTTTCACCATACTAAATCATCAATGATTTCCTCATTAAAAGTCCCATTCTCGTGAAATTTCAATACTTGGTACTTATGTTTTCGTTTATTCTTTGTCTGAATAGGTTTATGTATTTGATAAATAAATTGGTTGTTTTTTATCCAAATTGAAAATTTCTCGTTCGGACTATTTTGGGCTATTTCAATTATTGTTCTTTGGAAATCTAAAATCGTATCCATCTCAATATTAGCTTTTTTTAAATCTTTTAAAGTGAATTTTAGAAACGACAAATCATAATTCGAATTTGGAATGGAAAAATAAAATTTCCGGCTATTTGAATATCTTAATATCTTCAGTGGTACGCAATATTTGTTCTTTGAATATTCATTTTTAATTGAATAGCAGAAAATTTCTTTTTTGTTATTATAGACTTTATGCTGGAATCTTTGGTTATGGATATTACAAGACAACAAAATAAAACAAGCTGTTACCAAAGAAATAATTGTTTTGATTTTACTATTTACCATTCTCCCAAATTGTTTTTCGCTCTTTTCTTCAGTTGATAATTGATTCAATTTATCGAACAAATATAAGTATAAAAACGGGCTTTTGTTAAGGGTAAACATCCATTTTTATAAGGGTTTTTATGATTTTTTGGAAAACGCTGAAATTTATACAAAATGCAATAACAATAAGATGTTAGCGACTCATTTTCTTTCCAAAAGATTTTGAAGCCTTACTTAATCGGTAAACTTCCCCGCGCCATTCAATACATCGTCTCTTTCCTTGCGATTAAAACCTCTTCGGTAGAAATCACTTTGAACAGACCTTCCATCAAGTTGCACCCCAAAAGATGAGTAATACGCAATGTTTCGTATAGGAACCCTCACGCTTGGAAATGAAAAATTTGTCTGTCTTTGAAGGTTCAAAAAAGTGAGGTTTTAAGGTTTGATAAAATTAGTTTTTTTCGATAAATGGAAGGTTTTGTTCTGAGTTTTTAGGGGAAGAAGCAAGGCAAGGGATTTTGATTTAGTTTAAGCTACGTATAGATTTAAGTTAATTGGGAGTAGAAGCGTAAGGGTTAATTTGCTCAAAGTACACCAAGTATTAAATTTCATGAATCAACGTCATCTCAATTAATTTAATATTTGAAAAATCTGAAATTATTTTTTTTACTCTAGTATTTAAATTCCCACAATTAAGAAACCTAGTACCAATTTCAATCTCAATTATTTGCTTTAATAGAAGATTAGATAGATCCATTTTATATGCAAAAAAGTCTGACTTAAATAATTTAAATCCAACAGCATTCACTTTAAAGAGAGTTTTATCTCTTTTTATTTTTTTCATTTTTACTGAAAAATATGTTTGCTCATTGATGTCCTTTAATAATGGGATTTTTTCTTGTAATTCCTGTGTATGAACAAAATGAAAAGAAAATAATTTAATAATCGAATCACAACAAATCTTATATTCACATATCAAATTTATTTTATTCTGTGGGTCATAAATGAGCAATTTATTTTGCGCTGATAAATTATTCGTACTCAAAATAAGTATGCACAGGATGAAATATTTCATTTTTCTAAATTTATATTTTTAATATTTTTCTTATCCCTCTCTTCTGTATTTCCCTGCGTAATTTCAATTTGATTAACCCACTTCGACAATACACCTTTGCTTTTATTTGAATTATTCGTTTTATTATGTTTTAACCCAAAATTATGAAAAGCCTCATGAACTGTTACTTTACCCTTTCTTTATTTTGGCGACCCTCCTTCATTATTCCGCAACCTGCAACATAATAAGAAGAATTCGGATTAAGGCTATGTTCATTGATTTGAATTACTCCTCTTCCAATTGCTTACATATCAGTTTCGTTATAATACATATCCAATTCTTGTAGATTGCCTAAAATGCGTTATATTTCTACAAATATAAATATAAAAACGGGCTTTTTTTTGAGGGTAAACATCCATTTTTATAGGGGTGTTTATGGGTTTTTGGGAAACGCCAAAAAATTATGCAAAATGTCATTGACAAAGAAGCAGACAAAGTCTTTGACCAAATTCGCAACTATGAAAAAACAGGAGCCACGCAACAACTCAGTTTTTGAAATCTTTAAACGAAAAGTACCTACAAACTACGTTGTGGGTACTATATGTTTTAGTGCGCTGTAATGATTGATTTCAGAGCGCGTAATGAGAAGGACGAAGAAAATCATACCAGCATTTTGAAGCTTTTAAAATCGCAATGATTTTTGACAACGTAAATTTTGATTTTTTCATTTATATTGGTTTATGGACATTATTTTTAAATTGTTAAGTTTTTAAGGAAGCTTTCGGGTTTATTATATTAGTTTTTGCTCACTAAAAAATCGCTCCATATCGTACTTAAATTTTTCTCTATTAAAATCCTTTATCTTCTTTGGTAAAGTATCTAAATTAGATAAGGATTTTAAAATTTCTTGAGCTAAAAGTTTTTTTGCTCCTTTTTCTGATAGAGAATTAAATACTTTAAAATTTAACCAAATTTCATATTCAAAAACTCTATCAATAATTATCTTCTTATTTACAATTGTAATCTCTTTATAGGCTGTATATGACGGCTTTCTTCTTTTGTAAAAATTTTCAAATTCCTCCGCCATACAACAAATTCCCATTACAATTTTCTTTAAATCTCCGCCATAGTTTTTCTTAATAAAAAACACCTTCAATTCTTTCTCAAGCCCTAAAATCAGTTCTGTATCGACACCCGTTGAGGTTTGTATCCCAAATCCAAATTCCATCTTTTTATACTAATTATATTTCAAAGCCATACAGCCATTTATTAATAATTCCTCTTGAACTCTCTATACCAATCACTTCCATAATTTGCTCAAGATATTGATACAAACGCTCTCTTTCCTCAGTGTCTAATTCTAAAGCATCAAATTCAGATAATGATTCAGCGATTGTACTTTGATATTCTTTATGGACTGCACATTGATTAATCAAACTAATAAAATTATCAATTATTTTATTTACCAAACCTGTTAGAAGCCCTTTAAGTTCGGTATTTTCTAACCCAGGATAAAATATCGATATATCTTCATTAAACTTGGATTGCTCACGTAGTTTGATTAGATCTTGAACAACATCTTTTTTTTCTTTCATTATCTAAAAATCTTATTTCCTGGTGGTAAGTGTCCGTTTTGAAGAAAGTAACTATATAATTTTTTTTTCTCCATTACTTTTATTTGAACCTGATTGCCAAAAAACTCGTTTTCTTGTTTTACACCCAATCCGTTAAGATCTAGTGGATTGCCTGTAATGAGTCATATTTCTACAAATATAAGTATAAAAATGAGCTTTTTTTAGGGGGTAAATACCCATTTTTATAGGGGTTTTTATGGTTTTTTGGAAAGCTCTGTTAGTTAGTCTAATCCATGTATTTTATTCTCCACTTTACGTTTTTGTTTCAATACGAATTTCGTAATAAACATATTCCCTCATTTACTTATTCATTTAGTTACATCCAAATCACCTGGTTTTTGTCACAATTATTTGTATTTTTGTGACATGAAAGACTCTATTAACAAGCAAATTGAAAAAATTATTCATCAATCAAAAGAAGGTACTATTTTTTTGACTTCCGACTTCAAGGATATTGGGACAACAACTGCAATAAGAAAATCCTTATCAAGATTTGTTGAATTGAGAATAATTGATCGAATGGGTAAAGGAATTTATGTTAAACCTAAACAGCACAAAATTTTTGGTAAAATACTTCCTTCTTTAGAAGAGGTCGCCTTAATCTTGGCAGAAAAGGAACATGTCAAAATAATGCCCACCGGACAATATGCATTGAATAAAGTTGGATTATCAAACCAAGTTCCGATGAAGTTAATTTTCTTAACGAATGGAACCTTTAAAAAAATACAATTTGGAAAAACAGAATTGATATTTAAACCTACAACGAGCAAAAAATTAGCAATGATTGGTGAAATTACCAGTCTTTTATTTTTAGGACTAGAAGAACTGGACTTGGAAAAATTGACAGCACCTGAAATGGAAAAAATAAACGATCTACTTGAAAAAGAAGACCCGGAAAAGTTAAAACACGATCTTCGCCTGACACCTTCAAGAGTAAGTGACTTCTTGAATAAATCATTTTTAAACTTAAAACTATGATTGGCTGGATAAAAAATTTAGACGAACAGGCTAGAAGAATTTCAATAACAGAAGCGTCAAGATTATCAGGAATAACCTCCAAGGCAATTGAAAAAGATTGGTGGGTGACACTTACTCTAAAAATCCTTTTTGAATCGAAATACGCCACCTATTTTGCATTTAAAGGCGGGACTTCCTTGAGTAAAGGATGGAGCATCATAAACCGGTTTTCAGAAGACATAGATATCGCATTGGATTCGGATGCATTCGGAATTGGATTTAACGAACAACCGTCAAAGAATTTTGTGGAGCAACTGAGAAGGGCTGGATGTTCTTTTACAAGTAATGTACTACTGAATGAATTAAAAAGTGATTTTGCTAAGTTTCAGATTACTCAAAACAATTTTTCAATTGAAGCTGAACAAGTTAAGAGTGATATGCCCGATACAGATCCTCAGACAATCTACATAAATTATAAATCACTATTTGATCCAAATCCGTATTTACCGGATAGAGTAAAAATTGAATTTAGTGTCCGATCAAAAATAGAGCCTTATGAAATAAGGGAAATGAGTTCATTATTAAACGAGAATTTTCCCAATCCGATATATGAAGAGGGCTTCATAAAAGTTTTAACGATCAAACCAGAACGAACGTTAATTGAAAAAATTCTTCTGCTACATGAGGAATATAATCGCAATGATATTTCTAAAATGAGAACCTATAGAATGTCTCGCCATTACTATGATCTGTATATGATTTATAGAAAATCTCCCTTTAGAGAAATACTTAAAAATATTGATTTTATTCAAGAAGTGATAAATCATAGGAGACTCTATTCAAGATTAAGAAACTTCAACTATAACTCACTTCAAATTGGTAAAATCTCTCTCATTCCTTCAATTGAAATGATTACAGCTCTGGAAAATGACTATCAGGAAATGAGCAATGAAATGATTTATGGAGAAAAACCTACATTTCAAGAGATACTTCAAGTGATTAAAGAAATTGAAGATGCTTTTAATCAGAATTGATTGTCTAATCAGTTAGCTTATATTTCTTAATTATATCAGCTGTTTTTAGGTGGTCAAAATAATCCGTTTTTGGATGGTCAACATGAGCAGTTTTTCCAGATTTCAGTGTTTTTTCTTTCTGTTCTTTAGGCTTTTAATGTTGTCAAATATAATTTCTCGATACTTGGCATTATCTATTAAATCTGCAAAAAAAGCTAATAAATTATCATCTCTTTCTGTGATAATTTCGTCAACTGACATAATTCTCGTATTACTAAAGCCAAGAATTTTTTTACCCAAATTGGAATATATAATACAGACCATCCTTAAATTTATTCCTCCCGAATAAGGCGATAAATCTAATGAGTTAATATAATTTATGAGACTATCATTTCCTTTTAGCTGAAGGGGCAGTAAAGTGGTTAAGTCACCATGCTCAATAACATCATTGATACCGTATCCATATCGTGTGTCTAATTGAAAATTTAAGGTGTAAATTTTAACACTGTCAATTTTCGTTTGAACCAATCCTGTAAAGGATATCATTACTATAAAAGTTACTACTATTTCTTTCATTAACCAACCAATATCGTCATTACCTATTTTTCAGAGCCCATTTTATTTCGTTTTTTGCCCATTTTTCTTTAATCATCTTGATAATGTGCCTCCACAAACGTGGTGAGTAGTTGAAATAACCACGCTGATTACTTTGGTCACAACCATTTGTGGTGAAGAACGTAATCCACTCGTATTGCCCATTAGAATAAAATATTTGGATTGAAAAATAAGGTCGACTTTCATCGGTTATATCCTCGCTGCATTTTGGTAAGGATTTCACAATTCGCATTAGCTTAGTTAAATCTTTATGGTTATACTGTATTGCTAATATCTCTCCAAAAGTACTGACCATTATATCAGTACTAGGTTTTCTGCAATCCAATGGACGCAGACGCAATTGAATGGAGTCAATAATTTCAAAAGTACACTTCTGTAACGTTGGATTAGAAAGGTTAGAAACCAAAATCTCTTGAGCAAATAAAGCGTTAGCTACCGTTAAATAAAACTGAATAAAAACAAATGAAAAAAGTAATTTGAAGTTTTGAATCATCTTGATTTATAGCTGATTATTTAATTTAGCAATAATAGATACAGTAACAAATGTAACTATAAAAATTGACGTTTCTTAACGGGTAAACCCTGTATTTAGAGGTGATTTAGTAGTTGGTTCATAGCTCAAATAAAAGGAGGAACATCTTTTTTAGAAATCGTATCGAAAGCAATAGCACTTGAACCATTTTGACCAATTACAACGAAGCATTTGAATTCATTATTTGAATTTATTTTTTTTGAAAATGAAATTTCTGAGTTTAATTCTTTAAAATCAACTGTTGATTCTTCATTCAGTTTGTAAGGTTTTCTGATGCTTTTCTGAATTTTTTGAGTAGAAAACTTGTCAATCTGAATGGTATCTAGAATTTTACCATTCACGGAAACTTGGAGTTTCATCGTAAAGTCAGAACTGTTTTCGTATATGATGATTAACTCATTTTTTTCTTCACAACCATATAGTACAATTGAACTAAGAAGGATAAGTAAGTGTTTTTTAAAAATCATTTAATTCGAATTATTATTTTCAACTTCTTTTAATAATTAAGAAAATTAGAAACTTTAGTAAGTTACCACGTTTTTTATGAGTTTCAATTGTGTCTTAAAAATAACTATAAATTTGGAAATCAGCCAACAAGAATTAGAAAACAGTTACCAGATTTAAACGAAGAGAGGAAATTACAAAGACGGAATGAGGTTGGTCAAATTTAATTTTATTCACGAACTTGTCATGCTAAATTTATAGTTATGTCAACGCTCGATTAAGTATTTAGTATTAAACTCAATCAATCCCAATTTTTGATAGTAAACATTATCGGTGCTGTGTGCATATCGTTCTGAAACAAACAATTCCTCTGCATATCCAATATCAAATAAATCATTTAAGTTTAGAAAATTAAAATTGTGATTCTTATTATTTTTGTAAATCAGACAGATCTTTTCTACTACAATTTCGCTATCATTTTGAAAAATTGAGACTGCTACGAGTTTACGATTATTAAAATGATATACTGCCTTTGGAGTAAATGATGAATCAAATAATGTGATCTTATTCGTTAAATTAAATCCGCTATAACCACCATCAAAAAGTAGATACCTATTTTGGTTTTCAAATAATATTCCGTGTAAATCATTAAAGCCAATATTCTGTTCTGATGGAATATCGTTAGTTATGTAGCAAACTAAAGAATTTTGAGAAAAATCAAGTCGCCTTAAATTGAGTCTCACATTTTTTAGTTGATTCAAATCAACATCATTTATTTCACTCCCAACATTTGTAACTCGTCTTTCTGCAGTCCTAAGTATTTTCTCTACTGAATCCAATAGGACTGCGTTTTGTGCGTTGGTTAAGGGCGAAAAAAAGAAATGCAAAAATATCAATACAGTCCATCTCATAGATTAATTATTATAAGCAACAGGAATGGTTAGGCTAATTTTCAAATTTTTTGGAAAACCTTCAATTTCGATTTCTTCAGTTAACTTAATTATTTTGATCAATATCAAATGATTATCAATACAAATATGTTCATTGTTTTCGTCTTTAACATAAAAGAGGTATACTCGGATGTCTTTTTTTGAAAATTGCCTTACTAAGTAGTAGTAAATTCTTTTTTCACTTTTGTTTTTTTTATAAACTTCGCATATTAATGAATCTATACTATCAATTGTTTTTGGAACTTTAAATTTGAATTCATGTCCTTCATAGTTCATAGGGATAATATAGAATTTCAATGAATCATCTTCTTTAGCATTGAAATAAAGGACAGTACAAAAGAATAAAATGAATACTACGTATTTTTTTGCGATTTGGATTTTGTTATGTTGACTCATATTTCTATAAATATAATTATAAAACAGGCTTTTTTAATAAAAAAATAGAATTCATGAACCTTAAAATCCGAATCTAATCCAAATAGTAATTTTAGCATTTACCTTTCTTCCATTTTTGTAGCCCGGAATAAATTGGGGCAACGAAGAAACAACCCTAACCGTTTCAATCGTGCATAAATCACACATTTCAGGTATTTTTAGTAGCTCAATTGTACCTACATGGCCATTTGTGTCAACTATGCAAGATAAAAACACCCTTTCACCTTCATTCATCCCATCGATCCATCGTAAATTGTGAAAAACAAATTTGTTTACATCAACCACACTATCATTTACTATTAATTTTGGTTGAATGTCTAGCTCATCTGATTCATAAAAATCAGTATTCAAAAGATATTGACCATTTAAATCTAAAGAGCAAATAAGAATTGTAATGAATAATATCGTTTTTCTAATCATATTTTTGATTTTTAGGTAAAGTAAAACGCCTTTTTGTTTTTTATACAACAAAGATTATTCCCTTGTGAGAAAGATGCCTCAAATAAACTAACTTTTTCGCTGTGTATTTACTTTCCCTAATTGAAAATACAATTTTTTGATTCAAAATATAAGGTGTGTCCAAACTTTTTCTGATTTAGTTTTTCATGTGAAATCATTCTTCATTGTATACCCTAATGTTTTAGTGATGATTTATCGTTTTTTTTACTGTTAACTGATAACAAACTTTTTTTTGTGAGTGATTTATTTCTGACATCGTGAATCGAATCGTTTCTGCATTCAAAAAATCAATAGTTCCACTAGAATTACAACTTTCCCATAACCAAGGCGTCAATTGTACATGAATTATATCTAATTCATTGGCATCCTGCAAAACATCCGGCCAATGGAGTTGGATAGTATCATTTATATAATTATAGAAAACGTTGAATTTAGTTCGATCAATATGGCTTTTGGATTGTAAACTAAAAAGTAGTCTGCCATCAAATTTTGTGAATAGCTTTCTGCAACTGGAATAGTTTTTAATTTCTACCATTAGCTGTTCTTTTTTGTCTGATAAATCTAGTTTTCGAGCGCAATTATCCATTTCAACCAATTGATACGTTCCATTTTCTAGCTTTTGGGCATCCACTTCAAGAAATGAATTATTCAAAATGATAAAGAAAATTAAGAGTCTTTTCGTGTGCATTAGTACTGGGTTTACAACTTGTAAATTTATGAATCAATGGCAATTAAATTTTATGTAATCCAAATATTTGCTTCGATCTACTGTATCCTTGAAATTTAAAAATTGATTGGCGTATTCAGCATTCAACGGTTCAATGAATACCACGTTTAATGAGGGTCTTGAACTGGTTTGAAAAGGCAACTGAAGTACTTCACCTTCACATGGATTTAAATTGGAATACTTTAACTCTGAATCGTAAGGTAGTTCAACAAGAAATACAGGTATAATTTTGCTTTTTAATTGTTCTTTGCAATAGTCAATCGTAATTTCCTTGTTGTAATAGCTAACAAACCAATTTAAAAAAGCAAATTTCTCAAATCTACATCCTCCAAAATCGGTTACCCAATCAGTAGATTTAATATCCATTATCATTTGTTCTGATGACACCTGCTGTTTGATGTATTTATTCATGATTTTTTTATCAATTGCATAAAAAAGTAATTCCTTATCATTTTGAACTACAAATCCATAACTGGACTGAAATTCGGTATCCTTTTTTGAGGAATTATTAATCTTCTCTTTCTTATCAATTTTATTAGCGCAACTGTTTAAAAGGATTAAACAAATTACTACATTGAATTGTATCAATTTCATGTATCTTGGTTTTTCAATATGTTGGTAAAACATTAATTTTGATAGAGTGGGAGTAATTCATAAAATGTGCCATATTTCCACAAAGAAATCTGAAAAATTACTATTTTTTTAAGGCTAAGAACCTTATTTTAGGTTTTTTTTTCTTTTTGATGGTATACGATAATCATAATTATTTTCAATATCAATAACAGGATCTTTCCAATCCAAAACCCCCTCCAAATCCCTATAAAAGTTAGATTTTTCGACCTTTGGGGTCACAAAAGGTGCCCTGACGATAAAATGTCAGGGCTTTTTTATTTAGAATTGCTTCAGAAATCATTTCTGAAAGTTAGGATAAATGAAAAAGGCAAGGCAATACACCACATTGACAGGCGATATGCTTGGAATGCCATAATGCAAGGAATCATGAAATAATCCTGACAAGGTCATAAAACAAAAACAGACTTCCGTTCTGTTTTTTTATTCAATATAAATGCACGGCAATCAACAATCTCTCCTTAGCTTTACATAAAATTATTTCTATGACATTTCGCGATTTAAATTTGAAGAAACCACTTTGGAATGCCTTGGATGATTTAGGTTATTATACACCAACAACCATTCAGGCTGCTGGTTTCAACGTGATGATATCCGGAAAGGACACCATTGGAATAGCTCAAACAGGAACGGGTAAGACTTTAGCCTACTTACTACCATGTCTAAATATGTGGGAGTTTTCGAAAGAACCTCATCCTCAAATTCTGGTAATTGTTCCTACGAGGGAATTAGTAACTCAGGTGGTGAGCGAAGTGGAGAAGTTGACAACATACATGAATGTTGCTGTTTGTGGCGTGTATGGAGGAACAAATATGAACACGCAAGCTAAAAGGGTATTGCAAGGATCCGATATTCTGGTAGGAACTCCGGGCCGCATTCTAGATTTAGCTAAAAGTGGTTCATTGCAATTAAAACAGGTTAAAAAAGTAGTAATTGACGAGGTGGATGAAACGCTTAGCTTAGGATTTAGACCGCAACTGTTGAATATATTTGATTTTCTGCCTACTAAACGCCAGCACATGGTTTTTTCAGCTACTTTATCAGAAGAAGTCTCGTCTTTTTTGGATGACTACTTGATTGCGCCTGTGCGCGTTGAAGCAGCCCGTGTTGGTCTACCTCTTGAAAAAATTGATCAAACGTGTTACCGCGTTCCGAATTTCCTATCCAAAGTTGCTCTTTTGCATCATCTCATCCAACATAACGATGCTAGTTCAAAAATTTTAGTCTTTGTTTCTTCTCGTACTTTAGCCGATTTACTGTTTACACAAATAGAATCGAATTTAGGTGATTTGCTAGGTGTTATTCACTCCAATAAAGCACAGAACTCACGTTTCGAGACTGTGCGAAATTTTCAAATAGGTACCATTCGGGTATTAATAGCTACGGATTTAATAGCACGTGGAATTGATGTTACAGACGTTTCACATGTGATTAATTTTGATATTCCTGAAAGTCCTGAAAACTATATACATCGCATTGGACGAACTGGTAGAGCCGACAAAACCGGTACTGCAATCACTTTTGTGACCAAGAAAGACGAATCAGCGCTTTTAGCTATTCAAGTACTCATGCAACAGGAACTTGTATTCACGAAGTTAACTGAGGATGTTGAATTTACGGACGAGCTATTGGAATTTGAGAAACCAAAAATTATCATTCCTGGGAAAACGAGTAAATTGGCACAGCGCGAAAATAGAGGTGACTCTTTTCATGAAAAAAAAGCGAAGAATAAAAAGGTAAACGTCCGCTACGACCATAAAAAAGCCATGCAAGAAAAGTATGGTAAACCCAAGAAAAAGAGGCAAAAGTAAACATGAAATTGTTTTTGTAGGAATAATATTCCTCAAAGAAAGTAAGAAAGTTGACTTCTTTTTGTTATCACTCTCTGTACAGATATAAACTGGTTATACTTTAGCTAAAATAGGTTTTTTTGATTTTTATTGATCAAAATTATGGGGGATTTCAGCGGTTACATCCGTACCAACTTCATTCTTTTATTGTTGTTCGGTAATTGAATTTCAAGCAAATAATTTCCTTTGCCTACTACGTTCAATAAATTAATATTTTTACCTGCTTCGAATAAAGTTGCATATACGACTTTACCAAACATGTCATACACAATAATAGGCGCAAAGTCAGGAACATTTGTTAGAGTAAAAAGGCCATTTGAGGGATTAGGAACGATAAGAATTTCATTATTTTCTTCTATTTCAGAGAGTGCTAGTGAATTATCTTGAACTATAGTTCCCGTTTGGTTGATTACCCAGTTATTCGCATCGATAATAACGGTATTGGTTGAACTTAATGTACCCAAATTTGATATAGAAAATACTTGGGTGTTTGAATTAATATCAAATCGAATGGTTGTATCACTTAATGTTGATCGATTGAAAGTAAGGTTTATCGGATTTGTAAAGGTTGGAGTAACGGCAGGTTTGGATCCACTATGTGAAATTTCAACAAGCGCATCTTGTCCAACTTGCTCCCATCGAACGGAATAGGTTGGGTATCCTTCACCAAAATACCATTGTTCAAAAAAAGCATCTAAATTTGTTCCGGTAAAATCAGCTATAAAATTCTTGAAATCCACTCCGGTAGCGGTACTATCCTTAAATGAAACTTGAAATGCTCGTAATGCATCAAAGAATAAACTATCATTATTGATTAAATACCTCATAGTATGTATAATTCCTGCTCCTTTATCATAAGTTAATCGCCCACTAAAAATTCGGGCTTCATTCAAACTATCTAACACCCATACGCTTCCACCATTTTGAGTCATAACATTCGTATGAACATCTAACATATGTTGATTTTTTTCTGCTGGATATAAATTTTCAAGCATCAAATATTCGCTGTAAGACGCAAAACCTTCATTTATCCAAATGTCACACCAAGATGCACAAGTTACGTTATCTCCCCACCATTGATGCGCTAATTCGTGAGAGGTGAGTGTTTTTTCAAAATAACCTTGTGTGGTCATGGTTTGATGTTCCATTCCACCAGAAATAGGTGCCATACAATGACCATATTTTTCATTCTCAAATGGGTAAGGGCCGTAAAGAGTATAATACAATTCGATAAAATCGGCAGTTTCATTTATATCAGTAAGAAAATTCGGTAATGTTTGTGGGTTATCGTAAATGTAATTTTGAATTAATATGGGATTGGGTGCTCCAACCGGATTTGCGTAAATGGAATAGTCTACATATTTAGCAACGGCAACCGAAATTAAATAATAGTCAATTGGATGTCGGTGCTCCCAATTAAACGTTAAAAAACCATTGCCCAAGGTATCAACACTGGTTAATATTCCGTTTGACCCGGCCTTGCAAGAATCAGGAACAGTGATGCTTACAAACGAACTATCCGCTTTATCTGTTAAACTTTGCTTGCAAGGAAACCATTCAAATGCCGAAAATGGTTCAGACAAAGACCAAACAACTCGATTTCCCCAGCTGGGTGAATCATCAGCCGTCATCCCACTTCCACCCAATGGATTTGTTTGTGCAGTTGGAGGTGTTCCAAAATAATCAATTTCTAACGAAAAGGATTGTCCAATGGTAGTATAAACAGGAACCTTTACGGCACTTCCTGATCTAATAAAAGGTACACTTGTTCCATTTAATCGTATGTCACTTATTGTTAACGTCGAAAACAATTCAAAAATAGCAGTGTCTAAAAATGTTTTAGCTTTTGCATCAATTCTACCGGTTCCTGTTAAATAAGTACTTGTATTGGTCATGTTTAGGTTCAAACCATAAAAATGGACATCGTATTTTTCCGTTTCAGCAATTTGAGCAACCGTTAGCGTTGCACTTTTCAATTGTTGAGAATCATATTTGTTCTTTTTTGAACATGTGCCTGAATTTTCTTGCGCGTAAACAGCGTGAAGCAACGAAAAAAGAAAAGCAACGAATAAAATGATTTTCATGGATAAAGATTTTTATCAAAAATACAACATTTAACCAAAAACCGGCGATTAAAGGTCATTCAATTTCCAGCCGATAATTTTGGAGTCATCAGAGCAAGATACCAAAAGTTCATTATTGAATAGTAGAATGTCATTCACCGAATTTTTATGCCCACCCACCTTCAAATCTAGTTTCTGGAGTACTCGCATGGTTGTTAAGTCCCAGATTTTTACTGTTTTGTCTCTACTTGATGTAGCGAAGCTGGTTTGATTGATTTGTTTGATTGAATAGATTGCCCCCTTGTGCGCAGCAATTTTCGATAAAATTGAATTTGTAGTTGAATTTACAACATATAGGAAACCATCATGTCCACCGACCAAATGCAGGTCAGAAACAGATAGGATTGATTGTAAACCATCAGAATTTATAGGGATACAAAGTAATTCGTTATAGTAACTTGTTTCAAATAATCTTAATTTACCGTCTTTAGATAATACAACGATTTTAGTGCCCTCATCGATTAATCCGATTGCTCTAATTTTTTCACAATTCAATGGTATTTGAAGTTCCAATTGAAAACTAATACTATTCCAGATACACAAATTACCGGCTGAATCGCCTGAATAAATTTGATTTGTTCGTGGATTCTCTTGAATCGAAAAAATAGCCGATTTATGGTGTTTAATGAAATTTATTTCTTCTCTAATAATGGTATTAATTACGTGAAAATCTCCATTAGAACAACCAATAAAAAGCAACGGTTTAGTAACACTGTGGAATATAGAATAGGCTGGAGAATCTAACTTTATAGCAAATTCATCTTGTTTCTGCGCCTGTAGATTCCATCGAGCAACCCAATTATCAGCACCGCTAGAATAAATAAAATGTTCTGCAGATGCAATAGAATAAACGGGACCTGTATGGTCGTTAAATTCAATTTTTTTAGAAAATATCATTAAGAAAGATCAACTAAATCAGTTAATGAAGATTGAAGTAACAATTGTGGATTAATGGTAAACAATTCCTTAGATTTTAGCGGGTCATTATCAACACATACAGCGAAAAGTGCTACGGATTCTTGATGTTCCCCAATCATCCAAAGTAAATTCACTTCCCATAACCAGGATTCCGTTTCTTGTCCATTTTCTAAATTAAATGCATGGATAAATCGTTGACTTTCAATAATGTCAATTTTTGAAACCACCTCCATGTATGCAGTCAAACATTCCATGTCAGATGCGTCTAATTCCAACGATTTTTTTAGGAATTCTATCCCCAAGTTTAATTCTCCAATTTTCACATAAGCTGAACCAATAAGTTGGTTAATTACAGGATTAGTTGGCTCTAGGTCCAATGCTTTGTGCATTAATACAATTCCTTCTTTGCTACGCCCTTGTAAGTCCTCTAAAATCCCTAAGCCTAGCCATGGTTCAGAAAATTCAGGAGATAATTCAATGCTTCTTTGATAGCAATCTTTACTTAATTCGTATTCATGTATATTTTCGTAGGATTCACCTAAATAACATAGGGCCAAAGGGTCTTCTCCGTCTAACTCGATGCATTTATTAAAGTTGTCAATGGCTTGGTGGAATTTATCGGATGATAAGTAAGCATTACCTAGATTGAAATAGGCAGCACCTGCATTTTCATTAATGATTAAGCAATAATCAAATGCCCAAATTGTTTTCTCATAGTTTTCGTTTCTCAAATAAAAGCTGCCAAGTTGATACCAAGCCAAATAGGAGTATGGATTTTCATCGACAAACAAAGAAATTTGATCAATGCCTGAATCAAAATCACCCGTTTTTTCATAGCAATAACAAATTTCCGAAAAAGCAAATTCATTTTTAGGATTATGGAGCAATCCTTGTTTTAAAATCTGAATGGCACCATTATAATTGTGTACATTTTCATATTCAACTGCTAAATCAACGAAAATTTCATCTTTTTCGAATTCTTCACATACCAATAAGGCTTGCTTATAAAATTTTATTGCATTTTTAGAATCCCTAATTTGGCTATGCAATGCCGCTTTGGTTAAGAGTAATTCACTTTGGTAAGTTTCTAAATCTTCAATTTGATTCACTAATTCCAAGGCGTCAGAAATTAAACCAAGTCCGGCCATCGCTTGAGCCTTACGCAAATCAAATACTTTATAATGAGGCAATTGATCAATTCCAAATTCCGCGGCTATTTTCGCTTTGCTGTAATTGGAGTTAAACAAATAATAATCAATAATAGATTCGATTCTATCACCGTCAATAAACCCAATTGATTCGCCATTCAAATGTTTTTCAAATCGCTCAATATCAGTGCTTAATTCTTTTCCTGAAAATTCTTCCTCGTCGTCAAACATTCGATTTATTTTTCCCTAAAATTAATTGAAATCAATATTTTTTACTAATGATTTTCCTGCGTGTTTTCCACAAAAACAACAAATTATTAACGGATCATGAATTATTCCCAATGCGTTACATTACCCGATTCAATGCTCCAGGTGTACTCTGTAATGGTGGATCCATTTTTTGTGTAAGTAGTCACCGTATTGGGTGTTTCATGTCTTAAATAAATGTCCACATTATTATTTTCATCAATTCTAACTCTTCTTGTAATCAACACTTGCGTCTTCCCTTTTTCTCCCTTACTAAAAACGCCCTGTGTGATTCCTTTTTCATAGGGAACTCCTTTATTATTTAACAAACCACTTCCCTTTGTTTTTGTGGGTTCTGATTGCCTATATTTATCCATGGACTTTAAATTGTCTGCCACGAGTTGAGCATTGTTATTGGAAGCTTCAGTTCTACTAGCTTTTGCAATTTGTGACAAACTGTCGAAGTCTTTTTGGTTTTTACTTATGGCAATTATTCGTTTTTCATTTTGTTTGTAATTATCTTCCCGAAATTTCAAGTGTTTGCTGGAGGATGAGTCAATGTTATCATTGATTGTTTCGATACGTTCCTTATTCGTTTTATTTATAGATGTTAGTTCTTTTTCAATTTTCTTATTCGATATCTTAACTTCTTCTGCAATCGTGTTTTTTTTCTGATCGTTTGATTTCATCACTTCATCGCGCTGAACTTGGTATTCTTTTCTATTTTTATCAATCGATTGAATTGACTTTTCCTTTTCGTTTCCCATTTTTACTTGAGCACTGTCAAGTGATTTTTGACTATCATTAACTCCTTTTAAGATCAATTTTTCACGTCGGATGTTTTCTTGATTCATGGAATCTTTATTTTTCTCGAATGCCAAAAAGGGAGCATTCTTTTCGTCTGAATAAGTTTTCATCATTTGGTCTCTTCCTACTTTATAATCGATTGGATCTCCTAAATCATCTAATTTTGCTCCATTTGTAATAGTTGAAGACGATGATTTAATTCCTTTTTTTCCATTTTCAGCGTCCAGCTTAATTTTATCTAATTCCTGTTTCTCTGAACCAACAAATAAACTAGTATTGGATTGAATAAAAAATAATCCTTTATCTGCTTCAATAATTGCATCATCCCATTTTTCAGAAGTAAGGTTATTGTTTCCATTTATAATCGTTTCTAAAACGGTAACTTTTGTTGTTAGCTGTTTAATTTTAGGGTTATTCTGTTTACTTTTTAAGGGTTGACTAGACAAAATGGTTTTCACTTTACTTAAATCCTTATCCAACAAAGCTTTTTCAGCTTTAGCAAGTTGATCATTAAATGCCTCATTGGAATTTCCTTGAGCGTGAAAAGAGCTATTGCAGATAATAAAAAGCGAAAAAAAGACGATTAATCGTGTCATGGTTGATTGTTTTGGTGAATCAAATTATCTTTGAAACAATTAATAACAAATTTCCTTAAAAAAGTTAACTTAAACAAAAAATGTTGCAACTAAATCAATTAAGTTTTTGGGAAAGAAAAGCCTTTTTTGATTCAATTGATTTTACAATCATTGGAGCTGGAATTGTAGGTTATTCAACGGCTATTCAAATCAAGGAAAAATATCCCAATGCACGCGTATTAATTCTTGAAAAAGGATATCTACCTTCCGGAGCAAGTTCGAAGAATGCAGGGTTTACCTGTTTTGGTAGCCCAACAGAATTATTTGATGATTTAGAAAATAATCCGGAAGAGCTTGTTTGGCAAACGGTTAAAATGCGTTATGAAGGGTTACAAGAATTATTTCGATTGTTGGACGGTAAGGACATTGGTTACGAGAAAAATGGTTCATGGGATTTAATTCTTCAAAATGATTGTAAATCCAATATTGATTCCCGATTTATCGAATACCTGAATGAAAAATGTTTTTATGAATTCGGTGTAAAAAACATATATAAAGAAGACTTATTGGCTCCATCGAACTTTCAGTTTCAAGGTATTAAAACGAGTTATTTTAATGCAGAGGAGGGGCAAATAGATACAGGTAAATTAATTAGAGAGCTTCATGAATTGGCAACTGTCAAAGGAGTGATTTCTCTTTTTGGAATTGAATTATTTAATTTTACTGACGAGTCAAAAAGTGTTCGATTAGCATTAAACATTGGTGAAATTCAAACGGCAAAATTAATTGTTTGTACAAATGGCTTCGCCCATCAGTTCTTGAAAAATGAGGTCAAACCTGCTCGTGCACAGGTATTAGTTACGAACGAAATAGTTGACTTGCCCTTTCAAGGAACCTTTCATTTAGATCGCGGATACTATTATTTTAGAAATATTGGAAATCGAATTTTGCTAGGGGGGGGGAGAAATTTGGATTTTCAAGGAGAAACCACGACAGAATTACAAGTAACACCTCTCATTCAGAATGCCTTGATGAATTTATTAAAGGAGGTGATTATTCCGGGTAAAGAGTTTAGAATTGACTATCAGTGGTCTGGAATAATGGGCGTAGGGGATACCAAGTCGCCAATTATTCGCAAGGATAGTGAAAATGTTGCCTTTGGTGTTCGTATGGGAGGAATGGGTGTAGCAATTGGATGCTTAGTTGGAAAAAAGCTTGCAGAAATGTGGACATAAAAAAAGCCGTCAAAAATGACAGCTTTAATCTTTTGCTTAACCCTTAAAGTTTAGCTCAATGAAAAACGTTTAAATTCCGTTACAGTTAATCCTGAAACTGTATTTTCAAGGAATTGTTCAACAGTCAATTTATCATCACGAATGAATTGTTGACTTAATAAGGTATTTTCTTTAAAGAACTTATTTAACCTACCTTGAGAAATTTTATCAGCCATTTCAGCTGGTTTTCCTTCCTGTATTGCTAATTCTTTTCCAATTTCTAATTCTCTTTCAATTGTGCGCTCATCTACACCTGATTTATCAATAGCAATAGGGTTCATCGCTGCTACTTGCATAGCTACTTGCCGACCAACTTCATCCATATCAGATCCATCAGCTGAAAAACCTACTAGAGTTGCTAGTTGATTTCCAGGATGATTGTAAGCAACCACTTTTGACGCGTTAACCATAGCATAATTAGATAAATCTAATTTTTCTCCAATAAGACCAATTTGTTCAGTGATTTTTTCTTCAACTGTTAAACGATCGTCATATCTCAAGGCTTTCAATGCATCCGCTGTAGCTGGTTTTTGAGCCAAGGCAATATCAACTAATGATTGAACTAAAGTAACATATCCTTCGTTTTTAGCAACGAAATCAGTCTCACAGTTCAATGCTAAAATAACGCCACTTTGTCCATCTGCCGCAGCTTGTGCTAAGATGATTCCCTCTTTGGCATCATTTTCTCCGCGTTTTGCAGCGATTTTTTGACCTTTTTTACGAAGAATATCAATTGCTGTTTCAAAATCACCATTAGCTTCAACTAATGCGTTTTTGCAGTCCATCATTCCTGCGCCTGTTTGTTGGCGAAGTTTGTTTACGTCAGATGCTGTAATTGCCATTTTTATATGTTTTTCTTAGTTCTCAGTTGTAGTTTCTGTAGTTGCAGATGCTTCAGGACTCACTGCTTCAACGGTTTCAGTTGCTACTTCAGCTCCTTCTTTATCAGCACTTTTAGCATTTTTTCTTTCTTCCAAACCTTCTTTGATAGCACCACAAATTTGATCTAAAATAATGGTGATAGATTTTGTTGCATCATCGTTCGCAGGAATAGGAAAATCCACGAATTTTGGATTAGAATTGGTATCAACCATTGCAAAAGTAGGAATGTTTAATTTTTTTGCTTCCGCCAAAGCAATATGCTCTTTCAAAATATCAATAATGAAAATCGCTGCCGGTTGACGAGTCATGTCTGCAATTGAACCAAAAGTTTTTTCTAATTTCTCACGTTGACGTGTTTTGAAAAGTTTTTCTCTTTTGTTCAATGTATCCCATGTACCATCTATTTTCATTTTGTCAATAGCAGCCATTTTACGGATAGATTTTCTCGTAGTTTGAAAGTTTGTTAACATACCTCCAGTCCATCTTTCAGTAACATAAGGCATATTTATCTCAATAACTTTTTGAGAAATAATTTCTTTCGCTTGTTTTTTAGTGGCAACAAATAAAACTTTTTTTCCTGATTTAGCAATTTGTTTCATTGCTGCACAAGCTTGCTCCAAATGAACAATTGTTTTATTCAAATCAATAATATGAATTCCTTTTTTCTCAGCAAAAATATATGGAGCCATTGCTGGATTCCATTTTCTTTTCATGTGTCCAAAATGAACACCAGCATCTAATAATAAATCAAAATTAACTTTAGACATAATTTTCTTTTAAATTGTTTACTTTCCTATATTTGTTAGTCAACATTACGAGGGTCTGAAACAGAGTGTACTCGTTTGTTTGGATACTAAACTTCGAATAAATATTAACGTTTCGAGAATTGGAATTTCTTTCTCGCTTTTGGTTGACCTGGTTTTTTACGTTCAACCATTCTTGGATCACGCGTTAATAATCCCTCTGAACGCAAAGTTGGTTTGTTATCAATTGCTATTTCAACAAGGGCTCTAGAAATACCTAAACGGATGGCTTCTGCTTGACCGTTAATTCCTCCACCGGAAACATTTATTTTTACGTCATATTGACCTAAAGTATCTGTTGCAGCAAATGGTTGGTTGATTTTAGCTTGTAAAATGTCAATAGGAAAAGCAACTTTGTAGTCTTTTCTATTTACAATAATATTTCCAGTTCCTTTAGAAAGGTATACACGAGCAACAGCCGTTTTTCTTCTTCCTAATGTATTGATAACGTCCATATTAATAATGAATTATTTAAGTGAGTCTATATTTAAAACTTCTGGGTTTTGTGCTTGTAGATTATGCTCTGTACCTACACAAACGCGTAGATTTCTGAACAAAGCTCTTCCCAATGCATTTTTTGGAAGCATTCCACGAATCGCTTTTTCTAAAATACGTTCTGGATGTTTTTTCAACAATTCTTCAACTGTTGTAAAACGTTGCCCACCTGGATATCCTGTGTAACGAGTATATGTTTTATCTTTCACTTTATTACCCGACAAAGAAATTTTCTCTGAGTTTATAATAATAATGTTATCTCCACAATCTGCATGAGGTGTGTAAGAAGTTTTGTATTTCCCTCTAATTACTTTAGCAACGGTACTTGCAAGTCTTCCAACATGCTTATCAGTTGCATCAACAATGAACCATTTTTTGTCAGCTCTTTCCTTGTTTACAGAGACTGTTTTGTAACTTAACGTTTCCACAATTTTCTAGTTTTAACGAACACTATTCCCAAAATCGGAGTGCAAAGATACTGTTTCTTATTTTATTTGCAATACCAGAATGAAAAAAAATCGAATTTATTTACTGTTTTTCTTTGACGCTTTGATAATTTTTTGAATTGAATTGTGATTAGGTAAAAATTTTTTGGCTTAATCTTTGGAAATTGGGCTTTAGAATAGTTTTGTTGCATTCATTAAAATTTACCTCATTCCCAAATTATATGAAGTTACTTATTTTTATTAGCACTCTTGTTCTATTGATTTCGTGTTCTTGTGGCGGTAAGTCTGAACCATATTCTGATCCATCCAGAAAACCGAATAAAGTTGTCAGAAAACAGGATTCTTTGAAGGAAGAAAAGAAGATTGATTCTATCATAAAGGATACTTTTATCCCTCCTGTAATTCCTGTAGTATCAATTATATCTGATCCTGAACCGTTTTACCCAATAGTAGGTTGCGGTTATTATCCACCGGATTGTCCCACGTATGATACTGTTAAAACTACCTCAGATTTTGTTCTTCAATTTGCTGAAATAATGCCTGAATTTCCTGGTGGCTCACAATCCATGCAGGAGTTTATTAAGAATAATCTTAATTACCCAGATTTAGCCAAAGAAAATAACATAGAGGGTAAAGTTTATTTGAAATTTGTTGTTCGTTCAACGGGCGAGATTGATAACATTCAAATTGCACGAGGCGTTCATAAAGTGCTAGATACAGCCGCAATTGAATTAGTAAAAAATATGCCTCGTTGGAATCCGGGAGTACAAAATGGAAAAACCGTTCCTGTTTATTTTATATTGCCAGTGGTGTTTCGGTTGGATTGAAGGATTATGTTTATGTTAAAAATGGGGGGAATTATAGTTACCTGACACAATCAAAGAACTTGAACCTGTTCAACGTCTGAATATACTGTGTAAACTTATGCCGTATGTATTACCCAAAACTGAAAGTGTAAAACATACATTAGGTGAGCCAGAACCACCTAAAAAAAAATGGTTTGAAATTTAATTTATTCTTTTTAAACTTGTCTGTAAGTTTAAACAAACTAAAATTTTAGTGAAATTAAAGTAAAATTATAAACATTATGAAATATATCCAAAGCATTATTTTTGTACTCTGCTCTCAGTTATTAATATGTCAAAGCCTATCTGATTTAGACATGAAAAATGGATTTAGGGATTTTAAACTTGGTTCAACACAAAGTCAAATTAAGAATATTTCGAGAGATGAAAATCAATATTCAAAAAATCCAAATGTTAAATCCTATATATATATAATGGGCAAGACATTAATACTGTTTTTAATATAGAAGTTGGAACGATTACCCTTGGTTTTTTTCAAAATAAACTTTTTTCAATTATGGTTAGTTTTGATGATGTTAATACCAATAATCAATTTGAACTAATCGAGTTTAATGCTCTAAAAAGTTCTCTTGAAAAATTATACGGTTATAATTGGAAACCAGCATCAAGTGAATTAGTAGATTTAAACGGTGTCATTTGGAGTGGAAACAAAGTAAATTTAGAATTGAATAGAATATATTACTCTGAAAATAGTTTTTATAGCGGTTTTTTGCATATTTACGATAAGGCGCTTATGAAAAAAATGTATGAAAGTGAATACTAATTATTATTATTATTCAAAAACTGAAATCGATAACCATTTTTTTAATCGAAATTAAAGTTCCTTAATGATTTAGGTTTCATTTTCCAAAATAAATTCAAAATGCCAAAACCTCATACATTCCCGACCTTGTACGATGAGGTTAAAACAGTTAGTATTTCCTTTTTGACAAAGCACGGTTATTTCAAGCCTAATCATTTAAAGGCTGGTTCAATTCTGGAGTAGGAACGGTGAGAAAACAGGTAGTATTTCAATTTCAGTCAATACTAAAAGTATTCAACCTTATATTGAGTTTGATTACAAGTGTAACGGTGAGCCAATTAAATACAATGTATTACTTATTGCCTCTCCCTCAAATTTAGGAAAAGGTAAGGTGTATTTTTTTCTTTGTCCACGCACTCATAAACTTTGCCGTAAACTCTATTTGGTAAACACTTATTTTTTACACCGTTCAGCCTTTAAGGGATGTATGTATGAATGTCAAACACAGGGTAAAAAGATGAGGGGTTAAATAATTCGTTGGGGGCTTATTTCAATATCGACCAATATTACAGCCAACTTTACAAAAAGCATTTCAAGAAAACATACGCGGGCAAACCAACTAAAAAATATCTTTGGCTAATGGAACGCATTAACATAGCCGAAAGTATTGATATTCGGGATATTGAAAGGTTAATGATTATCTAATAGTTTTTTAAAAAAAACATTGTTTAAATTTAAGAATAGTTCTAAATTAGCAAGTCAACCAATATAATTTTTTAGATATGAGTTTTAAAGAGTATTTGATATCCAAAAGGAATATTATAATAATTTTAATGTGTATTAACAGTTTCGCATTGATTGTCAATGTTTTAGAAATAAAGGGGAGTATTAAAGATGGTCGTTGCCCAGACTATATGAGTCATTATCTTTTATCTGATGGGGATTGGAGTAAATCGTTTTCTGGATATTATGGCGAAAACCGATATCAACAAAACTTTTGGCCATTTGTAAAATTCTCAAAACACTCGGAAGGCTCATATTATTGTTATGGTGGTAGGGATAGAAAGGAATTTTGTGGAATTTTCCGTTATTACGATTACTCGGAATTCTTTATTTACTCAGCTTTAGTTCTTTTAGGTTTATATATTCGTTGGGAGTCAAAGAGAAAAAGGTAAAAGATGCCTATAATTACGTTAGAGCATAAAACGAATGCTTATGAGTTGTTTATGGGTTTATCATTCAAAATTGTACCTTAATTGTACTTTGAAAGGTTTTTATTTTATTAAATTCTTGCAAATAAAAGGTTTCAGTAAATTAGTTACTTTTGAATAGAGAATAATTGATGTGGTTCATTCTAATTAAAGACAAAGTTTTGTCATTTAATTCATTCTTGAATTTTAGAATATCATCAATGCTATCCAAAGGGTAATCATTCATTCCAATAGTAATTTTCTTGCTTGAATCGGTAAATTTAAGTTGGCATATTGTCTTTCGCTGGTTATCATCAACCATTATATTAAATGTTCCTTTTTGGTCGCGGTAGGTTATTCGGTTGTTAGGAATTTTCTTGTTTTGAATTAAAAGAGTTCTTACAGTATGGTATGCCTGAATTTCTTCATTAGTGGTAATTATTCCAGCCGACTTAGAATTTGATTTGATTTCGTGAAGAATAATTTTTTCTGTTAATGATTTAAACAATGAAGAATTCATTAACTCTTTCATTCGGTTTTCATTTTCTTCATTGTACTTTGATTTAAAATTCATTCGTTTGTGAATCAATTTCAAAAACTCTGGTGAAGGACTGGTCATTTCTTTAAAAAAAGTATTCTCAAAATCCTCAATAAATACATATTCCTGTGCCTTTGTAATAATGTCGTTAACATTGATAATACGAGCATCAAAATCTAATAACCCTTCAATATCATTATCGGAATAATTTTCTATATCAAATACATAGAAAGGTTTTGAATCCATTGTATTTGCCAAAGCAACGTCCGAATAAAATCGGTATTCTTTTCCATTTGTCAAAATTGCAATTCTTGAATTTTTTGCATTTTGAAAATACCCGCTTAATTGACCAGCCTCTTTATCAGTAAGTTTACTGGTTAGTTTTTTACATTCAATAATAATTATGTCTTTTCTATTCAACTTAATTGCATAGTCGACTTTATTACTCACCCTGTCACCAAAATCAGCTTCATACTCTGGAATTAAATCTTCGTGTGCATAATTCAAAAGCATAAAAAACGGGTCAATTAAAAATTTCTTTGTTTGAGCCTCATTTGAGCAATTTTCAGCCTTTTGATTAAAGTTGAAATTATCTAATGATTTCTTTAAAAAATTGAAAGCCTGTTTTCTATTGATATTTGACATAATTAGGTGTTTTGAACAGCAAAAATATAAAATTACTTTGAATGGGGAATTAGGGTGAATTGATTTAGCCGTACATTAATCGTACAAATTAACGAAATATAGAATCGTAAACACCTTTATTTTAGATGTTTACGATTTTAATTTGTGGAGTCGGAGGGGTTTGAACCCTCGTCCAAACGACGAGTTTTCAAGCTTTCTACATGCTTATTTCTCGATTGATTTTCGATTGCAGGCCGGACAAGAACACCCAAAACTGCAACTTAGCAACTGTTGTTTCGCTAAAACTTAGTCACCTCGTTTTAACTAGCCCAATGGGATGAACTTTCGTATGATAAACCGAATGAGCAGCAGTTTATCGAAAGTACTCGTCCAACTTACTATGCTTCAGTCGGATTAAGCCAATTAACATTCAGTTAATTAAGCAGCAAGTGCGTATGACGTATTGTCAATTATTGTTCGTGACAAGATATTATAGAGGTTCATCACAACCCTCTGCATGCTGACACTTGACTACCGCTATCGCTGTCAAATCCAATGTCGACCCCAAAGAACGTTTGCTAAATTAAGTTATTCTTGTGTAATCCATTCATTAAATGAATTAAAAGTTTAGTACAATAACAATTATTAACCAAGATCAATTTCTTATCGCTTAATTCATATAAATATTCAACTATAAGGTATGTATGTTCATTTAACACGTTTACAAACCAACCAAGAAATTAAATGTTCGTTATAAAATTGGAAGCTATCATTTTATAACTAAACTATCTTATTATGCGATTTAATAATCAATTTAATTCATTTTTATTTTACGTAATATTATCTATAATATTAAATAATTATAATCTATCTGCTCAAAATAATTTGTTTCAAATTAATGAAGTGAATGACCAAAATCAATTTAATTTAGAACATGCTCGAGAACATTTGGATCAGTCTTTGACAGAAATTCAGAAAGATTCAGCTGTGCAGAAAATGGTTGATAATTGGAATGAGCGACAATTAAATCAAAAACAATTTATTCAAGATGCTTTACTAACTGGTAATACCCAACAATTAAAAAGTGATGAATTTAATTGTAATTCCGCAAATTGGGGATTTGAAAACGGAAATTTTTCCAATTGGACAACAAGTGGATGTGTCAGCGTAGTTAATGCTGGAGTTGATCCGTATGGTGGCTTTCCTCATGTTTATGCAGGTAATGGAGGGTCATTTTCTGCAAAATTAAGCAGTGATGATTCTTGGAGTTGTAAAGATGGAATGATAGCTAGAACTATTTCTGTTCCTGCCACGGGACAAACTTTTTTTACCTTTCATTTTGCATTGGGGATATTTAATTATCCCCATTCATCTTATGACGCGGCTAAATTCAAAATGTATATTTACGATGCGAATGGTCAGCTTGTTCCTTGTCCAAGTTATAATGCGTATTATGCCACAACTTCTGGCCCTGTTGGTGTATCAAACTTACAGGAAACACCTTCTGTGACTTCCATATACAATCCTTTCGCTGTGGGTGATGGACCTGATTATTATAATACAAGTTATACCCAAAATTGGAATCATGTTACTATGGATTTATCGACTTTTGCCAATCAAAATATCACGGTTATTTTTATTGCAGAATGGTGCATGTATAATGTGGATTGGATTTATGCATTGATAGATATGGATTGTCCAATTAATACTACTAATCCACAACCAATTTGTTCATCCAGTTTTCCGCAAACAATTTGTGCTCCTGCTGGTTTGAATGCTAGTCTACAATGGAATGATCAAAATAATGGTTTGTTGGGAACAGGGAATTGCATAGTGGTAAATTCCTCGGGTACTTATTCATTAAAGATTACTCCAAATTATTTGGTATGTAATTCTCAATCTAACATTGTTTTGGATTATGAAGTTCAACAAACGCCAACTGCCCAGTTTAGTGTAAATGATTCTTGCATCTACAGTCAATTCACTACAATTAACAGCAGTATTAATGCATCAACTTTTGAATGGACTTATGCAAATACTTCAACAGTATCAATAAATTATGTCGATAATTATAATTCAGATTTTAATTCGATACAATTAATCGCATTTGAAAATGGATGTTCGGATACGCTTGTAAAACCAATTTCCCCCTATTTTGTACCAACTGCTTTATTTGAAATTCCTGAAACGGGAATTTGCACAAATCATTTAATTGAAATCAGTAATACTTCATTTGATGATTCTGATGAAAACTTGGATTTTGTTTGGGATTTTGGTGGCGGAAATTCGTCAAGCGCGACCAATCCTTCAATTTTACTCCCTTCAACAGGTTCCTTAACGGCTATTTTGGTTGCAACCAATACCTTCGGTTGTTCCGACACCTTTCAAATGGTAATTCAACTTAATGAGGTTTCAGAGGCAAATTTCGAATTTGAGAATAGATGTTTGTACGATAATTATGAATTTGAAAACACAACTAATTCTCCTATTCCATTCTTTGCTCATTGGGAATTTGGAGATGGCACGAATTCAACGGAAGTGAATCCAATACATACCTATTCAACAAATCAATCGTTTCAAGTTGAGTTAGTAATTGAAAATCAGCTAGGTTGCAGAGATACGATATCCAAAATAGCAATACCGTTTATCGTTCCAAATGCTCAGTTCACGATAAATCCTGTGTGTCTATATAAAAATCAAGAGTTTATCAATAGTTCTGAAATTACTGATAATAGCGCTATGAGCTATCAATGGGAGATAGGAAATGAAATTAATTATTGGATAGAGGATGTCTCACATTTATTTGATCAAAACGATCCTATATCTATACAATTGATTGCATTTAGCAATAATGGATGTAAAGATACCATACAAGAAATATTCACTCCATTAAATACTCCAATAGCACATTTTAATTTTTCTAATCAATGTGTCGGAAACGAATATGAGTTTTATAATTATTCAGTAAGTCCGAACAACTCAAAGTTAAAATTTGAATGGAATTTTGGAAATGGATTCGCATCTACTGATAATAATCCCACCCATTTCTATCAATCTTTAGGAGATTATGAGGTTTCTTTGGTTGTGATGTCAGAAGATTTGTGCTCTGATACTTTAAAACTTATAGCGTCTCCTTTTTCTTTACCATTGGCAATGTTTAAAATGAGTAAAACAATCTTGAATGAATTTGATTCAACTGTCGATTTTATTGATGTAACAGAGGATGAAATTATTAATTGGAACTGGAATCTTGGCGATAATACAACGGCTAATACGAATCAATTTAGTCACACCTATAATCAGGTTGCGGATTATACTGTTAGTATGATCGTAATGAATATAAATGGTTGCATTGATACAGTCGATCAAGTAATTAGCTTGCAACCGTCAAATTTCATTTATGTCCCAAATACTTTTACGCCTAACACAGATGAATTTAATCCGTTTTTTCATCCAGTAATTTCAGGAGAAGGTATTAATTATGAAACGCTTATAATTTCAATTTTCAATCGATGGGGTGATCAAATATGGGAAAGTAGAGATCCTTCAGGAGCATGGGATGGAACCTTTAATGGTGAGAGTTGTCAAATTGGAACATACACATGGAAAATTTCATTCTACAATACAATCAAAAAGGAAATGGAAAATTTAGTTGGACATGTGAATTTGGTGAGATAAATCAATCTTCTTTGAAAAAGCGTTCCTTAATTTCCGCATACACCGCTTGGGGAACGCGATTTTGAAGCTGTTCTTTAAGTCGTTTCAATCGCATATTTACATGCGAAACATTCAATTTTTCAGTAATAAAATCGCTATTCTTGTTATAGTAATATTTCATTTTCAGCATTAAGGCATCTTTTCGGCTGATGTGTTCAAAAATCACTTTTAAAATAGCATCAAATTCCGTTTCCGTGAAATGTAGATCACTATCTTCTGTAATTTGTTGATTAGCAATCGTATTCCATTGAAAATCGGAAAGTTGAGAAATGGTTTTGCTATGAATGTTTTTCTTTGCTTTTTCCTTGCGATACATGGAAATCAGAAAACGATCGACCACTTGTACCACCCAAGCACTGGAAGAAAATGCATCTGGATTCTTGTGGAATTCAACGGGTATTTTTTGATAAATGTGAATGGTTACATCCTGAAATAAATCAGCAACATCATCTCCTGTTTTGAACTTGTATATTCGACTTATAATTAGTCGTTCATAACGATTTAAAAATTCTTCATAGATGGTATGCTGAGTGTGTCTATCCATTTTATGCTAAAGCCGTATGACCCAGAATTTGTTTCACCCCTTTGATTTTATGTTCAAGATGCTTAATGCCATCCTCATTTAAGTAATACAAGATATTATCCAGAGCACTGGCTTGATTGATGTGATTTTCAATCAGTAAGGTGTTTATCTTGTGCTTCTTCAAGGTATAAATAAGTTGAGATATTTCTTTTCTTAAATTTTCAAATTCAATGGTGGCAGGATACAATAACACAACGGTTAATTGTTGGTTCGAATTTGGAATGGCAACGGATTCTTTTATTTGGTTTGGATTTTCTTTCAATAAGGCATAAATCGAGGCTTGAAAAATTAATTCGAAAGGATCTCCCACCAAAAGCGTTTCTTGGTTCAAATTCAATGTTTGTTGAAAGAAAAAATCCAATGCAATTGTAAGATTTTCTATTTCATGATTCCCATTGAAATCGTACTGCGTATCGTTTAATTGAATTGTCGCTGGTATGTTTTTCATTACTTCACCTCGGTTGTAAACTAATCGATTTGTTGCATATAATTCAAGTGTTTCTAGTGGAATATCTTGAATTGTTTTAGTGGAATGATTGCCGATAAAGAGGACTTGAGTAGTGGTGTTTTTCATAAGCTTCTTATTTATAGAATATAGGATACGCAAATTTTTAAAAAAAGTAACGTTTCAGCTTGCAATTCTATAAATTTACATAAAATGAGTTGAATAAATTGATTAACAGTATTAATATTCTCTTTACTTGTTTATTTTTGAAATCTAAATCGGTAAAACCATGAAAAAACAAATATATTTCTCCCTGTTTTTATTTCTGTTGTCATGTGGTGCGGAAGAAAAAGTCGAAAGCAAAAAAGGAAAAGTGGAATCTTCTGTTGCTGTAGATGAAAACCCGGCTGATGCGAAAAAGGCGAACGAGGATGATTTTGGTCAAACAACCATGATTTTCGATAAAGAAGAAATTGATTTAGGAAACGTAAAAAAAGGGTCAAAAACTACAGCTGTGTTCACTGTTACTAACACGGGAAAAAATCCTTTAAACATAACAAACGTTCAACCGAGCTGTGGTTGCACAACGGCGAGCAAACCAGAAAAACCAATTCCACCCGGAGGATCGGACAAAATAGAAGTTGTTTTTGAACCAAAACCTGATCAAACTAAAGAACAAACTAAATCGGTTACCATTACAGCTAATACAGATCCAGCGGTTGTTATTTTGAAGTTTAAAGCATACGTTTTACCTAATTAATTCAATAATTTTCTATCTCAAGCGTTAGTTAACATAAAATCGTGGTAAAACTCATTTCCATTCTATTTTTTATTGTTGCTGTTTCACTATCCATGGTGTCGTGCAAAAAAAACAATCTTTTATCCAAGAAAAATCTTTCATTTTCTGTTGATACTTTAGTTTTCGATACAGTGTTTACAACTATTGGATCTACGACGAAACAATTCAAAATTTACAACAAGGAAAGTAAAACGGTTCAAATAGATGAAATTGAATTGGTGGGTGGAGAAAGTTCCCCATTTCGAATGAATGTGGATGGTTTGATGGGGACAAAAATGACGAATATTAAATTGGAAGGCAAAGACAGTTTGTTTGTATTTGTTGAAGTTACACTTGATATTAATAGCCAATCGCTACCACTTATTATTGAGGATTCTATTCGATTTCGAACAAATGGCAAAGATCAGTACGTGAAATTAGCGGTTTGGGGACAAGATGCTTATTTTCATTACAAAGATTTAAACGAAGGAACTTGGCCAAACGATAAACCACATGTTATTTATGGATACGCTGCGGTAGATTCAGCAAAAACGCTTAATATTCAAGCTGGAACGCAAGTTCATTTGCACAAAAACGCTATTTTTTATGTGTATAAATCAACGCTAAATGTTCAAGGAACCATCGGTAATGAAGTGGTTTTCCAGGGAGATCGATTGGAACAGGATTATCAAGATATTAGTGGTCAATACTATGGGATTTATTTTCAAGAAGCCAGACCGAGTACTATTGATTACGCGATTATAAAAAATGGAACATCAGGAGTACATCTTTTTTCGGAGGACCCCACCAACTCTGGTTATACATTAACCATGACGAATACAATTATTCAAAATCAAGCTCGGTATGGGGTGTTCATCTACTCAGGTGCAAAAGTAAAAGCAGAAAATTGTATTATTTCAAAAAATGGTACACATGCATTATTGGTGCTAGAGGGTGGTGATTTTAATTTCAATCACTGTGATCTATTGGGCTATGGAGCTTCACCCAATCCAGCCGTTGGAATCAGTAATTTTTTCACCAATTATCAAACAGCTACCACCAACGTTGGATCAATCAATGAAGGCGTGCTTTACAATTGTGTTGTTTCTGGAAGTTTGGCAACTGAAATGGCAATTGATACTATTCAACTGGCTGGTGTCACCCTAAATTTTGATTTCAAAAATTGCTTGATAAAATCAGAAACGATTCAAACGGATTCCTTTTATCAGTCCATAATTTGGAACAATAATCCTTTATTTACGGATCCATCAATCTATGATTTTTCATTTTTAGTGAATTCCCCATTAAATGGAAATGGATTTGCAACTTCTGTAATTACTGATATTTTTGGTAATCCGCGAAATAATCCGCCTGATATAGGTGCAATTGAATTAAACTAATGATGAAAACAGTTATCCCCTTTTTATTTGTTGTGATGTTGTATTCGTGTCAAAGCAATAAGCCTGAAACTAAACCAATTGTTCAAACTTCAAAACAAAATTTGCCGCCAATACCAAAATCAATTGTATTGTTTGGTGAAAAAATCTCCTTGGAAGACGAGGATATTCGCGAACGATTGGATCGAGAAATTATGGCGAATGCCTATTTCCACAGCCAGACAATTTTAAACATGAAGCGTGCCGCGCGATATTTTCCACTAATTGAACCAATTTTAAAGCAGGAAAATATACCCAATGATTTTAAGTATTTACCGGTAATTGAAAGCAATTTAGCCAATGTTACTTCTCCGGCTGGTGCAAAAGGGTATTGGCAATTTATGCCAGAAACGGGACGCGAATATAATTTGATTATTGATGATGAGGTAGATGAGCGCTACAATTTGGAAAAATCAACTCGGGCAGCATGTCGTTACCTGAAAATCGCAAAAGATTCAGTGGGAACATGGATGTTGGCAACTGCGGCATATAATAGAGGAATTAGGGGTGTTAAATCCGATATGGCATGGCAAGAAACAACTCATTATTTTGACATGGATTTGAATAGTGAAACGGCTCGTTATGTGTTGCGTTTAATTGCCGTGAAATTAATTATGGAAAATCCAGAGAAATATGGCTACGATTCAAAAAAGATAGAATACTATAAACCTTTTAGCACAGAGCGTGTTTCAGTAAGTAGTCCGATTGAAAATTTGGCTCAATGGTCGAAAGGAAAAGGAATGAATTATAAGATTTTAGTAAAACTTAATCCTTGGATATTATCGAATAAATTAACCAAAAATATAGGGGTGATTGAACTTTTATTGCCTGCGAAAAACGTGAATTTAAAACCTTATGCAGCTTACTCCAATTGAAATTGAACCTGAAGAATGTATCGAGGTATTTGGAGCACGTGAACACAACCTGCAAAATATAGATATTTCCATCCCGAGAAATCAATTAGTTGTTTTTACGGGGCTCAGTGGAAGTGGTAAATCTTCGCTAGCATTTGATACCATTTTTGCCGAAGGTCAACGGCGTTATTTAGAAACATTTTCAGCCTATGCGCGCCAATTTTTAGGCGGTTTGGAACGTCCCGATGTAGATAAAATTGATGGTCTAAGTCCTGTAATTGCTATCGAGCAGAAAACGGTTTCCCGATCCCCGCGTTCAACAGTTGGAACAATTACTGAAATTTATGATTTTCTGCGATTACTGTACGCTCGAGCAGGTACAGCATTTTCGTATGAAACGAATGAGGAAATGGTCAAGTATTCTGATGAGCAAATTGTAGATTTGATCATCGAAGCATACGATGGTAAAAAAGTTATTTTTCTTGCTCCAAAAGTAAAAGGAAGAAAAGGTCATTACCGCGAGTTGTTTGAACAGATTCAACGACAAGGATTTACAAAGGTTCGAGTAGATGGAGTACTTCATGAAATTACCAAGGGAATGAAGTTGGATCGCTACAAAATCCATGATATTGAAATGGTGGTAGATCGATTATTGATTGATTCCAAAGATCGGAAGAGGCTTTATGAATCAGTTGTAACAGCCATGAAACATGGAGGTAAAGCCATGATGATAATGGATTTTGAAACTGAGGAAGTGCGTCATTTTAGTCGCAGTTTGATGTGTCCTACAAGCGGAATTAGTTATCCAGACCCTGAACCAAATTTATTTTCGTTTAATTCACCTTACGGAGCTTGTCCAACATGCAGTGGGTTAGGGGAGGTTACTGAAGCGGATATTGATAAAATCATCCCAAATACTGCACTTTCTGTTAAAAAAGGTGCACTTGCTCCTTTGGGTGAATACAAGCGCTCGTGGTTTTTTGATAAAATTGATTCTTTTTTGCAATTCTACGATTATTCAATTAATACTCCCCTTTCTGATATTTCAGAAGATGTTTTAAAAATTCTATTGTATGGAAACGAGGACATGGAATACCGTGGTAAAGGACCTCAGTTTAAATTCGAAGGGATCATTAATTTTATGTCGCGTCATGCAGAGGAAAGTACTGCCGGAATTCAGCGTTGGGCGCAGAGTTTTATGAATAAAAAATTGTGTCCCGAATGTTTTGGAACGCGCCTCAGAAAAGAAGCTCATTTTATTCGAATCGGAAATAAGCACCTAGGCGAATTAGCTGCTATGGATTTGAGTGAATTAGCGGTTTGGTTTCAAACTGTTGAAAATCATTTTTCGGCGGCACAACTTCAAATTGCGGAGGAAATTCTAAAGGAAATTAAATCACGTTTAACTTTTATGCTGGACGTTGGGCTAAACTATTTGACTTTACATCGATCGGCTAGAAGTTTGTCTGGAGGCGAAGCGCAACGAATTAGATTAGCCACACAAATCGGAAGTGAACTCATGAATGTGGTGTATGTGTTGGATGAGCCTTCCATTGGTTTGCATCAAAGAGATAATACTCGCTTGATTCGATCCTTGCAGAAATTACGGGATACAGGAAATTCAGTGATTGTTGTGGAACATGACAAGGAAATGATTGAATCTGCTGATTGGGTAGTGGAAATTGGACCAGGAGCTGGAAAACACGGTGGAAAAATCATTCAAGTGGCAAAACCACACTTATTAGATGCTGCCAATTCACCAACAGCGGCTTACTTGAGGGGTGTTAAATGTATTGAAATCCCAACGAAACGCCGCAAAGGAAACGGTTCTTTTATTGAACTGAAAGGAGCAAATGGTCATAATTTGAAAAATGTGAGTGTTGCTATTCCGTTGGGAACGTTAACGTGTGTAACTGGCGTATCTGGAAGCGGTAAATCATCTTTGATTACCAATACTTTACTGCCAATTCTTATGCATTACATCTATGATAGCGTAAAGAAACCATTGGAATACAAATCAGTTCACGGACTAGAGCATATTGATAAAGTAATTGAAATTGATCAAAGTCCAATTGGTAGAACACCTCGATCTAATCCAGCAACGTATACAAAAGTGTTTGATGAAATTCGTTCGTTGTTTGCATCCTTACCAGAGGCTCAGATTAGAGGGTATAAACCCGGTAGATTTTCGTTTAATGTGGCAGGTGGAAAATGTGAAACGTGCAATGGGGGAGGGTTGAAACAAATCGAAATGAATTTTCTGCCTGATGTATATGTGCAATGTGACGCATGTCAAGGAAAACGATATAATCGAGAAACGCTAGAGGTTCGGTTCAAAGGAAAATCCATTTCGGATGTATTGAATATGACCGTTGAGGAAGCTGTGCCATTTTTTGAATCGATTCCTAAAATTTATCGGGTTTTACAAACGCTTTATTCTGTTGGATTGGGCTACATAACCATAGGACAACCATCTACAACCTTATCTGGGGGAGAAGCGCAACGCATAAAATTGGCTGCTGAACTAGCGAAAAAAAGTACAGGTAAAACCATCTATTTATTGGATGAACCGTCGACCGGATTGCATTTTGAAGATATCAGTATGTTGCTGGATGTACTTCAACGATTGGTGGAAGAAGGAAATACGGTTTTGGTAATCGAACACAATTTGGATGTGGTCAAAGTGGCTGATTATGTTATTGATATGGGGCCAGAAGGAGGTAAGTTTGGTGGTGAAATCATTGCCAAAGGAACTCCGGAAGAATTGGTTAAGAAATTCAAAAATACCTCCCACACAGCCCATTATTTGGAGCAAGAGTTACTTCTAGGCAAAAATCAATCAAACAAATAAATATACTTTCGAAAAGCAAAAATTCGATTGCGTTGAGAATTGGTTATTTCCTCCAGTATTCCCATTTTCTCTAAATCAGCGATTAATTTGTAGGATGTAACATTAGATTTACCGATTAATTCTTCAACCTTGGTTACATCGATGATTGGGTGCGTATACAAGAAATTGAGAATAATCAAAGCGTCATCTGCTCTGCCTTTTAATGTTTTGATTTCAATTTCAACTTCTTGTTTCAATTTCAAAATGGCATCCAAAGTACTCACTCCTTGTTGAGCTGTTTCAATAATTCCAGCTAGAAAAAACTTCAACCATTGCACCAAATCATTATTCAAACGGGCGCGCATGAGGTTGTCGTAATACAACATACGATGTTTTTCAAAAAAATCAGACAGGTATAGAACAGGCTGTTTCAGAATGTTCTTATTAACCAAGTACAAAGTAATTAAAAGTCTTCCTACGCGACCATTTCCATCCAAAAAGGGGTGAATGGTTTCAAATTGATAATGAATAATTCCAATTTTTAGTAAATCAGGTAAATGATTTAGTTCATCGTTGGCAAATTGTTCCAAATCAGACATCAGATTACCAATCGCAGTATGCACGGGGGGAACAAATACGGCATCTGCTAAAGTCGCACCACCAATCCAATTTTGTGATTTTCTGAATTCACCGGGTTGTTTGGTGTTTCCTCTAACTCCGGTTAAAAGCGTTTTGTGCGTTTTTCGAATGAGTCTTGAAGAGAATGGTAACTCTTTCAGCATTTCAACGGCCTGATTCATTGCTTGAATGTAGTTTTGAACTTCTTCCCAATCATTTCGTTTTTCATTAGATACCTCTGCTTCACGCAAAAAAGATTCTTCTACATTGGTTTGCGTTCCTTCAATTTTTGAGGATAAGGTGGCTTCCTTGGCTATGTGCATTTGAATGAACAAATCAATGTTTACGTAATTGGAATACATATCCAATCGGCCAATGTATCGATCTGCCTTACTGAGAAGGTTCATTAATTCCAAGTCAGTCACATTCCACGTGCGATTGATGTTTCCGGGCTCGAAACTTGAATAATATCCTTGACTAATGTATTTTCCTGCTTGAAATTGATTCATGATTTTTTTCCTTAACTAAAATAGTTATTAGTTAACAAAAATACTAAAAAACTTAAATAAAAACATGTTATTTAATAAAAATACATAAAAACTTAATTAGTCGTTGATTTAGTTAAGCTTTTCTTAATCCAAATACAAGACCCTTCCTTTTTCGTAATCAACTGAATATCCAAATTGATAGATTTGAGAATTCCCAACAGGCAAGGTAAGTTTCCAGGTAATGATTCCAGTTTCCTCATTTAATTCTCCATTAATCAGTTCATTACGTTTTACTTTGATATCATTATTTGTACTGATTGGAAATTGGTCTTTCACAATAATAGGAATCAGTGCTCCGCCATTGTTTCTAATTTTGATTTCCCAAGTGGCATCGTATTTTTGACGTGATCCTAATACTTTATTACTGCTCTTATCCTTCACTTTTATTCGTTCAATACTGATTTTTGAATCTTTTCCAAACGAAAAAGATAGCGTGTCTTTCGTTGAATTAATATCAATGTAGGATTTTCCGATGTACGTTCCATCAAAATAAATATTGGATTCACCGCTTAATAAATTCAATTTTTCCCACCCCGTTACTTGTGCGGCTAAAAATACAGCTGGATCAATTTTGGGAGCTGTATGGTATTCATAATCTGCTTTCAGTTCAAAATTGTCTATTTGCACTCTATGGTCCATTCCATCTGTCGGAATAGTCATTTTAGATTGAATACGGTATTCTACACGTAGGTCTTTTTTCACTACCTCAGCTTGGACATAGTTTGCTTTTTGTTGTACCTTATCCCCGTCAACAAATAGATAGTTATCTTTCCCTCGGCTTCCTCTAATTTGAATTGTTTCAAGATTTTTTTCTTGGGCATTAATTTTAAAAATCCCGCCTGAAATACCTCCGTAATTTGCAGGAACTCCACCCGTAATTACTCTTATGCTATCTGCTCTTCCTTCAAAGTCCCAATTGTAAGTTGTTGCTCCATTTGCCCATCCTGAACTCAATACGAGTTCCTCTGATTTCATAAAAAACTTGATATAAGGAGATTGAATAGCTACGGTTTGTGGTGCATAGCCAACGAAGGATGCGAGGAGGTATTTTTCATTTTTCGGAACAGTTACCGTGAATTTACCATCCACATCTGTTACTACACCAATTGTCGGGTTTGAAGGAAAAGATACTTTGGTAAACGGCATTGCCTCGCCGGTAGATGCATCAATCACTTCTCCTGTTACTTTCTCTCCAGAATAATCTATTTCAGGCAATACCCTGGTTCGTTGTTGGGTTGCTTGTCTGTAATTATTATAATAGATATACCAAGGTTGCAATTCAGGTTCTTTGGAGTTTTCATAGGGATCGTTGGTGGATAATACCATGTCCACATTTTTCCATTCTAGTCCAGTGTTTTGTGAAACTAAAGCTTTTGCCTCCAATTTGATGGGTTTCCCAATGCCTTCGCTGCGCATGTCATAATAGGGTTTCCAGCTTGCATTTGGACTGATATAATTGAAAGTAAAAGTGGCGTCTGTTGCTTTTTCAACATCTACCTCTACAACAATTTCAGAATAGTTGATGACTGGTTTACTGCGTTGAGAAACAATTTCTTGCTCCAATTTATTTAGGTCTTTGGTTACCTTTTCCAACTCATCGCGGATGGCACTTTGACGCACCGTAATTTCTGTCAATTTTTGATGCATGAAGGTAAAAGCATCCTTTAACTCCGTCATTTTAATACCTTCATTCAAGCCCTTTAATTCACGATTTCGCATAATTAAATCTTTGTCCAAAGTAAGAATGTCAAACTCACTGCGCAAGTCATTTTCTTTTTTTTCCAATACTTTACGTTGTGCGTTTAGTTCATTCATTTTATCGTTGGATATACGGATATCTTCGTAGTTTTTTCTCGTACGAACGGATAGTATAGTTAAATCACCTGTTGCCTTCACTTGAACCGTATTCGCATCTAAAAAATCGGTGAGTTTGGTAAAAACGAGTTCTTGTTTTCCTTTACTCAAACTTTTGTTCGCTTGATGTTCAACCTGAGCCCCCAAAAAGAAAACGGTTACTTTTGATAAATCGGATGAAATGGCAACTTCTTTTTGTCCAATAATCGTAAAACAAAAAAAGAATGCAAAGAGTGGAAATGCTATTTTAGTCATAATACTTATTCTAAATAAAGTGTGTATCCTTTCTGATAATCAACGGTGTATCCAAATTGTAGGTTCTGGCTTCCACCTAAAGGAAGGTTAAGTTTCCAGACAAGAATTCCGGTTTTTTCAGTTAACTGTGCTGTTCCAAATTCACCATTTCGAACTTTAATATCGTTGTTCGTGCTAATTGGAAATTGATCTTTGACAATGATTGGAATTGAAGCACCACCGTTGTTACGCATGCGAATTTCCCAAGTAACTTCGTATTTTTGTCGTGAACCCAGTACTTTGTTGCTGCTTTTGTCTTTTAGTTTAGTGCGTTCAACGATCACTTTCGAATCTTTTCCGAATGAAAAGGAGAGTGTGTCTTTCGTAGAATTTACGTCAATATAGGATTTTCCGATGTAGGTTCCATCAAAATAAATATTGGATTCACCACTCAATAAATTCAGTTTTTCCCATCCGGTAACTTGCGCTGCTAAAAATACTGCTGGATCAATTTTAGGTGCGGTATGGTATTCATAAGAGGCGTCCAAATCAAAATTCGCAATTTGTACACGATGATCCATGCCATCTGTTGGAATAGACATTTTGGATTGAATCTGGTATTCCATTCGTAAATCTTTTTTTATCACCTGTGTTTGGACGTATTGTGCTTTTCTATCTTCTGATTTGCTCACTTCATCGTATGCAGAGGCATACGCTTTATTTTTAGCTTTATACTTCTTTTTTCCTAAAGTACTTGCAATTCCATCTGCGCTTCTAACGGGTAACCTAGAAATATCCTCTCTTGTAATGGTTTGTCCATAACTTCCTTTATCTTGAAGAACAACTACCTCTTCCAATTCTACTTCATTTGCCACCATAAAGAATTTTAAATACGGAGCATCGATGGATAGAGTAGAGGATTGATATCCAACAAACGAAGCAATGATTTGTCGCTCATTTCGAGGAACGGAAACAGAGAATTTTCCATCTACGTCTGTGATAACCCCAATACTTGGGTTAGAAGGAAAGGAGATTTTAGTAAACGGCATCGGTTCTCCTGTATTAGCATCAATCACTTCCCCTTGAATTTTTTCTCCTGAGTAATCAACGGTTGGTAAATTGCGTTGCGTTTGGTATTTCTGTTGCGGATAGTTGTTGTAATTGATGTACCATGGCGCGATTATCGGTTCCTTTGAGTTTTCATAAGGGTCGTTCGTTGATAAAACCATGTCCACATTTTTCCATTCAATTCCGGTGTTTTGTGATACCAAAGCTTTTGCCTCCAATTTGATCGGTTTGCCAATCCCATCACTTCGCATGTCATAATAAGGTTTCCAAGATGCTTTGGGAGAAATGTAATTGAAGAAAAATGAAGCGTCTGTTTCTTTTTCCACGTCAATTTCCACCACGATTTCCGTGTAATTTATCACGGGTTTGCTGCGCTGAGACAAAATTTCTTGCTCCAACTTATTCATTTCTTTAGTCAATTTTTCCAATTCATCGTAGATAGCACTTTCACGTACCGTGATTTCATTCATTTTTTGGTGCATGAAGGCATAGGCTTCTTTGAGTTCTATCATACTGATTCCCTTGTCTTGACCTTTCAAATCGCGGTTACGCATCAAAAGTTCTTTGTCAAGCTCAAGGATTTCGTATTCGTCACGCAAGGCAATTTCTTTTTTCTCCAGCACCAATCGTTGCGCATTTAGGGCATCCATTTTATCATTTGAAATGCGAATATCCTCGAAATTTTTTCGTGTACGAACAGAAAGTATGGTTAAGTCTCCATTGGCTTTCACTTGAACGGTATTGGGGTCTAAGAAGTCTGTCAATTTGGTAAAGACCACCTCTTGTTTCCCTTTTTTGAGTTGGGCGTTCGCCTGATGTTCTACTTGAGCCCCTAAGAAAAATACAGTTACTTTTTTAAGGTCTGATGGTAGAGGAACTTCTTTTTCTTTTTGGGCGAAAACTGAAAAATTCAGTAAGCCAATAATTAATGATAATTGAATTTTTTTCATAAATTTTTATTCTAAATAAAGTGTGTATCCTTTTTGATAATCAACGGTGTATCCAAATTGTAGGTTCTGACTTCCACCTAACGGAAGGTTAAGTTTCCAGACAAGAATTCCGGTTTTTTCTGTTAACTGAGCTGTTCCAAATTCACCATTTCGAACTTTAATATCGTTGTTTGTGCTAATTGGAAATTGATCTTTTACAATGATTGGAACTGCAGCACCACCGTTGTTACGCATGCGAATTTCCCAAGTAACTTCGTATTTTTGTCTTGAACCAAGTACTTTGTTGCTGCTTTTGTCTTTTACTTTGGTGCGCTCAACTATCACTTTCGAATCTTTTCCGAATGAAAAGGATAGTGTGTCTTTCGTAGAATTTACATCAATATAGGATTTTCCGATGTAGGTTCCATCAAAATAGATATTGGATTCACCGCTCAGTAAATTCAGTTTTTCCCAACCGGTTACTTGAGCAGCTAAAAATACAGCTGGATCAATTTTAGGTGCCGTGTGGTATTCATAAGAGGCGTCCAAATCAAAATTCGCAATTTGTACGCGATGATCCATGCCATCTGTTGGTATAGACATTTTGGATTGAATCTGGTATTCCATGCGTAAATCTTTTTTTACTACTTGAGATTTAGCATAATCAGCTTTACCATCAAACGATATTTTTTCATTGTCTTCCTCTCTAAAGCGAGGACTATTTACGGTTCTGAACTTTTTTGTTTTTTTGGTTGTATACCTATTGGAGGATAGTATTTTAACCCCTGAAACTTGTTTCAGCATTTGGTCATCTATTCCAAATTCAACGGGTTCTTCTGTAACCGATATTTCAGATAAATCAATTGCATTTGCCACCATAAAGAATTTCAAATATGGAGTATTGATGGATAGAGTAGAGGATTGATATCCAACAAACGAAGCAATGATTTGTCGCTCATTTCGAGGAACGGTAACTGAGAATTTTCCATCCACGTCTGTAATAACTCCAATACTTGGGTTAGATGGGAAAGAGATTTTGGTAAATGGCATCGGTTCACCGGTATTGGCATCGATTACTTCCCCTTGAATTTTTTCTCCTGAGTAATCAACGGTTGGTAAATTGCGTTGTGTTTGGTATTTCTGTTGTGGATAGTTGTTGTAATTGATGTACCATGGCGCGATTATCGGTTCCTTTGAGTTTTCATAAGGGTCGTTCGTTGATAAAACCATGTCCACATTTTCCCATTCAATTCCGGTGTTTTGTGAAACCAAAGCTTTTGCTTCCAATTTGATCGGTTTGCCAATCCCATCACTGCGCATGTCATAATAAGGTTTCCAAGAGGCTTTGGGAGAAATGTAATTGAAGAAAAATGAAGCGTCTGTTTCTTTTTCCACGTTAATTTCTACCACGATTTCCGTGTAATTTATCACGGGTTTACTGCGTTGAGACAAAATTTCTTGCTCCAACTTATTCATTTCCTTGGTCAATTTTTCCAATTCATCGTAGATAGCACTTTCACGTACCGTGATTTCGTTCATTTTTTGATGCATGAAGGCATATGCCTCCTTCAATTCAATCATACTGATTCCCTTGTCTTGACCTTTCAAATCGCGGTTACGCATCAAAAGTTCTTTGTCAAGCTCGAGGATTTCGTATTCGTCACGCAAGGCAATTTCTTTTTTCTCCAGCACTAATCGTTGCGCATTCAGGGCATCCATTTTATCGTTTGAAATGCGAATATCCTCGAAATTTTTTCGTGTACGAACAGAAAGAATGGTTAAGTCTCCATTGGCTTTCACTTGAACGGTATTTGGGTCTAAGAAGTCTGTCAATTTGGTAAATATCACTTCTTGTTTACCTTTTTTGAGTTGGGTGTTCGCTTGATGTTCAACCTGAGCTCCTAAGAAAAATACAGTTACTTTTTTAAGGTCTGAGGGTAGAGGAACTTCTTTTTCTTTTTGGGCGAATAAACCACTGATAATCAAGATAAAAGAAGCCGATAAGAAATAGTTCATAAAGTGTTAAAATTAAAAGTGGTTCCGAATTATATTTTTCAGAATACACCGTGCATACATGTAAGATGTGAAAACGTTCAAAATTCCATAATATTGGGTGTTTTATTTTCTTTAAAACTTCACTACCCCTCTATTCTTCTCGGATTTTTCAGCAACAAACCTCTTCTATAGAAAAGAAAATCAAATTTAATTACATTTTTTCGGTTTATTTCATGAACGCATGGAATACTTAAAAAAGAAATATTATTGATTAAAAATTAATCTATATTTTGATTATTTTTTCGTATATTTAATTAAAAACTGAATGTATGAAGAAAGAAATTGAAGTCAAGGGAATTAACGTTAAAGTTTATGAGTCTCAATCTAAAGAATATATTTCCTTGTCGGATATTGCTAGATTTAGAGACCAAAAAAGAACCGATTACATCATTCAAAATTGGCTCAAAACTAGAAGCACAATTGAATTATTAGGTCTTTGGGAGCAATTATATAATCCGTTTTTTAATTCCATCGAATTCGATGGAATTAGAATGCAATCTGGTTTAAATAGTTTTATTTTAACACCAAAGAAATGGATTAATACGACCCATGCCATTGGAATAATTAGTAAGCAGGGTAAATACGGTGGAACATTTGCTCATAAGGATATTGCAATGGAATTTGCCTCTTGGTTATCGATTGAATTCAAATTTTATTTGATCAAAGAATTCCAACGTCTCAAAGAAGCAGAAGCAAATCAGCTTAACATCCAATGGTCTGTTCAACGAACAATAGCTAAAATAAACTACAAAATTCACACAGATGCGATCAAAGAAAATCTAATTCCAGAAACTTTGACAAAAGACCAAGTATCTATGATTTATGCCAATGAAGCAGATTTGCTAAATGTTGCGCTATTCGGAATGACTGCTCAACAATTTAAAGAGCAAAATCCATCGTTTGAGGGAAATATGCGCGATCAGGCTACCTTAGAGCAATTGGTTGTGTTAAGTAACATGGAAAGTATAAATGCGCTGCTCATTCAACAAGGATTGACATCGGTAGATCGAATATTACAACTCAATCAAGTGGCGATAATGCAGATGAAATCGCTTGTTTCGTTGAAGAAAACGAAATTAGTAGGAAGTTGAAATCAATCTTTTTTGCTTGACTCAAATTTCAAGGCACACCAATTTTCTTCTGATTTTTGGGAGATAAAAGTCAGTCCTACTTCTCCAGCAGCTTGTTTTAAATCTTCTGCATCCGAATTGAAAAATCCACTTAGAAATAAAATTCCGTTTGGTTTTAACTTATCTGAATAGGAGGGGAGGTGGCGCAACAAGATGTTACGATTAATGTTCGCCAAAATGATATCAAATTCATTTTCAGAGATACAGTCCATGTCTCCGCATCGTCCTTCAATTTTAGTACATGCATTGCGTTCAGCATTTTCAATCGTGTTTTCTACCGACCAATCTTCAATATCTACTGCTAAAATCGAATCGGCACCTAATTGCTCTGCCAGTATAGCCAAAATCCCGGTTCCGGTTCCCATGTCCAATACTTTTTTACCGTGCACCCCTTCTTCTAGTAAAAAAGAACACATTAAGCGCGTTGTTTGGTGATGTCCCGTACCAAATGACATTTTTGGCATGATTTCAATAACACGTTTTTTAGCCAATGATTGGTCATGAAAGGGCGCTAAAATAGAAAGTTCATCGCCTACATGAACGGGTTCAAAATCAGATTCCCATTTGGCATTCCAATTTTCTTGTTCAATGAATCGTTCAGAAAGAGTATATTCTACTTCACTCGTGAAATTTTCTACGAAAAGCGCAGTTATGGCTGATTCAACGTATTCATTTGCTGGAATATAAGCCAAAATACCTGTTTCGGTATCGACAAAGCTATCAAAAGGAAATTCCGCCAAAAGGGCAACGGCAATATCCGCCCACGGTTCCCGTGGAGAGCAATTCAATGTTATTTCGTAATAATCCATAGTGTTAACATAAAAAAAAAGCCACCCACGCGGATGGCTTTACTGTAAAAGATCAATATTATAAATGAATTACTTCACCATAGGCTACTGCTGCGGCTTCCATAATTGCTTCAGACATTGTTGGATGCGGGTGAACGGTTTTTATCAATTCCTCTCCGGTTGTTTCCAATTTACGAATAGCTACAATTTCAGCAATCATTTCAGTAACATTAGCACCAATCATATGAGCTCCAAGTATCTCACCGTATTTAGCATCAAAAATTAATTTAACAAATCCATCTTTTGCTCCGGCTGCACTTGCTTTTCCGGATGCAGAGAATGGGAATTTACCAATTTTAATTTCTAACCCAGATTCTTTGGCTGCTTTTTCAGTCATACCAACGGATGCAATCTCAGGAGAACAATAAGTACATCCTGGTATGTTACCGTAATCCAATGGTTGTGGATGATGACCTGCCAATTGTTCCACACAAATAATTCCTTCGGCAGAAGCAACGTGCGCTAACGCTGGACCAGGAATAACATCACCAATTGCGTAATATCCCGGTATGTTTGTTTGGTAATATTCGTTAGTCAAAATTCGACCTTTATCAACGATAATTCCAACTTCCTCTAACCCAATATTTTCTATGTTTGCTTGAATTCCAACAGCAGAAAGAACAACATCACATTCGATTTTTTCTTCTCCTTTCTCTGTTTTAACAGTAACAACACATCCTTTTCCTTTAGTGTCAACTGATTCTACAGACGCTTTGGTCATGATGTTGATACCTGCTTTCTTGAATGATTTTTCGAGTTGTTTTGAAACATCTTCATCCTCAACCGGAACAATGTTTGGTAAATATTCAACGATAGTTACTTCCGTTCCAATAGCGTTGTAAAAATAAGCAAACTCAACACCAATTGCACCTGAACCAACCACTACCAATTTTTTAGGTTGTGATTTTAAAGTCATTGCTTGACGGTATCCGATGATTTTTTCACCATCTTGAGGTAAATTAGGCAATTCACGTGAACGTGCCCCTGTGGCGATTATTAATGCTTTGTCAGCAGTATATTCTGTAGTTGCACCAGCTTCATCCGTAACACTTACTTTTTTTCCTGCTTTGATTACACCATTACCTTTGAGAACATCAATTTTATTTTTTTTCATCAAAAATTGAATTCCAGCACTCATTCCGTTAGCAACCCCTCTACTGCGATCAATCATTGCAGAAAAATCAGCAGTTGCTTCCTTCACTGTAATACCATAATCACTCGCATGTGTAAGGTATTCAAATACGTTTGCACTTTTCAAAAGCGCTTTTGTTGGGATACAACCCCAGTTCAAACAAATTCCACCTAATGATTCACGCTCCACGATAGCCGTTTTGAAACCAAGTTGAGATGCGCGAATAGCCGTAACGTACCCACCAGGTCCACTACCGACAACTATTATATCATAATTCATATCTTCAATTTTTGCTGACCAAAATTACAGAAAACTAATCAAACACAAAGACTATCAATCTATTTTGTTTACAAAAACTTAATTCTTATTTGCAGTGAAACTAAACGATAAGGTGTATTTTTGAATGAAATAGCTGTTATGTTTCGATTATTCATAGTGTTTTGTACTCCCTTTGTGTTATTCTCTCAGGTTCAACCGGTGCACTATTTTGGACATCGAGGCTGTCGTGGCTTACTTCCGGAGAATAGCATTGAATCCTTTCAGAAGGCGATTTCACTTGGGGTTGATGGAATTGAACTAGACGTTGTGGTAAACAAAAACAAGCAATTGGTCATTTCCCATGAACCGTATTTTCAAAGCACGTTTTGTTTGGATACATCCGGAAATGCTATCACCAATGAAAAACAATGGAACATCTATGAAATGTCTCAAGCTGAAATCGAACAATTTGATTGTGGTTCCAAGATTCATCCGCGATTTGAAGAACAGAAGAAGATCAGGGTACACAAACCTCTCCTACAAGAATTGTTTGAAAAGGTAGATTTATCGAAAACAAAAATTCTTTTTGAAATAAAATCGAGTCCAAAGGAATACGGAAAATCTCAACCCCACCCAGCTGAATTTATTGAAATCATCTTCCAAGAAATAGCGAATTTTCCATTCCAAGAAAATCTTGTTTTTATGTCTTTTGATAGTCAGATTTTGGAAGAAATTTATAGGAAAAATTCGTCCTATCCCTGTGTTTATTTAACTTATTTACCTTATAAATCTGCTTCGAGCTTTTTAAAACAATTGACATTTAAACCTTTTGCATTGGGAATGTATTATCCCATAATTGGCAAAAAAGATTCAAAATTTTTGCATAGTAAGGAGGTGAAACTCTTTGCTTGGACCGTTAATTCTCCAAAAATTCAAAAGAAATTGATTCGTAACAAAGTGGATGGAATAATTACCGATTATCCTGATCGAATTAAAAAAGATTAGTTCATTCGTGTATCTTTAGCAACTAAAGACGTTGTAATTGATTTAAACTCTAAATTTTATGAAAATAGTACTTTTTGTTTTTTGTTCCTTGGTTGGTTTTAAGCTTGTTGCCCAAACTGAAATTAACTTCGAGAAGAACACAACCATTCAAGCCTTGAAAGCCAAGGCCAAGAAGGAAAAGAAATTAATTTTTATTGATGCATATACAACGTGGTGTGGTCCGTGTAAATGGATTTCTGCCAATATATTCACCAATAAAGAAGTGGCCGATTATTACAACAAGAATTTTATCAACGCCAAATTTGATATGGAAGATCAAGGTGAAGGAACACGCATTGGTTCATCGTATCAAGTGATGTGTTACCCTAATTTATTGTTTATTGATGCCGATGGAAAATTAATTCACCGAACTGCTGGCGCTGAAAAAGATCCGCAATATTACATCGCGCTAGGTGAGACAGCTAAAGATCCAAAAAAATGTTTTGCAGGAGTGGAGGAGCGGTATAAAAAAGAACCTTTAAACACTGTTTATTTTGCAGAATATCTTTCACTTGTTTCCAATACCTGCTTAGATTTTCAAAAAGATTTGGATAATTTTCTATTTCGATTGACAGAAGATGATTATTACCGAGAAGATAATTGGAAATTGATTCAAGAACATTTAGCAGATTTCAATCATAAGGTTACTCAATACATTGCTAAAAACACCTCAAAATTTCAAGAAAAATACGGTGAAGAGGTGGATGCATTTTTGTTTAATTCGATTCGTCAAACCGCATTTGATTTACTGAATGAGCCTGATTTTCAGGAGGCTAAATACAATCGCTTGTTAAGCTCAGCAAAAGTAACATCTATTGAAGCGATAAAAACACTTACACCGATGTTAGAAATATACGGGTATGAACGCAAAGGAGATTGGGAGCAATTATTTACATTTCTCATGGCAAGTGGTGATTCCATTTTGGATGCAGAAAATAAAAACCGATACAGTTACTTGATCACTGAAAATTCTTCCAATGAGGTGCATCTCAAAAAAGCGGAGCAATGGATGAGAGATGTAATTAGTGCTGAAGGAGGAGAAAGTTGGAATAATTTGGATACCTATGCACATATCGTATTCAAATTGAATCGAAAAAAAGAAGCATTGGAATTTGCTGAAAAATCCCTAAATACGGGAGAAGAACTAACGGAGGAGCAAATTAATTCAACGAAATTATTCATTGAAGAATTAAAAAAGAATTAGTCTTTACAATTTTCAATTCTTCATTCTCCATTTCCAATTTTCACTCCTCATTACTCTTAATCAATAACTCAAGGATTTCAATTGCGGCAGAAGATATTTTAGTTCCTGGCCCATAAATTCCGAAAACGCCTGCTTGGTACAAGAAATCATAATCTTGCTGTGGAATTACTCCACCAGCTACCACCATAATATCTTCGCGATTGAGTTTTTTTAGTTCTTCTATCACTGCCGGAACCAGTGTTTTATGTCCTGCAGCCAAGGAAGATACACCTAAAATATGTACATCGTTTTCAACTGCTTGTCGCGCTGCTTCTGCTGGTGTTTGAAACAATGGCCCAATGTCGACATCAAAACCAATGTCCGCAAAGGCTGTGGCAATTACTTTGGCTCCGCGGTCATGACCGTCTTGTCCCATTTTAGCGACCATGATACGGGGTCTTCTACCTTCCAATGTTAGGAATTCATCCGTTAAAGCTCTCGCTTTCGTAAAATCTACATCTTTCATGGCTTCATTTGAATAAACTCCACTTATGGATCGTATAGTAGCTTGGTAACGACCAAAAGCACGCTCCATGGCATCGGAAATTTCACCGAGTGTACATCGTTCTTTGGCGCATTTTACAGCAATTTCTAATAAGTTTCCTTCTTGGTTTTTTGCCGCGCTTTCAAGCTCGCTTAATAATTCTTGTACTTTTTGATTATCTCTTTTTTTGCGGACCTCATTTAAACGAGTGATTTGCGAATCGCGTACTTTGGTATTGTCAACTTCACGAATTTCTATATTCGAAGGTTCGTTTACCTGATAGCGATTAACCCCCACAATTACATCTCTTCCGGAATCAATGCGCGCTTGTTTTTTTGCAGCCGCTTCTTCAATCCGCATTTTAGGAATTCCAGTTTCAATTGCTTCCGCCATTCCACCCAATTCTTCAACTTCTTCAATTAATTCCCACGCTTCATTAACGATTTCATTTGTCAGGTTTTCAATAAAATAACTTCCTCCATATGAATCAATTATTGAAGTGATTCCAGTTTCTTCCTGTAAGTAAATTTGTGTGTTTCGGGCAATTCGTGCAGAAAAGTCAGTTGGCAGGGCTATTGCTTCATCTAAAGCATTCGTATGTAGCGATTGAGTTCCTCCCAATGCTGCTGCCAATGCTTCAATACATGTCCTTGCTACGTTGTTAAATGGATCTTGCTCAGTTAAGGACCAACCGGAAGTTTGACAATGCGTTCGTAAGGCAAGCGACTTTTCATTTGTTGGATTGAAATCTTTTACCAGTTTAGCCCAAATTAGACGGCCTGCGCGCATTTTAGCGATTTCCATATGATGATGCATGCCAATTGCCCAGAAAAAACTTAGGCGTGGTGCAAAATCATCAATTTTCATTCCTGCTTTGATTCCAGCCCGCAAGTATTCTAATCCATCGGCTAGGGTATAAGCTAATTCAATGGCAGCTGTGGCTCCTGCCTCTTGCATGTGATAGCCGGAAATTGAAATCGAATTAAATTTGGGCATGTGGCGCGATGTATAACTGAAAATATCAGCAATAATCCGCATGCTTGGGCTTGGTGGATAAATATATGTGTTGCGCACCATGAATTCTTTTAGAATGTCATTTTGAATGGTGCCGGCAAGCTCTTCAGGTTTTACTCCTTGTTCTTGAGCTGCAACAATATAAAAAGCCATAATTGGAATTACTGCTCCATTCATAGTCATGGAAACGGACATTTCATTCAATGGAATTTGATCGAAAAGAATTTTCATGTCTTCCACTGTATCGATGGCCACACCTGCTTTACCAACGTCTCCAATAACTCGTTCATGATCAGAATCGTATCCGCGATGTGTGGCTAAATCAAATGCAACTGACAAGCCTTTTTGCCCCGCAGCTAAATTTTTTCGGTAAAAAGCATTTGATTCCTCTGCGGTCGAAAATCCTGCATATTGACGAATGGTCCAAGGTTTTACCGTGTACATGGAAGCATAGGGGCCGCGAAGGTTTGGAGCAATCCCTGAAACGAATTGTAAGTGACGAAGATCAACAGTGTCTTTTTCAACATATATTGATTTTAAATCGATGTTCTCAGCTGTTGAAAATGAGTTGGTTTCACCTAGTTTACTTGAAGTAATACTTAAATCTAATTCAATATTGTTAAAATCTACTTTTTTCATTGGATTTCAGTTTCAAGGCGTAAGAAATTCATGTTTTTAAACGTGTTTGATTTTGCCCAATTAGTACCTTCTACTTGTAGGTTCATGAATTTATTTATTCCAATAAGTATCGATTCAGAAGTCCTGATTAATTCTATGCGTTGTTTTGCTTTGTTTTCAATGAGTTCTTTCCACTTGAGTTGTTGATTGTTCTCAGGTAAAGCATCCATTTGCTTAAATAGATTCCAGCTTTTAATTGAAATATCCTCGGTTAACCCTTCAATTGCATAACTTCCACCAAGTGGGTCAGCAACAGCAGAAAAATAACTCTCGTCTTGCAAAAGGTTTGAAATATTTAAAGCCATTCTTTGTGAGAATTCCGATGTTCCATGCTGTGAACAAGCATCAAATGGGTGTATTATTAAGCGATCAACACCTCCTAAAATAGCACTCATCGCTTCAGTGGTTTGTCTTAGTAAATTAGTGTTGGGATCTTTTAATGATTTGTTTACCCAACCCACTTCAGCAGTTATTTGACACGTGTATGAGCAAGTGTGAATAGGTGAGTATTGTTTAAGGATATTTGCCCAAATGATTTTTACTGCTCGAAATTTCGCTATTTCCACAAAATAATTTGTCCCCACGCCTAAACGGAAATGAATACAAGCAGCTGCTTCATCAATCGTAAGACCTAAATTTATGAGTTGAACTAATCGAGAATGCGCTTGCACGGCAACAAACCCAAGCTCTTGAATTACATTGGCTCCACATTGATTAATTGAAAAACCATCTATTTGAAAAACAGGAAATTGATTGTATTTAATTAAATCTTTAATCTCAGTTACATCAGTACATTCTTCAGGGAGGTCAAAGGAACAATGGTTGATATTTTCTTGTCCGATTACTTGTAACAACTCCTGAAGTTCAGTTGGATTTATTAAGGTAAAGGTTGTATGAATAAAAGCTAATCCAATGCCTTCCAAAGCATGCTGCCAATTCGTTGAGCCGGTTGAAATAAAATGAATAAAATCACATCCTTGCATCAAAGCTTGTAATGCTTTCTTATTTGCTTCTTTTTCGTTCGATATTAATAGTTGAATTCCATTACGCCAAAGGTTTGTGCTTTTTTGAAAGCCTCTTTGAATAGGGAGAAAATTAGTATCCGATAATTGTTTTTTCTGATTGTCAGGGTGATAGAAAGCTGAATAATTGATTTCCTCCAGTTTGTTTTGGATCTCTAATTTACATACGTCACCTTTTAACTCTTTCAAAAGTTGTGATTTCCATTGCTCTTCGCTGGCTGGATTGAATTCAGAAATCCATTCTTGTGTCATTCAACTAATTTTAATATACGAATTTACGATTTATTCTGAAATGCAAGCTGATTGTCTTTTAAGCATGCTAATTGAAAATCTTATTCCAATATGCCTTAAAATCTACGAATTTGAAAAGGTCTTTTCCTCGGCTCATTTCAACTTGAGTTACTTTATTTTCTTTATGTACTAGTTGGAAGCCCATAATCGGTGATTTCACCCTTCCGTTGGTGAGTTGACTCGTTATTCCAAATCGAAGGTCTTGGAAAATAACAGTGTCTTTTTTGATTGCTAAATTGTAATAGCCATTTGAAATGAATTTTAACTGGTCTGAATAGTCTTTTCCAATCCAAGTCAACGAGTCAAGTTTTTTCTGGTTTTTAGGTATGATATCTACCTCCTTCGGGTTGAAAGGTTTGAAAATAGATTTGTAACCTATATAATAATTTGTTTCATCTTCTCCAAGAATCATCCAATAAAAACTCGTTAATGGCATGGGTGTAACCATTTCATTTTTAGTTGAGTAATTTGCTTTACTGAAATAATTAGTTGAATTAGATAAAATGATTAATTTCACAATTACTCCCCCAATTAAATAGGCGCTAGAATAGTAAATCCCAAACCAATTGATTTTTGATCTCCAACGATTGATGGGTTTTAAAAATAGAATAATGAGTATGCAAAGTCCGAATGGAATCGTATACAAGGGGTCAATGACAAAAACCGTATTGAAGGTAATTCGGTAATCCAAGGGCCAAAGAAATTGAGTTCCGTAGTTTGTGAACATGTCCAACATAGGGTGTGTTATGATTCCGAGAAAGAAAAGCCAAAACCACGTTTTATAAAGAAATTTTTGCTTGTAAATGCGATGGACAATGTATGCGAAAATCGGACTAAAAAATACCGCAAAAAGTATGGAGTGGGAGAACCCTCGATGAACCAAAGCTGCATCAATTGGGTGATAAATGAAGCGAAGAAGTACATCTAAATCAGGAATAGTGCCGGCAATTGCTCCCCAAAGTGGTGCTTTATTTCCAAGTTTCTTTCCTCCAACAGCCTCTGCAACCGCTGCTCCTAAAACAATTTGAGTAAGTGAATCCATGTGTGTTAATCTAATAAATCGGGTCTTCTATCCTGCGTGCGCTGCAAGGCTTGTTCTTCGCGCCATTTTTCGATGGCAGGCAAATTTCCGGATAGTAAAATTTCTGGCACTTTCCATCCATTGAACTCTGGAGGGCGCGTATAAACAGGAGGAGAAAGTAAATTATCTTGAAAACTGTCTGTTAATGCCGATGTTTCATCGTTTAATACCCCGGGAATTAAGCGTACAACAGCATCCACGACAACCGCAGCGGCTAATTCCCCGCCTGATAATACATACGAACCAATTGAGATTTCTTTTGTAATGTAATGTTCACGAATGCGCTCGTCCACTCCTTTGTAATGTCCGCAAAGAATCATCAAGTTTTTGGATAAGGACAAGGTGTTGCAATCGCTTTGCCCCAACACTTTGCCGTCAGGTGTCATGTAAATAATATCATCGTAGGAACGTTCGCTTTTCAGTTCTTCAATCACTGCAGCAATAGGCTCTATAGAAAGTACCATTCCGGCGCCACCCCCATATTGATAATCATCCACATTTTTATGCTTATCTGTTGAATAATCTCTAATGTTATGCACATGAATTTCTACATGACCTTTGTCTTGAGCTCGTTGCATAATAGAAGCTGAAAATGGACTTTCCAGTAATTGAGGTAAAACCGTTAAAATATCAATACGCATGGTGCAAAGATATTCAATTTATGCGGTTTACAAGGTGAAATAAAAAAGCCCGAATCGAAGGAAACGGGCATTCTTGTTTATAGTTTGAACACCTAAAGTTTGGTAATTGTTCCTTTATATTCTGTTGATTCACCTGGTAATGGATTGGCGATGCGCACTTTCCAAATGTAAGCTTGATTAGAAGGTGCAAGCTGTCCAGTTCTTTTGTCAATGCCATTCCAAGGTTGTGATGCGTCTTCAGTTTGATACATTACACCACCATCTTTTGGATCTAAAATTAATAGCGTGAATTTTACATCACGTTGCGTTAATGCAAATGGAATAAAAGTTTGGTTACGAGGTTCTAATGAGTTAGGATTGAAAGCATTAACAGCCATTAAGTTATATTCGTTATCTACATTCACTTTGGAAGTTTGGCTAACGATGCACCCTTCGTTTAATGTTTTTACAGAGACAGAGTAAGTACCAGCTTTAAACGGATTAAAATCTAGCTCGCTTTTAGTTGAATTTAATTCCAAATTATTAACTGTCCATTGAACTGAATTGGAAGCATCAGTGCTCGCTTTCAGCGTAGGGACCCCTTTTTCATAACGGATTTCTGATTCAATTTCCAAGGTCGGTTTTGGGCTGTTTTTAACTTCAAATGAGTTTGCACCTTCAACAACCGGCTTGTTTTTTTCCACAAATAAATATGTTCCTTGTTCCTTAGCTTCAAAGGACATAGATTTTTTAGCATCAATTGTTGCAATCAATTGGTTTGAGTTTTGTTTAAAAACGGAAACAGCAAAGTCATTCTTATTTTCAAGAAGTTGCCGCTCACCCAAACACATGTTTACAGCAGTAATCAACGTAGAATTTGTAGTTAATTCTTCTTTTTGATTGGTTGAATTTATATGGGTTATCTCTTTTTTACTTGAAATTGGCTCTAGATCCGTTTGATCGATAACAACTTCTTGTATTTCAATGCTTTGCTCTAAAATCGATGTCATTTTGGTAACATCATCATGTGTTGATGCAATGAGCTTAATATCCGTTTGGATAAAATGAGATTTTTCAGTTAGAACTGAAGTAGCTGGGCTCAATACTTTTTTTACTGAAACATTAGTCCTTGTGTTTGACTTGTCTTTTTTATCAGGTTGAATTTGTTTTTCAATTTTAGTTGTAGTGGCAGTTTGCACTGGAATTGCTTTTTCTTTTTGAATGAAAAAATACGAGCTAACCGCAATAACAGTAATTGCAGCTCCACCTAGCAACCATTTGTACCAATTTGTTGGATTTGTAACAGGCATTTTAGCATCTAGGGCTTGCTTCATAGTATCCCATGCAGCAGAATTATAAGGTAATTCCTGGTTTTCAAGAAGGCTTTTTAGCGTATGTTCCATTTTATCTTTCATATCAAAAGTGCGAACTGTATTTCTTTTTTAATAATTTTTGCAAATTCATTTTTGCTTTGGCCAAATTGGATTTTGATGTTCCTTCGTTAATTCCGAGTAATTCTGCAATTTCTTTGTGTGAATAATTTTCTATTACATACAAATTAAAAACAGTTCGATAAGCAGGTGATAATTTTTGAATGGCTTCCACAGCTGCTTCTGCCTTTAGTTCAGTATGCTCCCAATCTTCCTTATCAATCATTTCATCCACTGCTTCTTGCTTAAAATGAAAATCATTGTCAGGTAAAAAAGGATTACGTTTTGCTTTACGTATGGCATCTATTGCTGTATTGGCAATAACACGGCGCACCCAACCTTCTAACGAACCTTTAAAATCAAAAATCCCAATTTTGTCAAAGACCTTAATAAATCCTTCCTGAAGAACTTCTTGAGCCGAATCATGATCACTCATGTATCGTTTGCAAACAGCTAACATTTTTCCGTAATACAGTTTGAACAATTGTTCTTGTGCGCGACGTTCATTTCTGATACATCCATCTACGATATGTCTGAGTTCCTCAATTTTCTCCAAGTTATCCCTTATTTAACGCTGTTGGTTGTGGTTGGTTGCCTATTCGATTTATTTTAGGTCAAAATAAGCGATATTTTCTGAAAAGTAGTAAATTCGTGCGATCTATTTTAATATTAAACTTTAAATCAAACCACAATGAAAGTAACGGTAGTTGGAGCTGGGAATGTTGGTGCCACATGCGCAGACGTTTTGGCTCATCGCGAAATTGCGAATGAAATTGTCTTATTAGACATCAAAGAAGGATTTGCAGAAGGGAAAGCGTTGGATATTTGGCAAACGTCGCCAATAAATATGTATGATTCAAGAACAATTGGATCTACCAATGATTATTCAAAAACAGCAAATTCTGATGTAGTTGTTATTACTTCTGGTTTACCAAGAAAACCGGGAATGTCTCGTGACGACCTTATCGCGACCAATGCAGGTATCGTTAAGACCGTTACGGAAAACGTAATTAAACACTCGCCAGATGCTATTTTAATCATCGTTTCAAATCCGTTGGACGTAATGACTTATTGTTCTTACTTGACGGCAAAAGTGGATTCTAAAAAAGTTTTTGGAATGGCGGGTATATTGGATACTGCTAGATACCGTGCTTTTTTAGCTACTGAATTGAACGTTTCTCCAAAAGATATTCAAGCAGTATTGATGGGTGGACATGGAGATACAATGGTTCCACTTCCTCGTTACACTACAGTTGCTGGAATACCAGTTACTGAGTTAATTGAGAAAGATAAATTGGACGCGATCATTGAAAGAGCCAAATTTGGAGGAGGTGAAATGGTTAAATTATTGGGTACATCTGCGTGGTATGCGCCGGGAGCGGCTGCCGCTCAAATGGTGGAGGCTATTATCCGTGATCAAAAACGAATTTTCCCAGTTTGTGCTTGGTTACAAGGAGAGTATGGTCTGAAAGACATCTACCTAGGTGTTCCTGTTGTACTTGGTAAAAATGGAATCGAGCGCATCATTGAACTCGACTTGAATGCCGAAGAAAAAGCATTGTTGAATGAATCCGCGGAAGCTGTAAAAGGTGTGATGGACGTGTTGGATGGAATGAATATTTTGGCATAAGGCATTGCCAACGAAATACTGCAAAAGCGATTCTGAAAGGAATCGCTTTTTTTATTTACTGTAATTTTTGACTGAGAAATGGAAACGTCAACTCTACTTTCTAAAATATATATAACAATCTATTTTGACGGTTTTAGGGATGGTTACTGGTTTGCCAAGTAAGTGAATCAAAAAAAATGGAGCAATGTCTATTCTGAGAGGCTCTGCGTATAACCTAAATCAATTTATTGAAATTCAACGAGATATCAGCTTTATTTCATGGAAGAAGTATTAAAACGATAAAAACTGTCCTCATTTATGATTATTCAAACAAATGGCAACTTCAAAATTTAAAACCTAATTTGGAAGCAAGAGATTTAACAAGTTTGAATTGCTATAAATTGTAGAAAATTTTGTAAATTTATTTTTTTTAAAAATTTCGTTCCCTACGGTAAATGAACAAATAACTTAACAAAATAAATTTTGATAGCTTGCTAGGTTTAATTTCAGCGGGTAGAAATTTTACTAATTTTAATAAACAACTAGTATGCGATATCTAATTCTTATTTCATTAACATTTCAGTTTTGTGTTGTATTCAGCCAAAATACTTTTCAACTAACTTTGGGTGGGGCCCAAGAAGAATTTGCGTATTCGTTTCAGCAAACTAATGATAACGGTTATATTGTAGCGGGTAGAACCTTCAGCTTCGGAACAGGTGGCTGGGAATGTTACATGTCCAGATTTAATAGCAATGGTGATACTCTTTGGACCAAAACATACGGTAATGTCCTGTACGATGAGTTACAAGACGTGGATACTACAAGTGACGGGGGGTTTATCGCTGTTGGACATACGACAACAACAGATTGGGACGGCAATGTATATTTAATAAAAACTAATGCGAATGGGATTGTTCAATGGTCAAAAGAATACGGAGGTTCAATAGGTTTTTCTGACAAAGGTTATTCCGTTAGAGAAACTTCTGATGGCGGTTTTATTATTACCGGAACCACAGAGTCATTCGGTTCTGGAGGAGATGATGTGTATGTATTAAAAGTGAATGCTTTTGGATCTGTACAATGGACAACTACCATTGGCTCTGCAGGAACTGTTAGCGTTATGGATGCTGGAAGGGAAGTTCAAGAAACAAATGACGGTGGATTCATAGTAGTCGGATACACCAGTGCGGTAGATATTAATTTTTCTGATGTCTATCTTGTAAAATTAAATGCAGCCGGAGTTGTACAATGGAAAAAAACATATGGTGGTAGTTCATACGATATCGGTTATACGGTTCAGCAAACTACCGATAATGGTTTCATTATAGGCGCAACAACAAACAGTTATGGGGCGGGGAATTGGGACGCTTACTTAATTAAAACAGATGTCAATGGAGTTCTTCAATGGAGTAAAACTTATGGCAAATCAGGAGAAGATCGCGCCCAGTGTGCGAGGCAAACTCCAGACGGTGGTTTTATATTGTGTGGTAGGTCTGCTAGCTTTGGAACCGGAAGTATTGATGTAGCCTTGTATCGCACAAATGCGAATGGGACATTATTGTGGACAAAAGGATACGGGGCGGCTGGTGATGATCAGGGGTCTTATGTACGTCCTATTGGTAATTCTTTTGTTTTTTGCGGATATACAACAAGTTTTGGGGCGGGAGATAAAGATATGTTCTTTTTGAAATCTGATGCGAACGGTATTGTAGGCTGCAATGAGATTAACGGTACAGGATTTACAACTACAAGCCCAAGTACAATAACAAGTACTGCAGGCAATAATTCAACAGGAGGAGCAGAAATTACGCCTGCTACTGCAACCCGCAATACGCTATCTGTTAAATCTGTTTTATGCTCTTCAATAGCAAATTGCACAATCAATTCCAGCTTTACAACTTCCATGACATCAATTTGCACAAATGGAACTGTCAATTTTACCAATTCCTCAACTGGAGCAGCAACGCAAAACTGGTTTGTAGATGGAACGAGCTTCAGTAATTCAGTGAATGCCAGCAGAATATTTCAAAACCCAGGGGTGTATCAAATAACATTAATCGCATATAACGGCACTTGCTCTGATACAAGTACGGTTAACATTTTGGTTTCATCGCCAAGCGCTGCTTCTATCTCAAATACAGCGTGTGAAAGTTATACTTGGCCGTTAAATGGTCAAACCTATTCGCAGTCGGGAATTTACACAACTACTATTTCAAATGTAGCTGGTTGCGATTCTATTATCACCTTGAACCTGACTATCAATCAACCTACGGATACTTCTGAAACTGTTACTAATTGCGGAAGTTATACATGGCCCGTAAACGGTCAAACTTATACTCAGGACGGAATTTATATAACATCTTTCACCAATGCTTCAGGGTGCTTGTCTTCCCGAACACTTTATTTGACAATCAACCAGCCAAGTTCATCTGTTTTAAATGAATCTGCAATAGATTCATACATCCTGAACGGACAAACCTACAACCAATCTGGTACGTTTACCCAAGTAATTCCAAATTCAGAAGGCTGCGATAGTACGATTACCCTTAATCTCACATTATCTTTTACCGGTATTGATGAAGCAGTTGAAAGAAGGGTTATTGTGTACCCTAATCCAACAAATGATCTGCTTTACATTACATTATCAGCTGAAAGTAATGAGGACTATGTGTTGATCGACAGTGGTGGTAGAAAGTTAATGGAAGGTCAACTAAAGGGAATACAATCACAAATCACGCTAAAAGAGTTAAACATTGGTTTATACTTCCTTCAAATTGGTAAAGAAAGACTGACTATTAGAGTTGTCAAGCAATAACTTTTAGTTCTAAAAAATACTTATTCTTTAATAGAGTTTAGGAAAAGCTAACCTAGTTTGAAAAGCATTTTTATATTGAATTTATTTCACCTATTCAAACGTTATTTTTGGAATTTGGAAGGTAGTTAACCTGAACAAAAACTACTTCCTAAAATATATTTGACAACCAATTGTTAAGGTTTCAGGGATGGTCACCGGTTTTCCTTGTAATAAATCATCAACTGCAAGCCGAATATATTCATTTTTTACTTGTTTGGGATGCATTCCATTATCGTCAATCGAACCGCTGTATTTGATTTCAAAATGACCTGCTTTCTTCCAAATTACAAAGGCATGCGGCGTTTTTTGTGCTCCAAATAGTTTTGCAATAGATTGATCAGCATCGTATAAATAGGGGAATTTGAATTTCTCTCTTTTTGCTTTTTGAATCATTAAGAGAAACGTATCATCTTCATAATTTATAGTGTCCATGGAACTAATAGCAAGTAAAGGAACGTCGAGTTTTTTATAACGATCATTCAATATATTCAACCGTTCGGGATAAAGTTTTGCAAAAGGACAATGATTGCACGTGAAAATAATTATGAATCCTTTTGCTTCAGGATAATCTGAAAGTGAAACTAGTTTTCCATTCACATTTTTTAGTGTGAAGTTGGTTATTTCATTCGTTTGACTGAAAGATAGAAAGGGGGAAATCAGAAAAAGAAAATAAATTATGGCTTTCATTTTTTTTCTCTATTCAATAACAATTTTTCGTGTGGTTTTCGATTTCGTTTTATTATCGGTTAGTTCAACAAAATAAACTCCTTTTTTCAGGTTTGAAACATCAATTCCATTCTCTAATTGAGGTTTTGGTAACATTAAAACTGTTTTCCCACTTAAGTTCTTAATTGATAAATAATATACGTCCGTGGTTTCATCTGCAAATGAAAAGAAAATGCGTTCATTCGTAGGATTTGGATAAATAGTAAAATCAATTTCAGTGGGTTTGATTTCATCCAATCCAGATGCATCGGTAACAACAAATTGACCCATCATCCCTTCATCTTCGTGCAACGCAATGTGACAATGATACATAAATGGATGAGTTGGATCAGCGTAATCATCGAATTTCGCAATGAATCGAACGGTTTTCCCTCCTTCAACTAGCACTACATCTTTCCAGCCTTGCTGATAGGTTGGGGGAGTGGCTCCGTTTATGGTCAAGATTTTAAATTCAACATCGTGAATGTGGAACGGATGAGCGAAAATAGATGTGCTTTTCAATTCCCAAATTTCCGTTTGATTTAATGGAATTGAGTGATTTATCGTATTAAAGTTAAAAAGTTGATGACCCAAAATAAATGCATTTGGTCCAAGAATCGGAACGCTTGTAACTCCTGAGCTATCGCTTAAAGTAATTGTTCTTGTCAGCGCAGCATCTTGCTCTACGGGATAACTATTACTCACCAACGTTGCCGGAACGGAGGTAATTGGATTTGAGGTAGCACTCGTTACATTTAATTTTACAATGTTATAATTTGTGTGCCCAAGGAAACTAGCAAACGGACCATTTGGAAAACTTTCGCCACCTGGAATGAAATTCCCTAAACTCTGATTGTATGCTTTTAGGAAAACCGAATTACCGGATTGACCCGAAAAATCTACCATAATTTCAACACGCTCACCTGCTGATAACAAATAACGTGGGGTGGCGCCATTAATTAGTACGGGAGAATTTAACAATCCTCCATCTGTTCCGATTACATAAAACGATCTGTTATCACTAAAACCAAGGTTGTATGATGTTTCTATGGCACCATTTAACAAACGTAGACGCACATATTGAGCGGGTACCGAATATTGGGCACGCAAGGTCATGTTTGCCATGATACTATCACCATAAGGAACAATAGAAAATTGATGTTGCGTATTAATGTCTCGATCAGTAATCATAATCGGAATATCATCTACGCCATATTTTCTTGGAAGTGCTAAGGCTGATTCTGCCGCATCACGAACAATAATGAAACCTCCAATTCCTTTCGTTATTTGTTCTTGAGACATTTCATGCATGTGTGGGTGATACCACAATGTTGAAGCCTGATTTTTCACTTCCCAATACGGTTGCCAAGTTGTACCTGGAGGTATGATTTGATGAGGTCCTCCATCCATAACCGCAGGTAAGTGCATTCCGTGCCAATGTATGGTGGTTGAATCGTTCAAATTATTAGAAACATTCATATGAACCGTATCTCCTTTATTGATAAAAAGTGTTGGTCCCCAGAATTCACCGTTGATTCCTCCCGTTATCGTTTGGTTTCCGGTATTCACAATTTGAGCAAATGTATCTTTGATCGTTAGGTTAAAGTTCGTTCCAGATAGGGTATCGGGAATCCACATCGTATTATAGCTTTGGGAGAGTCCAATTTGACTAAAAAGAAGGACTGAAAATAGTATAAATTTTTTCATAAAAAGTATTTGTAGATTAGATGCTAAAAGTAGTTTTTTCTTGTGAGATAAATTTAATTTCAGAAAGGTTGTCTCATTTGCTCAGATAGGTTGTTTACTCATTCTTTTTCAGAATCTGTTTATGAACAAAGCCTTACTCATGCTTCCTCCAATATAGCCGGTATTCGCCTTCAGTTTCATAAATAAGTATATCAAACACAAATATTCCTTCTTTCTTTTTCTTTGATTTCGTTCCACAAGGAGTTAAATTCAAGGGTCTTTTTTTTCCTTCAATAATCCCGAATGGTATATGTAAAGGAACATCTCCGAGCAGTGTAATTTCATTTATTTTTGAAAAAACCACTGAAGAATCCTTCGTGATATTCCCCAATTCAATATGATTAAATGAAACAGAATCTAGATTGTGACCCGTTTTATTGAATACAACAAGGTTTATATTTTGACCTATCAATCCTGATTGAAAAAGCAATGAAAACACGAAATAGAAAACAGCTTTATTTTTCAGCATGGTACTGTCGAATAGTTATTTTAATAACTAAATGAGCCATCACTTGATTTTGATACAGCGAACGGAGAAACCCAATGATTTTGATTCTGAATACGTTTCTGAAGTATTTTTTTCAGCCTCTAAATACCGATCCCAAGCACTATTTTCATATTGTCCCTCTGAAGATGTCCACCATCCTCCTGCTGTCTCAAGCCCTGAAAAAGTACCATCATCTAAACAAAATCCACCAGGTAACCCATTGAATCCATTGGGCGCAGATGCATTTCCATTGTCTTTCCAACCGCTCATACTTTTTAGTTTTTTACCTGCGTCCATAATTCCACCGCAATAGTCAATAAGTATTTTCCAATCTGCTTCTGAAGGAATTTTGTATCCTTTCGGAGCTAATCCACGTTTGTCGTTCACGGCATACCAATTATATATTTTGCCGTACTTTTTACCGTTTTCAGCTATATAATTGTAATATGCCCAAACAGGTTTGCGTTCCTCACCGGCTTTTTTCCATTCAGCTGCCGTTTTTGCTTGAGGTATAATTTCGCCATTGACAAATTTGGAGGTGTTTAGATTGGTTACGACCCATGTTTGAGTTCCAAATTTCATTTCTTTCATCGGTGTTTGCGCAACAATTGAAAAAGAAATAATTGAGATAAATAGTATAAGAATGAATTTCATATTGAAATTTTTTAAACGTTTCACAATTTAAATTTAAAATGAATTGAATGAATGATCCTACATGTTAACAGAAAAATAACATTGAAGCAAATATGGTTTGTGTCATTCTGCGCGGTAGACGAATCTGTTTTTGGTGGGCTCGGAGAGTTAGTACATTGGGAATCCAACTATTTAGAAACATTGTAAACTAAAAATACAAATAAGAATAGCACAATACGTTCAACTAGTAGAATAAATCTTATTTTCGGATCTATTTGTTTGAACAATCAAAATTACGTTTGATTGTAAATTAAGGAGGTTATATCTCTGTATTTTGTTAAATTTGAATTGATTACCTTTTTTTAGTGATTTTAAGAAGATTAAATGTAGAAACGGAAAGACACGATTTATTTTAAATAAAGAGAATTCTACAGGTATAAAAAAGTAATTACAAAGGAGACAAGATCGCTTTTTTTTGTTTGATCTTTAAAATGTATGGATTAGGCAATTTTTATAGAATTAAAATTTAAATAAAATTCAAGTGAAAATAACGTTTAAAGTAAAACTATTAGTCATTCTTATAAGCATTTTGCTTTTAGTGTTTTCTCTTTTGCTCCTTTTTTCGTACGAAGGAAAAATGCTTCAATCTAAGTTGTTTGGAAAATACCTTCCTACCCAAGTACAAATAATAGATGTATACCCTTATGAGTTTCAAAATTACGGAATAGCTTCTACGAAAATTCATGAATGGCGGGTTATGGCAAAAGTAAATTTTAGCTTGAATAATAAAAGTTATAAAACCAGTCTGCAGATAAAATTATTTCAAGCTTACGAATCTGCAAAAGCAAAACAGTATGCAATTAATTATAAAGAGAAGTATTCTGTATTAGATATTTATTACAATCCCGATGATCCAAATGAAATAATTCTAAATAAAGAGGATGAAACTTTTTTGATAATTCAATATGGGGCACTTCTTTTATGGACTTTTTTGTTTTTTACACTAGTTTTTATTCTACCTGATTTTAAAAAGGAATATAAAATGGAGCGAGCGTTAAAAGCCGATGTTTTGAAGCAAAAGAAAGCTGAATTAGAGAAATTAGAGGAATTGAAAAAGAGAGAAGAGTTAAAGTGGAAGAAATATGATTTTTTGAATTATAGCAATCATGAATTAGAAGACTTGTATTATAAAGATGCGATAAACGCACAAGCAATTCAACAATGGAAAGGCAACTATAAAACGATTTTTCTTATGGATAAAAGCATAATTATCGTTTTTGATGAAATAGGACATTATAGAATTGTACAATATTCGTTTGAGAAATTTTTAACGAAAGCAGACTCCAGATATAACCATACGTTGGCTGATTTAATTCAGGAAGAGGGCGAAGAATTATTTGAAGAAATAGTAAAAGCCATAAAAGCAAAAAATCATGAATAGTTTCATTATCAACAAATTTGAACGTTTATCTCCTGAAATACAATTACTCGTTTCAAAACGATTTAATTCAAAAGAACACCCAAACATAACCTATATCGAAGGATACAGCAACACAGCTCATATTATTAAAATACCTTATAATATCTGTTTATTCGGTACTATTAGCACCTTTGTTTTTTTTGCATTTCAATTGTTTCAAGAAACAATAAAATGGAATTCTCAAGGTGAATTTAGGACAGAAGGAGTGGCAATATTAGGGGTGATATTCTTGTTTTTTGCGCTATTATTTTTGATTTGTAAAAAAGTATTTAACAACAATCAAAGAATTCAAAAAAAAGTAGCCTTAGGCGAAATCAATTTTGGATTATGGATTACACCTGCCTTTATTGTAACGCATTTTGTAAATGGTGGCTATAACTGTGTGTCAAGAAAAGATGTTATCTCATTCAGTACCTATAAAAGTTCAAAATTGGATTTTGTACATGTTAATTTACCGCGAAATCAAATTATGCGGATTGTCCCTTCTTGGTTAATCGGTTATGAAAATGATTCTGAAAAATTAAAACAATTATTAGAACAATAACCTTTTCTTACGTCTTTCAAACGTTAAGAATTCTATTTACGTTGTTCTTAATAAAAGATTATCCAGACATTCAAAATAAACGATAAACATTAATCATATCTTTCATTTCTTTGAAGAGAGGAACAACAAATTTCCGAGCCTTGACGCTATTTTTGATATGTCAAGACAACGCATGATTTGGGAGGGATAGGGGAGGTTAAACTTCTTGAATTTGGCTAGTAAGAAACTTTTTCAAGTTTGAAAAATAAATAAATTAACGGTTTAATAGCTTGATGTAGGTGGCGAATTTTAACACAATTTTTCTCTGGAAGATTAAATCAACGATTTCTTATTGGTACAATTAGATACTTGGCTTATATTTTTACTTATTTCCCGGAAATACCAACGTACTTTTTTAATTCAGTTTGATTTTCAGCTTGTTTTATTAAAAAGTCTGCTACGTCAGCTCGATTAATTCCACCTATATTTATTCCTTTATAAAGTCTGTTTTCAATACGGTATTTTTCTGTTAATTCATTGTCTAATAGCCTTCCTGGCCTCACAACTGTCCAATTCAGATCTGAATTCGTGATGATTTCTTCCATTTTAGTCTTGTCAGCATAAACGTCTTTTAAAAAGTATTTTAAAAACATCTTTACAAGCCAAGAAACATAATTTTTACTTTCTCCAGCTCCAAATCCGGTAACAAAAATAACTGGGATATCTATTTTGTTTTCTTTGTGTATTTCCACGATTAATTTAGCGAAATCAGAAAAAAGGGTCGTAGTTTTCATATTCTTACTTGTTCCCAATGTTATGATTAAGGCATCTGCGTTTTGGATTGATTTTAATAGATCAGCTTTATTAGTTGCATCGCCTAGTATCATGTTCAATGATTTATTCTCCTCTAAATTAATTTCAGATCGAGAAAGGGTTGTTATTGAATGATTTCTATTTATTCCTCTTTTTACTGTTTCTAATCCAATTCCAGCTGAGGCGCCTATGATGGTTATATTCATTATACTTTTTTATTGATTTAGGTTTTGAGCTGACCGCTAACTTGTATCTAAATGCCATAACTCAATATGTATCAAAATTACAACTTATACTGCTACTTATCAATCGTTCAGAAATCGATCTCTAAAAACGGACTAATCGAAGTTAAAAATCAATCTAAATGTTCATGTGCTTTCACTATCAGAATTGGTCGGATGAGAACCGTATTATTAAAAATCCAGTCTCCTTAAATGCTAACGACTCTTTATAGATGCTAATTGACAGTTTTATCCTGAAGATGATTTTTATAAATCAAATAAAGTGAATAAGCATGTAAAATACTTACTGCTAAGTTAGACCAGGGAACGGGATTTAATATATCTGAAACAGCAATAAGCGTTAAGATTTTATAGACTATTTGAACTGGGAATAATACAATTGCTATACTTATAGTTTTGCGCTTTGAAATCAGTGCCACGCTACTCAAACTGGCGATGGATAAATACACGCACGAAAGAATTTGTCGAGCAGGAGTTTGAGTCCCAAAAACTTCTATAATCTGGCTATTCGAGTTGAAAAATAGGAGAGAGCCCATCATTCCAGCAACAAGTACATTTACGATGTGAGATAGGTAAACAAATTTCATTTTACAATAATTTACTCTTTCACAACAAAGTTTTTGTAATAATGTTTTTTCTTGATTTTAAGTCGAATTGAGAAGGAGCAAAGGTGGGATATACCAAGTAATTCGGAGTGACAAATAAAAGAATCACCAATTAATTTAACTCATGAGTCTTTTCTGGTAGCGGGGACACGAATATCCTGACTCTTGCTTCCCTCGGTCAGGATGACGTTATTGGGGGCATATCAAGGAAAACCGAATTGCTTCACAACTCTTTTTTTATGCCTTAATCCTTCGTTCAATCCTTGGGCTTGATTGAGTTTACTGCATAAAAAAACCTGAGCCATGATTCGGGTAAGCCTTGTAGAGAGGAGTATCGAATTATCGAACCTTGACGATATCTCCTATATGTCAAGACAACGCATAATTTGGGAGGGGTTGGAACAAATTGAAGTTCTTGAATTTAGCTCTTTATAAGGGCGTTTCAAAGAAGTGGATTAATTTCATTTATTGAGGAGCCAGTCTATGGCATTTATTTTTTTTATTCCATTATACGTTCCAGTATCATAATCCATTGTAATCAATAATTTTTCAAAATGGTCTGGAATGGTATTTAGCGGTGTCAATTCTCTTTCTAAGGTTCCTTTGTCTTGAACTGTTTGTGATACTTGAATGTATTGCGTAAATCCATCATTGTTTCGAACAATAAAATCAACTTCTAAATTGTTGACTTTTCCAATCCAAACTTGGTAATTTCGTCGGATGAGTTCCAAATAAACAATATTTTCTAAAAGATGACCTGCATCACTTGCTAGTTCTTTGCCAAGCATGGCATTTCGAAAACCTAAATCAACCAAATAGTATTTTTCTTGTGTTGCTAAATGTTGTTTTCCTTTGACATCATAGCGATTAACTTTGTAGAAAAGGTACGACTCAACCAATATATCGATGTATTTGGAAACAGTTTTGTTATCAATTTTCTTCTTATTCGCCGTTAACACCTTGGCGATGTTTCCTGCTGATACAGTAGATCCAACAGAATCTATTAGAAAGTTCACAACCTCTTGATAAGACTCTTCTCCATAAATGGTATGTCTTATAGAAATGTCATTCTCGTAGATATTTCTAAAAACAGTTTGCAAATATTCCGTTGCGAAAAAATTTCCTTCTGCTGATAATCTTACCGCCTCAGGGAAACCACCTGTTTGAATGTATTCTGCAAAAGCACGGTCTGGGTTCGTGTGTTTTTCTGTAAATTCTAGGTATTCGGAAAAAGAAAAAGGAAGTACATTTATTTCAAATGCCCTGCCTGTTAATAATGTTGCCAATTCACTGGAAAGTAGAAAAGCATTGGACCCCGTAACATACAAATCTATATCAGGATGAACATATAACCCCTCCAACAGTTTTTCAAATTCCGGAACGTTCTGAACTTCATCAATGAATACATAATTTGTTTCTTTAGGATTTAGATTTTCAAGAATATAATCATAAATTTCTTTCCAGTTTTTCTCGGCTAAAAAACGAAAATCGGGCATATCCATGTTGATTGCCAAAATGGAAACATTGGCATTCTCATTGCGCAACAAATCTTGAAATTGGATCATTAAAGTTGATTTTCCACATCTTCTAACTCCAGTTGCTACCTTGATGAAATTCTTATCTTTGAGAACAGATAGTTTATCTAAATAACGCTTCCGAACAATTTTTTTCATAAAACAAAGTTAACAAAATTCCTAAAACTTATTAACCTGATGTCCTTTTAGGAATTTTACACCATTGGAATTATCAAAATACGTATCTCGAGTTTACGGCACAAAAAAACCTGAGCCTATGATTCGGGTAAGCCTTTTAGAGAGGAGTAACGAATTATCGGACCTTGACGCTATCTAAGATGTGTCTATACAAAGTCTGATTTTTTCGGGGGGTTGGGGGAAATTAAATCGGTTATTAAGGACGTACCTTGATTCGTAAATGTTACTGTTCAGGGGTAGCTTACCCATTTAGTTGTCTTCCAGAATTTTCAATAGACGTTGGTTTAAATACAATTTTTCTTTTCCAACTTTTATTGATTTCAAAAATCCATTTTCTTCTAACATCATCAAATAATTTCCAACTGTTTTAGGGTTTCCGATATTTTCATCGATCAAATGTTGGCGTTTGGTATAAGGCAAGCGAAATAAAATCTCCACCAAGTCTTTCGAAAAAATTTTTGGGAGTTTTACTTTGATTTCGTCTGATGTGTTTGTCATGACAATAACGATTTTATTCAATCGCTCTATCCCTATTTTTGAAGTTTCTTCAATCATATCCAACATATACAAAATATAATTTTCCCAGTCGTTGTTTTCGGTTACATCTCGCAAACGCTTGTAATAATCCACCTTGTTTTTTATGATGTATTCACTCAAATAAATTGCTGGTGTGTCGAGCAGGCCCGAAAGTTTGAGATACAACAACAATAAAATTCTTCCTGTTCTTCCATTACCGTCAGAAAATGGATGAATTGCTTCAAATTGATAGTGCATTAACGCCATTTTGATAAGTGGGTCAATGGTATGAACTCCGTCTTTATCGACAGCAGGTTCGTTGATGAACTTTTCTAAGTTTGCTAGCTTCTCACGAATAATAGCTTCACCTATTGGTGGTGTGTAAATTACTTCGCCTTTGGAGTTGCTTAAGGTTGTTCCTGGCGTGTTACGTATAGCAGCCGTATTCTGTTTTATACACTGAACAATACTTATACAAAGGTTCGTTGTGATAAATGGTTTCTTTTTTATTTCTTCCAAACCAAGCCATAGCGCTTCTTTGTAACTCAATACTTCTTTTGTGGATGAATTTTCCACTTTTTTGTCGGCAACTAATGATTTATAAAGTTCATCGTTTGTTGTAATAATGTTTTCTACTTCCGAACTTGCTTTTGCTTCTTGCAAATAAATCGTATCTAAAAACAAGGTTGGATTTGGCAAATTCATTAGGGTTCCGTTCAGATGAGCCAATGCTCTACCTGCCGAAATGGTTTTGCGTAGAATGCTTTTTGTCTCAATGTCTGCCTTTGGAGGTAGCAACGGTAAGTCATTGTATGGTATTTCTCTTTTGAATTTGCTCATTTTCTTTAAGTGTAAATTTTACGCTCGTAATTAATACAAGGGTAAAAATAATAAAAAAATACTCTCGTTTGATAAATACGGGTAAGTTTTACACTTGTTGGTTTTTTTCTGTTTTGTATAATCAAGAATTGTATTAAATGAGAATATGGCTAATTTCATTTCGGATGGACGTTAATAGGGGCTTAAGATGATTTTGAGGTTTGTACTAATGGGATTTTCCTGAGCCATTACAAATTCTACAGTACCCTTTATTGGTTTCTAAACAATTATTACATTTTAACCAACCACCATTACAACTTTCACATGGACATGCATCAAATGCTGTATTTGGATTTTCACAACGAAGAAGGTAACCTGAACCAAAACATTTCTTACAACTTACAAATCCTAAATTTATTTTTTCCTCAGTATCCATATAATTTTTAAAAGCATTTTCATATACTGCGACTTTAAATAGTTTGTTGCATTCATTACATTTTCCAGAACCGAGACATGCTTCACATTTCATTTTATTTAGAGGGTGTTCCGCACTAGGTGACCCATTGATTGTTAAATTTGTAGTTTGAGGAGCTGAGTTTGTTGAAATCACCGTTTGAGATACATTGTTGCTAGAAGAAACATTATTCGTGCTTACAGAATTCATTTCCTTTACACAACGAACAGACAAACCACCTGGTTTATCATTAGTACTTCTGTCAATGGCATTACTATTTGCACCTATTTTGTAATACACTGCATTATAGCTATCGGTTGAAAGACTGGTCCAAAAATCGCCAAAAATTCCCAAATCTACAAAAGGTCCGGTTCCATTTCTGAAACCACCTAATTCACCTTGAAAAGCAGCTCCATTCGAAGATTTTAATTTTGAACCTGCATTGGCGTTTCCTGAATAATTTGCAATTAAATTTTTCCAGTCCTCATCAAAAGCAACCTTCCATCCTAATGGCGCTAATCCTCGTGGATCATTCACAGCATACCAATTATACAATTTGCCATATTTCTCGCCATTCTTTGGATCGTTATTGTAGTAACACCAAGCTGGTTGCTGATTACTATTTGCTCTTTGCCATTCCTCGTTAGTTTTTGCTTCAGGTATGGGGTCTCCATTTCTAAATTTGTCTGCATTTAAGTTTTTATTCATCCAAATTTGAGATCCTATCGTCACTTCGTAAAAATCCACATTACAATTCGGCCATTTTCGCCCCTCTTTTTTGCCAAAGGATTGGTAATGACCCCAAGGATCTAATCCTGCTTTTTTGACATCAGGATTTTGTTCCAAATATTTACTTCTAGAACTGGTGCAATTTTCTTCAATTCTTAAAATAGGTTTAACCGTCCAGGATCCACTTTGTAACGTATTCCAATTCACATCGTTGGGATACTTCCAAAAACATGCATTATTGGTAATCTTAACTTGCATGTCTGATCGTCCGTTGATGTCTTTGAGTAAAACTTCAGACTCCGTTCTGGATAGCTCTTCGTAATTAAATTGTCCGGACTCTTGCCAAATAGGTTTATTGTTAGCTGCTTTTCGCACTGTCTCAATAAACCAACCTTTACCATCGGAATGGGTCCATTGGGCTAATTGACCGAAAGAGTTATTTAACAGAGCAATAAATACAAGAAGTACCAAATTTTTCATTTCAATATCGTTTTAATTTTTTTGTTCATTGTGATAGTTTATTATTCCAATCGTCAAATATCTTCAATCCTTAACACATCGAACAGATCGTCCTAATTCTAGTTTATCTTCAGTTATTTCAAAAGGAACATAATACTTTGGATCTAAACTCATAGATTTAATTGTATTTGGGGATACTCCCTTTGACTGAGTCCACCATGCTGTGTATTCAGTTAAACCAGAAAATTTATACCCACGAACATCTTCAAATTGTATTACTCCTGCCGGTGTGGCATTAAATTGCAATTGATTGGTGTTTTCTCGATCATAGCCCCATGAATCCGCATCGGTTATTGTAGCAAAATAGATGATGGAAGAGAGGTTTTTTACATTCAGCTTAGTCAGAGATACCCATTCATTTTCTGTCGCAATATGCCAACCTTTTGGAGCTAGACCTCTTGGGTCTAAAACCGCATAGCCGTTGTATATTTTACCATGTGTCTTACCATTTGCAGGGTCAACGTTGTAATAGCTATAACAAGGTTTTCCACTTAGTGAAAACTTCTCCCAATCCGCGAGGGATTTAGCCTCTGTAATCGTATCTCCATGACGAAAGGTTTCAACATCCAGGTTTTTATTCATCCAAATTAAAGTATCAATCTTAATTTCTTGAGCAATTGTATTAAATCCAAGAAAAATTAAAAACAATAGTGAATAAAATCTCATTTTAGTAAAAAAATTAATCAAATTTAGAAAAAATAATTGATTGATTTTAAGGGTATTATTCTATCTTCGAAAAATAAGTGTAGAATTTTTTAGAAAAGATAGTGGGTTATTCACATCTTTTATTCACAATTACTTCTTCCCCGCACTCGTAGTAACCTTCCTTAATACTGGTTCTGCAGATTGGATCATCTGTGTAACAAAGAGTATAAAATTTACCATCCCGTTGCCCAAGGTTATAAGTGACTAGAAAACGGAGATTGCCATTTGAATTGTATTGCTTACTTTCTCCGTGTGCAAGGCCATTTATAAAGTTCAAACTTATCAATGTCATTCCTTGAGGAGTAAATTCTTCAATGATTTGAATTAGTCCGTTTTTGAAAATATACTTTCCCAAAAGATGTCCACTAGAATCTGTATTCGTTGCCAATCCTGTAAATGGAAGACCATTATTGTAAGCCTTGGTAATTACAGTGTCCTGTATTTGTGAGGCACAATAGATTATTCGGCCCGCAATAGGTCCCCTTGCAATTAATGGGTAGTTAGATGTACTACCAAATCTAAAATAAGCACAACCCGATTCTAGCTGTAATTCACTCACGGTTGTTTTAAGGATATTTGTATTGGTTACAGGCCATTTTATGGGTTCCTTTGGTATGTTTAAATGTCCACGTTTATGTACAAAGGTTTCTCTAAAATATTTTATTTCTTCCGGGCTCCAACTTTCCATTTCAATTGCCATTTTTGCAGAATATTCATTCAACAATTTTAATGTAGAGTCAGCACTAATATCATTCATATCAGATTGAATCGCTGGTTGACCAACTACGATATTACTACTGAACAAAATAACGAGTACGCAACAAAGTATTTTCATAAAAAAGCGTTTGAAATATAATTCTATTTTGAGGTTTGGTTACAAGTTTAATTCTTAAATAATTGATTTACAATGTGCTTTTCAAATTTTTTGAAATTCATTTATATTACAACATATGGTTAGATTAAACACTTCCAATGTAACCAATTTCTTTGTCTCTATTATATTGAATTTAAATCTTATCAAAAAAAGAATATCATGAACTACCTATTCGTCTTTATTTGTTTGCTTTTTACTTTTGTGGCTTCGACCCAACGCATTATACCTGTTAGAGTAGTAAAATCTGAACGATCATCCTACAATACGTTGAAATGGAAATATAAAACGAATATTGGTAGTGAAATATTAGGTCAAAAGAAAAAGGCAAAAGGGGAAGTTTTACATTACTTGGATACTGTAAGTACAATGATTTATAACGTACATGAAGTTGAAACAAGTATTTTTAGTCAAATACCAGAACCCTATGGTATTTTTCCAATTGTGAAAAATGTTATGGCCACAAAAGTTGTTAAGAATCCTCGTAAAAGTATTTACAGATACAAGGTTTTTACTTCAGAAAATATAACCTATGAGTGCAATATAAAACCGAAAATAGGTGAAATTGTATTCTGTATTAATTCTGTTGGAAAATTTGATTTAGTCCCTTGAACGAAATCTACGATTATAGAAATTCAAAAAGCCAGTCAAATTTTGACTGGCTTTTCCTTGTAGAGAGGAGTATCGAATTATCGAACCTGATTTGGGTGGGGTTGGAACAAATAGAGTATCACTTTTTCCTAGAAATAGCGAATGAAAATCGAGTCTAATTAATCTTTATGTACGACAAAAGTTCTTCTGCCCTTTCCGTCAATTTGAAGGGTATATACACCATTCGAAAAATTGTTAACGGATAACGAAGTACTAGCTTTATCAATACTGCCTTTATAGATAACCTTCCCAACTTGATCGAAGACTAAATATGTTTTGCCAATCAAGGATATATCACCATTTATTGTTATTTGGTCTGTTGCAGGATTGGGGTAAAAATTAAATTCTGTTGTATTTTCTTGATTAAGCCCAGTAAAATTCAACGTAAGGTCAAGCGTAATTATACTATCGCATCCTGAAGAATTTAATAACGTGTCGATATAGATTCCACTTTGAAAGAATGTATCACCGTTCACTGGCCAAGTATAACTATCAATAGCTGTTTCTATTTGTGTTGAATAAATTATTGGAATAACAATTACATTAATTGTGTCAAATCCAATACAACCATTGGAATCAATTCCTGAAATTGAATACTCCGCTGTTGTAAAGGCTTGAAAAGGTTGATTGTTGATTATATTATTAGACCACTGATATATTGTTGCTCCAGAACCGGTTAATGTTATTTCCTCACCTTCACAAACAGTTAAATCTAACCCAGCGTTTACAATTGAATTAGGATAAACAGTAATGTTCATCGTGTCTGGATATCCTTGGCAACTTCCGTTTTCATACAACGGAATTATTATAATTGGAACAACAATCGAATTTGAAGTATTATTTTGTGCAATAAAACTATGTAAGGTGTCTTGACCGTTAAAACTACCGATTCCGATGTTGTTATTGAAATTAAAATTGTACCATGGATATGAGGAGGCAGTTCCCTCAAAAATAAAAGTGTCCATCGTGTCACCAGGACATAAGTATTGATCAGTTAAATTAGTAACAATTAGGGAACTTGGGCATGGTAGAACTGTTATAGAAAAATTTTGTGTATTTCCATAACATGTAAGACCATTATTAGTTAAGCTAGGTAAAACGTTGAAATTAACAGTTTGAGAAACCGATGTAGAATTGTCTAATGTGGCAGAAAAGTAACCGCTTCCATTCAATGGATAACCACTTGTGTTTGGATTAACATTTGCACTCCATTCAAATATTGAATTTGGTACATTTCCGTAAAACATTACCATAGCATTGCTTTGGCAGCAAATTGTTTGATTTGGTGGATTTGTAAGCATATCTGGAATTGGATTAACAGTGACTGTGTAATATTCTATATTTCCAGCAATATTATTTATCAAAGGTGTAATTGTATAAATTACGATTTGAGGTGATGTAGTTGAATTTACCAATGTATCGTTAATAATAGATCCGAATTGTGTGTTATTACTTTCACCAGCAACATTTGAATTGCTTATTGCCGTCCATTGAAAGGTTGTATTTTGGCCTTGAAGGTTTATTAAATTATAATTAACATCATTACCACTACAAATAGTTGTATTGGTTGTATTTAATAGTCTAACTATCCTATTTCTGTTAATATTGTTAAGAGTAGTAAATTGTCCGCCAACTAATATTTTGTTATCGTTTTGGATATGTGAACACAGAACTTGACCGTTTAGACCAGTTCCTGGAATGATATCAAAATTAGTATCAATCGAACCATTGGGATTTAACCGTATAATATAGTTTCTTCCAATCCCATTGTATGTAGTAAAACCACCCCCAATGATAATTTTTCCATCAGTTTGTAAACTTAGGGTATAGGTTGGATTGTTGAAACCGCTGCCTTGTTGAAATGATAAATCAATCGATCCATTTGTATTTAATCGGCAAATATTTGAAATGGTCTGCCCGTTGTACGTATATATCATTCCACCTAAAATAATTTTCCCATCTGTTTGAACAGCCAATGACCATATACCGCCACCCCCAATACCAAAGCCAGAACCAATATTAAACGATAAATCAGCTGTTCCATCGGTATTCAACCTAATAATTTTATTTTTTGACTGTCCATTGAACTGTGTAAAATATCCACCCACTAAAATCTTATTATCTTGTTGAAGTTTTATATCAAACACAGCATCATTAAAGCCAGTACCGGTATTAAAACTTAAATCTAGGGTGCCATCTGAATTGAGACGACAAATTCTATTTACAGGAATTGAATTATAGGATGAAAAATCTCCCCCCACAATAATTTTTCCATCTGTTTGTAAACAAACTTTTCTAACTGCACCATTAAATCCATTTAGTGAATTAAAGGTAGGATCATTTGTGCCGTCAATATTTAATCGACATATTCCAAATTTTTGTATATTGTTGAAATTAAAGAAGTTACCTCCTACAATAATTTTTCCATCAGTTTGGATTGCAGTTGAATATACACATGAGCCGAAAAACATGTTAAAACTTCCACTGAAACCATTTCCAATATTAAAGGTGTTATCAATTAATCCATCAGGATTTAGCCTACAAAGATTAGAAACTAGATTGCCATTGTAATCTAGAAAATCACCACCGATAATAATTTTGTTGTCCGTTTGTGTATTTATGGTCCATGTACTTCCAGTGCCAAATCCATTAGTCGGATCAAATGAGTTATCGATTTGAGGGGATTGGCCTGTTAGCGAAAAAACACAGACAATTAAAATAAATACTGTGAATAATGTTCTCATATTTTAAATATTAATGCAAAATTAGAAATAATAATTGGTTTTTTGCCCTTGAATTTCTCAGGATTCGCATTACTATCAATTTCTGAATGCGAGCAATTTTGCCTAAATAAATTACTTCCCTAATAATTATTGTTCTTATTAATGCTTATTGAGCATGACTTTAGACTTCTCGTTAAAATCTTTTTTCAATTTAGTCATTTGATTTGGATGAACTTAAAACTTTGAAGCGAATTGTCGATGTGTTTCTTTTTCATTTAGGCTATTTCCTACTTCAATGCACTTCTTGCATTATAATTGTATTAATTTTTAACATGTACGATAAAAAAAGTCTTAAAATTGGTCTTAATTTTATTCGCCTTTGGTCTAAATATTAAAAAAATCAGTAGTTTTACTCTATTTATCATTTACTAAACTAAATTTACTATGAAAAAAGTAAGATTTTATCTTCCAATAATTCTTTTTCTTTTTGGAATAACTTCTTGTAAAAAGAAAGGATGTACAGATGTTACAGCCTCGAATTATAATAGTAAAGCGAAAAAAGATGATGGAAGTTGTATTTACTACGTTACTGATATTGATGGGAATAATTACCCCTACAAATTAATTTGCAATAAAATCTGGACAACAGAAAATCTATATACAAAGAAATATAAAAACGGAGATCCTATTCCGCAGGTGCAAGACGCTAATACATGGGGAAATTTGACAACAGGAGCATGGTGCTACTATAATAATGACTCCTCTAAAGGAGTTCTATACAATTGGTATGCTGTTACTGACCCAAGAGGATTAGCACCAGACGGGTGGCATATCCCATCAGAAAATGAATATTTGACTTTAATAGAATGTCAAGGTATTGAATCTTCTGCAATCAAATTAAAATCAATTTCGGGTTGGATTAATAACAGTGGTACAAATGAAAGTGGATTTACAGCTTTACCACGCGGATTCAGAACAAATCTTGGTAATTGTGATGAATTTGGCCTAAATGGATGGTGGTGGACTACGAGTACAAACCCGTCAAATAATGCTGCGAAAGTGTTTTATATTACTAATGATAGTGATTCAGCTAAAATTGGAAATTGTGGTGCTAAAATGTTTGGGTTTTCAGTAAGAATTCTTAAAGATTAGTTTTCTGCATATTAAGCATTGCAATTCAAATAAATTTATCTTAACGAATTTTTTAAAAAATGTTGGCAAAAAAATCTAAAATGAAATTCTATTTTACTCTTCTTATTGGTTCTGCATTATTTTTTGGATGTAATCCAAATAACGGTAACCTAGCAACCGTAACAACTTATCCGGAATTGAACTTAACTTCGTCATCAGTAACTTTGGGAGGAAATATAAGTAATGGAGGAGGTAGTCCAATTACTCAACGCGGCATTGTTTATGGAACCTCACCTTCACCAACTATTTCAAATAGTTCAATAATTTCAGGAATGGGAGTTGGCAGTTTCATTGTTAATATAAATAATTTGACTTCGAATACAACTTATTATGCACGTGCCTTTGCTACAAATAGCGCTGGAACTGCTTATGGGAATGAAGTTGTTTTCACAAGTTTTCCTCTTAACCCTGTTCTCAATATTGGAGCTAGCTACCAAGGAGGGATAGTTGCACATATCCTACAACCTGGTGAAATTGGTTACGACCCAAACATAATTCATGGAATTATTGCCGCACCCTCAGATATGAATATTAAAGCCCCATGGGGATGTGATGGAGCGAATATTTCAGGTTCAATCGGAACAACTATAGGAACAGGTTTACAAAACACAATAGACAATTCAAGTACATGTAGTGAAATAGTTACTGCTTCCAAATTGTGTAATGATCTTGTATTAAATAATTATGACGATTGGTATCTTCCAAGCAAGGACGAACTTAATTGTTTATATGTAAATAAATCAGTTATAGGAGGATTTGTTTATACAGCAAGCCCACTAATTGATGGTTATTATTGGAGTAGTAGTGTTAATGCTGATCCAACGTGGAGTAATACAGCTTGGGGACAGTCATTTTATTTTGGAAATGCTATGCAAAATATCACAAGGTACACTTTGTTGAACGTTCGAGCTATTAGATCTTTTTAATAGTTATAATGTCTTATTAAGACAATTTTTATTTCAGCTGATAATATAAAATTTGGATCATAAATATTTAATTTGGTGGGAAGATAACTCTGTCTTTAATAAATCGATAAACCTCGCTATAATCCAATCTTTCACAAAAAAATAGATGCATTTTTTTTATTCAGAAGAAATTTAGATATTCACGGAGGTGAAACTCCTTTAATACTCATCTATTTTCCTGCGTTTCTTTGTAGAGTGAATATTATTGTCCTCTAATTTCATTTTGGATGGTCCGCCACGGCGGATAATTGGGGGCTTTACAAGGAAAAGCTCAGACCGCTTGGTGTTCTTCATCAATCTCGTTCTCATGCTGGTTCTGAAAGAAAAGTGCAATTATTGAAAAATTGAGAATCAGAATGAGAGCGATTGAAAAAGAAAAAGCGCCATCACTTTCGTAACTGCGCTTTTCTTTTTGGTAGCGGGGACACGAATATCCTGACGCTCGCTTCACTCGGTCAGGATGGACGTTATTGGGGGCTTAACAAGGAAAAGCTCAGACCGCTTCGCGTTCCTACTTTTTACATTCCCATCCGTTTTTGAAAGTAAACTTTCAGCGCTTCTGTAAATGCAAAAAGCCAGTCAAATTTTGACTGGCTTTTCCTTGTAGAGAGGAGTATCGAATTATTGAACCTGATTTGGGTTGGGTTGGGGGAGATTGATTGGTTATTTTCCTTCTTTCAAAGAGTTGAAAAGTAGGAATATCTTTTCAATATCCTACATATTAAGATATTGGGGTTTTTATCAATTTACATTCCTATATTCTATCGGTGTCATTCCAGTTTTAGATTTGAAAAGTTTGCTAAAATAATTGGGGTATTCAAAACCCAATGAATAAGCAATTTCGCTGACCGTATTATCTGAAATAGTTAAAATATTTTTAGCTTCTTCTATGAGGTAATAATGGATGTGCTCTTGAGCATTTTTACCTGTTTCTTTTTTCAATAAATCACTCAAATAATTTGGCGACAAGAATAGTTTTTCAGCAAAATATTTTACGCTTGGCAAACCCTTTTTTTGCAGGTCTCCAGAGTTGAAATAGTTGTTTAAACTATTTTCAAATCTAACAAGCAAATCGGTATTTGCCTTTTTTCTCGTTATAAATTGTCTGTCATAATAACGATTACAATAATTTAATAATAATTCAATATTTGATGAGATCAGTGTTTGACTGTGTTTATCGATATTTACTGTTAATTCGTTTTCTAATTTAATTACACAATCCAAAAGTGTTTCTTTTTCTTTATCCGACAGATGTAAAGCTTCATTTACCTGATAAGTAAAAAATGTATAATCTTTCATTTTATTTACCAACGAAGTACCACGAATCAAGTCCGGATGAAAAAACAAGCCCCAACCCACAATATCTTTCGTTGAGCTATTATCACTTTCAATTGTTATAATTTGGTTCGGTGCAATACATATTAAAGTACCTTCCTCAAAATCGTAATATTCCTTACCATATCGAAATCTATTTGCGCAATGGTTTTTGAACATAAGGGAATAAAATCCACATGTCAACTTAATTTCTTCCACCTTATCATGTTTTTCCATTTTGGAAAAATCAACCACAGAAATCAATGGATGCTTTGGAGCAGCTTGTTGAAACAATGAATTTAATTGACTTATGCTTTCTAATCTTATTATATTTTCCATTTGGTTTTTATAAATATTTAAAGATTTCTCGATTCTCCAAAATTTCTGTTTCAGCACCATTCAACCCCACTTTGAACATTGCTAAAGCCAATTCAGAAGATTTTATACTTGCACCTTTTCCAAGGTATTTGGTAATAGGATAAATAAATCTAAAAAATTGATACCCCAAATTTGGTTCTTTACGTTGTTGAACAGGGTAAATATACCCAGGTCTAAAGACGTAAAATTTTAAATTTAATAATGAAATTCGATTTTCAGCCATTCCCTTGTATTTGGCAAAAGATGTTCTACTTTTTTCTGTTCTATCAGCACCCATTCCGCTCAACATACACAAAGTGGATTTTGGGCTTTCACGTTTTAAAGCAGAAGCAAATTCAACTGCATAATTTACAGTGATGATTTTAAATTTTTCGTCTGGAACTTGCCCTGTATATGAGCCAATACAAAAAAATGCGGTATCAATGTTTTTGAATAAATCCAAATGTTTCGAGTAATCTTCAAAATCTTCAATAACCATTTCTTGAAGTTTTGAATGTTTTGTAGCTGTTGGCTTACGAACCAAACTTCTTACTTCATTAACTTCAATTGAGTTTAGGCATTGCTCTAAAATCAATTTACCTATCATACCGGTACTGCCAGCTATTAAAATTTTCATTTTAATTGGCTCATTACAATTTTATCGAAAATCCTATCGCCCATGTTGTTACGTAAGAAAATTGAAGTACTTGACAACTTACCTACTTTGTATCTTGTTTTTGGTTTTTTAGCAAGAATGATTTTAGAAATAGCATCTGCTATTACTGAAGAATGATCACTTCTGCTATAAAATTTTTCGGTTAGTTGTACTATATCGTTTGTAATCTTTTTATACGGACCATTCCCAGAAATCTCAATAAGTGGTTTTTTCCCTACTTCACCTAATTCAGTTGCAATTGCTCCTGGTTGTAATATTACAACATCAATATTAAATGATTTTAATTCTAAGCGCAAACAATCGCTCCAACCTTCCAGAGCATGTTTTGTTGCATGATACCAAGCACCAAGTGGGGCATAAATCCTACCACCAACGGACGAAGTATTTATGATTAAGCCTTTTTTTGATTTTCTCATGTGAGGAATTACCTTTTGAGTAAGGCTTGCTAGCCCAAATAGATTTACTTCAAACTGCCTTCTTGCATCTGTTATTGGAGTTTCCTCTACAGACCCATATAAAGCATATCCAGCATTGTTCCAAAGAACATCAATTTTACCTTCTTTTTCAATAATAGTGTCTATAACGCTTTGAATTTCGGTCTCATTCGTAACATCCATTTGAATAGGAAATGCTCCAATTTGCTCAAGTTCTTTCATGTTTTCAATCCTTCTTGCAACAGGATAAACTTTATGACCCTCTTTGGTTAATTTAAGGGCAGTTTCCTTTCCCATTCCAGAAGAAGCCCCTGTGATTAAAATTACTTTGCTCATTATTTTATTTATAAAAATTAATTTACAAAGTTGAGGTAGCATCTACCTATCTCAAGAATATTAAATACTGAATTTCGGATACTAATTCTCTTTTTTATTCAATATCCTTGTTACCAGGCTTTCGGTTGGCTTTTTTATTACGAGACTCGGATTAATAAAAATCACACCTTAAAATTAGAAAACCGAATTAGTCATTTAAAAGGACTTATCGAACTTGAAAAGTGAATCTTTTAACGTTTTGAATTTCAATAATAGTAAAGATTTTAAGAAGGTTTAAAACAAAAAAAGCCGTCAAAATTGACGACTTTTCTCTCTTAGTAGCGGGGACACGACTCGAACGTGCGACCTTCGGGTTATGAGCCCGACGAGCTACCAACTGCTCCACCCCGCAATGTGATTACAAAGTTAAGCTATTTTTTGTCATGAACAAAGAATTAACATTTATTAATTCAAATTAGAATATATTTCTTTCAAACTTTTTACTTCAACCTCCCAATTTTCTTGCTGTTTTGCCTTAGCTAAATTTTGTTTTAATTGAGGTAAATCCGCTGAATAACAATTCATTATGGTGTTGATTTTTTCTCCTAGATTTTGTGATGTTAATCGTTTATCCATAATATACCCAATCTTATGGTGTTCGATGAGTGCTCTTACTTCGGTAATGTCCGTTGCTAATATGGGTACTTGGGCCTGAATGTAATCAAAGAACTTGTTTGGTAAAGCTAATTTATGATTCAATACATCTGTATGATCAATTGCTAGGCCTAAATCCGCATTACTGGTATACTGCATCATTTCTGCGTAGGGCATTTTGGGTAAGAATAAAACTTTGTGTGTTAATGAATGTGCTTCTACTTGGTCTTTTAATTCTGCCAACACATCACCACCGCCAATGATCAGTAATAGAGCATTTTCTATGCTTTTCATGGCTTCTACGGCTTCTTCTGCTCCTCGCTTTTTGTTTATACCCGAACCTTGAAGAATGATAATAAATTTATCCAGCGGCAAACCCAATTGCGTTCGGTTTTTTATTTCTTCAGGTGAAAAAATCGGTGCAACATTTCGAACTACGTGAACAGGAACTTTATATTTCGCTTGATAAATCTGGGCAATGGAATTATTTACGGTGTACACATTTTTTAACTTCGGAAAAATCCAGCTTTCCAATGTTTCCCAAATTTTTTGCTTCCTTGGGTTTTCTACCAATTCGGGCACTTCTGTAAAATACTCATGTGTATCATAAACTAATGTAACAGATTTAATCTTTGAGACAATAAAATTGGGTAGGAGCGTATCTAAATCATTCGATATAAGAATACTTGATCGATGGACGAGCATGTAGAAAAACAATCGAATAGCAAACTCAAGATAGAATAGGGGACCTTGTGTGAAGAATAATCTAAATCGCTTGATGGAATAATTTCTTCCTTGGATTTCCAAACTATTTTTTAGCCTTCTCCCAACAAGAGTAACATGAAATCCTTCCTCGACTAGAAAAAGACATACCTTGTGTACGCGGTTATCAGTAATTAAATCATTGGTAACAGAAATAATTATTCTTTGCTGCTTACCCATGCAAGAATTACTCTCTGATTATCCCTAAACGATTGAAACGACGGTTATCAATAACTTCTGCTTTCTTACGAAGTGCGCCCATGAACTGACCTTGAATAGCTCCTCTTGAAGATACCAGCATTTGTTCTTTCTCCACTTTAAACGATGCAGTTGCCGGAGCTTTCTTCGTTGCATCAACGCGCACGATAAAAATTCCCGATTTCCCTTTGATCGCTTTGGTTCGTTGACCATCTTTTACACCTGAGAAAATCGCTCCAATCACGTCTGGTTCAAAACCAACATTTGCAATTTGAGGATTTCCAAAAGTAACTTCAGCTTTTACAATTTGAACATTTGCTCTGCGCGCCATATCCTCTAATGTTTTATCTACACTTAATTGATTGGAAACACGCTTGAATTTTTTCTCTTCAATTAGTTCCTTTTCCATACGCGCCTTCACATCATCAAAAGTAGGTGTTCCTTTTTTCTTGATAGAGGATAAGTAAGCAACGATGTATTTGTCTTTATCTTTAATTGGGGTTGTAAGAATCATTCCAGCCACCGCTTTAGAATCATAAGCAAATTTCAATAGTTTATCTTCCACAAACGATGAGTTGAAACCTTGAACGGCTGGCTTGTTGTCGTAAATAGTGATAGGACGAACCGTTTTTTTCTTCTGACTCACCAACGTATCAAATAAAATAGATCGCTTGTACAAGTCTTCTACTGCTGTCAGTTTTTTATCTAAATATTCTATGAATGTATACGCCTCGTTTTCTCTCTCATCAGTCGTTTCTTGGCTAGATTTGAAAACTTTAGCAACTGAAGCAAGAACAGGGAATAATGTATTGTCTCTTTCCATCACTTCAATGATGTGGTAACCAAATTGTGTTTTAACAACTCCAATGGTTCCAATCGGTTGAGTTGCACAAAATTCTCCAAATTCTTTCACCATCTCACCTTCTAAGAAATCTTCATAAACACCACCTTTTTCAATGGATGGTTGATCGGTACTGTGTTTTTTAACAAACTCTTCAAAATTGTCTTTAGTAATTAATTTCAACAAACTATCAGCTAAGTTTTTCTTTTGTTTCAATACCGTTGAATCCGTAGATTGATTATTTCCAATCAAAATATGTCTTGCTTTCAATCTAGAAGGAGTAAATCCAATCACTTTCGAAACAAGTATGTTTCCGTTAGAAAAATAAGGGCCAACCAAGGTTCCTACAGTCGCTGTTTTGAACAATGTATCATAATCACGCGGATAAGTTAGGAATCGATTTGATTTTGGATGACCTTCTGGAACTGCTGTTGCTTGCTTACCAGAAGAATATAGTTTTAACTCACTATTTTTATAAATGTATATGGAATCATTTTTAGTTTTAGCAAATCCATTTTTCAATGCGTCCATTTTTTTTCTAATGTCAATTGTATCTTTTTTTGATGGAACAACAACAAAATCCATCACTTTCACCTCACGATTAGACTCTTGAATTGCGTATTTTTTATCTTCCTTATGTTTTTCATAGAAATCTTTTAATTCCGCATCTGTAACTTTAAACTCAGCATCATTTAATTCACTGAATTTTTTTACCACCACAGAAATACTTTTTGTCTCTTTTTGAGCATAATACTCATCCTCAGCCTCAAGGGATGTAACATAAACTCCTTGCCCAATTAATGCTGTGTATTTTTCAGATTTTCTTTTTTCAATGAAGTTAACTTTTAATTCATCCCATTGTTTTTTAACGTCCGCATTTTTCGAAGTTGACATTTCTTTTATTCTAGCTTCCAAACTCTTTTTGTTAAGAACACCTGTTGTAGAATCAGTAAATCCTTGAGCAATTTCTGGAAGTACGGCAAAACCATCATTTCCGAATAAGTATGCTTTAAATTCAGCATCTCCTACTTCAATTCCTAAATTTTCATATTCTTTCGAAAGAATTTCATTATCCACAACAAAATTCCATGCTTGTTCGTTCGCCGTTTCTTGATCTTGTTGTGTAAATTCTTTTTGCTGTTGTTGCGCTTGCATTCTTCCTTGTTGCTCAAATCGTTGAACAGCCACTTCATATTTTTGACCATTAACCTTAGTTCCATATACTGTTCCTAAACCATATTGATCGGAGTAGCCCCCCATAATAGATTTGTAATCAGATAGGATAAATGCAACCAAAGCAAGCCCAATGATTAGTATTAGCAACCAAGATTTTTCACGAATTTTTCCAATTAAAGCCATTTCAAAAATTTTAGGCTGCGAATATACACAAAATCATTCTATTTAGAAAATGTATATTGAATAAAAAAGGCCGGAATTTCTTCCGACCATTGTATTTTAGTTACCTCCTTTTTTAATCAATTTTGGAGGTTCCGGTTTCGATTCCGATGGATTTGATCCCGGTGGATTGGATTCTACTGGCTTGGTAATAGTTGGTTTTGTAATAGTTGGTTTAGGTACAGCTGTGTTTTTTACTGGCGGGGTAGTTTGTGGATTTGTTTGCGGGGCTTGTGTTGAGCGATTGATTGGATTTACGGATGGTGTATTTGTGCGTGTTCCTGAATTGCCATTATTGCCATTGTTAATTGAATTGGAATTACCAGAGTTTCCAGTACCATTTGAATTTGTGGATGATCCAGAATTAGGGTTTCCACTTCCGTTTAGGCCTTGTCCTGAATTTTGATTTGTATTGGAATTGGTCGTGCCTGTTGATGAATTTCCATTTGTATTGTTCTCATCATCAGTTGTACCGCTTGGATCAACTGTACCAGTTGTACCGCCACCACCTTGACCAGGATTTGAACTATCAACACCATCAGCATTATTTCCATTCCCATTATTTCCGTTCGTGTTACCCGATCCATTGTTGTTTTGTCCATTGTCTTGGTTGCCGTTATTGCCATTTCCAAGCCCGGTTGTGTCTCGGTTATATTCAGCGTCAGGTTGAACACATGCTCCCAAAACAGCACCTTGAGCCTGGTAGGCAGGCCATTGAGAAATTGGTATCTCCATAGTTTGATAATTTCTAGGATTATCAGGTGGTGTAACACAAATTAGTATTGTCTGCTCAACTACAATTGGATTATATATTATGGTAATTGTTTTTGTGGCAACATTACACCCATTATTTACTGAAATCTCAACCACATTTGTTCCTTGTTGAAGATTTAAGTTGGCACTAACACTGTTTGCGGAGAAATTAAATCCAGAAATTGGTTGCCCATTTAATGTGAATTGAATTTGGTTTACATTCGAAACATTGGCAACGTTGAAAGAAACGTTTTGTGAGGCATTCGTAGTTGTGGTAGAGTTTCCAGACGGAGACCCCAATGTAATGGTAGCATCTTTACATCTTGAGATGGAATAAGTTTCAGTTGCTGTTCCGCAGTTGTTTGTTGCGCTAATCTCAATTGTTAATGTACCATTTGGTAAATTAATTTGTCCTGAAATTAAGCCATTAATGTTGGTGTAATTAGATGTCGTATTTCCATTAACTTTAACAGTAACGGTAGTATTTGCTGTGTAATTTTGAATTTGAGCACTTAGCGCCAAACTAGCAGCATTTGTTGAACCACCAGAAGGAATAGAATTCAAGAAATTAATTGCTAATGGATTACAAGGAAGAGATTGATTGATTGTA
>CALQIX020000012.1 GCA_943330745.2 Lishizhenia tianjinensis
ACCTCAGTAGGATTGGCTTGTTTACCATCAGATGTTGCACTTTGGTTTTTCGTAACGTTCTCTTTTTCAGTCACCTCAGTAGGATTGGCTTGTTTACCATCAGATGTTGCAATTTGGTTTTCCGTAACGTTCTCTTTTTCAATCACCTCAGTAGGATTGGCTTGTTTGCCATCAGATGTTGCAATTTGGTTTTCTGTAACATTCTCTTTTTCAATTACTTCAGTAGGATTGGCTTGTTTACCATCAGATGTTGCAATTTGGTTTTCCGTAACGTTCTCTTTTTCAATCACCTCAGTAGGATTGGCTTGTTTACCATCAGATGTTGCAATTTGGTTTTCTGTAACGTTCTCTTTTTCAATTACTTCAGTCGGATTAGCTTGTTTACCATCAGATTTAGCGATTTGTTTGTTATCGACTTGCTGTTTTTCATCCAACTTCATTGCCTGTAATTTGGAAGTACTCTCTTGAAGTTTTTCATTTAAAAATCGAATAAATGAAGACGAATCTGAATTCCCCCCTTTTTCAATAAGTTGCTGTAAAGTATTTGAATAGTCTTGTTCTATCGCAATCATTTGCGTTTGATCATTATCTGAATTGGAGATTGACTCCATTTTTGTTACGTATAATTTAGAGGCCTTACTGTAAGCAACTTCTTCGGGGGTTAAATTTTCCTCAAGTTGCTTTATTTGTTGGGCGATTTCCTCAGATTTTGAAACATAATTCGATTTTGAATCAAAATAGTTCTTAATAGCGTCCTCATAACTTGTTGGTTCTTCATAGTCTTCCTTAATTACAGCAGCAAGGATGTTTCTCTTTAATTCTTTTTCTGTTTTTTCAACATTCAAATTACTTTTATCCAACTTTATTCGAGTAATCTGTTTTTCACTAGAAGTGATTTTTTGTTCAAGATTCATTCTTGATTTTTCCAATTCGATCTTTTCCTTCTTTGTTGAGTTCCTCAGTTTAATTTCTATTTCGGTAAGTTCATCTTGATATTTTGTTTTTTCATTCATTAAACCAATAACTTTTTTATCTATTCTCGATAATTCCAATTCAATGTTCAGTAAGTCATTATAAATCGTTTCGAATGCTGTTTCAGTGGTTTGCGCCAAAAATTGTTGATGATTATTAATGATTTTTTGATATGCTTCAGATTGATTTTCTTGTTGTGTTAACTCTATAATTTCCTCACCTAACTTTTGTACTAGCTTGAAGTTACTTTCGTTCAATTTTTGAACATTTCGGATTGAATCATTTAATTGTTGAAGCCAAATAGTTTGCCGAGCTACCTCAGTTTGTTCGGCTGAAATATTTTCAATATACTTCAGTTTTTCTAATTTTTCAATCTTTGGTAAATCGCTTAAACTTGGACTTAGGGAATCAATTTCGTACTGTAGCTGCTGATAATAGGTCTTGTTTTGAGCAATCGCAGAATTTAACTTCAATAGTAATTCTATATTTCCTTTTTGAGCTAGCTCGATTTCTATTATTTTATCCGAAATCGCATCTATAACTTCTACTTTACTAAAACCATCCATTCCAAGTTTCTCAAGGACTTCCTTTTCATCTTGCTCATTGAAAAGGTTACGTGATTGGGTATTGGATTTTTCATCCTTCGTTTTATTTTGAGCTTGTACTATTTCACTATTGACATTTTCAATGATATTGGTAATTGATATTGTTTCTGTGTTCAAATCATTTAACGAATATTCAATTGCCTGATTTAGTTGTTTGTTCTCATCGGTTATTTCAATATTTGCTTCAAAAACATCCTGGCTACCGGATAATTCAATAATGTAACCATAAGATCCAGGCTTTAATTTAATTTCGAAATTATTTGATGATGAAGGGTTTAGCACTTGAACAATTGAGTCATCGGCTCGGTTTTTAACCTTTAGACTCTTTAATTTCATGGAATTAATATCCCCATTCTTGAATTGGATATTAACCGTTACTGGCATTTGGAGTGACGAGTCTATAAAATTTACTACTCCTTGAAAAATGGAAATTTCTCCATTTAGACTAAGCTTTGTTGAACTAATAAATGCTCGATTATTTGAGGGATTGTACATAAAAAGAAAATCGTCAAAAGGCGTTGAAATGCCTTTACCAAGGTTTTCGGGAGTTCCGAACTCTTGAGATAATGAATCGTATTTTGAACGAAAAATATCGTAGCCACCAGAACTATTGTGACCTAAAGATGAAAAATAAAGGTAATTTGTACTTTCGTCAAATAGTGGGAAATCTTCATCAAAGCTTGTGTTTATTTTTGTGGATAATCGCTCAATTTTCTTATTCTCAAAACTTCCAGTAACCATGTAAATATCTTTGTTTTCTTCATCTTTTTCACCATGGCTAGCAAAAAAACGCATGGTAGCATTTTCAGATTTGAAAATTAACGGTTCGTAGTTCTTTTTTTTGTCCAATTTGGTCTGGAATTCGATACTATTAAAAAATTTACCAGATAATTCAATTTGATTCAACGAATATGATTTACCCAACTGGTTGGATACGATAGATCCTGTTTTACTGAATGATGCTACAGCAAGTTCGTCTAATTTTAATGATTCATTACAATAGTTAATATATAAGTCAGCATTTAATTCAACGCTGGTTTTATTCTTTTTAGTTTTATACAATGATAATTGGTTCAGTGCGCCTTCGAAATCACCAAAACGATGCAGCGCTCTACCCAGATAAAAATGATACTCGGCAAATGAACCCTCCTTTGCACAAGCAAATCTGAGGTGTCCAATCGCTTTTTCAAGTTTTGTTATGCTATCAGCTTGAAATAGTAAGCATGTTCCGTATTTAAAATTGATGTCTGGATTGTTTCGGTCTTGGTTGTAAAGTTCGGCGTAATTGAGAATTACTTCGCGATAATTCCCATTCCAAAAAAGGCTATTTAATTTTTTTAGGTCATTTTTCGATTGACCAACAGCCAAAGTTTGGCAGGTCAATATAAAATAAACACTATAAATTACAAACTTCTTCAAAATACAAAGAGTGATATACAATTATCGCTTAAAAAGGTTCATTTTATTTTCCTTTCCATTGAGTAAACGGAAAATATTCTTTCGGTGCGTAAAAACAACGGCCGAACTGAGAATAACAGTAAAAATCAATTCATGCGGAAGAACTGTTGGATCTACAAAATAAACAATAAATGGATAGGTAATTGCCGAGGATATTGCACCAAGAGAAACATATTTTGATGCAATGAACACACATAGAAATACAGAAAAGCAAATCAATGCTGCAAGTGGTTGAAGACCAATTAATACGCCAAGGGATGTAGCAACACCTTTACCCCCTTTAAATTTGGCAAAGACAGGTAAAACATGGCCAATCATGGAAAAAATGGAAGAGATGAGTCGCAATGATATCAAAAAAGTATAACTCATTTCATGAAATTCATTGAAAATAATTGGAAACATCGAAGCAATTACACCTTTTAACACGTCAATAAAAAGTACAATAATTCCAGGTTTTTTTCCCAAAACGCGAAAAGTATTCGTAGCACCTGCATTTTTACTGCCATGTTCTCTAACATCTATGTTAAAATAAAAGCGACCAATCCATACAGCTGTCGGTATTGATCCAAAAAGATAACCGATAATTGCCGCAGAAAACACTAAGAGATACTCCATGATAAATTAAAAAATTTCATTAAACAGTTCTTTAATTTCTGGGTTTTCAGTACCGTCATAGCTAAAGTTTTTAATTTTTTTCATTTTAGGTTTAATTTCAAATAGAGTTTTATTAAATAGTTCATCTGTGGTTAGAATCTTTAAATCTCTTGATGTTTTAATAGTTTTTAAATCAAAAAAATATTCTGAGTTACCTACGATAAAATTGAGTCCAAAGTTATATTTATTTAATTCCTCTACAGCCAAATCGACATAGAACTCGCATGGTACAGTTTTAAAAACAGGTTTATCATACATGCCGATAATAATTGCGTTTGTTGCATTTGATCTTAATCCACGTCTATCATTTTTAACATAACTAACCAATTCTAAACCACTTAATATAATGGTTTGCTCCATGTTTTTAGGGAATTTAGGAGTGGTTTCATTTAAAACAGCTTCTCTTATTTTTTCGTAATCTTTTTGATTATTCCAATGTTTGATAGCTCTATCAAAACTAGTTTTATTTAAGTCAGATTCTTTCGTGGCATTCAATTCTTCTGCACTTTTCATTTTTTTTGCTAAATCGACCATCAGTTCTTGATTGACAGGAAATGAGAATTTTGATGTGAGTGACAAACTGATTTTTTTTGTACCCGTCGCGTCATAACGGACTGTGCCAAATGATTCAATGGATGTTTCACCAACAGGTATTCCAAGTTTAATTTCTCCCTCGCCGTAAAGATTACAGTTGTTATTTTCTAAATCCAAAGACAAATAATTATCAGTTGTTAAGGCATCAATTGAGATATTCTCATTCCGTTGCTTGAGTTGTTGTTTTGTCGATACCTGAAATTCATTCTTAACAGCGTTAAATTGCAAATAACCAGTTGCTGAATAGACTAATTCGTCCTCGGGCATATTCGTGAGTGACAGAAAAGTAGTGTATAGATTCTTATTCTCTTTATCCCAATAAATTCCTAACCCGAGAGGTTGATCATCCGTGTTTTTAATTTCCTTACCTACCGGAATTTGAATGTTTAATGGTTGGATTTTGTCTTTAAAGGCCATCCATGATTTTTTGTATTTGCAATCATGAACAATCCGGGTACTACCATCGCAATAAATACTGTCTTCGTTTGTCAAAACCTCGATGTTTCCAAAATATTCAAATTGTTTCGAAAGTTTAAATCCACGATTTTCTTTTATGACCCCTATTGCTTTTGTTTTAGAATTACTACATAAAATTTCGTCCATTTGAATAAATGAAACCTCCTTATCAACATCGATATATTTGTATTTACCTTTGGCTTTATAATAAGTTTTATCTATTACATCTACAGCGCATTGCTCAAATACATGCATTTTATTGAGTGTTTGAATTTGCGCGTTAACAAGCGGTCGAATCACCGCTTTCTTTTCAATAACTAATCGGTTACTATCTGGATGTATCAATACATCACCGATTGGCAAATTGACTACCTTTTCGCAATATATCTGTTGTGTTTTCAAATCGTATCGGGCGTTTAAGGATTTAAAGCTTATTTTACGTTTATTATCAAATTTTGAATCATAACAATAAAAATTTGGAACTATACCGGATGCGTCTGCTTCAAATGAGGTAAGGCCATCTTTGTTTCTTTCCAAATCAATACTTAATTCATCCATATACCAGAAGAACTTATCCATTTGGCAATAGTATAAATTAGCGGGAAATTCAATTTGTTTCGTTTTGGATGAATTAAACTCACCTTTTCGGGTTTTAAAACTAATCCTTGCAGTAACCCCATCTGCTTTTAACGCTAAAGGGTCCTCTCCTTGTTCCCTAAAGGCATTTTTTAGAAAAAAACTCGACGTATCTGCTAATATTTCCCATCTATTAAATTGATAAAATTTAGAATACATAGAGGCAGTTTTAAACCCCATTTCTCCGCTCCCCGTCATTCCCTTTTCAGAGAAAACTAATGTACCTCCGAGATGAGCTTCGTTATTGAATAAACGCATTGGATTATCATTAGTAGAAGAGGCTTTAAGCAATTTCAATTTGGGTAAATAGCAGATAAAGGATCGGTCATTATAAACATCGGGCAATTGTAGTTTTTCTTCTGATGGATTATTTATGAATTTAGCAATTCCTATTGTTGAATCTGGCAGAAAAGTCAAGCGATTTGATTCCGCAGATGCTTGAAGGAATTGGATAGTTCCTGCTCCTTGTAGTCCATTTCCAGATAGAATGATTTTATTTTTGTAATTTGTATTCCCTTCGTAAAATTTATAGCCATTTTCAGGTGCCTGTGTTGAAAACCCAAATGAATAGTCGTCCATTATTCGAATGTTCTCTTTTATTTTTGGGAAAATCCCAGCGGATGTTAACTCCCCTTTTAATACAAGTGATTTTTCATTGAAGTTATCCAAACTATCCAATTCAAATGGATCAATTGTTACATAAAATCGAGTGGAATCATATGCACCTTTTAACAGATTGTTGTAGAATATAGTACAAGGTTTGCTGAGTGATAATTTGGGATAATCCGAGAACATCTTGTTCTTACCTGATCTATTGTTTACGTCATCAACGCTAAGTATTCCAGTTACATTAGATAACTCTGAAATCATTTGTATCGGCTCACCAATTTTTTCCTTTTCTGTAAATGGTCTAACGGTTAAGGAAACTTTTTTAGCGTTCTTAATCTGAAATGAATTTGTTAGATAATTGAATTCACCTGTTTCAGATGTGACAGCCATTTTTCCTGAATGAATAATTCCATTGAAAGAAAAATTACGATTTGCTTTGATTGTTAATTGTAAATCTGTCGGTGAAACATAAGTTGGTTGGTTTACTGAGAGAGTTAAATAATCAACTCCATCAATGATTAAGTGAGATGTGTTCAGGTCTAAAATGGCATAAAAAGGCAATTTTTTTCTTCGATTATCATTGGATAGCATTTGTGTGTAATCGGATAGAAGATTTGAATCTGATTTGATTGTTTGGAGTTCCTGTTCAGAAAAGTTTTTTAATTGTGGAGACAAATCACTGGTGAAACTTAGGTTGTCAAAATCTCGATTACCAGATTTATAGTCGACATATTTAAAAAGTTTATCATTCACTTCAACTGATTTCTTTTCCACATTATATTGAATAAATCCATGTACAGCCATTTCGAGTATTAATGGTTTGCATTGAGTAATGAATTTATTGATTCCACTTGCAAATTCTCCCTCCGTAAATACTTTCGTGTTTTTATCAATAGCATATTTTGCGGCTAGTGTTAATGGGTTTACCGCATCCATACCTTTAAATGATTCAAAAAGTTTTTCATCAAAATAATCTTTCGATTCAAATTTTGCATTACGCAAATCAATTGGTGCTCCATAATCATAGGTGAATCGAATTTCATTTGTTCCAATTGCGTATAAAATTCGTTGAGCATGAATATCCAGTTGATGATATGAATCTTCAAACGGAGCAAAACCCCTTCCCTTTATAGGTCGCGCAATTTCAATTTCCTTGGTTGAATTATTATAATTGAAATTAATCGAATTATGTGAAATGGAATCCTTACCAATTAAAATCTTAATAGCTGTTTGATTGGATTGTATGGAATTAATTGTAAATTGAAAAACATCAGCTGTTGCTATGATGAATGGGCTTTTATTCTTTTTAATAATAACTTGAGCGGGATGTTCATTGTCTCCTTTCCCAATGAGTTTTTCTCCCTCAATTAAAAAACCACCCAAATAATCAATTCCATCCATTATATTTAAAACCTTTTCTTCTTTGGTATAAGAATAAAAACGAGGGTAGATTCGATCAACATCTCTTAAATACGTCGAAGTTCGGTCCTCAATTGTACCAAATACCGGATTCTGGAAGTAAGGAGCCGTTAATTGAACAGAATCTAATTTAATTTCGGATCCTTTTGTATTGATTGTGTAGAGACTATTCAGAGTAGCAAACATTTTCTTTTGATCGACACCTGTTTTCGTCCAATTTATGTTACCACCTGAACCTACCCATTTTTTCGTTGATAGGTTTAATGTTCCGTTTGTTTCGTGAATTACAATGCTGTCAGTTGCGTTTGAACCAGACGATTTTTCTGAAAGTAAGCATCGTAGATTCCCGTTTTCCAACCGAACATTGACAGATGTACCTATTTCGAAGGAAAAATCCCCATTCGTATAAAACCATTTTGAATTGGCAGCGTCGGATAATTTACCGTATAAAAAAAATTGAAGAGAAAATTTCAGAAAGTCATCAGTGCTCTTATTCTTAGTCGATAATAACTGATCAATTACGTTATGCCAATTCTCCAACTTGTCAGGACTTGTCTCTTTGGATATTAAATGGTTGTAGGAATACAAGTAATTAAAAATGTCTGGATATGATTTTAATGCGTTTTCCTGCATGGAGTTGCAGGTGTTGACAATTTGCGTAAAAGTTGCGTCGTCAATTTTTCCATTTTTCAAGAGATTGTCCTTCAACAAATCATCTGGAAATTTTTTTACTTTATCTGATTCATTATCAGCATAAAGGTCATTAAGATGTTTAATGAATTTTTGTTTATCAGATGGAAATGACTGCGCCGATATAACAGCGTACTTGAAAAGGAAGAAAAAAATGAAAATCTGTTTCATAAAATAAATTGAAAATTGAAGGTAATCATTTTTAACCTATAAAAGATAAATTCAAACAATTTGTAAGCATGATTTACCTTTGAAAAGAATAACCTAACAAATATTAAAATTAGTTTTTCGTTTTTTTTAGAAAAAAAAGCAATTGGTTATTGCAGATAAAAAAAAAAGTCATACATTTGCAATCCGAAATTTGGGGTACGTTCTTTAACTTATCGTTAACAAAACACAAGCCGATGTAGCTCAGTTGGCCAGAGCAGCTGATTTGTAATCAGCTGGTCGGGGGTTCGAATCCCTCCATCGGCTCAGAGTGTTGGGGGTGTCGCATAGTGGCTATTGCAGCAGACTGTAAATCTGTCACCGTTTGGTATCGTTGGTTCGAGTCCATCCACCCCCACCAAGGTAGTATTATTAAAGCGGGAGTAGCTCAGTTGGTAGAGCGTCAGCCTTCCAAGCTGAATGTCGCGAGTTCGAATCTCGTCTCCCGCTCAATAATTTCTGCCGGTGTAGCTCAGGGGTAGAGCGCTTCCTTGGTAAGGAAGAGGTCACGAGTTCAAATCTCGTCATTGGCTCTACAGTAATAATGAAACAACAGTATCTTTGAGATACTTTGTAATATAAAAGGTTTAACTAAAATTATTAACCGTAACAATTTTTAAAAAATGGCAAAAGAGAATTTTGATCGTTCCAAGCCGCACGTAAACATCGGAACAATTGGTCACGTTGACCACGGTAAAACAACTTTAACAGCAGCAATCTCTAGCGTTTTAGCTAGTAAAGGTTTGGCGGCTGTTCGTGATTTCTCCTCAATTGATAACGCTCCTGAAGAGAAAGAACGTGGTATTACTATTAATACCTCACACATTGAGTATGCAACTGCTAATCGTCATTACGCTCACGTTGACTGTCCAGGTCACGCGGATTACGTAAAGAATATGGTTACCGGAGCTGCCCAAATGGATGGAGCTATTTTGGTGGTAGCTGCAACTGATGGTCCAATGCCTCAAACACGTGAGCACATTCTTTTAGGTCGCCAAGTTGGTGTTCCAAGAATGGTAGTTTTCATGAATAAAGTGGATATGGTTGATGATCCAGAATTATTGGAATTGGTTGAGATGGAAGTACGTGAATTACTTTCTTTCTATCAATATGACGGAGACAATGCTCCAGTTATTCAAGGTTCTGCACTTGGTGCACTTAATGGTGAAGAACAATGGGTGAAAACTATTGAAGAATTAATGGATGCTGTCGATACTTATATTGAACTTCCTCCACGTGACATTGACAAACCATTTTTAATGCCGGTTGAGGATGTATTTACGATTACTGGTCGTGGTACTGTAGCAACAGGAAGAATAGAAACAGGGATTATAAATTCAGGTGATCCAGTTGAAATCTTAGGTATGGGTGATGATAAATTAACATCAACTGTAACCGGAGTTGAAATGTTCCGCAAAATCCTAGATAGGGGTGAAGCTGGTGACAATGTTGGTCTTTTGTTAAGAGGTATTGAGAAAACTCAAATTAAACGTGGAATGGTTATCTGTAAAGCAGGTTCAACAACTCCTCATAATGAGTTTAAAGCAGAGATATATGTATTGAAAAAAGAAGAAGGTGGTCGCCACACTCCTTTCCACAATAAATATCGTCCACAGTTTTATTTCAGAACAACTGACGTTACAGGAGAGATTTTGTTAACGGATGGTCGTGAGATGGTTATGCCAGGAGATAACGTTACTATCAATGTTAAATTGATTGTTCCGATTGCAATGGATAAAGGTCTACGTTTTGCAATCCGTGAGGGTGGTAGAACTGTAGGTGCAGGTCAGGTTACTGAGATTATTGCTTAATTAAGTATCATATGAGCTAGATTAGGGGGGAGAATTTTACTCCCCCTTTTTAAACCAAACGGGTGTAGCTCAGCTGGTAGAGTAGTGGTCTCCAAAACCATTGGCCGTGGGTTCGAATCCTACCACCCGTGCTAATTGAATTAACGAATTGAATTGTGATGAAAATTAAAGAATATATTGTTGAAACTTATAACGAAATGATGCATAACGTGTCATGGCCAACATGGAAAGAGTTACAAAGTAACACGATAGTTGTTGTGGTGGCTTCTGTTCTTTTTTCTGTTTCAATTTTCGTAATGGATTTTGTATTTGGTATTACGGGGGATTCTGGTTCAACTTGGAGAGGATTAGTGGGGATGATTTATAATATGTTTTAATTTCTCATTTAATGGAAGAAATAAAAAAACGTTGGTATGTAGTTCGCTCTGTGAGTGGAAAAGAGAAAAAGGTAAAAGAATACCTTGAATTAGAAATCAGTCGACATAATTTGAACGACTATGTTTCTCAGGTGCTTATTCCAACGGAAAAGGTATTTCAAATTCGTAATGGAAAGAAAATTTCAAAAGAAAGAGCTTACTTACCAGGATATGTTCTAATTGAAGCTGCTCTCGTTGGTGAAGTTGCGCATGTCATAAAAAATATCACGAATGTTATTGGTTTTTTAGGTGCGGAAAAAGGCGGAAGCCCCGTTCCTATGAGGCTTTCTGAGGTAAACCGTATTTTGGGTAAAGTAGACGAACTATCTGAAAACGAAGAGGAAATGAAAATTCCTTTCACAATAGGTGAATCCGTTAAAGTTATCGATGGGCCATTTAATAACTTCAGTGGTGTGATCGACGAAATTAATGAAGATAAGAAAAAATTAAAAGTTATGGTTAAGATTTTTGGTAGGAAAAACCTACTTGAACTTAGCTATATGCAAGTTGAAAAAGAAGTTTAATTTGTATTAACCGTAGGAGTGAAAAGTCGATTAAAGCTTCCCGATCAGATTCACGTTTGACTACATAAATTATAGTAAAATGGCAAAAGAAGTCGCAGCGCTAATTAAGCTGCAAATTAAAGGAGGAGCTGCCAATCCTTCACCACCGATTGGACCTGCATTGGGTGCTAAAGGGGTGAATATCATGGAGTTTTGCAAACAATTTAATGCAAGAACTCAAGATAAGCAAGGAAAGGTTGTTCCCGTAGTTATCACAGTTTATGGTGACAAATCCTTCGATTTTATTTTAAAAACGCCTCCCGCAGCTGTGCAGATTGTGGAGCATACTAAAATAAAAAAGGGTTCTGCTGAACCTAATCGTGTTAAGGTTGGTTCAATTTCATGGGATCAAGTTCGTGCAATTGCCGAAGATAAACTTCCGGATTTGAACTGCTTTACAGTTGATTCAGCCATGAAAATGGTTGCTGGTACAGCTAGAAGTATGGGTGTTACTGTTAAAGGGGGTGAAGCTCCAAAATCTAAATAAGACAAGTTATGAAAAGGATTCCAAAAAAACGCAAAGAGGTTTTGGCGAAATACGATTTCTCTAAAACTTATTCCTTAAGTGATGCTTGTAATTTGATTAAGGAAGTTTCTACCACTCGATTTGATGCTTCAGTTGATATTGCAGTTCGTTTAGGAGTTGATCCTAGAAAAGCAAATCAAATGGTTCGTGGAACAGTTGCCTTGCCTCATGGTACTGGTAAAGACGTTCGTGTTTTAGTGTTGTGTACACCAGACAAGGAGTCAGAAGCAAAAGCATCAGGTGCTGATCACGTTGGTTTAGATGATTATATCGAAAAAATCAAAGGTGGTTGGACAGATATCGATGTTATAATTACTATGCCATCTGTTATGGGTAAGGTTGGTGCACTTGGTCGAATTCTCGGACCACGTGGTTTAATGCCAAATCCAAAAACAGGAACGGTTACTATGGACATCGGAAAAGCGGTTCAAGAAGTTAAAGCAGGTAAAATTGATTTTCGTGTGGATAAATACGGTATTGTACATGCTGGAATAGGTAAAACTAGTTTCGGTGGTGATCAAATACGTGAAAACGCAAGTGAAATTATTCAAACTTTAATCAAAATGAAACCATCTGCTGCAAAAGGTACTTATATTAAAAGTATTTACTTGTCTGCAACAATGAGTCCAGGTATTCTAATTGATTCAAAATCTGTCACTGCTTAAAATTAAATTAAAATGACAAGAGAAGAAAAATCAAATTACATAGATGAGTTAGCAGCTGAAATTAAAGCAGCTAGTGTATTCTATATTGCAGATACTGCAGAATTGACAGTTGACACAATTAATGCTATACGTAGAAGATGTTTCCAAACCAACATTCGCTTGAGAGTTGTAAAGAATGCTCTTTTAGAAAAAGCAATGGATCGAGTTGAGGGTAAAGATTTTGGTGACTTGAAAGAAACATTGAAAGGTGGTACATCTATCATGTTTAGTGAAGTAGGAAATGCCCCAGCAAAATTAATTCAAGAATTTCGAAAAAAAGGTACTAAACCTGTTTTAAAAGGAGCTTATATTGATGAGGCTATCTTTATCGGTGACGATCAGTTGGCAACATTGGAGTCATTGAAAAGCAGAGAGGAACTTGTTGGAGATATCATTGGATTGTTACAAAGTCCTGTCAAAAATGTTATTTCTGGCCTTAAAGGTTCTGGTGCCAAAATCGCTGGAATTCTTAAAACTTTAGAAGAAAAATAATTAGTGTAAAACGTTTTTAAAATCAAATCAAAATGGCTGATGTAAAGCAAATAGCGGAAACGCTTGTAAATTTAACGGTAAAGGAAGTGAATGAATTAGCTGCTGTCCTTAAAGATGAGTATGGAATTGAGCCAGCTGCTGCTGCTCCAGTAATGATGGCAGGTGCTGCTGCAGGTGCTGGTGAAGAGGCTGTTGAAAAAACTGAATTCGACGTTATCCTTAAGGCATCTGGACCTAATAAACTTGCTGTAGTTAAATTAGTAAAAGAATTAACTGGAAACGGTTTGAAAGAGTCCAAAGATTTAGTTGATAGCGCTCCTACAGCTTTGAAAGAAGGAGTTTCTAAAGACGAAGCAGAAGGACTTAAAAAGTCTCTTGAGGAGGCTGGTGCTGAAGTTGAAGTTAAATAATTTCATTAAATACAATCAGGTCAGGCGTCCCGATTTCGGGATGCCTTGTTCTGTTTCAAAAGTCACCTTTTTTAGCGTATCTTGTTTTTTATAAATTAAAACTGTTGAACCTTGGCAACACAAAAAAATACAACTGAAAGGATCAGTTTTGCATCAAGTAAAAATCAGTTTGAATATCCTGATTTTTTAGAAATTCAATTGAAATCTTTTCAAGAGTTTTTTCAATTAGAAACTACTCCAGAAAATAGAGAGAGTGAAGGCTTATTTAAAGTTTTTGCCGAAAATTTTCCAATTACGGATACTAGAAATCAATTTGTACTTGAGTTCTTGGATTATTTTATCGATCCACCTCGTTACACAATTGCTGAATGTATCGAAAGAGGTCTTACATATAGTGTTCCTTTAAAAGCAAAATTAAAGTTATATTGTACAGATCCTGAACATGAAGATTTTGAAACTATCGTACAAGATGTTTATCTTGGTACAATTCCATATATGACCCCTAAAGGTTCATTTGTTATTAATGGCGCGGAACGAGTTATTGTTTCACAATTACATCGTTCACCTGGTGTTTTCTTTGGTCAAAGCCGTCACGCAAATGGAACGAAATTATATTCTGCAAGAATAATTCCTTTCAAAGGTTCTTGGATAGAATTCGCAACAGATATAAACGGTGTAATGTATGCGTACATTGATCGTAAAAAGAAATTACCTGTAACCACGTTGCTAAGAGCAATTGGTTATGAGGCGGATAAAGATATTCTTGAGATATTTGGTTTGGCTGATGAAGTCAAAGTGAATAAAGCAAATGCAAAAAAACTTATTGATCGTCGATTGGCTGCTAGGGTATTAAAAACTTGGATCGAGGATTTTGTTGATGAAGATACTGGTGAAGTTGTTTCAATCGAACGTAATGAAGTTTTATTGGATCGAGAAACAATCTTGAAAGAAGAGCATATTGAAGCTATTATGGATTCAGGTGCTAAGGCCGTTATTCTTCACAAAGAAGATGGTGCTAATATTGATTTTACGATCATTTACAATACCTTGCAAAAAGATACTTCAAATAGCGAAAAAGAGGCTATTGAACATATTTATAGACAATTGCGTAACGCCGAACCACCTGATTATGAAACGGCAAAAAATGTATTTGAGAAATTATTTTTCTCGGACACACGTTATGATTTAGGAGAGGTTGGTCGTTTTAGAATGAATAAAAAACTTAAGACAGACCAATCTGAAGAATCTCGAGTTTTAACGAAAAAAGATATTATATCAATTATTCAATATTTAATTGAACTAATTAATTCTAAGGCGGATGTAGATGATATTGATCACCTTTCTAATCGTCGTGTTAGAACTGTAGGAGAACAATTGTATGCTCAATTTGGAGTTGGTTTAGCTCGAATGGCTAGAACTATTCGTGAACGTATGAATGTTCGTGATAATGAGGTTTTTACTCCTATTGACTTGATAAATGCGAAAACACTTTCTTCCGTAATCAACTCTTTCTTTGGTACAAACCAGTTGTCTCAGTTTATGGACCAGACAAATCCTTTGTCAGAGGTAACTCACAAAAGAAGGTTATCTGCCCTTGGACCAGGCGGTTTATCGAGAGAACGTGCTGGTTTTGAGGTAAGAGATGTGCACTATACGCATTATGGACGTCTTTGTACTATTGAAACACCAGAAGGTCCGAATATTGGTTTGATTTCATCCCTTTGTGTTTTTGCTAAGGTAAATAAACTTGGATTCATTGAAACTCCTTACCGTGAAGTTGATAATGGTAAAGTACAAATGGCAAAACAGCCAATTTATCTTGCTGCTGAGGAAGAAGATGAAAAAATGATTGCTCAAGCTAACGTTCAAATGGATGACAAAGGTTCATTATTGAGTGATTTAGTGAAGGCTCGTTTTGAAGGCGATTTTCCGTTGGTTGAACCGAAGAAAATTAATCTGATTGATGTTGGAGCAAATCAAATTGCATCCATTGCAGCTTCTTCTATTCCTTTCTTGGAACATGATGATGCGAATAGGGCATTGATGGGATCTAACATGCAGCGTCAAGCAGTACCATTGTTAAGACCAAATTCTCCAATTGTGGGAACAGGAATTGAACGATTAGTAGCGAGAGATTCACGTGTTTTAATTAATGCTGAAGGTACTGGTGTTGTTGAGTATGTTGATGCAAATCAAATTACGATTAGATATGATTGGACGGATGCTGATAAATTAGTGAGTTTTGAAAGTGAGGTTATTACTTACAACCTTATTAAATTCATGAAAACCAATCAAAGTACTTGTATCAATTTGAAACCTATTGTTTCGAAAGGAGATCGAGTTTCTAAAGGTCAAGTTTTATGTGAAGGATATGCAACACAACAAGGTGAATTAGCATTAGGGCAAAACCTGAAAGTGGCATTTATGCCATGGAAAGGATATAATTTTGAAGATGCGATTGTTATCTCTGAAAGAGTTGTTCGTGATGATATTTTTACCTCAATACATATTGATGAATACTCGTTAGAAGTGCGTGACACAAAACGTGGAATGGAGGAGTTAACTTCTGATATTCCAAATGTTAGTGAAGAAGCAACAAAAGATTTAGATGAAAATGGTCTGATAAGAATTGGTGCAGAAATTAAAGAAGGAGATATTCTAATTGGAAAAATCACTCCAAAAGGTGAAACAGATCCATCTCCCGAGGAAAAATTATTGCGTGCGATTTTTGGAGATAAAGCAGGTGATGTAAAAGATGCATCATTGAAAGCCGGTCCTTCATTACGTGGTGTTGTTATCAATAAAAAATTGTTCTCAAGAGCAATTAAAGATAGAAAAACAAAATCTCAAGATAAACCAGCTTTAGATCAGTTAGAATCTGAATATCAAGTTGAATTAGCTAAATTGAAAGACCAATTAGTTGATAAATTAATACTTATTCTTGGTGAACACAAAACCTCTGGAGTATTCAATAACTATAAAGAGGAAATAATTAAAAAAGGAACTAAATTCAATCAAAAGAATTTGCTTTCAATTGATTATACGATTGTGAATCCGTTAAATTGGACAGCAGAACAAGATGTAAACCAATTGGTTATTCGTTTATTACACAATTTTAATATCAAGGCAAACGATTTATTAGGTATATACAAACGCAAGAAATTTCATATTTCAGTTGGTGATGAACTTCCTGCAGGTATTGTTAAATTAGCCAAGGTATACGTTGCTAAGAAACGTAAATTGAAAGTTGGAGATAAAATGGCTGGCCGTCACGGTAATAAAGGTATTGTTGCCAATATTGTACGCCAAGAAGATATGCCATTTTTGGAAGATGGAACACCAGTAGATATTGTATTAAATCCACTAGGGGTACCATCTCGTATGAACCTTGGACAAATTTATGAAACTGTGTTAGGTTGGGCTGGAGAAAAGCTGGGTGTCAAATTTGCTACTCCAATTTTTGATGGCGCAACACCACAAGAAATCAACGAATTAACTGATAAAGCTGGAGTTCCTAGATCTGGAAAAACATATTTATTTGATGGTGGAACTGGTGAAAAATTCCATCAGCCTGCAACTGTAGGTATTATCTATATGTTGAAATTATCCCACATGGTAGATGACAAAATGCATGCTCGATCTATCGGACCATATTCCCTAATTACACAACAACCTCTTGGTGGTAAAGCACAATTCGGTGGACAAAGGTTTGGAGAGATGGAGGTATGGGCGATCGAAGCGTATGGTGCATCTAATATCCTTCAAGAGATACTAACTGTGAAATCGGATGACGTTGTAGGTAGAGCGAAAGCCTATGAAGCAATTGTTAAAGGTGATAACATTCCTGAACCAGGTATTCCTGAGTCATTTAATGTATTACTACATGAGTTACGCGGTTTGTGTTTAAACATTTCGTTAGATTAATTAAGTCTTAACTAAATAAAGTAAAAATGACTTTTAGAAAAGAAACACCAAAAAAACAAAGTAGTTTTAATAAAATAACTATTTCACTAGCATCTCCAGAACTTATTCTTGAGCAATCTAGTGGAGAAGTATTGAAACCGGAAACAATTAATTATAGAACATATAAACCGGAAAGAGATGGTTTATTTTGTGAACGTATTTTTGGACCTGTTAAAGACTACGAATGCCATTGTGGGAAATACAAAAGAATTCGCTATAAAGGAATTGTTTGCGACCGTTGCGGAGTTGAAGTGACTGAAAAGAAAGTTCGTCGCGAACGTATGGGACACATTTCATTAGTAGTTCCTGTTGCGCATATTTGGTACTTTAGATCTTTGCCAAATAAAATCGGTTACATGTTGGGCTTACCAACAAAAAAATTAGATCAAATTATCTACTACGAGAGATATGTTGTTATTCAAGCTGGTTTAGCAAACACATTGGAAGGTATTCATTTAAAGGAAACAGATTTTTTAACTGAAGAAGAATATTTGGATATTTTAGATGCTCTTCCGAAAGAAAATCAGTACTTGGAAGATCATGATCCCAATAAGTTTATAGCTAAAATGGGAGCTGAGGCCTTGCATGATTTATTGAGAAATCTTGATTTAGAACAATTATCGTATGACCTCCGATATCAAGCAAATCATGAAACTTCTGTTCAACGTAAAAATGAAGCGTTAAAGCGACTTCAGGTTGTTGAGTCAATGCGTGATTCTCAAAAACGTATTGATAACAAACCAGAATGGATGATTGTGAAGGTAGTTCCGGTTATTCCCCCTGAATTACGTCCTTTGGTTCCATTAGACGGAGGAAGGTTCGCAACGTCAGATTTGAATGATTTATATAGAAGGGTAATTATTCGGAATAATCGTTTAAAAAGATTAATCGAAATAAAAGCTCCTGAGGTTATTTTGCGCAATGAAAAAAGAATGTTACAGGAATCTGTAGACTCTTTGTTCGATAACTCAAGAAAAGCCAGTGCCGTAAAAACTGAATCAAATCGGGCTTTAAAATCTTTGTCTGATTCATTGAAAGGTAAACAAGGACGTTTTCGTCAAAATTTACTTGGAAAACGTGTTGATTATTCTGCTCGTTCAGTTATTGTTGTTGGACCAGATTTGAAATTACATGAGTGTGGTTTGCCGAAAGATATGGCTGCGGAACTTTATAAACCATTTGTAATTCGTAAGATGATCGAACGTGGTATTGTAAAAACGGTAAAGTCAGCAAAGAAAATTGTTGATAGAAAAGAGCCTATTGTGTGGGATATATTGGAGAATATTTTGAAAGGTCATCCAGTTCTTTTAAATAGAGCACCTACATTACACCGTTTGGGTATTCAAGCATTTCAACCAAAATTGATTGAAGGTAAGGCCATTCGTTTGCATCCACTAGTTACAACTGCCTTCAATGCAGATTTTGATGGGGATCAAATGGCGGTTCATTTACCGTTGGGTAATGCTGCTATTTTGGAAGCTCAAATGTTGATGTTGGCTTCTCATAATATATTGAATCCTGCTAATGGAGCCCCGATAGCCGTACCTTCTCAGGATATGGTTTTGGGATTATATTACATAACTAAAGGAAAGAAAAGTACGGCTGAGGTCATTGTTAAAGGTGAGGGAAGCACTTTTTATTCTCCAGAAGAAGTTATTATTGCTTACAATGAGAATAAATTGGATTTGCATGCTCATATAAAAGTTAAATCTTATGATTTGAATGAAAATAATGAACCTGCCTTAATGCTTATTGAAACTACTTGTGGTAGAGTAATGTTTAATGAAAAGGTTCCAAGAGAAGTAGGATTTATAAACGATGTATTGACGAAAAAAGCGTTAAGAGATATCATTGGAAATGTTTTAAAAATATCTGGAACTTCTCGCACTGCTCAATTCTTAGATGATATCAAAGGACTGGGATATGAAATGGCTTTCAGAGGTGGTCTTTCCTTTAATTTGGATGATGTAATTATCCCTAAAGAAAAAGACGAATTAGTTCTTAAGGCAGATACTGATGTGAAAGAGGTAATGATGAATTACAATATGGGTCTTATTACCAATAATGAACGTTATAATCAAATTATTGATATCTGGACACATACCAATGCCAAATTGACTCAAACGTTGATGGATCAGTTGAAAAGTGATCGTCAAGGATTCAATTCTATCTATATGATGTTTGATTCTGGTGCAAGGGGTTCTAAAGAACAAATTCGTCAGTTATCAGGTATGAGGGGATTGATGGCTAAACCTCAAAAGTCTGGTGCAAGTGCTCAGGAAATTATCGAGAATCCTATCTTATCAAATTTTAAAGAAGGATTGTCTATTTTGGAATATTTTATTTCAACTCACGGTGCACGTAAAGGTCTTGCAGATACCGCTCTCAAAACGGCTGATGCTGGATACTTAACTCGACGTTTAGTTGATGTTGCGCAAGATGTTGTTATAAATTCAAATGATTGTGGAACTTTAAGAGGTATTGTTGCAACTGCATTGAAGAAAAATGATGAAGTTGTTGAGCCATTGTATGATAGAATTTTAGGTAGAACTTCTGTTCATGATGTTTATCTACCAGAATCGGAGCAATTAATAATTGCTTCTGGAGAATTGATATCTGAAGAGGTAGCTTTAGCTATTGAAACAGCTGGAATTGAAGAAGTTGAGATTCGTTCTGTTTTGACTTGTGAGATGCGTAAAGGTGTTTGTTCAAAATGTTACGGACGTAATTTATCGAATCATCGTTTAGCTCAATTGGGTGATGCCGTTGGTGTAATTGCAGCACAGTCAATTGGTGAACCAGGGACACAGTTAACATTGCGTACATTCCACGTAGGGGGTACAGCATCCAATGTGGCAGATATTTCAGACATCAAGGCAAAAGCTAATGGTAAATTAGAAATTGATGAACTTAGAACAATTGAAAAAGTAAATACTGATGGTACTATACGCACAATTGTTGTTGGTCGTTCTGCTGAATTGAAAATTACGGATGACAAAACAGGAATTGTGGTTATGAATGCCAATATTCCTTATGGTTCTGAAATAATGGTTAAAACAGGAGATAAAATTAAGAAAGGTGATGTGATTTGTAAATGGGATCCATACAATGCCTTGATTATTTCTGAAGTGCCTGGTAAGGTTGTATTTGATAGTATCGTTGAAGGGGTAACCTTCAGAGAGGAAGTCGATGAGCAAACTGGTTTTACGGAAAAAGTAATCATCGAAACAAGAGATAAAAAGAGAAGTCCAAGTATTCACATTATCGATCCAAAATCTAAAGAAATATTAAGAGAATATTCTTTGCCAGTTGATGCGCATATTTCTGTAGCAGAAGGTGTTAAGATTGAAGCTGGCGAGATTTTAGTGAAAATACCTCGATTAGCTGGAAAAACAGGTGATATCACAGGAGGTCTTCCACGAGTAACTGAATTATTTGAAGCGCGTAATCCTTCTAATCCAGCTGTAGTGGCTGAAATTGATGGAACAGCTCAATTTGGAAAAATCAAGCGTGGTAACCGTGAGATTTCTGTTATTTCAAGAACGGGTGAGGAGAAAAAATACATGGTTCCACTATCTAAACATATCTTGGTTCAAGAAAATGATTATGTGCGCGCAGGATCAGCTTTATCTGATGGTGCAATCACTCCAATCGATATTTTGAATATTGAAGGACCTACAAAAGTTCAAGAGTATATTGTTAATGAAATACAAGAAGTATATCGTTTGCAAGGGGTGAAGATTAATGATAAACACTTTGAAGTCATTGTTCGTCAGATGATGCTAAAAAATGAAATTATTGAATCTGGGGATACGCGTTTTCTTGAGGGACAGTCAATTCATAAAGCAGATATAATGACCGCTAATGATGATTTATTTGGGATGATGGTGGTTGATGACGCTGGTGATTCTGAAAATTTGAAGGCTGGGCAAATTGTTTCTTCGCGAAAATTAAGAGATGAAAATTCTCAATTGAAACGAGCAGATAAGAAAATGGTTGAGGCTCGGGAAGCAACTCCTGCTACTTCGCGTCCGTTACTTCAAGGAATTACAAGAGCTTCACTTCAAACGCAATCCTTTATTTCAGCTGCATCTTTCCAAGAAACAACCAAAGTTCTTAACGAGGCTGCAATTTCTGGAAAAGAAGATTGGTTATTAGGATTAAAAGAAAATGTAATTGTAGGTCATTTAATTCCTGCAGGAACAGGTGTCCGAAATTTCCAAAATCAAATTGTAGGATCGAACGAGGAATTACAAAAATTGAAAGAAGAAATTTAAGAATTTAATTTGTATTCTTTAAAGGCTGTCAGAGATGATAGCCTTTTTCATTTAAAACTGCTATTTTGTTTATTCTAGCAATAAGTAAGGCTGATTTTAGAATGTAAGAATGGATTTGAATTTTTTGATTAAATTCTATCAAGGGTGTATAAAATAAGACTCTCCATTTCTTTTTGATAACCCTTGGAAAATTCCATATTTGGTCTATTTGCAACTCCTAGGCAAATGGTTGAGCACTGATGCCCTAGTTCTCTACCTAATGCAAATAAAGCAGAACTTTCCATTTCGAAATTCATTATTGGATGATTTGATTTTAACTTACCTAGTTTTATCTGCAAATCTTCTGTGTGTGTTTTTAATCTCAGTTTTCGACCTTGTGGCCCATAAAATCCAGAACTTGTTATAGTAATTCCATTGTAGGTTTTTTCAGAAATTAGTCTATTAGTTAATCCTAAATCTGACTCAATAAAATAAGGTGTAATTGTATCTGGTAAATTAAGGAATGATTTGAGGTCATTTGCCATTTTGATTTCTTCTTGAGAAAATTCAATGGAATAAAAATGAGCGACATTATCAAGTCCTAATGCATATGACGAAACTATCCATGAGTGAACAGGAATATTCGTCTGTAAAATACCACATGTTCCAATTCGGATAATTTCTAAAGATGTCAATGCTGGCTTGTCAGATCTTTTAGCTAAATCTATATTGACAAGTGCATCTAATTCGTTTATAACGATATCTATATTATCGGTGCCAATTCCTGTAGATAAAGCTGAAATCTTTTTGTTCTTATATGTTCCAGTATGACAGACGAATTCACGATGAGATGATTTATGATCAATCGTATCAAAAAATTGACTTATCAATCCAACACGATCTTGATCTCCAACCAAAATTATTTTGTCCGCAATATTTTCAGGTTGTATCCCTAGGTGATAAACTTGCCCTTTATCATTTAATACTAATTCTGAAAGAGGATAATCCAAGTTCTATTTATTAGTAATACTTCCAAAAACTTTCATTAAGATATCCGTTACGCGTGCAGCAGGATCTTTTCTTATTTTATTTTCTTCCTTCTCAACCATGAAAAACAAACCTATAATTGCTTTTTCAGTTATATAGGCATCTAAATCTGGATTTAATTTTTGTCCACCTGTTAATGTCATTGCTTGATTGTACCGATTAATAATAGGTGTCCAAGATTCCGTGAGTTTCACTTTGGAAGTGGCTTCTTTTACTTTAGGACTAAAAGCTGCAACCAATTTCGCGGTTGTTTGATCCTTTAAAAACTTGGTAGCAGCACCATCACCACCTTTTAAAATTGTAAAACCATCTTGAACAGACATATTAAGAATAGCCTCTTTAAAAATAGGTAATGCTTCCTTTGTAGCTTCTTCCGCGGCTCTGTTTAAAGTAGTCTCAAATTTGTCAACTTGACCAGAAAGACCAAATTCAATTGCTTTTTCTTTAACTTTAATTGCGTCTTGTGGAAATGGTAGACGTATGGTTTCATTTTTTAAAAATCCATCTGTTATGGATGTTAATTCAACTGAATTTTTAATTCCTACTTGTAAGGCTTCTTTTAAACCAGAAATCACCTCATCATTCGTTAAGGTAGGAGCATTTCCTTTATTAGAAATATCAACAGTTTGAATGGTATTATTTATAATATCACAAGATATTAATAAAGCAAACAAAATAAATCCCAGTAAAATCTTCCTCATGAATTATCTAATTACATTAACAAATCCTGTATAAAACTTACGTCCATCATTATCCTTTTCTTTGAAAGATAATTTCCAAATATAAGTACCATTTGAAACTGTTCTTCCACCATAAGTTCCATCCCAAACTCCTTTGGCGTCATGTGATTCCCATATCATTTCGCCCCATCGATTGTATAGGACAAGTTCAAAATTCTCAAAGTCAATTCCATCAATTTGAATGGACCAGTTTTGATTATGTTCGTCATCATCAGGAGTAAATGAATTTGGAACGTACATAATAATATCTGGAACGATTTCAATTTCTAAAGTTATAGAATCCGAACATCCTTCTCCCGTTGTTACTGTTAGAGTTATAGGGTAAGTTCCAACTTGTCCTTCAGGATATGTAATCAAAGCACTGGAGCCACCCGAAGCAATCGATACTGCTCCTGGACTTGCCCAGTTCCATACCGTAATGTTACCTAAAGATATATCGGATGTTTGAATCGCAGTTTCGAACCATGTCGCTGGATTTTTCGAAACAGTAAAATCTGCAGTCGGAATAGGAGTAACCTCAATAATATCATCCAAAGTCGTGGTATAAACACATCCATAATTTGATGTAACGGTCATTTGAACGTCATAAATTCCAACATTTGGAAAAGTAGCGGTTAGATTTTCAGTTCCTATTAGATTATATACATCTCCACTTGAAAAAGCATATTGGGTAAAAGAAACTGCTCCCGGATTAGAAGATGTGTTTGTAAATGTAAATTCTCCAGGTATACAATCTTTCGGTTTGTCTGGAACAACACTTGGTATAATTGGAGTTGGAAAAGTTATTACAACACATTCTTGAGTTGTAGGTGATCCGCATTGTTCCGAAAGAGTAACGCAATATTGGGTGTTAGATGCGTTTGGTTCAACAGAAAAATTGCTTCCAGTATTTAAAGTTGTTCCGTTTTCAGTCCAGGTATAAGTATACGGGGAAGACCCGCCAGAACCTATTGCTATTAAATTAATAATAGTACTTGGGCAAATCATTGAGTCAGGAGTGATGAAATCAATTGAAAGAGGTGCAGGTTCGCCAATGGTAACTTGTATAGTTTGCATACAATTGTTGGCATCTGTTACAGTCACTGTATGAATGTTGGCATTTAAATCTGTTGCAGTATTCGAAATGGATGTCGAGTTGTTCCAGCTATATGAGTATGGAGCTGTTCCTTGAACAACATTGATTAGGGCTATACCATCTGATCCTGAATTACAAGTAACGTCGACCTGATTAGTAATGCTTAGAATCATTGGTGGAATTTCTGTTACCGTAACGTTTACTGTACCAGAACATCCAATACTTGATGTTACAGTACAAGTATAATTGCCAGCAGATAATCCTATTGCTGTTTGTGTTGTTTGTCCATCACTCCATAAATATGTTACAGTTCCTAGTGAAGGAGTCATTGTAGCTGTCGCGGTTCCATCTGTACCACCTGGACAACTTACTTGAGTAGTGGTCCCCGTGAAACTAGCGGGGGTGTCACCAACAATAACTGAACCATTAGCAGTACAACCATTGCCATCAGTCATAAAGACAGTATATGTTCCTGCAGGAACATTATTAACTGTTTGACCAGAAGCACCTAAAAGAGGCCAACTAAAAGTATAAGGTGGTGGTGAGGACGCACCAGGAACTGCCGTAACAGATCCTAAAGACTGAGAACAAATATCGGGAGTGGAGGTTCCGGTTACAACCGGATTTGCAACAGTTAACCAAGTAGTATCACTTGTGATAGACCCAATACTGGTTCCACAAGCTGCTCCAGACAAAAAGTATCCGGATGTTCCCGCTGGAATTGCATAGTTTGGATTTGTTGAAGGTAAATTAAGGACGCCATTATTGTACGGGAAGGTCGCTAAAACTGTTCCAGTTGCATTTACCGCTTGCCACACAAAATTACTTCCAGGACTATTAACCATTACATAAGGAATCTGATTAATTGTATAGTTGTTCGTGTTTGAAGCGCTTGTTGGAGTAAATCGTCTACCATCTTGATTTGCAGACCATACTGCGTTATTTCTCCCTGGAACTGTATGTGCAACAGTCATTGGGTTATTTTCTGACCCTTGTATTGCTAAACCGCTGTTCCATGAATTACAAAGTGGTTTATTTCCAATATGTAGCTCAAAAACATTAGTAGTTTCATGCAAAACAATTGCCATATAATTACACTGTGAAGTACAACTGAACATGTAAATGTCTTTGTATAGCACCACAAACTTTCTATTCGGAGCAGTACCTACTGTTTGGTATTGAATTTGCCCACCTAAACTGGGGTTAATATCCTGATAAGTCAGCATAATTGAATTTCTTGCGCCAGTTAATACAGCGTTCGGAAGTGGGCCCCCTGTTAATGACCATGGACAATATTGATTGGCTTGATTTGTATTAAAAGAAATTAGACCATTTGAACCAATAACACATTGGGTATAGTTTTGGCCATAAAAGTTAAATGTAAATCCAACATTAACTACCCCTGACCATACATCGTCCGTTAAATTTACACTTGATGGGGCATTTAAATAAATACCAGCAGCATTATTTGCATTGCTACCAGAATTACAGTTTGTTATTGTAACGGTTTGTCCAGCACAGATTGTAGCATCCGCTCCTAAACATAAATTAACGGGTTGAGCATTGGAGAAATTAATTGCTAAAATCCAGAAAAATAGTACTATAAATGAATAAAATGTTTTCATAATTAAGTTTAGTTATAAAGAGGACGTCCAACTATCAAATTGGGTTGCGCTTTTTCACAAAAATAATTAATATTTAGATAACACCAAACTTACATAGATTGAATTTATTCTTGATTAAATACTAACTTTACAGAATATACTGAATGAACACAAAATGTTAGATCGAAAAGAAGATTTTAAAACAGTTTTAGGGTTAATAAAGACAGCTAAGAATATAGTTATTACATCCCATAAATCTCCCGATGGCGACTCATTAGGTAGTTCACTTGCGTTGTTGAAATTCATTCAAAAATTAAATGATAAAGTAGTTGTTTGTCACCCAGATCAAGCATCCCCATCATTTAATTGGTTAAAAGATATTGACTCAATACATTTATTTAAGGACAATAAGGAGGGTGTAATCAAATTTGTTCAAGAATCAGACCTACTGTTCTGCTTGGATTATAATTCGTATGATAGATTGGGGGATGAGTTTGGTGTATTTGTTGAAAATTCTGCATCAAAAAAAATCCTGATTGACCATCACCAAAACCCAACAATTTCTGCTGCTGTATCCGTTTCTGAAACTGCAATAGCATCAACATCGGAATTGATTTTTGAATTAATTGAACAAAGTGGGCAATTAGATTTATTAGATCAAGAAATGGCTCGCTATATTTATTTAGGAATAATGACAGATACAGGATCATTTCGATTTCCATCAGTATCGAGTAGAACACATGAGATTGCTGCGAAATTGCTGGAAACAGGACTTCCTCACGCTGTTATTCATGAGTCTATTTTTGATACAAACACTCTAGATCGTATAAAATTAAAGTCGTATGCAATTGTTGAAAAGCTTGAGATACTTCAGGATTTACCAATAGGTTTAATTTACCTTGAGGTTAAAGAGTTAAACCAATTTAATTATCAAAAAGGCGACACGGAAGGACTTGTAAATACGATTCTGTCTATTGAAAATATCATGGTAGCGGCCTTGTTTATCGAAACGGACGAAGGAGTGAAAATTTCTTTCCGTTCCAAAGGGGCATATTTTGTTAACGAATTGGCTTCAGTAAATTTTAATGGTGGCGGACATAAATATGCGGCTGGAGGTTTTAGTGCAGAGAGTATCTTTTTGACAAAGGAACGTTTCAAATCAATAGTTTTATCCGGTTTTTATAATTCTTTATGAGCTTATATTATTTTTTCTATTTAATTTTTTTCTCTTTGACCTTATTCTCATGCCGCGAAAGTAAAAAGGAGCAAGAGGCAACTGGAAATACATGGAATGATAGCGCATCAGTTGGTTTCAATAAGGATAGAATACAGGAGGAAGAATTGCAAATCAAGTTATTTCTTAGTCATCACAGCGAAATTCAAGCGCAAACTACAGGAACTGGATTGAGATACCAAATAATAAAAAAATCTAATGGAATAAACGTGAAGTCTGGTGATTCAGTGGAAGTATCGCTAAAAATTTCATTGTTAAACGGTTCGATTTGTTATCAAACAGATTCATCGGATATTGACTTGTTTTTAGTGGATAAAAGTTCAATAGAATCGGGAATTCAAGAAGGGATCAAATATATGAAAGAAGGTGAAAAAGCCATATTCATTTTACCTAGTAATTTGGCACATGGTCTGTTGGGTGATTTTGAAAAAATCCCACCTATGTCGCCTATTAAAGTAGATGTTGAGTTAATAAAAGTGACTAAAAATGATAAAATCAATGATTAATCCAATTTTCATAATACTCTTGTTTGGAATTTTTGCTTCTTGCGGCGAGGCTGTGACTAAAAAAACTCAAGCCAAACCAAATAAAAAGAAAGTGAATTCCCTTTCCAAAAATGTTAAATACATTGATTCATTAGTTGAACCTAGTGGATTGAAAATAAAATGGGCGTTTAAAGGAAAAGGAGGACCCATCGAAAGGGGTGATGTTATTCTTATTAACTATGTGGTGACGCTGCCTAACGGTAAACTCGTAGATGGGAATTCGAAAATAACCAAATCGGATTTACCATTTATGGTAGGCTATAACATGCAAACTAAAGGTTGGGATGAAGCGATTTTAGCAATGCAAGTTGGTGATGTTGCAACGATTGTTATTCCTGCTGAATTAGGGAGGTCAGATCGTGCCTTGGGTGATGTTTTACCTGCGAATGCTGATAATTTATTGCAAATACATGTTGTTAAAAAAGTTAAGCCGGCAATTGTTGAAAATGGCGCTAAAATTTGGCGTTGGAGTTTAAAGAAAAATGAAAAAACGGATTTAAGTTTTGGACCTGGAAAAACAATAAAGTTTCATCTGTTGGCAAATTCATCTAAAGAAGCGGGAATAATCAATACGCATGCAAAAAACATGTTAATCTCTAATCGATTTGAGGATGAGATAACTCCAAAATCCTTAAAGAAAGCGTTAACAAATGCTAAAAAGGGTCAAGGCATCTTTATGTTGTTAACTTCATCAGAAATCGCACAAATTAAAGGGTTAGACAGGAAATTAAATTCAGATGAAAGCCTGTTTTACACAATACAAGTTGTAGATGTATTAGCGAAATAATCTAAATAATACTATCTTTGGATACAACTGCTTGTTAAATGATTGTTTTAAAAAGAACATATTTTATTATATTTTTTGTGTTTTTTTGTTTCCTTACGGTTCAATCTCAAACCCAAAAAATTATCGATACCATATCCACCCCCAACGGTGATATCGTTCTTTATTCCAATCGTACGTGGGAATATTTAAAAGATAAAGGGTTTGATGGGGTTTTAAATCCCGGTATTTACTCAAGTCTCAAGTTGTTGAGTCCGGTTGAGTTTTCTCAAGGTTGGGATAATCAAAAATGTTTTACTTCCTCTAAATCGTCAGATCCATCACAATTGAAGGACACCTTGTGGTTAAATGTCTCAAATGAAGAACATTTGGCTTTTTCTATGCCGGTTCCGGGTGTTAAAACTTCTCCTTTTGGACCTCGTTGGGGTAAAAATCACAATGGCGTTGATTTGAATTTGAACGTGGGTGATACAGTTGTTGCTGCGTGGTCGGGTAAAGTGCGCTATGCTAAATTTAATGAGGGCGGTTTTGGTAATTTAGTAATTATTCGTCATTACAATGGTTTGGAGACTTTTTATGCTCATTTAAGTAAGTTATTGGTTCAACCAAATGATGAAATCAAAGCTGGTGAGGTATTAGGTTTGGGAGGTAATACAGGTCATTCTTTTGGTCCACATCTTCATTTTGAAGTGAGATTTTTCGATGCACCAATTAATCCGGAGGTTTATATTGATGTTTTATCAAAGAAATTAAAAATGGAAAAGTTGTATGTTCACAAAAACATCTTCAGTCCTGGAACGAAACCAATTGAGTATATTAAACCGGTTGAAAAACAGGAGATTGCAAAAAAAACAATACCTATTAAGCCAAAACCAGTTAAAAAAGAAACGGTAATTTATTACAAGGTAAAAAGTGGTGATAATTTATCAAAAATCGCTTCGCGGTATGGTACAACTGTCTCTGCACTGTGCAAATTAAATGGAATCAAACCAACAACATCCTTACAAATTGGGAAGAGTTTGAGGGTTAAATAATAAAAATTAAATGAGAGGCAATCTATTTTTAGTGTTAGTGTGTATTTTGCTTGTTGGATGTTCCGATTACCAGAAAATTGTAAAGTCAGACGATTATCAAGAAAAGTTTAAAACAGCCAATGAGTTATTTGATGATGCAAAATATAATAAGGCAATCGTTTTGTTTGAGCAGATTTATCAAAATTCTCCTAAAACAGATCAAGGTCAGGTTTCATACTATCGCTTGGCAAAATCGTATTTTAATCTCAAAGATTTTTACATGGCAGGATACTATTTTAACTCATTTATTCAGCGATATCCATACAGTGATAAAGTAGAAGAAAGTTTGTTTATGGTTGCAATGTGCAGTGTTAAAAATTCTCCTGAATTTCATTTGGACCAAGATGAAACGAATGTTGCTATAAATAATATTCAACAATTTGTTAATGAATACCCTAATTCTTTGCTAATTGATAGCTGTAATCGCATTATAGATAATTTGCGATTAAAAATTGAAATAAAAGAATTTGAAACCGTAAAATTATATAGCAAAACGGAATCATTCAAGGCTGCAGTAACGGCATCTCAGCTTTTCTTGGAAAATTATCCGCGCTCCAAATTTACCGAACAAGCATGGGCCATGTTGATAAAAAATTCATATTTCTTAGCAAAAAATAGTATTTCTAATAAAAAAAGCGAACGATTTGAACAAACTATAGAAAGATATCGTAACTTTGCGTCCCTCTTTCCTGATTCAGATTTTGTTAAATCATTGATTTATGTTGAGGTTGAATCGGAAAAAGAATTAAATGTATTAACTAAAAGAAAGTCAGAGCAATGAATTTCAAAAACATAACTGCGGAGAAATCAACTGTAACAAGAGATACTATTCGTATTGAAGAAAAAACAGGAAATATCTATCAGTCAATTGTAGCTATATCCAAAAGAGCGAATCAAATTAGCGCAACGTTGAAAGAAGAATTAACTCAAAAACTTCAAGAATTTAATACATCAACAGACAATTTAGAGGAAATTTTTGAAAATCGTGAGCAAATTGAAATTTCTCGTCATTACGAGAAAATGGCGAAACCAACAGCAATCGCTACTCAAGAATTATTGGAAGATAAACTCTTTATCAGAAACCCAGAGTCAGAAAAATAATGCGTTCTAAACGCGTATTGATTGGTATTACTGCAGGCATTGCCGCGTACAAAATACCTTTATTAGTTCGCTCATTTAAAAAACAAGGAATCGAGGTGCGTTGCATTATGACACCTGATGCTAAAGAGTTTATTAGTCCCTTGGTTTTGTCTTCACTATCAGGAAATCCAGTTTTTTCAGATCTTATTTCAGATGATAAAACATGGAACAATCACGTTTCAATGGCTGAATGGGCAGATTGTTTCCTTATTGCACCGTTGACCGCAAATACATTGGCGAAAATGGCAAATGGAATTTGTGATAACCTTTTACTTTCGGTTTATTTTTCCATGAAAGGAACCACAATTGTTGCTCCAGCAATGGATTTAGATATGTATCAACATCCAACAGTATTTCGAAATTTACAATTGATTCAAAATGATGGAGTACTCGTTATTCCGGCAGAATTTGGAGAATTGGCGAGTGGACTCGTAGGCCCTGGTCGAATGGCTGAACCTGAAAAGATTTTTAATGATGTTAATGAATTGCTTTTTTCTGAATCTAATAATTATTTTGCAGGAAAACAAGTTTTAATAACTGCTGGACCAACCTATGAATCTTTAGATCCAGTTCGTTTTATAGGAAATCACTCGAGCGGAAAAATGGGGTTCGCATTGGCGGAAGTGTTTCTGAAAAGGGGAGCTCTGGTAAAATTGATTACTGGACCAACTAACCTAACATTGGCGTATAAGAATCTTGATTTGATTCATGTTGTCTCAGCAGATGATATGTTTAACGAGGTTAAAAATTATTGGAGGGAACAAGATTTTGGCGTTTTTTCTGCTGCTGTAGCTGATTATCGACCGAAGCATTTGTCTTTGGATAAAATAAAAAAGAAATCCAATGAATTGTCACTGGAATTAATCAAGAATCCAGATATTTTGAAATGGGCGGGAGAAGTAAAAACGGATGCTCAATTCTTGGTTGGTTTTGCGCTAGAGACTTCAAATGAATTGGAAAATGCTTCCTTGAAATTGGAAAATAAAAATTTGGATTGCATTGTTTTAAATTCTTTGCAAGATAAGGGAGCTGGGTTTGCTTCGGATACAAATAAAGTAACTATCTTAGATAAAAGAAAAAACAAAACGGAATTTTCTCTAAAGTCAAAGTACGAAATTGCCGAAGAAATCGTTTTGCATATAGAAGAAATGATTAGCCAATGAAAAAGAAACTTATCCTCGTATTTATCGCGTATTTTGTAATTACGCATTTTCATGCACAGGAATTAAATTGTCAAGTAACGATTGTCGCTGATGCCAAGCTAGAATTAACAACTGTTGATCAAGACATTATTGCACAATTAAAACAGACCATAACGGATATGATGAATAATACGCAATGGACAAAAGATAAGTTTAAGGTAGAGGAACGAATCAATTGTGTACTTCAATTGCAAATTAAGGAAAAACCCTCAACTGGTTCTTATTCTGGATCATTACAAGTTCAATCAACTCGTCCAGCTTTCAATTCAACCTACAACACAACATTGTTGAATTTCTTGGATGAAAATATCACATTTAGTTTTTCGCGAAATGCCTTATTGGTTTATGCGCCAAATCAATTTAGAGATAACTTGACTTCAATTCTCGCATTTTATGCTTACTACATTATTGGAATGGACTATGATTCTTTTTCTTTGAAGGGAGGATCAGCTTATTTCAATGAAGCTCAGCAAATTGTTTCCTTAGCTCAAAGTTCAGGTGCTTCCGGATGGAAATCCAATGAAACCAATAAAAAAAATCGATTTTGGTTGGTTGACAATGTACTACATCAATTGTTCGAACCTTTGCGCGAATGTAATTTTCTCTATCATCGTAAAGGAGTAGATAAGTTGTACGAAGATAAAGTTGCAGCACGAAAACAAATGTTTGATGCATTAGCTAAATTGAATACCGTGACACAATCACGTCCAAATGCGATTAACTTAATTAATTTTGTTCAAGCCAAACGCATAGAAATTAAGGAGCTTGCATCAGATTCAGAACAAAAAGATAAAACGGATATCGTGAATTTGATGAAAAAAATTGATCCTTCAAATGCATCCAAGTACGAGGAAATATTACAATAATGTTAGCATTTCTGAGGATTTCTAATTTTGCCTTAATTGATTATATTGAGCTTGAGTTCAAAAATGGGTTTACCGTTATAACAGGTGAGACGGGTTCTGGAAAATCAATTTTATTAGGCGCTTTGGATTTGATTTTAGGGGAACGTGCTGATTTTTCAGTAATTGGGCCTGATAGCTCCAAATGCTATGTGGAGGCTGAATTTCAATTAGCGGATACGTTCCTATCATTTTTTGAAGAAAATGACATTGATTTTAATTTATCTACCATAATTCGAAGGGAGATTAATACTCAAGGGAAATCGCGCGCTTTTATAAACGATACTCCCGTTTCTTTGCAGGTGTTGCGAGGTCTTACATCTCAACTTGTTAATATTCATTCTCAATACAACACACTTGAACTCAAAGACAAAAGTTATCAATTGGATATGCTCGATTGTTTGGCTGATATAGAGTGTGATAAAACAACGTATTTAGGACTATTCAACCAATGGAAAAGTAAGCAGCAACTGCTACTAGTTCAGCAGGAAACGTACGAAGAAAGACTAAAATGGCTTGATTATAACCAATTTCAATTGAATGAATTAGCGGAACTAAATTTAGAGCAACTTGATTTTAGTCAAATTGAAAATGAGTTACATACCTTGGAAAACAGTGAATCATTAAAGTCTAATTTTTATCATTTAGCCCAAACTATTCAGGCTGAATCAGGTATTTATTCCAATTTAATTTCATTAAAATCTGTATTGGATAAAAACAATGTCAGCAATGCAAACTTAAATGCATTAAAAGATCGATTAGCCAGTATTGTTCTTGAATTGAAGGATATTGGCGAAGAAGCTGAAAATTTTGCAGATAATTTGGAAATGAATCCAGATAAAATTATACAGCTTACAGGGCAATTAGATGCGTTTAACAGATTGTTATCAAAACATCAGAAGCAGTCACAAGAAGAATTGAAGATTTTGATGAATGAATTAAGTAATTCGGTGGATGATACAGATTTGATGCGCGAAGAATTGGAGCAACTAAATCGAGAGGTCGAACAAGAGTACGACGAACTAATTATTCGGGCTGGTATTCTTCACAATAATCGATTAAATGCAGTTGGACCTATTTCTAACGCGATTCAAGCAATATTGACTGACTTAAAAATGCCTGACACATTGTTGTTATTTCAATTGACTCAATCAGAAAATCTGACTGTATCAGGTAATACTGAAATACAATTGTTATTTTCTGCAAATAAGGGAATTACTCCCATTTCAATTGAAAAAGCGGCAAGCGGTGGTGAATTATCTCGGGTAATGTTGGCTTTGCAAAAATTGATATCAGAGAAGCGTCAGCTACCGACAATTTTATTTGATGAAATAGACACCGGGGTTTCTGGAGAAGTGGCACATAAAATTGCCTCTTTGCTCGGTTCAATGAGTAATGAAGCACAGTTATTTGCTATTACACACCTGCCTCAAGTTGCAGCAAAGGCAAATCACAACGCGAAGGTTGAAAAAATGCAAAAGGGAGAACGAACTATTTCAAAAGTCGAATGGTTGGCTGGTGAGGAAAAAGTAACTGAAATTGCCCGATTAATGAGTGGTGAAATTATTACACCTGCAGCAATTGAAAATGCTAGAAATTTAATTTTGAACTAGGTGAACCAGTTTTTTTTACCTTTATTACTGTCACCGTCTAAGCATAAAATAAATCATTCTCATGCTCTCACATTTTTAGGTAGTTGTTTTTCAGATGAAATTGGTTCGCAAGCGAAGTTGTCTGGATTCGATACTTTAGTTAATCCGTTTGGTACAATATTCAATCCAATTTCATTGGCTCAGCAGGTACTAAATGCGATCAATACATCAAACGACATAGCAGTTTTGGAAAGGGATAATAATTTTTATTCCTGGGAAGCATCGACCAAAATAGTTGGAGATTCACACGTGGAAATAACGGATTTAATTTTGGAGAAACGCGCACAATTACGCCATCATTTGTCCAAGTCAGGGTTTTTGGTCGTGACTTTTGGGACTGCTTTTGTCTATAAAATAGAGTCTACAATGGTTGTAGCAAACTGTCACAAAAAACCAGGAAATCTTTTTCAAAAAGAGTTAGCCAGACAAACTGAAATTGTGTCTTTGTGGAGATCAGTTCTTGGTATTTTAAACGAGTTTAATCCCAATTTAAGAATTTTATTTACTGTAAGTCCTGTAAGACATACCCGAGATGGGGTTGTCGAAAACACGAGAAGTAAAGCTCGATTAATTGAGGTTGTATCTGAATTGATTACTGAAAGAAATACAGGTTATTTCCCATCTTATGAAATTGTTTTGGATGAATTGCGCGACTATCGATTTTTTAAGCAAGATAGAGTGCATCCAAATCAAGAAGCTATTGACTATGTTTGGATACGTTTTTCAGAAGTTTATTTTACCGATGAAACAAAATCCACAATAAATCAAATTAGACAAATTAGGAAACGCTTTTCACATCAGTCTGAAACAGAAATAAAATTAGACGAAAATACCGAAAGGTTACTAAATGGATTTAAACAAAATTATCCATGGATTCTATGGTAATGAAATGATTCAAAGTATTATCTTTGTCTACAAAATAGATTCATATGTCAATCAATTCGGGAGTTGCAACGGGCGATCAAGTTCAAGCCATTTTTCAACACGCAAAAAAACATGGGTATGCATTACCTGCGGTCAATGTTACTGGCTCAAGTACGGTAAATGCAGTAATGGAAACTGCCGCAAAGTTAAACTCACCTGTTATAATTCAATTTTCAAATGGAGGAGCATCATTTAACGCAGGAAAGGGGTTGTCTAATGCGAATGAGCAATCGGCTATTTTAGGAGGGATTGCAGGTGCTCAACACATTCATGCTCTAGCGGAAGCGTATGGCGCTACTGTGATTTTACATACAGATCATTGTGCAAAGAATTTATTGCCTTGGATAGATGGTTTACTGGATGCGAGTGAAAAACACTTTGCCTTAACAGGGAAGTCATTATACAGTTCCCACATGATTGATTTATCAGAGGAACCTTTGGTTGACAATTTGGAAATATGTAAACATTATTTGGAGAGAATGTCTAAAATGGGGATGACTTTGGAAATAGAATTAGGGATTACTGGTGGTGAAGAAGATGGAGTGGATAACTCAGATGTTGATTCTTCAAAACTCTATACTCAACCGGAAGAAGTTGCTTTTGCGTACGAGGAATTAATGAAGATTTCTCCTCGATTTACGATTGCCGCTGCATTTGGGAATGTTCATGGGGTTTATAAACCAGGTAATGTGAAACTGACTCCGGTGATTTTAAAAAATTCTCAAGATTTCGTACAACAAAAGTTTAAAACGGAGAGTAATCCAGTAGATTTTGTTTTTCATGGTGGTTCCGGTTCAACATTAGAGGAAATACGAGAAGCTATTTCTTATGGAGTCATAAAAATGAACATTGATACGGATTTGCAATTTGCATATACTGAGGGTACAAGGGATTATATTTCCACTAAAATTGATTATTTGCATACACAAATTGGTAATCCAGAAGGCGATGATCAACCGAACAAGAAATTTTATGATCCGCGCAAATGGATTAGAGAATCAGAATTGACCTTTATTAAACGGTTAGAAAAAGCATTTTCTGATTTGAATAATGTGAATAGTTTAGCTAAATAATTGCTGATTAAAATTAAAAATAATGAGTTGGTTTAAACGAAATAAGGAGGGGATTACCACTTCGACAAAAGAAAAAAAGGAAACACCAGAAGGGTTGTGGGTTAAATGCTCAAATTGTAAAACTCTTTTTACTTCAGATGACTTCGCTAGGAATAATTTTGTTTGTGATCGATGTTCCCATCATGAAAGAATTAGTGCGGGTGATTACTTCAATTTGATCTTTGATGAGAAAAAATTTAAAGAACTAGACCCAAAGTTAACTTCAGGCGATCCCTTAGAATTTGAGGACACTAAAAAATATGTAGATCGGGTTAGTTCAACTCAAAAAGCTACTGGATTAAAAGATGCTGTTCGTACTGCTCATGGAAAATTGGATGGGCATGATTTTGTTGTTGCAGCGATGGATTTTGCTTTCATTGGTGGTTCAATGGGTGCCGTAATGGGAGAGAAAATTAGTCGAGCAATAGATGAAGCGATTAAACACAACTGTCCGTTTATGATTATCTCAAAATCGGGGGGAGCACGAATGATGGAGGCTGGTTTTTCATTGATGCAAATGGCTAAAGTTTCTGGCAAATTAGGTCAATTGGCTGAAAAGAAATTGCCTTACATTTCTTATTTGACCGACCCAACAACTGGTGGAGTAACTGCTTCATTTGCCATGCTTGGAGATATCAATATTGCTGAACCAGGAGCCTTAATCGCATTTGCTGGACCAAGAGTGGTAAAAGAGACAATTGGTAGAGATTTACCAGATGGTTTCCAAACTTCTGAGTTTCTGTTAGAACATGGTTTTTTAGATTATATCATTGATCGTACGGAAATTCGTGAGAAATTGAGTTTGTCGCTTAAGTTATTTTCGAAATAATGAAATTCAGAAAAGAAAATTGGGAATCAATACGCAAAAAAGGGTTCCTTAATTTTTTCTTGGTGAGAGGACTATTATTCTTTGGTTTACCATTCACATCAGTTCAGTTTTTTTTGAAATGGCAAGATGGCAATAAGATAAATTTCATTGCTCTTATTCTTTCAGGCATAATTGCCGGATTAATATACAGCGGATCAATGTGGTATTTCGCTGAAAGAAAATTTAAAAAAGAAAATCCTAAAAATGAGACTTAATTTTTCCTTCTAAAACGGATAAAGGAAAAGCACCACTTTCTCGCCAGATTTTCTCGCCAGACTTAAAAAGAATAAAGGTTGGAACTCCTTGTACTCTGTATTGCGCTGCTATCGCTTTGTTTTTATCTACGTCAATCTTTAAAATTCTAATTTTTTCTCCGGACCTCTCTTTTAATTTATCTAAAATTGGATGCATCGTTTTACATGGTCCACACCATGTTGCGTAAAAATCAACTAGGGTTGGAGTATTGGATTGGATTATTTGATTAAAATTACTCATGATACGAAGTTAAGATTTTCTATATTTTTACTTTGTAACCAATGATACAATAGTTGTATTTTTTTATCCTGTTTACTTTTTTTTGTTTTCTTTTACCGAATAGCAAACATTATTCTTGCTAGGCTTGTTTTGAGAGAATGAAAACATTCCTATTTATTGGAGCCAATTCTGACATGGCTATTGAAGCTCGGAAATTATTGGAAACGCAAGGTGACAAAGTCATTTCAATTTCCCGTTCAGAAAATACTTATTTCCCGGATTTTATTGAAGGAAATCCAGTTTTAAATGAATTACCTGAAATCGAATCTACGTTTAATGGTTTGGTTTATTTCCCGGGAAGTATTACGCTAAAACCTTTTCGTTCGCTGAAGTCTACTGATTTCCAAACTGAATTCGAAATAAATGTATTAGGTGCTATAAACGCGTTACAAAAATATTCAAGTCGCATGAACGAAGGTGCAAGTGTAGTATTGTTTAGTACTGTGGCGGTTCAGGTGGGGATGCCTTTTCATAGTGCAGTTTCCATGGCTAAAGGAGCTGTTGAAGGATTAACGAGAGCCCTAGCGGCAGAATTTGCTCCAAAAATTAGAGTGAATTGTATCGCTCCTTCATTGACGCATACTAAAATGGCTGAAAAGTTCTTGAGCACTCCTGAAAAGATTGATGCGGTAGCACAACGACATCCTTTGAAGAAAGTGGGTTCCGTAGCCGTTTTAGCGAAGTCGATTGTTTATTTATTGAGTGATTCTTCTGCGTGGATGACAGGACAAATACTGCATCTCGATGGTGGAATGTCTTCAGTGAAGGTATGAGCCACAAAGGAAATAAATCTTACCTTCCTTCAAAAGAATGTAAAGCTTGTCAAAGGGAGTTTAGCTGGAGAAAAAAGTGGGAGAAAAATTGGGATGAGGTGAAGTATTGCAGTGAGAAATGCAGAAAGCTCAAAGATGAATAAAACCTTTACAACGATCAAACTGATTCTGGGTGACCAATTAAATAGCGAGCATCCGTGGTTTGAAAGTGTTGATTCAAATAACTTGTTTGTGATGATGGAAGTGCGCAGTGAAACAGACTACGTAAAACATCATATTCAAAAAGTAGTGGCCATTTTTGATTCCATGAGAAATTTCGCGAATCAATTGACTGAAAATGGACATCAAGTGCATTATTTCAGAATTAACGACCCTGACAATGAGCAATCTATAACAAAAAACGTAGCTCTGTTAGTTCAGAAATATAACATTAGTAAGCTACATTACCAATTTCCAGATGAGTATCGCGTAGATCAAGAATTGAAATCCCTCTCTGATACAATTGGAATTTCTGTCGGAGCTTTTGATACCTATCATTTTTTGACAACTAGGAATGAACTTGGGTTACTTTTTGAAGGTAAGAAAACGTATTTGATGGAGACCTTTTACCGTAAAATGCGTGTGAAACATCAAGTCTTAGTAGATTTTGCGAATCAACCGATTGGTGGGAAATGGAATTTTGATCAAGAAAACAGGAAGAAAGTCCCCAAAAATCACCAGATTTTAACAACGCCTTTACTCGAGAAGAATTGCGCTCATTTGTTGGCTGAAATTGAAGAGGCTGGAATTCAAACTATAGGTGAGATAGATTCAAGTTCTTTTTCTTGGACCACAACAAGGCAAGAAGCATTATCCTTGATGGATGATTTTGTGGAAATTGCACTACCGTATTTTGGGACCTTACAGGATGCTATGACTGAAAAGCATTGGTATTTGTATCATTCACGTTTATCTTTTGCCTTGAATGTTAAGCTGCTTAATCCTTTAGAGGTAATTCATCGCGCTGAAAAGGCTTATTCGGATTTCCCTAATCGGTATGAATTAAATCAAATTGAAGGATTCATTCGACAGATTCTCGGTTGGCGCGAATACATGCGTGGAATTTATTGGGCAAAAATGCCGGATTATGCAACATTGAATTTTTTTAATCATCAAAATCCACTGCCAAATTGGTTCTGGACAGGTGAAACGAAAATGAATTGTTTGAAACATGCAATCAAACAATCACTTGAACAAGCTTATGCCCACCACATTCAACGATTGATGATCACAGGAAATTTTGCTTTACTTGCTGGTATTCATCCCGATGAGGTTGATCAATGGTATCTTGGGATTTATATTGATGCCTTCGAGTGGGTGGAGATTACAAATACTCGTGGAATGAGTCAATTTGCTGACGGCGGTATTGTCGGTTCCAAACCATATGTGAGTTCGGCAAGTTATATCGATAAAATGAGCGATTATTGCCAAAATTGCCATTACAAGAAAGACTTGAAAATTGGTCAAGGGGCTTGTCCGTTTAATTCTTTGTATTGGAATTTCTATGACGCCCACCAAGAAAAATTGAAATCTAATCCAAGACTAGGAATGATGCTCAATGTTTGGAAAAAGATGAATCCAAATCAGAAAACGGAAATATTACAACAAGCGTCTTATTATCTGGATAACATTGAAACATTATGAAGAAAATTGGCATCATTCTATTCACCTCAGATTTAAGACTTCACGATAACATAACCTTGCATCAGGCGATTAAAGAAAATGATTTGGTGATTCCTCTTTTCTGTTGGGATATAGAATACATGAATCAGGGACAGTTGGGATTTCCTCGACTCGGAACCATTCGAAAAGGATTTTTACATAAAATCCTACAAGACTTACACGGTCAATTAAAACAAATTGGAGGTTATTTATTGGTGAAAAAAGGAAACCCGATTGATGTAATAACTGAGATTATCGGTGAGTTTTTCATTCATAAAGTGTATACTAAAAAACAGGTGGGAATTGAAGAAAAAAGACAAAATGATAGCATAAAAAAATTATTACTCACAAAAGGAGTTGATTTTGAGGAATACAGCACAAGCACCGTTTTTCATCCTTCTGATATGCCCTTTTCGATTTCAACCATACCCGAGGTATTCACTAAGTTTCGAAAAATTGTGGAGAAGGAAGTCGAAGTGCGCGAACTAATTCCAACTCCTACGAAAATTAACTGTCCGGTATTACCAAAAAATTGGATTGAATCGATTGATGCAGAAAACGTTATTTCTGACGGAAAAAGTCATTCCTTGCCTGAAATGGGGGGTGAGACAAGCGCTTTACATCATCTTAATTGGTATCTTTTTGAGAAACAATCAATTCTTCATTATAAAGAAACGCGAAACGAACTTTTTGGACTTGAATTTTCCTCTAAACTTTCACCTTGGCTAGCCTTAGGTTGTTTATCGCCTAAATTCATTTACCATGAAGTAAAGCGTTTTGAAAATGCATTTTTAGCCAATGACTCAACCTATTGGTTAATATTTGAATTGATTTGGCGTGATTTTTTTCGGTTTTCATTTAAAAAGCATCCAATTGAATATTATCAATTACATGGAATTCTAGGACGTTCGGAGCGAAAAGAAAATCGAGATATTGGAATTATAGAATCTTGGATTGAAGGAAAAATAGAAAATAATTTTGTGAATGCCGCCATGCATGAGTTAAAATCTACAGGTTGGATGTCGAATCGCATGCGACAAATCGTAGCGAGTTATTTTATTTACGATTTAGACCAAGATTGGCGAGTGGGTGCGGCTTACTTTGAGTCACAGTTGATAGATTATGATGTTTCTTCTAATTGGGGGAATTGGGCATACATTGCAGGAGTGGGAAATGATCCTCGCGCAGGCCGAAAATTCAATACAGACAAACAGGAAGAACAATATGATAGAGATAAACGTTATCAAAACACATGGAACATAAACTAATTTGTCATTACAGCGATTTGCCTTCACCCATGGCTTATGTGGAAGAGAAAAAGCCAGAAGCGAAAATGCTTTCGGCGAGTGACATTGATCGAATCATTGAAATGGCCTGGGAAGACCGTACTTCTTTTGATGCCATAAAACATCAGTTTGGATTGAATGAACAAGCTGTTCGAAATTTGATGAAAAAAGAACTGAAATTTAGTAGCTATCGTTTGTGGCGCGAGCGCGTCGAATGTTCAAATACGAAACATAGCAAATCGCGTGTTGCTGATATCAATCGATTTAAATGTTCTCGTCAGCGCTCTATTTCAAATAATAAAATCGGTAAGCGATGATTGGTATATCGAAAGAAAACTTCTCCAATTGGAACAAAATACCTAAAATAAATCTCATCAATAGTTGCATGGGATATAAGTCTGCCAATCTAATTGGAACTCAATCAAAGGACGGATCAACAAACTTAGCCATTTTTTCAAGTGTCACTCATTTAGGAAGTGATCCCGCATTGTTAGGTTTTATTGTAAGGCCAACTACAGTGCCGCGACATACATATGCAAATATCAAAGAAACTGAATACTTCACTGTTAATTCCATAACTGAAACTATGATAGAAGAAGCTCATCATACTTCGGCGAATTATGCAAAAGAAATTTCCGAATTTGATAAAGCAGGTTTGTCCAAGGAATACCTCGATACTATTGCAGTTCCCTTTGTTGGAGAAAGTCCGCTGAAATTACTCTGTAAATATGTCAACGAGTATGAAATAAAGGAAAATGGAACAATTCAAATTATTGCTTCAATTGAAAAAATATATGTTGATGAATTATTGTTGCAAGACGATGGATTTATTCAATTAGACTTAGGGAAAGTAGTTTCAATTAATGGATTAGATGGCTATTCAGTATCTCAATTAGTGAAACGACTCCCTTATGCCAGACCAATTCTTTGATGATTTGAATTTGTCTATTTATGAATCTCATTGTTACGAATTATGAAAATTGAAATTTGGAGTGATATTGTTTGTCCATTTTGCTATTTAGGAAAAAAGAAATTGGAACGGGCCATCGAAAAAGTTGGTTTGATTGATGATGCTGAAGTTATTTGGCATAGCTATCAATTGGATCCTGATTTTCCGATAGGCATTTCAGTTCCTTCTACTCAATATTTGTCAGAAAAAAAAGGATATCCATTAAATCAAATTCAAGCTATTCAACATCAATTGAGGGAGCAAGCATTGGATTATGGGTTTGATTTTAACTTTGATACGGCTCTTTCGTTTAATACAGGTAAGGTACATCAATTGTTGCATTGGGGTAACCAATTTGGAAAAACGAATGAATTGAAAGAAGTGTTCCTGAAAGCGTATTTTACAGATGGAATTGATTTGAGTATCAATCAGAATATAGCTCAATTAGTCATAAAAGTAGGGTTAGATGAAAACGAAGCATTGCTAATATTATCTAGCGAAAAATACAAGGATGAGGTTGAAGCCGATTATTATGCCGCCAGTCAAATAGGGGTGAGAGGAGTTCCATTTTTTCTGATTAATAATCAAACGGCTATTTCAGGAGCTCAGCCAGATCAAGTATTTGAACAAGTATTGCAAACTGAAATGATTAAATCAGGTATTTCCGTTAAAACTTCTACAGATGGAACGTGTTCAATAGATGGCTGTAAATTAGTTGACGTACCATTTTTTTCTCAACCAAAAAGCCAGACGAACCATCAAAATTAAAGCGGGTACCTCTACTAATGGACCTATTACACCCACAAAGGCTTGTCCACTGTTGATACCAAAAACTCCAATGGATACGGCTATGGCTAATTCGAAATTATTTCCTGATGCAGTGAAAGAAAGAGCCACATTTTCTGCGTAATCCGCACCTGATTTTTTTGCTAAGTAAAACATTAGGATAAACATTATTGCGAAGAAAATCACCAATGGAATTGCAACCTGAATTACGTCAATAGGGATAGAAACAATCATTGCTCCTTTCAAACTGAACATAATTATAATGGTAAAAAGTAAAGCAATTAATGTTATGGGAGAAATTGTCGGAATAAATTTTCGATTTAGCCAATCAATACCCTTTGTTTTAATTATTATAAATCGAGAGGATACAGCGAGTAAAAATGGAATTCCTAAGTAAATTCCAACGGTTAGCGCGATATCAGAAAATGCGATATCAAAAACTTGTGATTCAAATCCGAATAAAGGCAACATGATTTTCAAATAGAAATAGGCGTAAGAACTGAAGAATAAAACTTGCAGTAAACTATTAATTCCAACAAGTCCAGCTACCAATTCGCGATTGCCTTGTGCTAATTCATTCCAAACCACAACCATGGCAATGCAAGGAGCCAAACCTATGATAATCAAACCGGTCATATAGGTAGGATTATCTTTTAAAAAAGTAATAGCCAAAAGAAACATCAGAAAAGGTCCAAAAATCCAAGTGATAAAAAAAGACAGTGAAAGAAGTTTCGGTTTTTTTAGAATGGAATGAAGTTTTGTGAAATCAACTTTAACCAATGGTGGATACATCATTACGATTAAACCAACGGCCAAAGGGATATTGGTTGTATTGTAGGTCAATTTGTCCATGAAAGTAGATACTGCTGGAGTAAAGTACCCCAGTAAAACTCCTACAGCCATTGCAAGGAAAATCCATAAAGTAAGAAATCGATCTAAGAAACCTAAACGCTTTGCTTTCATATTACATTAGTTCACGTTAGAAAATACATATAGACATTCAAGAGCAATTTGGTTCGCTCTTTCTAGATATTTTTCTACTTCTAATGGAGTTCCATCAAACTCTTTGGGATCATCATAGGTTGTTGAAATGCGCAGCGCAGCCTCGGGAATAAATGGACAATTCGTTTCGGCATCAGAACAAACCATGATAGCGGCAAAATCCTGTGTTGGATTCCTTGAATCATTAAAAAGCTTGGAGAAACAAAGCAGATTATCATTTTCCCCATAATTTATCTCATACAATGGATTAGTTGAATCTGAGCTCCTATGTGTCTCAAATCCTTGATTTTGTAGTGCATTGATAGCATTCGGATGACATCGTGTAACTTCCATTCCTCCTGAGTATGTTGTGCAATTATCAATACCGTAGAAACTCGCGGCAGTCTGTGCCCAAATCTGACCAAAAAAACTTCTTCTTGCGTTGTGCGTGCAGATATAAACTAAGGAAATAGGCTTGTTCGAGTCTTTTCTTTGCTGAATGTAAGCAGTTATTTTCTCTAATATTTCCTTTCTTTTTTCAGGGATTGAATCAAATTGAGTTATTAAGGATTCGCACAAGGAATTAATTTTATTATTCATAGCATTATTTTAACAACATCCGCTTTTTGGATCGCAACAACTATTTTTAGTTTGTAATTCCGAGAGATTCACTTTTTGTTTTTGGGAGGGAATGCCGCATGCATCTTCTGCTAAACAAGCCGTTTGCTTATTCGTTAGCAAGAATGTAATCCCATTAAATTCTAGGCCGTATTTTCCAATGGTTTCACTTTGATATTCTACTTCAATTTCAGTATCTCGTAAATGCAAGGCTTTCTCTGCCAATTCAACAATCGATTTTAGTTTCTGTGGTGCTATGCGATGATCAAAATCATCTGCTTCCCACAATTGAAAATTTATTACCTGCTCTTCCCGAATCTTGCCACCGCAATCGATGTAATTTTTTTTGGTTACCCCAACTTCTGTTACATGAAAGTGAATGGGTACAAGCTTTCCATTGGGTAACTGAAATCTAATAGCATTGATGTCGGTTAAAATTTCTTTAAATTGGTGTAGTTTCATGATTTTTTGTTTTAATTGTTATTAACAGCATTGATCTTCAGGGTGGAAATTCGATAAAATTGAATTGAAAAAGCTTACTAAATCTTTGATAACTTTTGGATTTATGCAATAACAGATCGCTTTTCCTTCAATTGTCCCTTGAATGATTCCAGCGTTTTTTAACTCTTTTAAATGTTGAGAAATTGTTGGTTGTGCAAGGGGTAATTCGTTAACAATATCATTGCAAATACATTCTTTTTGATTGAGTAAAAATTGGACGATAGCTATTCTGGCTGGATGACCTAGCGCTTTTAATCGATTGGCTGTTTCAATCTGAATTTCTGTATAGCTACTTGTTTTTGATACGCCCATTTGTATTTATATATTGCAATATTACGATATATTATTTAATTATAGATAACCGTAAATGAAAAAAAGTTGTATTTTTGTCACGTTCTTTGGTTTCCATTGAGTTGGAATTAATAAGGAATCCGGTGTAAATCCGGAGCTGTATCTGCAGCTGTAAGCACTGTAAGCGGTTGATAACCACTGTGAAAACGGGAAGGTAACTAGCGTTGGTGTGAGCCAGAAGACTTGCCAATGAGCGGAGAGAAGACTTCAGATTAAAGTCGGACTCGGTTGTGGGAGTGTTGCACCCATGCCTTGCCCTCTTTTTTCTTCTTCATGTTTTTTTAGTTTATTTATTAACCGTTTAAAACAGAACGAATGAAAAAGGTTTTATTTACAATTGGCTTTGGCCTTTCTACGCTTGTGCAGGCGCAAAATTATGTACATCAAGCAATTATTTTGAATGAAGGTTACTTTGATTATCAAACGAATGAAATCCTAGTTCCAGTTACTATTGGCAGCTACAATCCGACTACTCAACTTTATCAAGTGGTAGATACCTTAGATGGAATGCGTTTTGCTTCTGATTTAATTATTCAAGGGGATTATTATTATGTCGCTGCTGATTCCAGAATTTTCAAAATGGATTTGAACACGCATCAAGAAATTTCTTCAGTATCATGTCCGGGTGTTAGAAATTTAGGGATATATCAAAATAAATTAGTTGCCACACGAGGAGAGTATTTAACATCGTATGACTCATATTTACACGTGTATGATGCTACAAGCATGTCATTAATCGCAGCTATTGATACAGTACAAGGTCCAAAATGGGCGACACAGAATGTAGTTGTAGATGGTTCAAATGCTTTTATCGCAGTAAACAATGGATACGAATGGGGGAATGAAAAAGGCATCATTGGAAAATTAGATTTGAATTCCTTGAGCTATGGAAATGAAATAGATTTGGGCCCAGAAGGAAAAAACCCAGATAATTTACTGAAAATTGGTTCATTTATTTATTCGGTAAATAACAAGGATTGGACGGGTGCATCTATTTCAAAAATTGCATTGGATGGAACGTCTAATTCCACAGTGAATTTGGCAACTGCATCAACTGGTTGTGGAACATCGGCCTTACGTGATGATAAATTGGTGTATCAAATTTCTATGGAGACTACTTTGAACGAATTTGATATTAACATGATGAATAATGTTGGTCCAATTAGCGGACATTCTAGCAATTATTATGAATTAGCTCAAGAACCAGTTTCAGGGAATTTGTATGCAAGTGAAACAGATTTTTTCTCTTTTGGTAAAGTTCATTTATTTGATTCACAAAACAATGAGATTAGTAATTTTAACGTGGGCGTTTCTCCAGGAACAGTTGTTTTTGATGTACGTTCATCAGCAGGTGTTTCAGAAATTAATGAGTCTATTTCGATCTATCCAAATCCTACTGTTGATGAATTGCATGTTATTAAGGAGGGAGTTAAGCGTGTTTTTGATTTGACAGGAAAGTTACTATTCCAATCAAATGAGAATATATTGAATGTAAGTGATTTAAATCAAGGGATGTATGTGCTTGAGGTAAATGGAGCGAAAGCACATTTTATCAAAAAGTAAAAGATTTTAGATGATAGAATCCCGGTTGTTAAACACAATCGGGATTTTTTATGTTTTAATAAATTCCCGTTTCTCTAAACTGCTTGTCCAATTCTAGCCAATCAACCATCAATAAATGACAGCCAATACAAGGCCTTAGCGGAATGTTTTCGGTGTCATCATCAATAAATAAAATATTGTCTTCCATGAATTTGGCTAAATCCCAAGCAGGAGATTTTACTTTTTTCTCATTGGTTGGAATTCGATCTTTAGTAGGGGAAATTCCAATTTCTTTCAAAAAGGCATGAGCATCTTCTAATGTACCATCATTTAAGTCAGCACGGTATGTATTTAATACAATATCATGACCAGCTTTTCTAAGTTTATCAATTACCTCAACGGATCCCGGATTCAATAATCCGATGTTGGGATAATCAAATTCAACGACCGTTCCGTCAAAATCTAATTGTATGAGCATAGGTTTAAATTCGTTCAATTACTGTTTTAATAATATTACCTGATTCGATGCAATAAACATCCGTTCTTTCTGAACCATTAGTTTCAATTTCAATCAGGTCACCGGCTGAAACAAGTTGATCATTGATTTCAAATTTGCCATTAAAAATAAAAAGGAAAGTTTTGCTTTCATCTAATGCAATTTCAAGACTTTTATTCGTTTGAAGAAATAAATGAACCACGCTTGCATCATAATTTTCATTAAACATAACATTGAAATCTTGTACCTTTCCTTTACTGCTTGTATTCCATGAACCATCAAATCTATCCTGATCAAATGTGTCTAATTCTTTAGAATATCTTCCTGCATGTATCAAGGTTAACTTTCCTTTGAGAATTAACAAGATACGAGTTAACCCAGTAAAGTCTGAAAAATGAGTTTCTTCAGCTTCAACGGTTGCAGTGCTGATTCTGTAATCAAAAGCTCGAGTTTGAAAATCGCCATCAGGTGGACATACAAATAACTCAGTACTGGTTCCGCTTGCCCAAGAAATAGTTTTGGAAGAATTTAATGGATGAATGATTAGTTTCATATCGTTTTTTTAATTGCTGCCGATATAAAGGAAATAACCGAAAATAATAGCAGCAATAACTAGTAAAATCCAACACCCAGACTGCATGGTATCCAATAAACCATCCCCTTTTTTTCGAAAAAGCAATCCGATTAGTAATGAAATAAAAACTAAGGATATAAAAATTCCCATTTTTAATAAAATTGATGAATAATCAAAGATATTAATATATGTTGGATTCGAAAAAAGAAATACAATTTCTTGCAATCTGAATAGTAAATACCGAGATTTGTTCATGCAAAAAAACGATTACATACAAGCGAATTCGGGCCTGCAACCCAAATCAATTCAAAATACAATCAATTTGTTGGAGGGAGGGGCTACTGTTCCTTTTATAGCTCGTTATCGTAAGGAAATGACCAATGGTTTGGATGAGGTAGAAATAGCATTCATTCGAGATTTGGCTAAGAAATTTGATGACCTACTTGCTCGTCAAAAAACGGTTTTGTCTTCTATTGAGGAGCAAGGTAAATTATACAATGAATTGAGAGAAAAAATAGAACAGTGTTTTGATCCTATCCTATTAGAAGATTTATATTTACCATTCAAACAAAAGCGTCAAACCAAAGGTGATAAAGCTAAAAAACGTGGGTTGGAACCATTGGCGAAAATGATCATGGCTCAACGTGGAGGTAATCCTGATGCAATGGCTCAACAATTTGTGAAGGGAGAGGTTGAAGATGAGGATATGGCGATTTCGGGCGCGAAAGATATCATTGCTGAATGGATACATGAAAATTCGGTGGCTCGCTCTAGAATGCGCCAACTCTTTCAACGGAAATCAATATTGGTGTCAAAATTGGTGAAGGGAAAAGAGGAAGAGGCTTCAAAATACCGAGATTATTTCAATTTTTCTGAGCCTTTGTTTCGTTGTGCATCCCACCGATTGCTTGCATTAATCCGCGCAGAACGCGAAGGATTTCTTTCCTTAAAAGCTCAACCAGATGTAGAAGAAGCTATTGACTCCTTGGAGCGATTTTTTGTAAAAAGTAACGATGATTGTTCAACTATAGTAGCAGAGGCCTGTAAAGAATCTTATAAACGATTGATGTGTCCATCGTTAGAAAATGAAATTTTGAAAGAAGCCAAAGAGAAAGCCGATAAAGAAGCCATTAACGTGTTCTCTACCAATTTACGTCAGTTATTGTTGGCCCCACCTCTCGGCTCGAAACGTATTTTGGCAATTGATCCAGGATTTAGAACGGGGTGTAAAGTGGTCTGTTTGGATGAATCTGGTGAATTGTTGATGAACCAGACGATTTATCCTCATGCCCCGCAAAATGAGAGTTCCGCTGCAAAATCGAAATTAGCTCAATGGGTCCAGGCATATAAAATTGATGCCATTGCCATTGGAGATGGAACCGCTGGAAGGGAAACAGAAAGTTTAGTGAAGCATGTCCGATTTGATCGTGAGTTAGAAGTGTATGTTGTTCGAGAAGATGGGGCATCCATTTATTCAGCAAGTGCCATAGCCAGAAAGGAATTTCCAAATTATGATGTTACGGTTAGAGGTTCGGTTTCAATAGGTCGCAGGTTGATGGATCCCTTAGCTGAATTGGTAAAAATTGATCCGAAATCGATAGGAGTAGGACAATATCAGCATGAGGTAAATCAAACATTGTTGAAAGATGCGTTAGATGATGCGGTTGTTTCATGCGTGAATGCTGTTGGAGTAGATTTAAATACGGCTTCCCCTTATTTATTGAGTTATATTTCCGGACTGGGACCAACGCTTGCTGAAAACATTGTTGCTTATCGGTCAGAAATTGGAGCATTTAATTCAAGAGAAGAATTGAAAAAAGTGAAGCGTTTAGGGGATAAAGCATACGAGCAGGCTGCAGGCTTTTTACGGGTGCGGAATGCAGAAAATCCATTGGATAATTCGGCGGTGCATCCAGAATCCTATTCGGTGGTAAAGAAAATGTCAAAAAAACTTAATGTGGAGGTAAAAGATCTCATTGGAAATGAATCTTTGGTTGGGCAACTAAATAAAACTGATTTTCCTGATTTAGATAGTTTCACTTTCGATGATTTGGTTAAGGAACTAAAAAAACCGGGAAGGGATCCGAGAAAAAAAGCGAAAGTATTAGAATTTGATTCTACCATACGAACTATTGATGATTTGCGTACCGGAATGATTTTACCAGGAATTGTCACCAATGTAACTGCTTTTGGAGCTTTTGTTAATATTGGAATCAAGGAAAATGGGTTAATTCATAAATCAAATTTAGCTGACGTATATGTTGAAGATCCAGCCAAGTTTATTGCTTTGCATGAGCATGTTCAAGTTCAAGTATTAGAAGTGGATGCCGCAAGAAAACGAGTGGGGTTGAAAAGGGTTTAATTTATTTTGTAAATAGATCAGTATTTATTTACCGAAGAAGGTTGACGTGTCCTGCTTTGTCATATACCCGATAATCATACCAAGTAAATTGCATTTTCCAAGTATATGTTCCGTCTTGACAATTATTTCCATGGTAGTTACCATCCCATCCTTTAGATGGGTCCGTCGTTTCAAATACGAGTTCCCCCCAGCGATTAAATACTTGAACCTTGTATTTTTTTATATTGTCTAAATTAGAAAAAATAGGTAGCCACACATCATTTCGGTTGTCTCCATCAGGGATAAACGTATTTGGAATGTAATAGAATGGATCATTGTTAAATAAGATTTGCTGATAAGCTGTATCAGCACAACCTTCCGTTGTTACAGCATATAGTGTAATCATAAATGTATCTGCAATATTGGCTGGGTATTCATATGCTCCAGGTTCAAAATACATTTCATCATGATCACCAACACCCATATTCCAAATGTAGAAATCACCACCAATTGAAGTGTTTAAAATCGTAGTTACAGGAGTTTCAGGGAACAAAATGATAGGGTCAGCAGTCAAACTCGCTGATGGGGTTTGATTTACTGTTATGTAGTTGCTATACGTTATGTCGTTAAAACATCCGTTGGCATCATAGGCAATCAGATTTACATCGTACACTCCTCCCGTATCAAATGTTATAATAACATCATCGCATCCAGTATAACTCAATGAATCACCAAATGTCCACGCGCAATTAAAATTAGCGTCCGAAGTATTAAAAAACTCAACAACTAGTGGAGAACAACCAACAAGGATGTCCGAATCAAATGAAGGTTGGATTTGTGCTGGTTGGTCAAGGAAACAATCTAAATCGAAAATACATCCATTGGCATCCGTAATTTGAACTGAATAATTACCAGTAGGAATGGAGTCAATCATTGATGTTGAATCATTTGTTGACCAATTATATTGATAGCCTGGTGTGCCTCCAGTTGCAGAAACAATTAATTGACCATCTGAGTAACCAAAGCACTGAGGTTCTAAAGTTGAGTATGTAGCGTTCAGTGGCGCTGCTGGTTGAAAAATGATGGCAGTTTCTACGTATGTGCAACTAGTTGAATCAATGACTTGTATAGCAAAGACTCCAATAGGAAGTGAATCAATAAATAGGGTGGTATCAGATGTAGACCAAGAGAACTGATAAGGTGCTGTTCCACCAAAAATACTTGCTTCAATACTTCCTGTACTATCACCAAAACAATTCACGTTTTCAATCGTGAACGTTACGTCAATTGGAGCTTGGGGTTGACTTAAACTGACAACTAAGGTATCGTCGCATCCTACTAAATCAGTTACAACGACTTGATAATTCCCTGCAACAAGAGTTGAAATATCCTCTGTTTGTTGGTTGTTTGACCAATTGTAACTGTAAATTGGTGTTCCACCACTTACCGATAAATCAATCGATCCAGTAGCTGCTCCAAAGCAAAGGATGTCTTGATGGCTCTCGCTTAGTTGTATGGGTTCTGCGGGTTGTGTAATGAGCGTTGAAATTGAGTCTTGACAATTATTTATATCCGTTACAATAACTTGATAAATACCAGTATCAAGCAAGAAAACATCTTGAGTGGGTTGACCGTTATTCCAAGAATATGAATAAGTTGGAGTGCCTCCTGCAACCGTTAAATTGATTGAGGCTGTCGATTCACCAAAACAAGCAACATTGGTTTGAGTTAATGAAAGTGTTATGGGTTGAGCTGGTTGTGAAACGGCATAGGTGAAATTTCGTATGCAACCATTTGAATCTGTGATTTGAACAGAATAACTCCCCGTTGAAAGTGAGTCAATGTCTTGGGTTGTTTCACCATTAGACCAAAGATACATATATGGAGCAATTCCTCCTGAAACGGTAATGTTTAAAAATCCATCGCTGCCACCGAAACATTTAACAGGGCTCATTAATGCTGTAGATTGAATTTGAGTGGGTTGATATATTGTCGTATCAACAAGAAGTTGACACCCATTTACATCGCTAATAACAACTTGATAATTACCTGCAGTTAAATGAGTAATGTCTGCTGTGTTTTGAGAATTAGACCACGAATAATTATAGGTTGACGAACCTCCGAAAACGCTTAAATCGATAGCCCCTAATGCAGCACCAAAACACAGGTTGTTAGTTGTCATTAAACTATAAGACAAAGGCGCAATAGGTTGATTGATTTGGGCAGTGTCATAAGCTAAACATCCATTTGCATCGGTAACTAGTACAGTGTATTGTCCTGCGATTAGGTTGTTTAGTCCTGATGTGATAGCTAGATTACTCCAAGCATAAGAATAAGGAAGAACACCTCCTTGAACGGAAGAACTGATGCTGCCGGAAGCATTTCCATAACATAAAACGTTTGTTGGATTTAAATTGACCGTAAGTAAATTTGGCTGCGTAACAGTAATATTAGCCGTTGATTGACAATTATTTACATCTGTTACAACAACAGAATAATTTCCTGCAACTAATCCTATTGCGGTTTGCGCTGTTTGGCCATTTGACCATAGGTATGTGTACCCTGCAGTTCCTCCAAAAGCCATTACAGTAGCTGTTCCTGTGGCTTGAGAATAACAAATCACCGGAGTCATTGAAATTTGGGACGTTAATGCTGATGTGGGTTGAGAAATATAATAAGATTGTGTTGAGCTACATCCTTTGAAATCAGTCGCTGTTACGGTGTAATTTCCTGATTGTAAATTATATTGATCTTCCACTGTTGAGGCATTGGACCAATTATATACATAATTACCATTTCCACCGTTGGCCGTTATATTGATTGATCCATTGGTGCCACCGGTGCAAGAAACTGGTGACACAATTCCGGAGAGTGATACTGCCGCACTTGGTTGTATAATTGGTACAGTGGTTGATGTAGTACAATTGTTCCCGTCTGTTAGAATCAATGTGTAATTCCCTGCGGCTAAATTACTTATGTCTTGTGTGGTTGCTTGATTGCTCCAAGAATATTGGTAGTTTCCAACTCCTCCAGCAGGAGTAATATCAATGGATCCCGTGCTGTTTGAAAAACAATTAACATCTATGTGTCCTTGACCAATCACCAAATCTAAGGGTTGATAAATAATTGTTGAGAAGCTAAATTGACATCCATTGGCATCTGTAATAGTTAAGGAGTAACTGCCCGCCATAAGGTTTACTAAATCTTCAGTAGTTGCTCCATTTGACCAGAAATAACTATATGGTGCGGTGCCACCTGAAGTTGTAATTTGAATTGACCCGGTTAATTGACCAAAACACAGTACATCTGTTATTATTGCTGTGGCTGTCAAAGCGCTATCTGGCTCATCAACTAATACAGATATAAATGATTGACACGTATTTGCATCTGTTACAATGACAAAATAGTTTCCTTGTATCAATCCAGTAGCATCTTGACCAACTTGTCCATTTGACCATGAATATGTATAGGATGGAGTTCCTCCTAAAACGTTTAGGTCAATAAATCCATTGGATCCACTATAGCATGAAACGTCCGTATGACTCGTTGATAATACAAGGGTGTTGGAAGGATCTAGGATAGCAATAGATATCGTATCAAAACATAAATGATTATCAGTAACAACACACGAATAAGTTCCGGCAACTAAATTCTGTATGTCCTGAATCGTTTGATTGTTATTCCAATTGTATGTATATGGACTCGTTCCGCCACTCACAGTTAAGTCAATTGTTCCTTGTAGGCCGCCCACACAAACAGCATCTGTGTGTGTTTCAGTAAGAGACAGAGGAGAAATTGGTTGTTGAACATTGATTGTTCGATTGGCTTGGCACCCATTATTATCTGTAACAGTAACCAAATATATTCCTGCTGGTATATTGGTTAGGTCTTCTTGAGTTGATCCATTGGACCAAAGGAATGTGAAGGGAGCTGTACCACCATTTGGCATTAGGTTGATTGATCCGGTTGAATTCCCGTAACACAAAACATCAACTTGTGAGTGCATTAAACTAACCGGTGCTGGTTCTGTAATAACGGTGTCTCCAACGATAATACAACCATTTAAATCTGTTACGGTTACTTGATAAAATCCAGAACCAACAGCAGGAAGATCTTCCGTTAATGCCCCGTTATTCCATAAATAAGCATAAGGAATTGTTCCGCCTGAAATTGAAATATCAATATTTCCGTCAATTCCACCGAAGCAATCTGGTTCATCCATCGTTAGTGAAAGCGAAAGTGGTGACGCGGGTTGTGTAATTGTTCCAATATTTGTTGAAATGCAATTATTTGCATCCGAAATTTGAACACTATAATTTCCAACTGATAAATTCGAAATATCTTCAGAAGTAGCAGCATTAGACCAAATAAAAGTATATGGGGCTGTTCCTCCGGTTGGGTTTAAATTTATTATCCCTGAAGCTCCACCAAAACAAGCTACAGGAGATACAGCAATACTTGATGAAAGTGCTGCATTTGGTTGGGTTACCGTAATTGTTAAAACAGAAGTACATCCTTTGAAATCAGTTACTGTCACCGAATAATTACCCGCTATTAAATTAGAAATATCTTGAGTTGTTTGTCCACTAGACCATGCATAAGTATAAGGGCTTGTTCCTCCAGCAACCGTTAAATCAATACTTCCAGTGCTATTTCCAAAACACTTTACGTTTAAATGGGTTTGAGTTAAGGATAAAGGGGCTGCCGGTTGGGTAATGCTAATAGTTGATTGTTTGATACAACCGTTCAAGTCAGTAGCTGAGACAGTATACGAACCAGCTGAAAGTGAGTTTATATCTTCTGTAGTTTGTCCACTGGGTGCCCAAGAATAAATATATCCAGGAGTACCACCGGAGGATGTCAAGTTAATTGAACCATTTGATCCGCCAAAACAAGAAACATTGATTTTTGTGTTTGTCAATGTGATTGCTGTGGGTTGTGTCAAAGTAACGGAGCTTGTTTTTATACAGCCGTTTGCATCCGTTATAGTGGCTGTGTAGGTACCAGGTCCTAAATTAGAAACGGAAGGAGTTGAGGCTCCTCCTGGTGACCATGAAATCGAATAAGGTGCTGTTCCTCCCGAATAAGAAACAGATGCAGATCCATCAGAAGCACCAAAACAACTTATGTTTTTGCCATTATAATTAGAGGTTATGACCGATTGAGCCGTCAAAGCGGTTGGTTGTGTAATTGTATAACTCGCTGTAGCTGTGCAGGTATTCTGGTCAGTTGCTGTAACGGTATAACTGCCGGGAGCTAAATTTGAAATTGTTGGAGTGTTTAAGTTGTTGCTCCATGAGTATGTGAAAGGACTATTTCCTATGCCAGCTACTGTTATCGATCCATTATTGGAATTAAAGCACAAACTATTCGATAAATTTACTTGTTGGATGGTAGGATTCTGGTAAATGACAACACTATCAAATAAATTGTTATAGGTACAGGAACCATCCTGCAACGAAACACTCAAGGAGTACATTCCTGAATTGATTGCAGACGCATTAGGAATTGAAATGGAGGATGAATCAGATATGAACCCATTTGGACCAGTCCAAGAATAATTAGCGTAAGATGAATAAGGAGCTGTTAGTAGCAGATTGTCCCCAATACAAAATGGGGCGTTATCGATAATTGAAATTTGTGGGCAGTTAGGTGCGAATACTGAAATTAAATTACTTGATGTAGATGGACAACCATTTGCATCATATAGATCGGAAGCGCCACCGTTATTATACGAATTACTCGAGATGCCACCAGTTCCAAAAATGTATGCTTTGTTTTCAAGTGTGCTATCGCAACTTAAAATAACACAATCGTCTACGACACGCACTCTGAATCGAACCACGGCACTGTCTGATCCAGTTGATGTATTTAACATGAGCCCACCTGTCGAATTTGTTGCCCCACTGTTTACACGCGCTTTTATAATTCGATTAATCGGATCGTATTCTGCTTGATCATCTCCAGTGGCATCTGTTTTTGTTCCAACGAATGGACCGTTCAAATAACTAATTGAATTAGGAACGTAATCCGTTCGGATATCTAAGGTATCATTAATGAAGGTGTTAAAAGATTGGTCAGACCCAATATTCTTACCTACTATGGTATATTCTAAAATATCATTTGGTTGTGCAGGTGCGCCATTTAGATCGTTGATATAAACCGTTGCGCGCAAATCTGGCTCGTAAATATCGATGGCAGAGGTAATTACTCGTGGTAAGATGGCGTCCTGGGTCGTTGCAACTCTTACTGTAGCCGATGTTGCACTATTCGGAAGGTACGTTTGTGTGGTGTTATTTGGTGAAAAAATTCCGGCATCAAAGCCTAGAGTGTTATTATAACTGGGAATTCTGTAAGGAGTTAATGCTCCATTGTAGGTCAATGTGCTATTAAAAAAATCATTGGCATTTCTTAAAGGATCAGGTACATTTAAAAAAGTTCCGTTCCCGTTGAATTGCAACTTATCTCCTTGAATCGAGCGATCCCCCTCATACGCAACAACCCCTAATTCAAAACTGACTGGCCCAACAGAAGGTGTCGTAAAACCCGAAATTGGAATATCAAGATCATTGCCATTACTCACATAAGCCATTCCGTCAAAAACGGTTAAATTTCGCATGGATTGAAGTGAGTTTTTGTAAACAACCACGATAGTCCAAGCACCAAACAAATTATTTGATCCCGTTCGAGAAACAATATTAGCAACCGTAAAACGACCGTTTCCATTCGTTGGTTGAACAAGAGAAGTAATGTTTTTAAAGCAAAAGTATCCTGGCATTGCGAAATTGTTATTGCCCGGTATAGTTGTAACATCCAACAAATCATCAGCAACCAGATTTACGTAAGCGCCATTATTCACTTTTAATTTTACTTGGTTTCTAATGGCATAATTTGTCGTTGTGGTGGTGATTCTGGCAGACCAATAAAGTCCAGCCCAAGAAATTTCGCTGCACATGTCAAGGTTCAAACTATCACTACTAGACATCCATGTAGCTGTAGTATTGTCTGTGTCAACATAACCTAAAGTGATTCCGCCATCTTGGTTGTGATTACCGGAGGGAGGAAATTGATTTTGATACGTAGCACAATTGGTGTTACCTGAATTACATGTCAAAGCAACATTGGACAATAGCATTATACCACCTTTTTGATTTGTTTGATAACGAATATTAAAAGGAGAAACAATTTGACTGTGCGAAGCAAAATGGAACATTGATAATGTTATGATTATCAATAATATATAAATTTCCTTAGGATAAAGAGATTTTTGTAGTATCATTTGCTTGGTAAAAAAACGAATAAAAACGCAGTTACGTTGCCTTTTCCAGCTGAAAACAATAGAAAGTTGTCTTTAATTTGAAAATCTTAACATGTTGACGATATAACAAGCTTTTAATTGAATTGTTGAAATATGTTAAAGCGCACCTTAATTTGTGGCAAATGCAAAATAAATTAGTCCATTCTCCCAGATTTTACCTAATTTTATAAAAATGGCAGTTTTGCGGATTTATTTCATGCGAATTCGGAAATTTCGAACAACCAAATAGTATCGTTTTACTCTCCCATTTATTAAGTAAATTACTTTATACACTAATGCGAAACAGAATTTAAATGGGGAGATCACAAGAAACTTTTAATAAAAAAGAAAAAGATAAAAATAAACTTAAGAAGCGCCAGGAAAAGTTAATCAAAAAGGAAGAGAGAAAGGCAAATACCAAAGGTGGTGGTCTTGAAAATATGATGGCTTATGTAGATGAAAATGGAAATATTTCAGATACACCAATGGATCCAAAAGTACGCAAAGCGATTAGTGCAGAATCAATTGAAATTGGAATCCCAAAGCGTGAAGATATTCCAAATGATGGAAAACGAATGGGTAAAGTTGCATTTTTCAATTCTTCCAAGGGTTATGGTTTTATCAAAGACTTAGAAACCCAGGAAAACATTTTCGTTCACATCAACGCTGTTTCCGGCGAAATAGTTGAAAATGATAGTGTGACATTTGAAATGGCCAGAGGTCCAAAGGGTTGGAATGCTGTCAATGTTAAAAAAAACTAAAGAAAAATAATAGATTGACCTCAGTTGTCAATGGTCTTTGTGAAATTTACATTTTAAATTTTTTTAAAACTGCATGTAATCGAAGTTGGGGAAGCCTAGCTTCGATTTTTTAATTTACACTTTTCTGATTTCCTTTCTCGTTTATTGTTTAATCTAAATTTTACAAGTTTTTCGGGAGAAATTTAGTTTGAATTTTATTTCAATACGTTAACAAAGCCTAATCAATTTGAATTTACTAGGTTTTACACTATTTTATCCTTTTTTTATACCTATCTTTGCGACTAATTTTTAATATAGTATATGACATTTGAAGAACTCGGATTGGATGGTGCAGTTTTGAAGGCATTAACCGAATTAGGTTTCGAAACACCAACCCCGATTCAAGAACAGGCTATTCCAGCCTTATTAAACCAACAAAGAGACTTAGTCGGTTTAGCTCAAACAGGAACAGGTAAAACAGCAGCTTTCGGTCTCCCATTAATTACTAATATAAATAACAAAAAGAGTATCCCTCAAGGACTTGTTCTTTGTCCTACTCGCGAATTGTGTTTACAAATCACTAAAGACCTCGAAACCTATTCTAAATTCATGGAATTGAGTATCGTTTCTGTTTATGGTGGTACAGATATTCGTAAACAGATGTCTGATATCAAAAGAGGAGCATCAATTATTGTTGCTACTCCAGGGCGTTTAATGGATTTGATTAATCGTCGTGCAATTGCATTGGATGACATCAAAATTGTAATTTTAGACGAGGCAGATGAAATGTTGAATATGGGGTTCAAAGAAGACCTAGATTCAATTTTAAGTCAGACTCCAAAAGAAAAAAATGTTTGGTTGTTTTCGGCAACAATGCCAACGGAAGTTTCGAGAATTGCTTCTAATTATATGTCCGACCCATTTGAGGTTTCTGTGGGACATAAAAATCAAAGTAATGAAAATATTGAACACACGTATTTTCAAGTTAGAGAAAAAGATCGTTTTGAAGCAGTTAAGCGTTTAATCGACTTTAATCCAACTATTTTTGGACTTGTTTTTTGTCGCACACGAATGGAAACAGCTAGTGTCGCAGAAAAATTAGCGAAGGATGGTTATAATGCAGAACCTTTGCACGGAGATTTAACTCAAGCAATGCGTGATCGTGTAATGGATCGTTTCAGAAAGCGCGAAATTCAATTATTGGTTGCAACTGACGTTGCTGCACGTGGTTTGGATATCGATAACATTACTCACGTGATCAATTATAATCTTCCTGATGATATAGAAAATTATACACACAGAAGTGGTCGTACAGCACGTGCTGGAAAAACGGGTAAATCTTTGATCTTTATAAATGCTCGTGAAACGGGTAAAATACGTCAATTGGAAAGACAATTGCGTGTACCAGTAACCAAAGGATTGATTCCGTCGGCGGCTGAAATTTGTGAAGTTCAATTGATGAAACTGGTGTCACGAGTGGAAGAAATTGAGGTTAAAGAAAGAGATATTGCAGGTTTTGTTCCTATGTTGTTGGAGAAGTTTGAAAATCTTTCGAAAGAAGAGGTGATCAAAAAATTCATCTCCATGGAGTTTAATCGTTTTATTGAATACTACGAACGTGCTGGAGATTTGAATATTGACGAACGCGATAAAGGAGCTCGTGGTAGAGATCGAGACTTTGAAAGTGGCGGTTTTGAACGTGGTGGAAGAGAAAGAAGAGATCGAAATGATCGTGGTGATCGCAATGATCGCGGTGGTCGTTCAGGAAATGAAACAGAAGCAGGTAAAACTCGATTTTTTGTAAGTGTTGGTCGCGATCAGAATTTTAATCCTGGAGCGATGGTTCGTGTTATTTGCGATTCAACAGGTTTAAGTTCTAATTTGATTGGTCGTATACAAGTGATGAGTGGTTTTTCATTCTTCGAGGCTGATACTGAGCACACTAGTTCTATCCTGAAAAATGTAAATGGCCAAAACTACGAAGGGAATACACTTCGTGTTGAGGTGACTAAAGAACGAGATAGTAGCGGTGGTGGTTCAAGGTCTGGAGGTGAACGCTCTTCGGGTGGATCATATGGTGGCCGCTCTTCAGGTGGTTCTTATGGTGGTCGTTCCTCAGGAGGGTCATTCGGTGGCCGTTCTTCAGGATCAGGAAGTAGTTTCGGAGAAAGAAGAGATCGCGATAGGGGTGGTTCATCCGATAGAAAACCTTTTGGAGAAAAAAGAGCATTTGGATCAGATCGCGGTTCAGAAGGATCAAGAGATAGAAAACCAGGTGGATTCGGAAGAAAACCTAAATATTAATCAAATAAATTGCGGTTTCATAAATCAAACGAACGCAATTGAAAATATCCAATATGGAAATTAGAAATATAGCTATTATTGCCCACGTTGACCACGGAAAAACTACTTTGGTTGATAGAATGATTGAAGCGGGGAACTTCGTGAACGAGAGAAATAGACCTACGGGAGAATTGATGCTTGATAACAATGATTTGGAGCGTGAGCGTGGAATCACAATCGTTTCAAAAAACGTATCTGTATCCTATAAAGGAACAAAGATCAATATTATTGATACTCCAGGTCACGCCGACTTTGGAGGTGAGGTAGAGCGTGTCCTAAACATGGCTGATGGAGTTTGTTTGTTAGTCGATGCTTTTGAAGGACCAATGCCTCAAACTCGTTTCGTTTTAGGGAAGGCATTAGCCCTTGGATTAAATCCACTCGTTGTTATTAATAAAGTTGATAAAGAGAATTGTACACCGGAGGAAGTGCATGAAAAAGTATTTGATTTAATGTTTGAATTAGATGCTTCTGAAGAACAATTGGATTTTCCTGCCATTTATGGCTCGGCTAAAAATGGTTGGATGTCAGAGGATTGGAAAAATCAAACAGATAGCATCACACCACTTTTAGATAAGATTATTGATTATTTCAAACCGAAAGAAATACAAGAAGGAAATACGCAAATGTTAATCACTTCGTTGGATTATTCTTCTTTTGTCGGTCGGATTGCAGTGGGTCGTTTGTTACGTGGTGTAATCAAAGAAAACATGCCTATTCAGTTGTCAAAACGTGATGGAACCTTAGAAAAACATCGAATTAAAGAGGTTTATGTTTTTGAAGGATTGGAGCGTAAAAAAGTTGATCTGGTTCAGCCAGGAGATATTTGTGCGATTACAGGAATTGAAGGATTTGATATCGGCGATTCCATTTGTGACGCCGAAGATCCGGAGCCGTTGCCAACAATCAGTTTGGATGAACCAACGATGTCCATGCTATTTTCAATCAATGATTCACCATTCTTTGGTAAAGAAGGTAAGTTTATTACCTCTCGTCACATTCAAGAACGTTTGGAAAAAGAATTAGAGAAAAATCTAGCTATGCGCGTTGAGCCTACAGACAAAGCTGACAAATGGATGGTTTTTGGTCGTGGTGTATTGCATTTATCCGTTTTGATTGAAACAATGCGTCGTGAAGGGTATGAAATGCAAGTGGGTCAACCTCAGGTAATTATAAAAGAAATTGAGGGTAAAAAATCAGAGCCAATTGAAGAATTGACAATCGATTTACCGGATTCTATGAGTGGAATTGCAGTGGAGGCAGTTACTCGCCGTAAAGGTGATTTGTTGCAGATGGAAACAAAAGGGGAGCGAGTAATTGTTCGTTTCAATATTCCATCGCGTGGTATTATTGGATTGAGAAGTTATTTATTAACACAAACTGCTGGAGAGGCCATTATGACTCATCGCTTTTTAGAATACCAGCCCATGAAAGGAGATATTCCAGGAAGACAAAATGGATCGTTGATTTCATTAGAACAAGGTACAGCCATTCCTTACTCAATCAATAACTTGCAAGATCGTGGAACGTTCTTTATTAACCCGAATGAAAATATTTATGAAGGTCAAGTAATTGGTGAAAACTCAAGAGCAGGCGATTTGTGTGTGAATGTTACCAAAACTAAAAAGTTAACCAACATGCGTGCTTCCGGTTCAGATGATAAAGTACGTATTGCACCTGCAAAAGTATTTACGCTAGAGGAAGCATTAGAATTTATTCAGGATGATGAATATGTGGAAGTAACTCCAAAAGGATTACGTATCCGAAAAATTCTTTTACGCGAAGCAGAACGGAAAAGAGGTTCAAAAATCGATTAAGATATAGTATAGTTTTTCAACTAAGCCGGGTCAGTTTGATTCGGCTTTTTTTGTAATTTTGATTTTGAAATTAAGAATTTATCTATATGAAAAAGTTGATTTTATTTTTATTTTTCTTTAAACTAACATTCATTATTATCGCGCAAGGAGATCCTGAAGTACGAGAAAAAATAGAATGGCTTAAGAAGGATTACAAAACAGATATGGTGACATGTTTTGATTGGGAGACGTATTCAATACAAAATAACAAGACAAAAAAGTGGGGCTTGTATTACATGGGGAAATTAGTTTTATCTATGAAATATGACAGCCTAAAACACTATAGTTTTGGTTTAGCATTATATAGTAAAGGTAAATTAGGTGTTTATTTTTTCGAACAAAAAAAACAGACCATTGGTTGTGAGTTTGATAATTTTGTTTTTCGTAAATACACTGAAAATTGCTCTGAAGACATAGTAGAGAGCGATGTTGATCAACCTTTGTACTGTAACGGTGCTATTGCGTTGATGAAAAATGGTAAAGCCGCTTGGATCAATTCGAAAACGGGTAATGCTCTCAACGAATTTATTTATAGTGGTAACGATTTACCGGAAATAAGCATAATATTAAATTGGCAGAAAAAAATAAACAAGGAAAAAGCAAAACGTAATCTAAATTTGATTAAAATCATAAGGGGAGCTGCTGGTGAGGATGGTGTTTATTTGGGTAGGAATAAAGTCAATAATAAATGGGGTGTTTTTCAAGGTAATGATGAGTTAATCCCCGCACTCTATGATAGTATTGGCCCCCTTGGCTATAATCCTTCTTTTATAACGGTTTACTTAAATGGAAAAGCTGGTATTTATATGTGGAGAAAAAAAGAAACGGTAGCATGTATGTATGATAAAATAAAGTACATAACATTTACTGGATTTATTAGTTGCGGAAATACCGATGAATATTATGAATGTTTTATGACAGGTGCGCAAAAGGGCAATAAATGGGCTTGGATAAACCCTCGTAATGGAGTTCCAAGGACTGAGTTTATATATGACAGCTACGAAGAGTTAATAAAAAGTCGTCCAAATGATTACGATCCATGTAATTGCTATGTTAGTTATTTAGAAGATTAAAAAAGTAATTTATTGAAATGTAGAATAAATTATTTTTTTTCAACGAAGCCGGGTCAGTTTGATTCGGCTTTTTTTTGTGAATAATTTCTTTAGATAAATTCAAAAGACAATTTTTTTTGAAATCGATGAACGATAGACAACTTTCTGAGTATTACTTTTAGTAATAATAATACCGGCTGTTGCACCGCCTGATATAAAAAAAATAAAAGATGAAAAAAATAATTGGAAGTTTAAGTTTAGTCTTGCTCATTTTTGGGGCAACCGCACAAGAAAAACAAACGGTGCATAGTGTTATTGTCGAATGGCGTGATCTCGAATGGTACAAAACACAAGAAAAATTGTGGAAAGCAGAAATTGATAAAAACAAAAAAAATAACGAAGCATGGATGAACTATTACAGTGCGGTTCGAGCAATACGCAATTGTAGTTATGACAATCAGAAAGAACTGAAATTATATACAGAATTAGGTCATAAAATAGCGAATGATTTATTTGCCACGCTACCAGAAAGTTTTGAAGCAAATTATATCATGTATTGGGATAGAGGCTTGGGTGATAATGATGAAAAATTCTTAGCTAAAGCCTATCAACTAAAACCAAACGATCCGCGTGTTTTATTAGATTATTTGATAAATTCAGAAATTAAGCGAGACAAGGAAACTTTTTCTAGAGTAGCGAGGAAATTGTTTGAAATTAATCGAATTTCTTCAGGAGCATTGAACTGGGGCTATAATGTTTTAACTGAAGTTACAGAAAATGGAATCGTTTTTACAGCGGGTGATAATGACACGTATGCGCTTTGGATTGTTCAAGAAGCGTTGAATTATCGTAAAGATTTAACCGTCATCAATACATCCATGATTCAATTGGATGATTACCGTGCTAAGTTGTTCAAAGAAAAAGGAATTACCCCATTTGATTTTGATAAAAATGAACTATTTGAAACTAAACTTTTTAAACATATTTTTGAAAATAACGCAAAAATTTCCGTTCATGTTTCTACTTCGGCTTCCGCACAATTTACAGATACCACGATAACTGAAAATTTGTATCTAACAGGCTTGACTTATATTTACAGTAAAGTGGATGTGGAGAATATTGCTGTGATCAAGCGTAATTTTGAGAAACGATTCCTTCTCGATCATTTGACAAAGACTTTTTCATATAGCTATGGCGATTTAGATTCTCGCATCAAACATATGTATCTTCCTGGATTAATGAAACTCTATTTTCATTCTAAAACTGCAGACGATTTGGAAGGAATTGTATACTACAAAGGTCTGATTGATGCAATTGCAAAGGAATTAAAAATCGAAGCAGAGATTCATAAAGCATTAGCTGAGTAGGATGTTTGGTCTTAAAAAAGACATACAATCTTTTACTGATGAATCACTCATGCAGATGCTCGCCTCACGCCGTCGCAATGAAGCGCTGACAGAAATTCATGCCAGGTACAGTAAAAAAGTACTTGGTTTTTTTCTGCGAATGACGAAAGGAAACGAAGATAAGTCCCATGATTTAGTGCAAGACTTGTTTCTTCGAATTCTAGAAAAACATCACTTGTTTGATCCTAAAAAACGCTTTTATACTTGGATGTTTACCATTGCAAGCAACATGGTGAAAACATCGTTTCGAGAAAAAAATCACGAAGGTATTGAGGAAGGAAGTAAGGAATTTGACTTTCATTTCGACTTTACAGATAATCAAATGGATAGAGAAATATTTCAACGTTCATTAAAAGAAGCAATCGAACAATTACAAGAACATCATCGAATGGCATTCATACTTCGTTACATGGAAGAAATGAGCGTGAAAGAAATTGCGGAAATTATTGATCAACCAGAAGGAACAGTGAAGTCGCGCTTGTTTTATGCGACGAAAAAAATCACACAATCATTAAACGAATTTACACCTGATCAATCAGGGCAACACTTTAAATTGAGTTAACATGGAATTAGGTTTAAAAAAAGAGCAAGAACATTTGTTGGAATTACAAGAAAAATTCTTTTTCACAGAATTAACGGCAAATGAACAAGGATTTGTATTGAGTCAAACATCGAAAGAAGCATTTGACCAGGCCCACCTGTCTATATTGGAAGCTAAGAATTTGTACGTTGTTCCGGAGGCCCGTCCGTTTGTTTTGACTGAAGTAAAATCAAATCGTTTACGTCAGTTTATTATTCCATTCGCTTCTGCTTCAGCGGCTGCGCTCCTCACTTTTTTCTTCTTTCGCAAAGAAACGGTCATTGTTAAAGTGGTTGAAAAGCCAATTTTCTCGATTGCGGACACGGTTTATCTGGAGGAAAAAATGGTTGATACTGTTTTTAAATACCGTGAAGGTAAAACAATAGTTGTTCAAGAAAAATCAAATCTTATACCTCACATTAAATTGACAGAGCACGTTAAATCCAATGAAGCAATTCCACCTCTATCCGTTTTGGATTTAAAAAATAGGGGGGAATCAATGAAAGAAGATAAATTGGTTAGCTTGATGGATGGTGTAGTTTATTGAGTTGAGTGTACATGCAGAGATCTGCTTCGTAGTGTAATATTATTCAATCATAAAGAATGATGTGATTGTCTGGATAATTAGTTTTAACAGATAAGAAATTGCAAGAAAAAGAAGTGGGGTAATCAATAATTTATTGGGGACTCATCTAAATTACTGGATTTTCACTTTGGCTTTAATAGGTTTAATATTGATTAGAAAATAATCTTTAAATTGATTAATTATTCGTGTATTTAATTAAGAATGAATATATGAAGAATGAAATTGAAGTTAAGGGAATAAAAGTGCGAGTAATTGAAAATCAGAATATAGATTACATCTCATTAACAGATATGACATTTGGAATGAGAGAAGGAAGTGGATTAATTGGAAGATGGATATCTAATAAAAACACATTGGAATACATTGGTATTTGGGAACAAATCCATAATTCGAGTTTTAATTACCCTGAATTCGTGGTAATTGAAAATGAATCTGGTGTCAACCGATTTATCATGTCTGCTGGGCAATGGATAGAAAGAACTAATGCCATGGGTATCAAAGTGAAATCAGGTAGATACGGAGGTACTTTTGCTACAAAAGATATCGCGTTTGATTTTGCCATGTGGCTGAGCCCAACTTTTCAACTCTACCTTATAAATGAATTCCAACGTCTCAAAGAAACAGAAGCAAATCAGAAAAACATCCAATGGTCAGTGCAACGAACTATTGCCAAGATCAATTATCAAATTCATACTGAAGCCATCAAAGAAAATTTAATTCCAGTTACCTTGACAAAAGAACAAGCATCCATGATTTACGCCAACGAAGCTGATTTATTGAATGTTGCCTTATTTGGAATAACAGCTCAAAAGTGGAGAGAGCAAAATCCATTATCCGAAGGGAATATCCGTGATCAAGCTACCCTGGAACAGCTAGTTGTCTTAAGTAATATGGAAAGCATCAACGCTTTATTGATTCAGCAAGGATTACTATCGCATGAACGAATTTTACAATTGAATCAAGTAGCGATAAGTCAGATGAAATCGCTTGTGGGAGCGAAACAAATTAAAAGCCTAATAAAATGAATCTATTTCAAAAATTTCATTTCCAACCTTTCTTTCATTTCCTCTGATTATTCCGTAATTTTGTAGTCACTTTATCTTATGGAAAAATTTTCAAAAGCCTTTTTCTCAATGCGTATGATGACGCTTGCGATGCTTGTTTTTTTAGTTGCTATTGGAGCGGCAACTTTTATCGAATCGGCAAATGGAATTCAAGCAGCAAAAATATTGATTTACAATGCGTTATGGTTTGAGATTCTTCTTGTTTATCTCGGAATTAATCTAATTTCCAATATGGTAAAACATCAAATGTTTAAGCGCGAGAAAATAGCCATGTTATCCTTTCACTTGTCGTTTTTAATAATCCTCATTGGTGCTGGAGTAACTCGATTTATAAGTTTCGAAGGATTAATGGTCATTCGAGAAGGTCAATCCGTTAATTATATCTATTCTTCTGATCCGCATTTGAGTATTCGCATCAATGATGGAAAGATGCAGTATAAGTTCAAAGAGAAAATGTTTATGTCAACTGTCACTTCAAATGATTTTCATATTCCAGTTGAATTTCCAAAGCACAAAACACCGATAGAAATTAATTACGTGAAATTTGAATCGAAGATGATTGATACATTGATTATCGACTCAAAAATTAATTCAACATTATTGGATATTGTGACCAATGGAATGCAATCTAATTATGTTTCTAAAGATGATTTTGTGATGGCTGGAACGGTTCCAATCTCATTTGAAAAGGCAAATTCGCCAAAAGGAGGAATTGATATTCGTGAAAAGAATGGAGTGGTGGAAATGAAAACAGATTTAGACCTTCGTTTTTTACCGATGTCTGAAATGCAAAAAGCAAGACAAACGGGCGCTCCAGTTCCCGATAGTTTATTTACCGTCGTTCCCAAGAATGTTTGGACTGCATTTAAAACTACTACCTTATATCAATCCGGTGAAAATCAATTTGTATTCAAACAACTCTTGAAAAACGCCAAAAAAATACTCATGCCTTCTGGAAAAAAAGACAGGGGAAGTGATTATCTGACAATTGAAATTAAGGACGGAAATAATAAAAAAGTAGTCCAATTAAAAGGTGGCATGAATACGATTCCTGAGCATGTGATGTTTAATTTTAATGGATTGACCTATGAAATAGATTATGGTTCAATAGAAATTCCACTACCTTTTTCCATGAAGTGCAGAGATTTTAAATTGGATAAATATCCTGGTTCTGAGTCTCCCTCATCTTTTTCGAGTGACTTGACAATCGAAGACCCAAAAAATAAGGTGAATCGAAAAGTTCGTGTATTTATGAATAATGTAGTTGATTATGGTGGGTATCGCTTTTTTCAATCTGCTTATGACTTAGACGATCCCAAAACTCCTGAAAATGAAGAAGGTACGCGCCTAAGCGTAAATCACGATTGGTGGGGAACAAACATTACTTATGTAGGTTATTTATTAATGGCTATTGGAATGGTTCTTTCATTGTTCTCAACATCAGGTAGATTTAACGAATTGAATGGGAAATTGAAAAAATTAAAAGCGAAAAGAGCAAGTCTAACAGTATTAGTTTTAGCCCTTTCGTTGTTGCCCTATCAAAATGGTTTTTCACAAAATAATTCAGTTGATACGATTCATCAGCATGACGAGCACGATGGGCATGATCATTCGATGCATAATCACTCCTCTACTGAAAATGAAGTCAATCAAGAGCCAAAATCTACTCAATCAACAAGTGCAGTAAAGGTTCCATTTTACGTTGTCTCCAAAGAACATTCAGATGAATTGGCAACCTTGTTAATACAAGATTTTTCAGGAAGAATTATTCCCTTTCACACCTTGTGCGATCAACTATTAAGAAAAATTTACCGTTCAAATAAATACAATGAATGGAACGCGGTTCAAACCGTATTAAGCATGCACATGTATCCAACACATTGGATGAAACAACCCATCATTCAAGTGCCTGCTCAGTTACGCGATCAATTGAAATTGAAAAAGGAATTTGCCAGTTTGGAAGATGTAATGGACAATACGGGTCAATTCAAGTGGTTGAAACAATATGAAGAAGCATTCAAAAAAGCAGATTCTCGCAAAAATGAGTTTGATAAGAAACTGATTAAGTTGAATGAGAAATTTGAGGTGGTTCAAGCAATTTTTATGTGGAGATACATGAAATTAATTCCAAAATCAAATGACAAAGAAAATCGCTGGTTTACACCATTAAGTGTAGAGTTGGGTGCTTCTGATACACTCATGTCAAGTGTGGTTTTGCGTTATTTATCTTTAGTAAATCAGGCCGCTCAAGATAATAAATATGGGCAGGCCACGGATTTGTTATCTCAATTTAAAAACATGCAGCGGAAGGTAGCTAAGAATATCGTCCCAAATGAAACAGCTGTAAAAATGGAAGTTTCTTACAATAAAATGAACATCTTTAAAAATTCCTACAAAAGTTATTTGATGTTGGGACTTCTCATGTTGATTCTGTTTTTTGTACGCATTTTCATTCGACCAAGTTCTTCGTTTATTCGCATATCAGAGATTATCCGAAAATCGATGTTGTTTTTATTGATAGTGATTTTTGTTTATCATGGTGTTGGACTCGGAATGCGTTGGTATATTTCAGGTCATGCGCCTTGGAGTAATGGCTACGAGGCGGTTGTATTCATTGCTTGGGTAACAATGATTGCTGGATTCTCTTTTATGAGAAAAAATGCGGTTATCATTGCCGGAACAGCTGTTTTAGCTTCCTTAATGATTTTTGTCACCGAAATGAATTTACTAGATCCTGAAATTACTCCATTGGTTCCTGTGCTTAAATCTTATTGGTTAATGATTCATGTTGCAATAATCACTGGTAGTTATGGGTTTCTTGGTCTAGCTGCAATACTTGGTCTCTTAAATTTAATCTTATACATTTTCAGAACAAAAAATAACGGAGAAGTTGTAACAATTAACATCAATGAATTGACTTATGTGTCTGAAATGACAATGACAATAGGTTTATTTATGTTGACAATAGGAACATTTCTTGGAGGTATTTGGGCAAATGAATCGTGGGGAAGATATTGGGGTTGGGATCCGAAAGAAACATGGGCTTTGGTTTCTGTTCTGGTATATGCCGTAATTCTACATTTACGCTATATTCCTGCATTACGAGGGAAATTCTTATTCAATTTAGTAAGTTTCTGGGGATATAGTTCAATTCTATTTACCTTCTTTGGTGTGAATTTCTTTTTAGTTGGCTTACATTCTTATGCACAAGGGGATGGGTTTGCCAAATTACCGAATTGGGTATATATAACTATAGGGCTTTTTGTTCTATTCACTTTTCTGGCTTGGTTCAGGAATCGACAATACAAGAAAAATAAGGCATAAAAAAAGGGAGTCGAAACTCCCTAATTTCTTTAACAAATCGTTTGATTAGTTAACGCTGCTTGACAATTCAGCACCTGCTTTAAAACGAATAGTTTTTTTAGCAGCAATTTTGATTACATCACCAGTTTTTGGGTTACGACCATTTCTAGCTGCTCTTGCAGATACAGAAAAAGATCCAAATCCTACTAATGAAATTCTGTCTTCACCTTTTAATGCTCCAGTTGCAGCAGTGATAAAACCATCTAATGCTTTTTTAGCATCAACTTTAGACAATCCAGAGTTAACTGCGATAGCGTCGATTAATTCAGCTTTGTTCATTTTTATTTGTTTAAATGGGTTAATAAATAATTTACTTCTACAAATATATTCGAATATCAATGTGCGCAACACTTTCAGTAAAAAAAAAATGTGTAAATGTTAATAAAACAGTGGTTTTGTTAATAAACACTGAGTTTAAGTGCGCAAAATCAGTGATTTATCAAAATCAGCAAATTATTTGATTCTTTTAAGGTTATTAATTGCAACTCCTGCAAGAATGGAACATATAATGGGATATTTTATATACTGATTAATTTTCGATTTAAACCACTTTGTTTTCTTGCTTATGTAAAATTGTAGCGCTTGCCTGAGCTGTCGGCATAATTACAATATCATTCAGTGTAACATGCTTGGGTTGGGTAGCAGCAAAATAAATTACATGAGCTACGTCCTCGGCTTGCAGTGCGTCGTAACCATCATAAATAGAATCAGCAATGGATTCGTTCCCTTTAAATCGCACGAGCGAAAATTCAGTTTCTGCTGCACCTGGCGCTATGTTAGTAACTTTGATTCCGTGCTCTACTAATTCAATTCGCATTGCTTTAGATAATGAATCAACGGCATGTTTTGTAGCGCAGTACACATTTCCATTGGCATAAACCTCTTTTCCTGCTATACTACTGATATTGAATATATGTCCTTGGTTGTTCTTTTTTAATAAAGGAATAATTGCTTTTGAAACGTATAATAATCCTTTTATGTTGGTGTCAATCATTTGATCCCAATCGGATGTAGCTCCATTTTCTAATGAATCACGACCTGCAGCCAAACCGGCATTATTGATTAAGAATTCAATGTTGTTTTTAACTTCATCGGGTAAATTAGCAACGAATGTATTTACTTCGCTTTCAATCCTTACATCTAATTCACCGATTTCAATGGCTATGCCAAACGATGCTTGTAATTCTTCCTTTAATGCGGTGAGTCTATTCAATCGTCGTGCGGATAACACTAAGTTATATCCGTTTTTCGCAAAAATTTCTGCACTAGCTTTTCCAAATCCAGAACTAGCACCAGTTATAAATACATATGAATCCATTTTCTTATTTTTTGAGATTGATAGAAATGAAAGTTGTTTGTGTTTAGTAATGAAAGAATTCCAATTACTAAAAATGGCATAGCAGGTATTTTATAACGCACTAAGGCACCTAAAATAGGAGTTGAAATCCCAATTATTGAATATAGAAATAGTGTGAATAAAAAACAAAAAGCTATAAAATTTACTGATCGTATTGGGTTTTTAACTTTTTGAATGATAGCGATTAGAATTAATGACAATAATACAAAGTTTTCAATAATTGCTGGAATAAAAAGTGCATTTTTAATTTCAAATGGCCATGGTCTAGTCAAGCTATTAATTATTCCCATTGGAACCGCCTTGATAATTGACAAAATATTTTCGTCCAAATAATCCATTTGAATGGCGCTATTTACATGAAAGGCAATTGACATGTTAATGAAATCATGTTGTTTTCGCACTAAAATATGTATGAAATTATAGTTTGGATTTAATAATCCCAGAACTACTGCAATTAGGGAAAACACTGAAAACACAAGGAGATATGCTTTCCATTTAAATCGTGTTGTTTCGCTGAAACACCAGCCAAGAATTGCCGGCAAAAAGGCAACGAAAACATAGAATTTCAATAAAACCAATAAAAGAAAAGGAATAATTAATAAAACTATATAGATCCAGTTTTTAGTTAGAACTAATTTGTAAATGAAAAAACAAAATAAACCCATTGCAAACAATAACAATGACTCTTTTAATATTCCGGAACTCCAAAAAATAACACTTGGTATGAAGAATACCGCTAGGTAAACTTTCCATTTGCTTTTCACAAAATGCAGGAAAAATCGAGCCATTCCAACGGACCCAATAAAAGCTATAAAATTCAATATAATGCTATGGACGTGGTAATTTCCGAAAGAGAAAATTCTTAAAACTGCATTTACTCGAATTATCAACCGGTTGTCGTTGTATAAGCTGTTTTCATATGCACGATACCAATTATTCATTTTATCATAGTACAGATGGTCAAAATAACTTCCCTCGCAATTTATCCCGAAGAGCATTTTGAAAAAATCTGTTGGTTTAGTATAAAGCGCTTCATATAGGTAATAACTGTCGTCAAAATACTTAAATGTATCTGCCTCTATTCGGTTTTCGTAATAATAGGCGTAAATCAAATACACCAGAAATCCGCAAAAAACTTTGGCTAAAAAGGCAAAACGAAGCGCATTGGTTTTAATTCCGGATTCTTTTATAAAGGGAATTTTCCCGATTAAAAATAGTAGAAATAGCAGATAAGGTAAAGTAAGCAATAAATTTATCATTCCGTATTCTTTCTATTCCACGCACATAATTAGCTACAAATTTAATCAAACCAACGTAACTCTTGTTTGAATTATTACAAGTATTTTCGTACATATTTTTGATCATGCGTATATTTTTAAATGTTGTTATTCTTTCTCTTTCAACCACGGTGAGTTTTCTGTATGCTCAAAAAAATCAAAGTAACACAGAAGGTAGATTGAATAAACTGATCGATCAGTGGCACTTAGATGCTTCAGAGCCCAATTTTTCTAGATATTTTGAAGTGACAACTGATGATTTTATTTTCTTGGGCACAGCTCCGGGAGAACGATGGAATAAAACTCAATTCAAGCTATTCGCAAAACCGTATTTTGATGCCGGAAAGGCATGGGATTTTAAACCTTCAAATCGGAATTGGATATTTTCAGAGAACCATAAAATTGCTTGGTTTGATGAGGATTTAGAAACATGGATGAATTCCTGCAGGGGAAGCGGTGTGTTGGTTAAGGATGGGAAAAACTGGAGGTTAGCTTATTACAATTTGACTGTTCTTATCGAGAATGAAAAAATTCAAGAATTTATTAAATTACGCAAAAACTGATGTTTGTTCAACAGAATACAATTCAGGCCCTTTTTATTTACGTAAAAGCAAAATTAGATGGGTATTTTTCAGAATTTGAAATCAGAAATATCTACAAGAGCTTAATCTGTAAGAGGTTACGTTGGAGTGATACGGATTATTTATTGAACCAGGAACATGGCTTGTCCGAGTCTGATTTATTATTTGTGCGTAGTTGCATAAATAGGCTATTAAAAAATGAGCCATTTCAGTACATACTTGGAGAGACCGAGTTTTTTGGTTTGACTTTTTTGTGTACTCCTAGTGCTTTAATTCCACGGCCAGAAACAGAAGAACTTGTTGCGGATGTTTTAAAAACAATGGCCCATGTTGAAAGTCCAAAAATAGCAGATTTGTGCACGGGTTCGGGGTGCATTGGTATAACATTAGCAAAAAAAATACGTGGGTCAGAAATTATTCTTACCGATATTTCGGAAGGAGCAATTCAATTAGCAGAGTCCAATGCAAAATTAAATGAAGTGAAAGTCGAATGTTTAAATGAAGATATTTTTTCTAGTTCAGCTTTCATAGGATGGGACATAAATTCATTTGATTGTTGGGTTTCCAATCCACCTTACATTCCGTTTACTGAAAAGTCGGAAATGGAAGAAAATGTTGTTGGGTACGAGCCGCATATTGCTCTCTTTGTTGAGGATGCTAATCCAATACTTTTTTATCAGGAGATAATTGCACGCGCAAAGCTTTATCTGAAAAGAAATGGGTGGTTATTTTTTGAAATTCACCCGAATTTTTCGGCTGAAATAGTTCGTTTGTTAAAAAATCATGGATTTGTTAACATTGAATTGATGAAAGATTTACAAGGTCGAATACGCATGCTAAAGGGGCAAAATGCGTAAATTTACCAGGTGAATTCAGATCAAGCTCAACAGGAAATACTTCGGTTGTCCGGAATTATTAACTATCATAATCATTTGTATTATGTAGAAAGTCGTACCGAAATAGCTGATTTTGAATTTGATAGTTTATTGAAGCAATTACAAGAACTGGAAATTGAATTTCCTCAGTTTGCTTTTTCAAATAGTCCAACCAAAAGAGTAGGCGGGGATCTTACTAAAAAGTTCGAAACAGTTACTCACCGCTACCCAATGCTTTCTTTATCTAATACATATTCGGAAGAAGAGATTTTGGAATGGGAAAACCGCATTAAGAAGTTGGTAGATGGTGAAGTAGAGTATGTGTGTGAATTGAAGTATGATGGTGTAGCCATTGGAATTCGGTATGAAAATGGCCAATTAACCAAAGCAGTGACGAGAGGTGATGGTGAAAAAGGTGAAGATGTAACCAATAACGTAAAAACAATTCGCACTATCCCTTTGGTGCTTCAATCTGATTTTCCAACAGATTTTGAAATAAGAGGAGAGATATTTTTACCAATTGAAAAGTTTAATTCCATCAACAACCAACGAGAGGAGAGAGGAGAAGCTCTTTTTGCTAATCCAAGGAATACAGCTTCTGGAACATTGAAAATGCAAGACTCAAAAGTAGTTGCTTCGCGCGGATTGGATTCTTTTCTTTACGGAGTGTATGGTGAAGGGAATAATGCTACGGGACATTTTGAATCTGTTCAAAAAGCGTCTGAATGGGGATTTAAAATCCCAGCAATCAATGCCAGATTTATAGAAAAAACTACATCTATTGAAGGAATAATGGATTTCATCGATTATTGGAATATTAATCGTTTTTCCCTTCCTTTTGAAATTGATGGAGTTGTAATAAAAGTCAATAGTTACAATCAACAAGCTGAGCTGGGTTTTACAGCAAAATCACCGAGATGGGCGATAGCGTATAAGTTTAAAACTACCAGAGTTGATACGGAATTGTTGAGTGTTGATTATCAAGTTGGAAGAACGGGTGCTATTACGCCAGTGGCTAATTTGTTTCCGGTGCAACTGGGCGGAACAACTGTAAAACGAGCTTCCTTGCACAATGCTGATCAAATTGAGAAGTTAGATTTGCACTTCGGAGATTTTGTTTATGTGGAAAAAGGAGGGGAGATAATTCCAAAAATTGTTGGAGTTAATACAGAAAAACGTCCTGCTAGTGCTCAGAAAATTAATTTTATATCTACTTGTCCAGTTTGTAATGGGAAATTAACAAGAAAAGAAGGTGAAGTTGGACACTTTTGTGTGAACGAAAAATCTTGTCCTCCTCAAGTTAAAGGAAAGATTGAACATTTTATTTCAAGAAAAGCCTTAAATATTGATGGGTTGGGAGAGGAAACTGTTGACCTTTTGTACGAAAAAAAAATAGTAAAAACGGCTGCCGATTTATATGACTTGACTTTTGATCAACTATTGAAGATAGATCGGATGGCAGAGAAATCGGCGAATAATCTTTTAATAGGGATTGAGCATTCTAAAAAAATTCCATTTGAGCGTGTTTTATTTGGAATAGGGATTCGATTTGTAGGTGAAACCAGTGCCAAAAAATTAGCCAGGCATTTTGGTTCGATTGATGAATTAATGAAGGCATCTTATGATGACCTTATTGAGGTAGATGAAATTGGCGAAAAAATAGCAAATTCGATTTTAGAATTTTTTGGTGATGCGGAAAATAGACTATTAATTGATCGATTGAAGGCAAAAGGAATTCAATTTATTGGAGAGAAAAGAGAAATCAATTCGGGTGTTTTTTTAGGGAAAGTCATTGTTGTTTCGGGTGTTTTTTCAGTATTCAGTAGGGATGAATTAAAAGAGCTAATTGAGCAACATGGAGGGAAAAATGGGTCTAGTATTAGTTCTAAAACAGATTTTTTGCTTGCAGGTGAAAATATGGGGCCTTCCAAATTAAAAAAAGCAGTAGATTTAGGGGTGGCAATTATAAGTGAAGATGATTTTGTAAAACTTTTAAATAATTGATTTTGAACGAAAAAAGTATTTGGAGCACCACGGATGCATTGTTAATTGTTCTCAATTGTGATAATGATGAACAGTTAAAAGGGTATAAAAAAGCGTTAGATAAAGCGTTAAATGATAGTAATGTTCAGAAATTAACAATTGTTGTACTGTTACCCAAGGACGTGGATAAAAATGCAATGACGCCACATTTTGTCATTTATTATGTTTCGCCGACAGATTTTAATTTTTTCGGAAAACTGAAAGATATTCAATTGTTGGATGAATTCAAGTTGGATTACGATACATTAATTTGGTTTGGGGATGATACGCATCGTATCTTTTCACAAATTAAAAAAATCCCGTTCACAAATCGAATTGGGGTTAACGCGGCTAGATCATATTTCGAAATGCATGTTACTGCAGATTCTGATGAGCCCGCTTTGGCTGTTCAGTTCGTGCATCAAGTATTATCAAAATCATATTCAGAATAAATAAACAAATAGAGATATGAATTCATTTTTTACAGGTTCTGGAGTTGCACTTGTTACGCCATTCAACACTGATTTTACGATTGATTTTGAAGCACTGAAAAAACTTGTGCGCTATCAAATTGAAAATGGCACTGATTTTTTAGTAGTTCAAGGTACAACGGGCGAATCTCCAACTCTCTCTCAAGACGAAAAACTTGAGGTGCTTAGAACGGTGATCGAGGAAAATCAAGGAAAATTGAAAATTGTTTATGGTGTAGGTGGTAATAACACCATGGATATTGGTGAGAAATTCAAGAAAATTCCTGCTGGTGTCGATGGAATTCTTTCCGTTTCACCGTACTACAATAAGCCAACACAACAAGGAATTATTCAGCATTTCACTTATTTGTCATCTTGTACTGATTTACCAATCATTTTATATAATGTTCCAGGAAGAACGGGTTCCAATATGGCGCCATCCACAACCTTAAAGCTTGCTGAATTACCCAATGTGGTTGCTGTTAAAGAGGCTTCCGGAAACATGGAGCAAATAATGGAAATTATTCGATTAAGACCAGCTGGCTTTGGCGTTTTATCTGGCGATGATGCCTTAACAATGCCTTTAATTGCTGCAGGTGCAGACGGAGTAATTTCAGTTGTTGCCAATGCATTTCCAAAATTGTTTGGGGAAATGGTACATGCATCAATGAAAGAATCATTACCGGAAGCGCGCAAGGCTCATTATGAATTAATGCATGTTACAAAACTATTTTTTGAAGAGGGTAATCCAGGTGGCGTGAAAGTTTCGTTGGCAGAACAAGGTATAATGACCGAAACAATGCGCTTGCCTTTAGTTCCTGTGTCCGATGAGTTAAGAAATAGAATTCAAGCAGAAACAAAACATATTTTACGTTTGTAGTTATTTATAATCTTGGTGAATTTAACCAGCAGTTTGTTTTTTCTAAGTGTTAAGAGGACAATATGTACAGAAAATCAAATTGATTAGTATATTTGTTACCGCAAATTAAATTTTTGTAAAATGGCAGGAAAAGTAGCTTCTGAATCAAAGAAAAAAGCAGTATCAGTGAAACCTAAATTCACAAAAGAAACATACGTAAAGTGGTATAAAGACATGTTATTAATTCGACGTTTCGAAGAAAAAACTGGTCAATTGTATATTCAACAAAAATTTGGTGGGTTCTGCCATTTATATATTGGTCAAGAAGCAATTGTTGTAGGAACAGCAAGCGCTTGTCGTCCAGGAGACAAACATATGACCGCTTACCGTGATCATGCCCACCCAATTGCATTTGGAACGGATCCTCGTGTTTTAATGGCTGAATTGTATGGTAGAACAACAGGTTGTTCTAAAGGAAAAGGTGGTTCTATGCACTTTTTTGATAAAGAAAAGAATTTTATGGGCGGTCATGGCATTGTTGGAGCTCAAATTCCAATGGGAACAGGAATCGCTTTCGCAGAAAAATATAATGGAACTGATAACGTGGCATTTGTTTCAATGGGAGATGGAGCTGTTCGACAAGGTGCCTTGCATGAGACATTTAACATGGCAATGATATGGAAATTACCAGTGGTTTATATTATTGAGAACAATAATTACGCAATGGGAACTTCTGTTGAAAGAACTACCAATGTTACTGATTTATCCAAAATTGGTGCTTCTTATGAAATGCCTTCACGCATTGTAAATGGCATGCGTCCAGAGGATGTACATGAAGCAATTGAAGAAGCAACAGCGCGAGCAAGAAGAGGAGATGGACCAACTTTATTAGATATTAGAACTTACAGATATAAAGGACATTCCATGTCGGATCCTCAGAAATATAGAAGTAAGGATGAGGTGAACGAATGGATTGAACAAGATCCAATTGAACATTGTTTACGTATTATTCAAGAAAATAAATGGTTGTCTGAAAAAGAAACAACAGAAATTGATCTTTGGGTGAAAAAAGAAGTGGAGGAATCTGTGGTTTTTGCGGAGAATTCGCCTTATCCTGAGGCTCATGAAATTTACGAGGACGTCTATACGCAAACAGACTATCCATATATTAAAGAATATTTAGCATAATTAAAAGATATGGCAGAAATAGTTTACATGCCGAAGTTGAGTGACACAATGGTTGAAGGTGTTGTTGCTTCTTGGAATAAAAAAGTAGGTGATACAGTGAAAGAAGGGGAAATCCTTGCTGAAATTGAAACCGATAAAGCAACTATGGAATTTGAATCATTTTATAATGGTGCTTTACTTCACATTGGCGTTGAAACTGGAAAAGCGGCTGAGGTAAATGCAATTTTAGCAATTATTGGTGCTCCAGGTGAGGATATTTCTGGATTACTTAATTCTGCTCCGGTTTCAGCGCCAGTTGTTGATGCAGTTCCGAGCCCATCCCCAGTAATAGCTGAGCCAGTTGTTACAACGGTAGTACAAAAACCAGCTACGGTTGTTGCCAATTCATCAGATCGAATTTTTGCTTCTCCTCTAGCGAAAAAGCTTGCTGAGGAAAAAGGAGTTGACATTCAGTCCATAGCTGGGACAGGAGAAAACGGTAGAATTGTAAAAAGAGATGTTGATCATTATTCTCCTTACACACCGGCTGATAGACCTGTGTTTTCATCTACACCTGGACAAGAATCGTACACGGATGAGCCTGTTTCTCAGATGCGTAAAACAATTGCTCGTAGGTTGGCTGAAAGCAAGTTTACCGCTCCCCATTTCTATTTGACACTTGATATAGACATGGATAATGCCATTGCAACGCGCACCTCATTGAATACAATGGAAGGTGTAAAAGTTTCGTTCAATGATATGGTTGTTAAGTCGGTGGCCGTAGCTTTAAAAAAACACCCGAATGTAAATAGTGCATGGATGGGAGATTTCATACGCAGAAATGAACATGTGCACGTTGGTGTTGCTGTTGCTGTTGAGGATGGATTATTAGTACCTGTTGTTCGTTTTGCAGATTCAAAAGGATTAATGCAGATTTCAGCTGAAGTACGTGAATTCGCCAAAAAAGCAAAAGAGAAAAAATTACAACCATCTGATTGGGAGGGGAATACATTCACTATATCCAATTTAGGAATGTTTGGTATTGAATCTTTTACTGCAATCGTTAACCCACCGGACAGTTGTATTTTAGCTGTAGGTGGAATTAAAGAAGTACCAGTGGTGAAAAATGGTCAGGTTGTACCAGGAAATGTTATGAAAGTTACATTATCTTGTGATCACAGAGTAGTTGATGGTGCGATGGGCTCTTCTTTCCTTCAAACCTTTAAACAGTATATGGAAAATCCAGCTGCGATGTTGTTGTAATTCACAGTAAAGATAGTTATTAACATTTTTTTACAAATTTCCAATTTTATTGTAATTTAGCGCGGAATTTTTGTATTCCATAAAAACTACTGCTATGCTAAAAAATTACATTGGGTTGAAATATGCAATTTATTTTGCCTTCTTTTTAATCAGTATTCCTGTTTTTTCACAAGCAACCATAAAAGTGAGAGTTACATCAATTCAAACTTCCGCAAGTGTTGATTGTGATGGTCTATTCTTAGGAAATAGTGATTTTGTTTGGGAATATCAAGCTACAGACAATACGCTAGGGTACACGAACAATAATCCCGCTTTATTTGGAGTTTATGATTTTAATTACTCCTACGTCAATGATGCAAACGGTCCGTTTAACAATGTGATTAATGCTTTGTTTTTTGATAGGCAATATATTTGTCCTTTGGATATTCCGACATCATTAAATTTAGCTTGGGAGGCTTATGAAAACGATGATGTAACGAATTATGCCATTATTGGCTCCACGGATGGTGAGACAGGGCTTCAAAATGTTTCAATGCCTGTTCCGAGTGCAACAGGAATCGTAAATTATAGTTTCACGGCGACTGGATCCTCGGGATGTCCTTCCACACAAACTTACACTATCACCTTATCAGTGGAAAGAATTGATTTTGCGCCAACGGTAATCATTTTACCAGATGATATTTGTAATGCTACTTTATTGAATACAAATACTTCTTATAATGTGGCATTGTGTCAGAGTAATACCTTAGAAAACAATGAGCCTCGTGCCGGAGATGTTAATGCAAATAGTTCATCTGCTTGGTTTAGATTCGTTGCTCCACCAAGTGGTTCAGTTGAAATTTCAACAGATAATGGAGCGACAGAAATTGGAACATATTTTCAAATTTATCATGCTGCAGATGGTAGTTCATGTACAACAGGATTACAACCCCTAACGGCAGCAGTGATAAAAAATAAATTTGATTATCTTTCACACATTGAGTTTTCTGATGGAATTGATGCACTTGGATTGGACCCAGAAGCACAATTATCGTTAAATGCGTGCGATCCTTTTCCAGGTATTAGTTACCAGAAATTAATTGCTGGTGAAACGTATTATGTTCAATTAACAGGTGATGATGATGCAGCTGGTATTGTTGAAGTACGGATCAATGATTTGGGAGGAGGAAGTGCAGATGCAGAAGATATTCCTTGTCAGTCTCCTTCTGTAACATATGGTACAAATGTCATTAGCACAAGCACTGGAGCGGCATCAGTTACCTTGGATTTCGGCTGTGCCTATGATGGTGGAAACGATTACGCAGAAACAGGTGCTGTTCATACGGATAACAACCCAATTCATTATCATGCCTACGATTATGATCATGTTGCCGCAAATAATCCAGTGGTCAATGAATCAGTTTGGTTGAATTTCATTGCTCCGAGTAGTGGCCGTATGATTTTTGAATCGGATTATCAAGATGCTCTTTATGGAGAAAACAATGCCTTGTTCGGATATGATATTCGTTTTGCTCCTGGAATTCCCTCCGATTATTCATGTGCTAATCTTGAGTTCATTGCAGAAGATGAAGGTGGTACCAATAGTTTTCTAGGAGGTGATCCAAGCGCTCGTATAGATAGAAGATGTCTTGAACCAGGATATAAATATTATGGAATGGTTGATCCTTCCGATAATCTTACTCCACTGAGCACGCAAAGTATTAAATCTTGGTTATATGACCCAAGTATTTCAGATCCAACTTTAAACTCTCCAGGGAATGATATTTTGTGCTTAACCTTGCAAAATACGCTTTATGAGGTTCCTGTTATTTTAGCGAATACGAATCCAACATTTCAAGCTGTTGCAGGTTCAAATGTTTTCGCTTGTCGTGAATTTTTAGCGGGTGAACCTGCAGCTAATACCAATGCTGCTAACCGGGCTGATCAAACTGTATGGCATTATTTTACGGCCCCTCCATCCGGTGCAGTTGAATTAAGTATTCGTGCCTACATAGGAATGAATTTATTAAGGTACAATGTGTTTGAATTGTTAAATGGAACAGATTGCTACGGTGGACTTCAACCTGCCACCTATACCCAAGATGGAACACGAAATACTCCAGTTGTAACTCCAATAATATCTGGTACAGCTGGATTTAATGGAACACAAACATCTGCGTGTTGTTTGGAACCAGGGAAAGTTTACGCGATTCAAATCGATGGTGGATCTCCAGGTGATGAAGGACAATATATTATTGAATACATTCAGGAAATTGATAGTGATGCGGGTGATATTTATACCCAATTAGCTAATGGAGATAGTTTAACAAATGCTCAGCAAGACACAGCTTTTATTTGTTTCGGTGAGGTGTTTACTGCTGGTATAACTGTTAATGGAATTGGAGAGTCGACGCAAAGTTTACCGAATTGCTTAACTCCAGGGTATGTAATACACCAAGTTCAAAATTTACCAGATCCAATTGCAAATACAGGTTTTAACAACGCTTACATCGATACTTTAATTGGATTGACTGGATCATTTACGAATAATGGCGATGGAAGTGGTTCATTCGGTAATCCATTATTTAATACGCTTTATTATATTTCACCTGCAGGAGATATTACGGCAGATTGGGGTGATTTTTCTTGCGGTACATCTACTGTATCAACAGGTCTACCTATCGTTTTTCTGCAGCAATTGAATGCGGTATTCAATTATGATAACACTACTTGTACGGCCACGTTTTCGGCTACTGGAGGATTAAATGGCTATTATTCCAATCCTTATTCATACTCTATAACGAGCCCTTCAGGTACAGTTGTTTCAAATGGTACTTTAGCACCCGCAGTAAGTTCATCCTATACTGGCTCTGAGGCTGGAATTTATACGGTACAAATTAACGATGGTGCTTGTCCGCAAATATTTACTTTTGATGCGACAAATTGTATTAATCCATGTTCTCCTACCACGACAAATGTTGATGCAGCCATATGTCAAGGTGAATCAATTTTGTTAGGAGGCGTACCACAAACAGAATCTGGAATTTATACAGATGTTTTCATTACGGCTCAAGGTTGTGATAGTACGGTTATTACTAATCTTTCTATCAATCCTGTTCTAACGGTTTTGAAGGAATTTAATTTATGTCCGGGTGGCTCAATTCAGATAGGATCTAGTACTTACACCAATGCTGGGGTTTATGTAGATACAATTCAAGCTATTTCAGGTTGTGACTCGATTGTAACATCTGTCATTTTTATACTGCCAACAATAACGACGAATATTGAGGTAACCATTTGTTCTGGGGCTAATTATAATTTTAATGGAACATTCTTATCAAACGAAGGAGTTTATTCCGATACTTTAGCAACTTCAGAAGGCTGTGATTCTGTGGTGGTGCTTTCTTTGTTTGTTACTCCACCAAATTCGTCGTATGAATCAGTTGAGATTTGTTCTAACGAGTATTATACATTTGCTGGCCAAGATTTAATTACAAGTGGAATTTATACTGATACACTAACTACTTCTAGCGGATGCGATTCGGTTCTTGTTTTAGAACTTTCAGTGCTTGATTGCGAGTTCGAAATAAGTAATATTCTAACTCCTAACGATGATGGGCAAAACGATACCTGGAAGGTGAGCGATGTGAGTCAAATCGCTGGCTGTGAAGTTCAAATTTATAATCGATGGGGCGAATTGGTGTATAAAACAAATGATTATAATAATCAATGGGGTGGAACTAGAAATAATGAACCCTTGCCTGATGGAGTTTATTTTTATTCTATAAAATGTTCCGATAAAGAATATACAGGTGAGATTAACTTATTACGATTTAAAAAATAATTGAAATCATGAAAAAAATAATTTTTATCGTTTTTGCTACGGTTTCATTGGTTTCATTGGCTCAGCAAACTCCTCAAAGTAACGTTTATAGTTACAATAGGTATTCAATTAATCCTGCATATGCGGGTGCAAGTGGTTGTACCGAAATAAATTTTTCACATCTAAATCAGTGGGTTAAGGTAGAAGGAGCACCACTTACTAGTTATTTAGGGGTAAATTCCCGTCTAGGAAAGTATATTGGTATAGGAGGTCAGGTTTTAGTTGATAAAATCGGAATGATCAATCAAGTAAGCGGTATGGGATCAATTTCTTATGGCTTAACCTTTGCGAAATTTCACACCTTGCGTTTTGGTTTGGGCATAGGATTTAATCAATATAGAGTGAATCCGTCATCGGCAATTGCTTTCGATAATCAAGATCCAATCATCAATGGCGGAAGTCAATCATCGGGAACATTAAATTCTGAATTGGGAATTTTCTACCAATGGAAAAATTTAGAACTTTCAGTTGCTTCCAAGCAATTGTTGCAAACGTTTACGAATTTTGGATATGCCAGTTTGGATGGTTATGGACTACGCAGGCATTTCAATGCCTTAGCCGCTTATAGGATAAATGTAAATAATAATTTTGCTGTAAAACCATCAGTTTTTTTAAAAGGCATAAATACAGGAATGCAAACAGATATCAATACAGATGTTATTTACAAGAACTTTATTCAAGCCGGAATTGGATATAGAACACAAGTTGGTATAATTGCGCGTGCAGGAATTACGATTCAGGATTTGTTCTTCATAGGGTATGCTTATGAAACTCCAATGAGAAACATTGCATCTTATAGCTCTGGATCACATGAAGTTGTTTTAGGTATAAAGTTCTGTAAAGCAAAAAAGAAGCAAGAAATCGTAGAAATTATAGAAATCGATACCGTTGTTAATATTGCTAAAAAAGTGACTGATCCAATTATACAAGATACAGTTTTTGTTCAAAAAACAGATACGATTTTTATAAACAAAAATTCTGGAATTTCAAATGATGAGGTGAATACGATTCTTTTAAGCGTTGAGCGTAATTTACTTTTTGATAAGCAACGGTTCTCAATTCAAACAAAATCTTTTGATGAACTTAAATACTTGGCACAAGTGCTTGCATTGCGTCAAGACATCATGATTGAAGTGGAAGGACATACCGATGATCGCGGAGATGATACTGAAAATATGAATCTTTCGAAAGATCGAGCGAATGAGGTAAAAGCCTATTTAGTTAAAAATGGAATTGATGGAAACCGTGTAAAAGTTAGTTATTATGGGGAGACTAAACCAATGGGCAATAACGAAACTGAGTCAGGTCGTCAAATGAATCGTAGGGTTCGAATTAAAATCATCAATAAAGAATAAGCTCAATGCTCACTTTTCGTGTTGAGAAAAAAGTCTTCGATTTTACATTTGGAGCGGGTACATCGCGAGGTATTCTTCACCATAAAAAATCGTGGTTTATTCATGTAATTGATTCAGAGACACAATTTCAAGGGATAGGAGAATGCAGTGTGATTGAAGGGCTTACCCCTGAATATTTATCGGATGATGATTACATTTCTCGAATTAATCATGCCATTCACCTGATAGGAGATTTAAACGCAGCCAATCTCAAGGAACAGCTATTTACAAATTTCTCGTCAACTGAAATCGAAGATTTTTTTAATCGAAACTCTTCCATTCGCTTTGGATTTGAAACAGCAATTTTAGATTGTTATACTGGAGGTAAAGGTATTTACTTTAATTCTCCTTTTGTAACTGAAGGTTTAAAAATACCCATCAATGGTTTAATTTGGATGGGGAACGAATCCTTCATGAATGAACAAATTGAACAAAAGTTAAAGGCTGGCTTCACGACTCTCAAAATGAAAGTTGGTGCAATTGATTTTAATCAAGAATTGGCTATTCTTCGTTCAATTCGTAAAAGCTACGATTCAAAAAATATTACCCTTAGAGTTGATGCAAATGGGGCTTTTACCTCAGATAATGTCATGGAAAGATTGAAACAATTAGCAGAATTTGAAATTCATTCCATTGAACAGCCAATTGCTCCAGGCAATTTAGCATTGTTAGGGAGGATTTGTATCGATTCACCCATTTCAATTGCTTTAGATGAAGAACTTATTGGTGTTTTTACTAAACAAGAAAAACTATCGTTTTTAATTGCCATCAATCCGCAATTTATTGTACTTAAACCAAGTTTGCATGGTGGATTCAAAGGGGCCTGCGAATGGATAGATGCAGCGGTTTTAAGTGGAATTCAATGGTGGATTACATCAGCTCTTGAATCTAATGTAGGATTGAGCGCAATCTGCCAGTTTACGGCTCAATTTACTAATACACTTCCTCAAGGATTGGGAACAGGAGCCTTATATGCAAATAATATTGACAAGGGTTTGATTGTTGAAAATGGATTTATTTTTTCAACCTGGAATTAAGCCGTGTTGGTACTTTAGAATCATTTTTGGGTAATTAATATAGTTAACAATTACATCACAAAAGATTAAAATCAGCTAATCAAAAAATATCATTTTGTTTAATTACTTTTAGAAAGTGAAATTTTACGTTCAATTTCTTTTTTTTATATCACTATTTTTGGTCGCTTGTGAAATGCAATTGGGTCCAAGTTTCAATGATAAAGAAGAACGCATTCAAGCGCCAATTTTGAACAAGGACATGGGGTTTAAAAAATTGAAGGGTGAATGGTTATATGTGGATAGAAAGAAAAATACCTATATTAAACAAGTAACATATTTACAGTCTAGTCCTGATAGCCAGCGAGAAAGAGTAATACGTTATTTTAATTTGGTCGCTTTTGAAGATACAATTCTTCCTTTGCAGAAATTGATTCATGTGGCTTCATTCAATCAAGTAGATAGTTTTAAATATGAAGATAAAAATCATTATTATCTTTACAATCCAAACGCTAAAAGACCACCCACTTTTATATGTATTGATAAAACGAACTAAACATGAAGAATTTTATAATTGTGATCCTATTTTTGTTTGTGAGGAATATTTCTTTTTCTCAAGAAATTGCATCAACGAACTTTGTTTGTTTTGATGGTTCTACTTGTTTTGAAACACCTAAATCATTATCGGTTAATCAGTTGCATGATTTTCGAATAGTGAATAATTGCATGATTACATCCTTTTCTTTTCAGTTGTTTAATCGTTGGGGACAATTAGTTAAGGAGTCCAGTGCAATGACGGTTCCCCTAATTTGGAATTCATCAGAGCAACCAAAAGGAAAGAAAACTAAAAAACATAAAAAAACGAGTGATGTTCCCGAAAAAATATTGGAACAAGGAGTTTATTTTTATAGTATTACTTTCACTTTACAAGGCTCAAATTTACCTGAAAAACAAACCGGTAATCTTACCATATTTTAAATAATATTCGTGCAACAACTCAATTTAACTCTCTCCCAGTTTCCAGGCGGACAACTTTTTTTTGAATTCGATATCGATAACCAGCCCTTATCTACTTTATTAAAAGTCGATTTGAAAGAGTTAACAGGAATGTTTACGCCTGAAGGTTCTGACAGTGGATATTTTGTTACTCAACTTGCAAAATACATTGGTAAAATGCCAACTGAACGAATTTTATTATACGTCTGCGCTGATTGTGGTGATATAAGTTGTGGAGCGTTATCTGCCAAAATAGAGTTCACTGATGAAAAAGTGATTTGGAGTGATTTTGCATATGAAAATGCGATTGAAATTGTGGAAAGGTATCCTGAAATTGGACCTTTTGAATTTTCGCGAATGGAATATAATAATACCTTTTATGCTATTGCACCGCAACAATTGATGAATGAAAATTTAAATTAACGTGTGAAACTGAATTATAATATTATGTCTAAATTATTTCAAGTACTAACAACGTTTCTCTTTCTTGGTACACTATTTACCGGAAATACTCAAGGATATTATCCAATGGGCAGCCGTGCTCAATCCCTTGGAAATGCGAGTAATACCTTGGAAGATGTATGGGCTTATCACCACAATCCTGCTGCTCTAACAGGAGTTAAGAAATTGGCAGTTGGGATTAGTTATGAAAATCGATTTTTACTGAAAGAATTGCAGTCTCAAGGCGTAGCTGTGGCATTACCCTTAAAAAAAGGTGTTGTTTCTTTTGGCGGCCAGCGTTTTGGATACCGTAATTTTCTTTCATTTAAAACAGGGCTGGGTTATAGCTTAAAGTTAAGTGAATTTTTGTCGGCTGGAGTTCAACTTAATTATGCAGGTATTCGATTGCCAGATGCCTATGGTAGCCATGGTACGGTTACGGCTGAATTAGGATTGTTAGCCAAAATTAATGATAAATGGAAACTGGGATTTAGTGTTTTTAACATCGGTCGAAATAAGCTTTCTGATTATCAAGAGGATAGATACACGACCGTTATGCGTTTAGGTACGGCCTATAAAATTTCTTCCAAGGTACTTCTTGTCGCGGAAGCTGAAAAAAATGTAGATTATCCACTTCGTGGAAAAGTAGGAATTGAATATGCAGTTGTCTCTAATTTTTTTATTAGGGGTGGTTTTGCCACTGAACCTTTAGAGGTAAGCTTTGGAGTGGGCTATCAATTCAAAAAGTTCTTTAAGGTAGATCTCGGAAGTTGTTACCACCAAATTTTAGGTTGGTCACCTAATTTTTCTTTTAATTATCAATTGCAATAGCATGAAGCTTAAGTTGGTCGTTAGTTTATTGCTTTTGTTCGCCACTGGGAGGGCGATTTCTCAGGCGAGAAATGAAATTATTCAGCAGCGCATCGAATTTATTTCTGAGCAATTGCAATCAGAGGAAATTGATTTAACGAATGTTATTGAATCTCTGAATTTTTATTTTGATAATAAGCTGAATTTGAATACCGCCAATACGGAAGACCTCGAAGAACTCAATTTGTTAACGGCTGTTCAAATCAATGATTTACTCTTGCATAGAAAGCTTTTTGGGAAATTAATTACGATTTATGAACTACAAAGCCTTAAATATTGGGATTTATCGATCATTCAATTGGTATTACCTTTCGTATATGTGGACAATAAGCTTGATAATTTACATATTACATTGAAAGAAGCATTAAAAGAAGGGAAGTTTGAGCTTTTTACCCGATACCAACCAACTATTGAGAAAAAAGGTGGTTATGCGGCTGTTTCCGATTCAGTATTGAATGCATCTAATAATTATTATCATGGAAATTCCGATCGTTACTATTCTCGATTTAGGTATACCTATAAAACGAATATCAGTATTGGAATTACAGCGGAAAAAGATGCAGGAGAACAATTTTTTAAAGGTGCTCAAAAAAACGGATTTGATTTTTACTCTGCCCATGTATTTTTTAAAGGGGGGAAATACCTAAAATCTTTTGCGATTGGTGATTATCAAGTTCAAATTGGTCAAGGAATAAATATGTGGTCAAGTTATGCTTTTGGTAAAACAGCGGATATTGCCACTATGAAGCGAAATGCCATTCCCATTCGAGCCTATACATCCGTTGATGAAAGTAGATTTATGCGTGGTGTAGCGGCGGATTTTGGATATAAGGATTTTAGTTTACTCACATTTGCATCTGTTAAAAAGGTAGATGCGAAACAAGCCATTGCAGATTCAACTTACGATGATTTAGAATTTATATCAACGATTGATTTATCAGGATTGCATCGCACAAATTCTGAAATTGCTAAGAAAAATGGCTTGACTGAATATGTAGCGGGCACAAATCTGAGGTATGTAAAAGGACCGCTAAGACTAGGTGTAACTGGTGTTGCGCAGGGGTATGATAAGCCCTATTTAAAAACAGAAACGTATTACAATCAATTTGACTTTAGAGGGAAACAAAATCTATCTGCAAGTTTTGATTATAATTATGTGTATCGAAATGTTAATTTATTTGGTGAAATGTCACACAATTTTTTCCAAAATGAAGGCGAATGGAATGGCGGTGGTGCAATGGTCCACGGAGCAATGGTTTCGTTAGACGCTAATGCCAGTATCGGTTTATTGTATCGAAATTATGGAAAGGGCTACCAGACATTTTATAATTCTGGGTTTTCAGAAGGAAGCAATACTCAAAATGAGCAAGGACTTTACGCAGGAACAAAATTAAAAATAACGAAGGCTTGGTCATTGAACGGATATATTGATTTATTCAAATTTCCATGGTTGAAGTATCAGATTGATGCACCAACTCAGGGGCACGAGTTTTTAATTCAACCTATTTACAAACCGAACAAGATTTTTGAAATTTACGGTAGATTTCGTCAACAATTGCGACAAAAGAACAGCAGGGATTCAGATGGGACAGTTACGGGAATTGAAGATGTTTTACAGCGTAATTATAGGTTAAATGTGTCATACGTGGTTAATGAATTTTTCACCTTCAAAAGCAGATTAGAATATGTAACAATTAATCGCCTGAGTAACAAGCCGGAAAAAGGAATGTTGTTTACTCAAGATTTATTATACAAACCCAAAGGATTGCCTATTGATATTTCACTGCGTTATGCCCTTTTTGATACCGATAGTTATGATACAAGATTGTATTCTTTTGAAAACAATGCTTTGTATGTATTTGCTGTGCCAGCCTATTATTATCAAGGTAATCGAGCCTATATTTTAGTGAGGTATTCATTCTTACGTCATTGTGATTTATGGGTGCGGTATGGATATTTTCTATACAACAATAGGCAGAATATTAGTTCAGGAGCAGAAGGTATTGTAGGGAGCAAGAAATCAGATTTGGTAATACAATTACGAATTTCCTTCTAAAATAGTTCAAAGATTTAATGTTGGATTAGAGATGTTTTCCACAATTTTTGGTCAAATGTTCAAAAGATTGAAACTTTTTTCAGTAAAAAGCAGTAAAAATGTTTGCAATATTAAACTAGAAGCGTATCTTTGCACCCGCTTCAAAAAATAGCAATTAAGAATTAGGTTATGTCACGAGTTTGTCAACTTACAGGAAAATCGGTTATGGTTGGGAACAATGTTTCTCACTCAAATCGTAAAACAAAAAGAAGATTTTATCCAAATCTGATCACTAAAAAGTTTTTCTTACCAACAGAAAATAGTTTTATTACTTTAAAATTATCGACTTCTGCGTTAAGAACCGTTAACAAAAACGGTATTGAAGCTTGTGTTAAAGAGGCTAGAAAAAAAGGGTATTTGAAGTAAATCTGTTGAAAGGCAGAAGTTAAATCAGCACAGAAATGGCAAAGAAAGCAAAAGGAAATAGAATTCAAGTGATACTTGAATGTACAGAGCACAAAGATTCAGGTATGCCTGGAACTTCTCGATACATTACTACGAAAAATCGTAAAAACACTCCGGACAGAATGGAAATCAAAAAATTCAATCCGGTTTTGAAAAAATATACTGTTCATAAAGAAATTAAATAAGTAAGTCATGGCTAAGAAAGTTGTAGCGAGTTTACAAAAAGGTGGAGGTAAAGAACATACCAAAGTGATTAAAATGGTTAAGTCTGATAAAACAGGTTCTTACACTTTTAAAGAAGAGATTGTACACAATGATAAAGTGAAGGATTGGTTTGCCAAAAACTAATTTTACTAACGCGTGTTAATTATTAGATAAGCTTCCTTAATTTAGGAGGCTTTTCTTTTTTAATAGAACTATATATGGGATTTTTTGATTTTTTTAAACGTGGTGGTCAAGAGGATAAAGAAACTTTAGACAAAGGTCTTGAGAAAACAAAACAAAGTTTCTTGTCCAAAATTGCCCGTGCCGTTTTGGGTAAATCTTCAGTTGATGAAGAGGTTTTGGATAATTTGGAGGAAGTTTTAATTACGTCAGATGTTGGTGTTGAAACTACTTTAAAAATAATTGAACGTATCCAAAATCGAGTTTCTCGAGATAAAGTAATGGGTACGGACGAGTTACAGCGTTTGTTGCGTGAAGAAATAGCTGCTTTATTGGAGGAAAATAATTCAACTAATCAAGGACAATTCACGATTCCAGAAAAAAAAGGAGATCCTCATGTGATAATGGTTGTTGGTGTTAATGGCGTGGGAAAAACTACAACGATAGGCAAATTGGCATATCAATTTAAACAAGCTGGACTTAGCGTAGTGTTAGGTGCTTCTGATACCTTTAGAGCTGCAGCAGTCGATCAATTGATTATATGGGCAGATCGTGTAGGAGTTCCAATCATTCAGCAAGGAATGGGAGCAGATCCTGCAAGTGTTGCATACGATACACTTCAGTCCGCTAAGTCGCAACATGCAGATGTTGTAATTATTGATACTGCGGGTCGTTTACACAATAAAGTGAACCTAATGAATGAGTTGAATAAAATCAAACGCGTGATGGAAAAAGTTGTTCCAGGTGCTCCTCATGAAATCTTACTCGTTTTAGATGGCTCAACAGGTCAAAATGCATTTGAACAAGCAAAACAATTTTCCTTAGCAACCGATATTAATGCCTTGGCCGTTACGAAATTGGATGGTACAGCGAAGGGGGGAGTAGTGATTGGGATTTCTGACCAAATGAAAATACCAGTTAAATATATTGGTGTTGGTGAAGGGATGATGGATCTTCAATTATTTGATAAAAAAACTTTTGTCGATTCACTTTTTAATGATTAAAATATGAAATTCTGCATGATTTTGGTTTTATTGTTTCTATTGAATTTTTCCATAGAGGCACAATTACTTTGGAGAATAAGTGGTAATGGATTAAAAGAAAACTCCTATTTGTATGGAACAATACATGTTATGCCGAAGGAGAAATTTTCAATTTCACCTAAAATCCAACAGGCCTTGAAGAGTTCCCAAACATTAGCAATGGAGGTTGATTTGAACATGGATTTCAAAACCAAAATTCAAGTTGCCCAAGAAATGATTATCCCAGGTGGAAAAACACTTGAGGATTTATTGAATGACTCTGATTATAAACTAGTTAAATCATATTGTCTCGATTCATTGCACATGAAAAAAGGTAAGTTTAACAGATATATTCGTTTAAAGCCTTTTTTCTTTACATCCGTAATTGCACAAGAACAAATGGGTAAAACTGCATCGTATGAAATGGAATTTAATAAAATAGCTAAAAAGCGAAAAATGCCGACTCTTGGATTGGAATCCATTCAATTTCAGATGCAAACGATTAACAAAATCAAGGTTGAGGATCAAGCGAAAATGATGATGCAGGAGTTTGGAGATAATCCGCAGAATCAATTCGATATGATGCTGAATTTGTATTTAAAGGAAGATTTAGATGGCTTGTTTGAATTAATTGCTTCAGAAACAAGTCAAATTCCCGAATTCAATTATAATTTTCTCGAATTAAGAAACTCAAATTGGATTCCAGTTATTCAAAAACAAATAGCTCAAAAATCAACTTTTATCGCGGTAGGGGCTGCTCATTTACCCGGAAAAACAGGTGTGATTGAATTATTGAAAGCGCAAGGTTTTACGGTTGAACCAATTAATTAATATAAGTTTAATTAGTTAATTTTCATTAGCTAACTTTTTCAACCCTGTTTTTTTACGTGATGTTTTGATTTATATATCAAATTAAACAAGAACGGAAGGGAACAATTTGTGTCTTTATGATTTAAGATACTTGCTTCAATTCCACTAAATACTTTTGAAATTGATTAATAGATTTTTTATCTTCTTCAATCGGTTTGCAATAGCGGTTGATTTTTCTGAAGGCAAAATAAAGATAGAAAATATATAATAGGGAAATACATACCATAAGACTGATTCCCATTCGGCTGACTTTTGAAATTTGCTCTACCGTAGAAATATGCATCGTTCCAGCGTTTGAAATTGGATCAGAATACGTAACAAATCCTTGATAAAAAACAAATACAAAGAGGAACAATAAAATGATGTTATAAATGGAGACTGTCAACTTACCATCCAAGTAATAGGCCCTTAGACCAAAAAAAGCCAGCAGTTTGGCAAGAGGAATACTCTTTTGTGTTGCTTGTTTAACATTTGTATCTAAATGTAATATAATCCGATCAATGTATTCAATGTGTTTTTGTTTCACTTTTAGAAAATTATCAGCATTTAATTGGTCGAGTATTTCCAATTTAGGATGAAATTCTTGGCTGAGATTTTCTTTACAAAATTCAATTTTATTGTCAATTTCAAAAAACAATTGTTGCCACTCAAAATCTTCTGGATCCGTATTTTCTGATTTTTCAACCAAGTTGTTTATTTCCCTCATTGAGGTTTCCTGATTTTCTTGAAGCTCAAAATTCTTTATCTGCTCAAGCAAACTTTCCGTTGAATGGTAGTTTACTTGGTTTCGTTGTTGTTTTACAGGATTTTTAATGCCTCTGTAAGCATCACGTCCCATTTCTCTACCGATTTGATTAACGAATGAATTTACTATACCCATAAATTAGTTTTTTCGAAGATATAAAAAAAGTGTGTGTAGTGGCCCGAAAAATTAGCTATTGTGATTATTTATAATGAAAAAAACTTTTCTCCATTTTTTAAAACAATATAACTTTTATTGAATAGCTTGACCAAAACAACGTTCCCGTAGATTGAATATTCTGAATCCCCTTGTAGGGTGATTTCCTCCACTTTTCCATTTACAAATGCACTCACTCCTCCAGCAATGTTCCGAAATGCAAAAGCGCCATTTTTCAAAAGATAATCTTTAGGAATGAAATTACAAACTTCTTTTTTCTCTCCATTTGAAAACGAAAAAACATAGTTGTTCTCTCCCCAAATTACCATATCATCTTGTACTTCCCAGAAAGAAGGACTAAAATTCGATAATTCTGTTTTTTCACCATCCTTATAATGCCAGAGGTTTCCGTTCAAATCTTCGTATACTATAAACCCTCTTCCGGATTTATATTTTTTCATATATTGTGATTCAACATCTAAGAATTCACCTTTTTCAAATAATGCAAAACTGCGTTGGGTTGGATCATTAAAACATAAAATATCGCATCCTGCCTTGAAGTCAATTTCATTATTCCAAACCCCTAAATCGTAAATCTGACCACGATAAAAGACTTTGTAAAAACTTCCGTTGTCTTTAAAAGCAACGATGTTATCACCAATTGCCGTTGGCATGTATAGTTCTCCAGTAATCGTATACAAGGGGTAGGTTTGTTTGTTATAATAAACATTCACTGAATTGTATCTAGTATCCTCATATACAATGATACTATCTTTTACGACATAATTTTTACTAAAATAGGTTAGTGTTCTTAGTTTTCCTGCGTCCCAGATATTTAAAGTTGGACCAACATTATACGCCAATAAATGATCCGATATTGAAAATTTAATATTCATATTGGTAACATCCTTTCGTTCTTTTCCATCAAAAATTCGAAGGTTTTCTCGGTTATCCATGTAGGCAACAAACTCATCACCTGCTTGATAGCTTATTATGGGTTGCATTTCTATTGTTCTAAAATTATTGTTTTCGAAAACTCGGAAATAATTATTAAAATCAACAAATGGCACAACTGGCTGGGCTATTCCATTGATAAGAAACGATAAAACAAGTGTGAATAGGAATACTTTCATTTTTTTAAATTAAAACGATTTGTATTGGCAATTATTGAGCCCTTTTTTTTAAATAAGTTCTATCTACCCAAAAAGTTCCAAAAGGAAACAAAGAAGCAAAGCACATAATAAAAATATTTTTTAGTGAATATTTGAATTGAAAACCAACCCATAACACCCAAATTATGTAGGCAATAAAAAATACTCCATGAAGCATGCCTACGTAATAATTTGGTTCTTTCAGTTCATATATGTACTTAAGTGGCATGGTTAAACCGAAAGCAAGATAAGTAAATCCTTCGATCCAAGCCAATATGCGTAGTTGTTTCAAAGAGTTCATAAGCTGTTAAATTGGGTAACAAATGAAATATTTTTCAACCGGTTGAGCGAGCGCAGAAATGTTTAAATTATCTGATGCTTTTGATAGATCGATAATTTCGCCACTTTTCATTAATAAATTGATGTTTTGCTTGTTCTGATTATATGCTTTGTTACTGAGTATATCGGTATAAACAAAGTATTTTAACTCATCATCTTCTAACTTATAGGTTGATTTGATAATTTCTTTTTCAAGAGAAATTCGATCTTCACTATAGGGTTCTTTTGATATTTCAATCTTAAATAAATTTCGATTCACCAAACCGGAACTTAGTAACGATAAAACGCGATCGGAACAATGTTGCCATATTTTCATAGCTCCTAAAATATCGTAATCATCCAGTAAGGCAAAATTGGCTAATACTGTTGGATTATTCTCAAAATTAATTTCTGAGACATTATTTTGAAGAAAATAGGCGAGAGGTGGACTTGCAAATAAAGTTTCTCCTTGTTGCGTTAATTCTTTGGCGCGTCTCAGGGCATGAATGAGCATATGTTCTGCCGCAACTACTGTTTTGTGCAAATATACTTGCCAATACATCAATCGTCTTGAAACTATAAATTTTTCAATGGAATAAATTCCTTTTTCTTCCATCACTAAATTGCCATCAGAAACGGTAAGCATGTCTATCAAGCGATCACTTCCAATAATTCCTTCAGATACTCCCGAATAAAAACTATCTCTATTCAAGTAATCTAGTCGATCCATGTCTAATTGGCTCGATACCAATTGATGTAAAAATGGTTTCGAATACGTATTTTGAAAAATAAGAAAGGCTCTTTCTAAGTCAGAACCAAATTCTTTTGCTAGTTCTTGAATAAAATAACCTGAAATCTTTTCATGACTTACGTTATTTACAATGTCATATTCTAATGCATGACTAAATGGTCCGTGACCGATGTCGTGTAATAGTATTGCCAATAAAACGGCTCTTTCTTCCTCCAGCGTAATTTCATGTCCCTTTCGGCGTATTGTTGAAATTGCCATGCTCATCAGATGCGTTGCGCCTAACACATGGTGAAATCGTGTATGCAAAGCTCCTGGGTACACTAAATGACTTAATCCTAATTGCATTATACGTCTCAAACGCTGCATGAAGGGATGTTCAATTACATCAAAGAGAATTTCATCAGGAATAGTAATAAATCCGTATACTGGATCGTTAAAGAGTTTCTTTTTGTTGTTTCGGTTAAACTGTGGGCGCAAAACTGTAATTTTATTCAAAACTAATAAATATAAGCAATATGCAAGGTAGAATTTTGTGGGCAGATGATGAAATAGATTTATTGAAGCCGCATATCTTATTTTTAGAAGCAAAGGGGTATACCGTACAAACGGTGAAATCTGGTTCTGACGCAATAGATGTCTGTCGGGAATCTGATTTTGACATTATTTTTTTAGATGAAAATATGCCTGGTATCTCTGGTCTTGATGCCTTACCAAAAATAAAAGAACTTTTACCGAATGTTCCGATTGTAATGATTACAAAAAGTGAGGAGGAACATATTATGGAGGAGGCAATTGGCAGTAAAATCGCTGATTACTTGATTAAGCCTGTAAATCCGAACCAAATATTATTGAGTATTAAGAAAAACTTAGACAGCTCAAAATTAGTTTCTCAAAAAACAAATACAGCCTATCAACAAGATTTTAGACAACTTGGGATGCAACTGAGTGGAAGGTTAGATTATGATGAGTGGACTGAACTGTTTTCAAAATTAGTTTATTGGGATTTAGAATTGGAAAAGTCGCAAGATACCGGAATGCGCCAGATTCTTGAAATGCAGCAAAAGGAGGCCAATCAACAATTTTGTCGATACATAGAGTCTAATTACACAGATTGGTTGAATGGGGTAGAGGAAGGTCCTCAATTGTTGCATACAGTTATCAAGGATAAAATCGCAATGCACATTGGGAAAGAAAAAACCGTTGTTCTTGTAATTGATAATTTGCGCTTTGATCAGTGGAAGAAATTGGAACCGGAATTTGCAAAATGGTTTAAGGTAGAAAAAGAAGAAATAATTTATTCCATTTTACCAACAGCCACACACTATGCGCGAAATGCATTTTTTGCTGGTTTAATGCCTTCAGAAATTGAAAAACGTTTTCCAAACTTGTGGAAGAGTGAAGAAGATGAAGGAGGCAAAAACATGCATGAAGCTGATTTCTTGGAAGCGAATCTAAAAAGATTGGGTAAACAAGTAAAATGGTCTTACAATAAAATCACGAATTTAGACGCTGGTAAGAAATTGAATGATCAATTTGCCAAATTGAAAGAAAATGACGTCAATTTTATTGTCTATAATTTCGTGGATATGTTGTCACATGCACGAACTGAAATGGAAATGATAAAGGAACTAGCATCCGATGAGGCAGCTTATCGATCGCTCACCTTATCTTGGTTTCAGCATTCACCTTTGTTAGAAATAGTGAAGAAAATTGCTGCAGCAGGCATGAAATTAATAATTACTACTGATCATGGAACAGTTAAAGTAGATAACCCCGTTCGAATCGTGGGTGAAAAGAGCACCAATACAAATTTAAGGTACAAAGTAGGCAGGGGATTGTCCTACAATGAAAAACAGGTATTTGTAGTTCGAAATCCACAAGATGCTTTCTTACCTAAGCAAAAAATGTCCGCTGAATTCGTATTTGCTGGCGATTCTGATTTCTTTGTGTATCCAAATAATTATAATCAATTTGTGAACTATTATCAAAACACGTTTCAACATGGAGGAGTTTCAATGGATGAAATGTTAATTCCGTATATTGAGTTGGGGAGTAAGTAGGTTGGAAAGAAATAATATAAATTACAATTACTAGTATTATTCATTTTTAACAAGAGCTGATTAATCTTTGGTATAGTTTATTTAAAATTTAGCATTACTTTTGCACCCAAATTTTAAAAGATGTTATACCGTAATAGATTAATTATCAGTGTTTTTTTGCTCTTTTGTAATTCGTTTTTGTTTGAGATAAACGATTTTAGAGCCCAAGGTTTTTCTAACGAAATCCCGCAATTATCCTCAATCACCGAGCTAAATAATAAAAAGAGACTACATATTTCCTTTAATGAATCGCTAACCAAAGAAAAACTTTCTATTTCTCAATTAGAGGAATACAGTTGGGAGGTTTCAGGTGATGAGATCAATAAAACAGGAAAAGGTGAAGATATTCTAAATTTTGTTTTTCAAAATCCCGGTCAGTACACAGTTTCCTTAATACCATCTAATGTTGTTCATTCAAATCATGAAGGTTCATGTAATCATGCTTTGGAACCTAAACAATTCGAAATAATTGTTCTTTCAACGAAATTCGAATTCTTATTTGATCAATCTAGTTTATTAAATCCATTAAAAGGAGGAGTAGATGTTTCTGGAAATACTATGTCCATACCCGTTGTTTTTTCAAGTTATAATAAGAAAGACACTCAGATTGAAGGACTAAAAATGATAACCTCTGGTGTTAACACTTCTATTGAAGGCGCATTAAAAAATCAAAAAGCTACTTTGAGTCAAGGATTTAACACGCTTAATTTTAGCTTAAATGGAGTTGCTACCCCAGATACATATATCATGTTTGATTTTTATTATCACGATGATTTAATCGAAACATACTATTACCCAAATAAAATCAACAAATAAAAAAGAGGATGAAATTGATTTATAAATTTTCAACACCTGCAAAACTTTTTGTTTTTGTATTTGCAGTTTTGTTCAGAATGAGTTCAACTTATTCTCAATGTGGATTTGAACCAACATGTACCAATACGAATTATTTGAATTTTGGTATGGGATCCAATTCTGACGGTACAACCATCGAGTATGATAATTTTTCATCAAGCTATCACTCAACGGTAGTTCGTACAGCAAATGGTACATACAAAACATGGGGTGAAGGACTATCTAATAGTGGCGCAGCAAATGTTCTTGCTCCACTGGAAATAAATTCTACCAATTATCCTGCGCTTACAGGTCAAATTCTTAAAGCCCATCTTGCAAGTAATAAAAGCGGTACAGCACAAGGTATCGTTCTTACAACTACTGGATTATTCGCATGGGGTGTTGAGGGTACAATAATTCATCAAAACATTACTTCCTCAACTGTATTTCAAAAGATAACTGTTGGTGGTAATGCTCAGGGATTACCAACAGGAGTTTCACCTTCAGATGTGAAAATGATTTTTACTACCTACAAAACAATGGTAATTACAACATGTGGAGGAGATGTTTGGGTACTAACGCATCAAGGGGAGAATACAGGTACTGGACTTTCAGGTGCATTGAGCGCAGCAAATGCAGTATTATGGTATAAAGTAACAACGTCAGCAGTAGGAAACCCTGCTCTTTCCAATGTGGTTTCTGTTAGAGGTAATCAAAATACTTTGTTTGCTTTAACTTCTACAGGTGCACTTTATACATGGGGAACAGAATCATATCTAGGAAATAATTCTGCTATTGCCTCAAGAAATCGTGCAACTCTTATGACTAATCCAACTGCTAGTGCTATAAAAATGATTGGAGTTACTCGTGACTTATCGAATTTAAAACCGACTTATTATGTTTTAAATTCCGATGGTAATTTATATGCAATGGGAGGGAATAATTTCCGTCAAATAGGGGATTGGTCTACTACTGATCGACTTAGTTGGGTTCAACCAAGATATACTTCCTCCACGGGGCCAATTATGAATGATATACATTGGTTATCTCCTAATGAACATGATCCAACATACGCTACAGTTAATGTTCTAACATCAGATTCTACTAATTACAATTGGGGTGAATCTAATGGATTAATGCTTGGGCGAGCTGCTGCAGGAGCCGCTAACCCGGCAATTCCTAATGGTATAACCGTAGCAAATAAAATATTAGCTGTTGAAAATGGAGGTCATACTTCTATGTTGGTTAAAAAATGTGAAGATTATTTTGGATATGTGGGGCACCGCATCAATGGGAGTATGGGTGATGGGACAGCAAATACAACCAATGAGGCTACTTATACATTTGCAACAGCCGTTGTATTTATTTGTGGAGCTACCAATGTAGATGTTGCTATTTCAGGTACTCCAACATTGAGTGGTAGTGGTTTATATTGTAACTTATCCTCCATAGATTTAACTCCTGATCCATTAGGTGGGACATATTCCTTGACGGGACCGGCATCGTTAAATGGAAACATTTTGTCATTTACTGGATCTGGAAATACAAACGTAACAGTACAGTATTCTATTCCTATTCCAGGTTGTGGAGGGTCTGTAAGTACCCAAATTGATTTTCAAACCGAAGACTGTAATATTGCGCCAACAGCAGTTCATGATGAAGTAACTACGAACCAAGGTGTATCGGTTGTGATATCTGTACCATCGAATGACACGGATTCTGATGGCACAATTAATAATTCTAGTGTTACAATAAATACAAATCCAACCAATGGTACTGTCAGTGTGAATACCTCTACCGGACAAGTTACCTATACTCCGAATTCTGGATTTAATGGAACTGATTCGTTTATTTATCAAATTTGTGACAATGGAACTCCTTTGTTATGCGATACAGCCATAGTAACGATAACTGTTTTACCAAGCGCTCCATTAATAAATGTAATTGGTTCAACCTGTTCAACAGCCGGAACAGCAACAATTACTAATTACAATGCAACCCAAACCTATACGTTTACACCAAGTGGTCCAACCGCAGGTGCCGGAGGTTTAATTGCAGGATTGATTCCGGGAACGAACTATACAGTTACAACAACAAATTCTAGTGGGTCAACTTCCCCTGCAAGTTCATCGTTTAGCATTGCAGCTCAATTAACTACCCCATCTGCACCAACCGTAACAACAGTAGCAGCTACCTGTTCAGCAGCTGGATCAGCAACGATTATCAATTACAATGCAGGTCAAACTTATACTTTCACCCCAAGTGGTCCAACGGCAGGAGCTGGAGGTTCTATTTCCGGTCTGACGGCAGGAACAAGTTATACTGTAACAACGACCAATGCTAGTACTTGTACATCGGTTGCAAGCTCATCGTTTAGTATTGCGGCTCAATTAACTACCCCATCTGCACCAACCGTAACAACAGTAGCAGCGACGTGTTCAGCAGCAGGAACAGCAACTATTACCTATTACAATGCAGGTCAACCCTATACTTTCACCCCAAGTGGTCCAACGGCAGGGGCTGGAGGTGCTATTTCCGGTCTGACGGCAGGAACAAGTTA
>CALQIX020000013.1 GCA_943330745.2 Lishizhenia tianjinensis
TGCTGTTTTCATAATATCTGCGTTTGTTTATGAGACAAATCTGCGGCTAAACGCAAGGGTATGAAAGAAAATGAGCCGAAACGAAATCAAAATACACACTGCTACGAATACGTAATTACGTAGGAGTACAAAAGAGTCTAAGTAGGTTTACGTAAAATGGGCTTAAATCAAGGAAATAACAGAAAATCAAATAACTGCCATTAGAGGATAAAACAAATACCTAGGTAATTATTAAAATAGAAAATAGAATAGGCAAGATAAATCGCTGTTAACTTCTCGCATCAATTGATTTGAATACGCGTTTTAGCAGGAACGGAGTTGTGAGCGTAGTTAAAAGGCCCATAATTACGAGCATTGAAAAAATTTCAGAATTAATCAATTTCGCTTGATAAGCAATGTTCGCAATAACAAGCTCCATGATTCCCCTGGCATTTAGCCCAATTCCCAAAACTAGAGATTCACGTTTTTTTAATCCGGCGGCTGTACCACCAATAAATCCACCTGCAATTTTTGAGGCAAAGGAAACAAATACGATGGCTATTAATAACCAAAAATTTGAAATGGCTTCAAACTTAAATTCTAATCCAATTCCTGCAAAAAATATAGGTGCTAAAAATCCCATTGCCATACTGTTGGTTGTGTTGTGTACTGTATTGAGATGTTTCTCACCAATCAAGTCTTTATTAATTAACATAGCTGCAACGAAGGATCCAATAATAAAGTGTAATCCAACTGCTTCTGTTAGTGAGGCGAAAATTAAAATAAACACAAATAATATTGCGAAAAGCGATTCTTTTCCTTTCAGAAAACCAAGAACCTTGTTTAATTGCTGTTCAATGAAATTTTCTTCTTTCGTAAAACGTTTAATTAAACGGTAACTAATAACTACAACAATTAGAAAAAAGGCAAGTTTTAGTAATGTATAGATTGTAGTTGTGGTTATTGAATAAAAGGTTTTCTCGACATCTTTTAAATCCAATAAAATACCCAAAATAGTTAATGCCATTACATCATCAAAAATTGCTACTGAAACGATTTTTTGTCCCAAAGGTGAATTTAATTTACCTAGATCCATTAATATCCGAATACTTACTGGAAGAGCAGTAATTGCTACACATAGTCCGATAAAAACGGTTGTCATTACATCTTGGTGAAACAATTTCCCAACGGCAAACCCACTTAAAATAGGTAGAAAAAATGCAGATAATGAAATGATTATATTTTTTCCTTTTAATGATTTTAATACATCATCCAAATTGATTTCTAAACCTGCCAAAATCACAAGTAAGAAAACACCTAATTCAGAAATCACTTTGATGTCCTCTGTTCGGTGTACAAAATTTAATAAGGTTGGACCTAAAACAACACCAGCCAAAATTTCACCAATCATTGCCGGTTGATTAAAACGCTCCATGATTTCACCAAACACTCGCGCAACAACTAATAGTATTAAAATGTTGACAAAAAAAGGTAGTTCTAAGGCAGGCATAATATCCATAATCTAAAAATTAAATTTACACCTTAGTTTTACTAGGTTATTATTTTGTTAACACCTTTGGAATTCGAAAATAATCCGAATCTTTTTTAGGTGCATTTTTTAATGCTTGTTCCTTTGAAATTGTTACCTCAGCGAGATCATCTCTCAACACATTTACTGCATCCGACATAAACATTAAAGGTTCAACGCCATCTGTATTTACAGTGTTTAATTTATCCATAAAAGCGATGATTTTTTCCATGTCCTGCTTAATCTCTTTCTTTTCCTCTCCAATAAATTCAAGGCGGGCTAAATGGGCAATATGGTCAACAATTTCATCAGTAATTTTCATGTAGTAAAATTAGAATAAGTTTTTCAATTTTGAACGTCTTTGATAATTTTTCATCCACCCATTTGCGATTACAACAAGAATTATTAACGTTGCGCCTATATAGAATCTATTGTTCAATAAAGTATGTTCCTGAAGAATAAAAATAGCTAACAAAATCGTGTAAATTGGTTCAAGGTTGATGCTTAACGATACGGTGAATGCTCCGAGCACTTTCACGATTTCGATCGTAATTAAAAAAGCAAAAGAGGTACAAAGTATTCCTAGGAATAACAACCATAAAAAATCACTTGTTGTCATGATAAATAAATCACTTGTTAATCTACCTTGAAACAGTAAAATAATACTTAGAAAGATAAATCCAGTTCCCATTTCGTACAGCGTAATTGTTGGAGTAGGTATTTCTTGCGCTAATTTCGCATTGAAAACAGAGAATAAGGCAGCGCATAAAGCGGAAATTAATCCATAACCCAATGCCGCATATTCATGTGGCTGAAAATCAGAGGATACAAAGTAGATTCCGAAAATAACGATAAACCCAAGAAGAAATTCGCTTACTTGAAATGGTCGTTTCATCACAAAAGGCTCTAGCCACGTTACGTGCAAGGTGGTGGTTGAAAGACAAAGAATCCCAAGGGAAGCAGTAGATAGCTGAATGGATTTATAAAAAGTAATCCAATGCAAGGTTACGATTATTCCTACACCAATTAATTTTAATCCACTTTGCCAATTTGAAATAAGGATTGATTTTTTTGTAAATAGTAAAAATAATCCTAAGGCAATAAAGGCAATTAATACCCGATGCCATACAATGATGAAAGCATCAAGTGCAATGAGCTTACCTAAAATCCCTGTAAAACCCCACATAAAAATAATCAGGTGAAGTAAAATATAGTATTTATAGGTTTTAAACATAAAATTTAAATAGCGGAATCGTTAACTTGTGAGAAATCGAATTGAATGTCTTGAATTAAAAAGAAACTACCAAAAATAAGCAAGGTATCTGATGATCCTAATGACAGTAAACTTTGTTTAATAGCTTCATTGACAGCAGGAAAAACCGTCATATTATCTTGCATAAAGGTTTTTTTTATCTCTTCTAAATCGGTTTGGTTTAAACTTCGTTCTGACGAAAAAGGGGTTAAAAAAATCGATTTTTCCTGTGAGAAAAGTGGAATAATTTCTTCGTAATTTTTATCTGAACTGGAACCATAAATTAGGTAAAGATTGTTTTCGGTACTAGCTTTAACAAGTGCTAGTGTTGCTTGAATCCCTTCAAAATTATGAGAAACATCCAATATGATTCTTGGTTTTGTCGAAACAATTTCCAATCGTTTTTGATAGCCAGTGTTACGTGAAAGGTTTGCTACGGCTCTTGTGAAAATAGCCTCACTGAAAATTATTTTTTCATTTTTTGCTAATTCTACCAAAGATGCATATGCGGTTTTTGCGTTATCTAATTGAAATCCGACATTAAATGGGAATGGCAAGTTGTTCAACCAAGTTGGAAAAGTGTAATCGTGACTGAAGTAGATTGGAGCGCCTTGTTGATTGGCTATTTTTTCAAATACAAATTGGGTTTCATTTCTTTTTTCACCAATAACAACAGGTATATTTTGTTTGATTATCCCTGCTTTTTCTCCTGCAATTGCCTCAAGGGTTGTTCCTAGAAATTGTGTATGATCTAATCCAATGGTAGTAATCACAGAAAGTAAAGGTGAAATGCAATTGGTAGCGTCCAACCTTCCTCCCATACCAACTTCTATTATGCAATAATCACATTCGTTATTGGCAAAATGGGTTAATGCCATAACAAATGAAATTTCAAAAAATGATGGTTCAAAACCTTGAATGGATTGAATGGCGCTACAAAATTCAACAACCGATTTCTCTGAAATCATTTCACCATTTATTCTGATTCTTTCGCGAAAGTCGATTATGTGTGGGGAAGTAAATAAACCCGTTTTATAGTTGTTTTCAGTAAATACAGAAGCAATTAACGAAGAGGTAGTTCCTTTGCCATTTGTTCCGGCAACGTGAATGAATTTTAATTTTTCATGTGGATTTCCAACTAATTCTAATAATTGAATCGTGTTAGTTAAATCTGGTTTATAGGCTGATGCTCCAATTTGCTGGTAGGAAGGGAATTGCTCAAAAAGCCAAGAAACAGCGTCTTTATATGTTTTGAACACCTTAGTCTTGTTTCAACACAATTTTTGGAAAGGTATAGCTTCTTGAATTTTTGTTCTTACCGTTGCACGGTGTACAAGTTGATTTGGAAATCACCTCTTTTATCTTTCGTTCGACGCTAGCTTCTGCTCCTCCTAAACCACTAACACTTACAGAGGAAACGGAGCCATCTGCTTTAATTTTTATGGTAACCGTTGCACTTGTTGGTTTTGTAACAATAACATTGTTTTTCAGCTGATTGATGATAGAATTTAAATTGGTTGGAGTACTTGAACAAGTTGTCCCATCTCCTTTTCCATCATCATCAGGCCCAGTTGCTGGTCCGAAACCTCCTGTACCTCTTCCTCCAAATCCTCCATTACCAAAAGGATTATCACCTTCACCATTTCCATTTGGTTTACCTGTTTGTGTAGTGCTTGTAGAACTATTTCCTGTCAATACTTGTTTAGCATCCGTTGGCGAGGGAGCGGCATCAGTGGGAGAGGTTGCTCCACCACCACCTGGTTCAATAACTAATTCTTTCAGCTCAATTTCCTCCAATGTTGTTTCAGTTTTTACAACCACATCAGCCGGAGGAGGGTCTAACATTTCAAAAGTATAAAGAAATAAAATGATCATTAAAATTAATACGGCAATAATTGCTGCAAATATTCCCGCGCGCACATCCTTTGGATCTGCTATTTCTGGCGTTTCTGTTTTGACTTGTATTGCGCTTATCATATTCGTTATTTATCGTATGCTAAAACTGGATCCCATTGATTTGCTTGAGCTAAGGCAAGTACTCTAAATACTGCTTCATAACTTGCTTCTTTATGGCCCGCTATTCTCAATTTTTGCTTGCCTGTTTTTTGCACTGCACCAGCAGCCAATTGTTTTATTTGGTCAAATTCCATTGGTTTAGCCATATCACCACCAGGCATTACCACATATTGGTTGTTTTCTGTTATCACAACGGTTGCTTCCACCGGATCTTTTACCGGTTTAAGACTTTCATCTGGTTTAGGTAAATCAATCGGCGTTTGATTGTTTGCCATTAAACTCATGATAATAAAGAAAATCAACAGCAAGAATACCAAATCGGTCATAGAAGCCATTCCGCCCTCTACTTTGACTTTATTGCGTGTGTTAAAATTCATGTTGTTGTTATTTTCCTGATTGGTTCAATAGATCCATAAATTCTAATGCCGCGTTCTCCATTTGGTAAACTACTTTCCCAATTTGCCCCACCAAATAGTTATATCCCATAAAGGCGATAATCCCTACAATTAATCCACCAACAGTGGTTATCATCGCAGTCATAATTCCGGGAGCAATAATTTTCAATTCTAAAGATTGAGCATTTTGTAAATCAATAAATACAACAACCATACCGATTACTGTTCCAAGAAAACCAATCATCGGCGCTGCACCAGATGCAGTTGCCAAGAAATTTAAGCGTTGCTCGAGACGTAGTATTTCAAATTTTCCCGTATTTTCAATCGTTGCAGCGATACTCTCATTTTTTGCAGTACCAATGCGCGAAATTCCTTTTAGCAACATTTTAGCAATTGGACTTTCAGAAGCTAAACATAATTGCTTGGCCCCATCAATATTTCCGTTGGATAAATTAGACTTTACACCATTTAATAAACCGGATTCCTCTTTAGTCGCTTTTCTTAATGCCAAGAAACGTTCCACAAATACAAAAATGGTATATCCTAGCATAATTACTAAGGTTAGGTTAATTACCCATCCAATACCAGCATTTGAAGCATCGATAATATCCCACAATGGTACCTTCTTCACTGTAGAATTCGGTTGATTGGAAACTTGAAGTAAAAAAATTAAATTCATATTCTAGAAACTTAAATTATTAAATTAGTTACGAAAACAATAAAAAGACACCAATTCCTCCAAAATATCCAAGAGCCGCCAACAAGCTGATTCTTTTCATATACCAGAAGAATGTAATTTTTTCCATACCCATTGCAACTACTCCGGCAGCTGATCCAATAATTAATATTGATCCACCTGTTCCTGCAGCAAAAGCAATGAAATGCCAAACTTGGGCGTCGGCAACATCTTGGAACATTCCTATACTTGCTGCAACTAACGGTACATTGTCTATAATTGCAGATGCTAATCCTAACATGGTTACGAAGACATTTTCACCAATACCAGCAGCTGTAACATCTTTACCAAAATTGAAAATTAATCCAGTAGATTCCATTGCTGCTACTGTCATTAATATTCCTAAGAAAAATAAAACCGACGGCATTTCAATTTTCCCTAAGGCACGCATAGTTGGTCCTGAATGTCCATTTGATTCTTCAGGTCTTGAACTTGGATCCATTGTAAAAGAACGATTGCTCAAGAATTCTGCAATAACGGCAAATAAAGCCAATGAAAGCATCATTCCAAGATAAGGGGGTAAATGGGTCACAGTCTTAAATACAGGAACAAATACAACAAGTCCTAATCCTAAAAACAACATCAATTTTGAATTCGGATTTACTTTTTCATCTTCCATAACTGCAACTTCTCCTTTGAATGCTGGTAAAAATGACCCAACAATTAATGGTAATAAAATACAAACTAATGATGGTAAACCTAATTTCATTATTAAATTACCAGTTGTAACTTTACCAGCCATCCATAACATGGTTGTGGTAACATCTCCAATTGGAGTCCAAGCACCTCCAGCATTTGCAGCAATAATGATAAATCCAGCATACCACATGCGGTCTTCTTGGTCGGAAACAATTTTTCGTAAAATAGTGATTAGTACGATTGTAGCTGTAAGGTTATCAATAATGGAGGACAAAAAGAACGCTAAAAACGAAACAATCCACAATAACATTACTTTACTACGTGTTTTAATCATTCCTTTGATAGATGAAAAACCTTCGAAATAATCAATCATTTCAACGATTGCCATTGCTCCCATTAAGAATATTAGGATTTCTGCTGTTTTCCCGAAATGGTGTAATAAAGCCTCATTTACCAAATGCAAACGTGTTTCATGATCACCAGTCATCGTTGGAACGATTCCATCCGTAACACCTGTTGCAGGATCAATCCAATTCACTAAATGATCCGCTCCGAAAGCAATCAATGTCCAACAACCAACCATCATTAGCAAGGCAGGTATTAATTTGTCTATTTTGAGCGAATGCTCCATTGTAATGGCCACATAGCCCAAAACAAAAATGATAAAAATGTAGATTTCCATGTTTTTTTTATTTAGTTTACTAATTGTTCCAGCGCTTGTTCAAAGGCTGTTCTGGCAAGCCCTGTTTTATTTTTGTTTATGTTATACGATTTTTGCAAGGCAACCATAATGGTATCGCTTGCATCTTGAAAAATTCCTTCATCTGTCAACTTCACCAAATCGTTGCTCATTAAATAGGCAAAAACCCGAGCCATACCGCAATTTGCTATGAAATCAGGAATGAGTGAAATCGTTGAATCAGCCTTTTCTGTTATTGGTCCAAAAAATATTTGTGGGTCTGCAAAAGGTACGTTGGCGCCACAAGAAATGACACTAATTCCAGCGGATATCATTCTATCCAACTGGTTTTCATTAATCATTCTCGATCCTGCACAAGGTATAAAAACATCAGCTTGTAAATCCCAAATTTTTGAATTGACTTCATCATAAGGGATCATTTCTGGATGATTTAACTCATTACCATTCTTGGATAAGTATAAGTGTTTTATCTGCTCAAAACTAAATCCGTTTTCGTTGATTAATCCACCAACACGATCAATGATGCCAACAATTTTCGCTCCATTTTGAGCTAAGTAATATGCAGCGGCCGAACCAACATTACCCCAACCTTGGACAATCACTTTTTTATTCGTTAAATCTCCTCCCCAAATAGAATAGTAGTGTTTGATAGATTCAGCTACACCATAGCCGGTGATCATATCAGCAACAACATACTTTCTTTCATTTGCAGGAGTAAAATCGTCATTTTCAATAATTTTGAGGACGCCTTGTCTTAATTGGCCAATTCGATTAATTTTTTGAGATTCTTTCGGTTGAAAATGGCCGTTAAAAACACCCTCCTGCGGATGCCAAACACCACAATCTTCGGTTATTGGAATAACCTCGTGTATTTCGTCAACATTTAAATCGCCACCTGTTCCGTAATAATGTTTTAATAATGGTGAAACAGCTGCATACCATCTTCTCAAAACGCCCTCTTTTCTGGGGTCTTTGGGGTCGAAATTAATTCCTGATTTTGCACCGCCAATTGGTGGGCCAGCAACCGTAAATTTAACTTCCATTGTTTTTGCCAAGGATTCAACTTCTCTTTTGTCCAATCCTACACGCATTCGTGTTCCGCCGCCAGCTGCACCACCTCTCAATGAGTTGATTACAACCCAACCTTCTGCTTCTGTTTCTGCGTCTTTCCACTCAAAAACAATTTCAGGTCGTTTATTTTCGAATTTATCTAATAATCCTTTCATTCTTTAATCTTAGATCCCCACAATTTAGGGAATCAAAAACAAAATTAATAAACAATCGGTGTCTCTTTCATCATTTTGGAAGAGTTACCAACATCTCGGATGTGAATAAGCATTGATTTCCATAAAGTGAAGTTTGTTTTATTCTAGAGAAAGAATAACAGATTTAATGCCTTCAATTGCGTTTTTGGCTTCTTCATATGAGATCGTTAGGGGAGGTGATAACCGAAAACTGTAGGGATGAGAAAGAAACCAAAAGGTTATAACACCCTGATTTAGGCATTCTTCAACAACCTTTGATACCAGATCTGCTGATTCCATGTCAAATGCCATCATTAAACCCATCCGGCGTATTTCTTTGATTTGGGATAAAGCTCCTAATTCAACCTCAAACAATTTCCCAATTTCCTCCACTTTCTCCCAATCAATTTCTGTTGTTAGTATATCCAATGTTGCTGCAGCTGCCGCGCAAATAACAGGATGGCCTCCAAATGTGGTAATGTGACCCAACATCGGTTGACTTGTAAATTGATTCAAAAATTCTTGAGAGGAAACTAATGCTCCAATTGGCATGCCGCCACCTAGTGCTTTTCCAAGCGTTAAAATATCTGGGGTTACTGAAAAATGTTCAAAGGCAAACAATTTTCCTGTGCGCCCCATTCCGCATTGAATTTCATCAAAAATCAATAAGGCACCTACTTCATTACATCGTTTTCGTAATTGTAATAAATATTCCTTGTTAGGAATGCGAACTCCTGCATCTCCTTGAATCGTTTCTAAAATCACACCAGCAGTTTTTTCTGTTATCTGGCTTAAATCAATTCGATTGTTTAAATGAATAAATCGAACCTCAGGAAGTAAGGGTCTGAAAGGTTTTTTCTTGATTTCATTACCTGAAATACTTAAAGATCCATTCGTGCTTCCATGATAAGAACCTCGAAACGAAACAATTTCCATACGGCCGGTTACTCTTTTGGCTAATTTAATTGCCGCCTCGTTTGCTTCTGTTCCTGAATTAACAACGTAAACACTATTTAGTGAAGCTGGTAAAATTGAAGTGAGTTTTTGAGCAAATTTTACTTGTGCATCTTGAACAAACTCACCATAAACCATCACATGCAAGTGCTTGTCTACCTGATTTTTAATCGCTTCAACAACTTTTGGATGTCTGTGTCCAATGTTATTAACAGCAACTCCAGCTATAAGGTCTGTGTATTTTTTTCCTTGCTTGTCATAAATAAAAACTCCGTCCGCACGCTCCACTTCAATTAAAAAAGGAAAAGGACTTGTTTGCCCCTGGTGTGAAAGAAAAATTTCCTTCGAATTCATTTTTTATCCTTTTCGAGCGATTACTTTTTCCACTGCATCAATAATATTCGCTGTATCTATGCCATATTTAGTCATTAATTCCATCGGTGTTCCACTTTCTCCAAATGAATCATTTACTGCGACAAATTCTTGTGGAACTGGAAGTTTTCTCGCTAGAACTTGTGCAACTGCTTCACCCAAACCACCATTCATCATGTGCTCTTCAGCGGTGACAACACATTTTGTTTTAGCTACTGATTTTAAGATTGCATTTTCATCCAAGGGCTTTATGGTATGCATATTTATTAACTCAACTGATATCCCTTTTTCTGTCAATGCTTTTAATGCTTCAATTGATTTCCAAACCAAATGTCCGCATGCGATTATCGTTACATCAGTACCTTCGGTTAAAACATCTGCTTTTCCAATAATAAATTTGGCATCAGGTCTAACGAAAATAGGCATAACGGGTCTTCCAAACCGTAAATAAACTGGGCCTTGGTGGTCTGCAATTGCAATTGTAGCTTGCTTAGTTTGGTTGAAGTCGGCAGGAACGATAACCGTCATATTGGGTAACATCCGCATCATACCAATGTCTTCTAAAATTTGATGGGTGGCTCCATCCTCACCCAAGGTTAATCCAGCATGCGAAGCACATATTTTAACATTCTTTTGAGAATAGGCAACGGATTGACGAATTTGGTCGTAGACTCTCCCTGTTGAAAAGTTGGCAAATGTACCCGTGAATGGTATTTTTCCACCGATTGTCATTCCTGCTGCCAAGCCAATCATATTAGCTTCTGCAATTCCTACTTGGAAGAAACGATCGGGATTTTCATTTTTAAAGGCATCCATTTTCAAAGATCCGGTTAAATCCGCACACAGTGCAACAACATCCGGATGAGTTTTCCCTAATTCTGCTAAGCCTTCACCAAATCCTGAGCGCGTATCTTTGTTTCCAAATATTTCAAATTCAATCATTCCTTATATTTTAATAGTTGTTATTTTGTTTGATTCTATTTTAACTAATTTTTCACCCGAGTAATTAGTAGATTTCTGATTTTTTAATCGATAAACTAATTTATAATTACCTGGTTGCAATTGCCATTGGCCTTTTCGTGATTTATCTTCCAAATTACATACCCACTCCAAAGAATTGTCCTGTTTAACAAGAAAAACTTGTGCAATGTAATCGTTTGAAAATAGGTAATCAAATGTTCCAGGGGCAACAACATCAACAGTTTCAATTTTACTTTGAGTAACTTTTACTTTGTAGTAGGAGCGCGGTAATGTCAAAGCTTCTATTTCATAGTTCCCCACTAGATACTTAACCGTTGAATTGAGGTATTGAACATTTAAGGTTGATTTTGTGTCATTAGCAATTATCCGAAAGGGTATTTGTTTGGTTTTATCATAACAATTATTGCAAGTTGATTTTATAAATCCTTGAGGGCAATCAACTAGTATTGTATTATGAATGTGTTTTTGTATGACAATATCCTTTTTTTCAATAAGCGGAATCGTATTTACCACAAGATCATATTTCCAGTCAGGACTAATAACTAGCGTGTCTGGATTACCATATCGATTGAGTGTATGAATAAAGGAATACTTTAAATTTTTAGTACCTGATTCATATAAAAATACCGTTACATCGGTTTCCGTTGGTTTTTTAGAAATGTCGTTGAGGTTAATTTGAACCGTTGTATTCAACAGGGTTTTATTTATTACCGTTTTCAATGTGGAACTAAACGCTTCGCTTGTTTCAGCGTCAAAATAGGTTCCGATACATTTGAATTTTTCAAGGTATGACAAATCCATTCCAAGTCCAATAACAAATGGTGTTACTTTAACCCCTTTATCTTTTAATTTTTTAGCAATTACGCAAGGATCATTGTCGCAGGCCTCCAAACCGTCTGTAATTAAAATAATGAAGTTTCGAGCGAGAGTGTCTGGAAAATCGCCTGCTGCAGCTTCTAGTGAACGCGCAATGGGAGTGGTACCTTTTGCCTCAATACTAGTAACACGTCGCTTAATTTGATCAATGTTGTTTTTTCCAAATATCACTTCTAATTTGGTATCGTTGCAATCTTGAAAAGTCGCCGTTATAGGCGATTGATGACCATAAACGCGCAAGGCGATTTCGAGATTTGGAATCCCCCTCAAGTTTTCAAGGGATTTATTCAGGTGTTCTTTGGCTAAATCAATTCGTGTTTTCGATCCCCATTCTGCGTTCATGCTGTTTGAAGCATCCAAAATAAATAAGATACGTGTTAGATTTTGACCAAAAATAGTTTGGGTGGATAAAAGAAAGAAAAATATGAAAATTATAAATCTCATTGATTAGTAATCACCAATTGTTTCCGTAAGTTGATTCAAAGCATTTTCAAGTTGTTCTGGATTTGGAGCTACTCCGTGCCACTTGTGTGACCCCATCATATAATCAACTCCTTGACCCATTTCAGTTTTCATGATTATGATGATTGGTTTTCCTTTTCCGCACATTGTTTTTGCTTTTTGTATTATATTTCGAATAGAATCAAAATTGTGTCCATCCATTTCCAACACCTCCCAACCAAAAGCTTGCCATTTTCCTTTTAAATCTCCAAGAGATAGAACTTGATCAACATCACCATCTATTTGTCTACCGTTAAAATCAATAGTGGCAATCACATTATCCACTTTATTTGCGGCAGCATACATAGCAGCTTCCCAAATTTGACCTTCTTGCAATTCACCATCACCATGCAAACAATAAACCAATGAGTTGTCACCATTTAATTTTTTTGTTAATCCTGCTCCAATTGCAACAGACAAACCTTGTCCTAGAGATCCAGAAGCCATACGAATACCCGGTAATTTTTTATCTGTTGAGGGGTGACCTTGAAGCCTAGTAGATAACTTTCGAAAAGTCGCTAATTCGCTGATCGGAAAATAACCACTCCGAGCTAAAACACTATACCAAACTGGAGAAATATGACCATTAGAAAGAAAAAACAAGTCTTCATTTTTCCCATCCATTTCAAACTGTTGGGAATCGAATTTCATTTGCTCGAAATAAAGGAAAGTTAAAAAATCAGCGCACCCCAGTGACCCACCAGGATGACCAGAGTTGACAGCCGAAACCATTCTTAAAATATCCCTTCTGATTTGTGTTGCTATTCTAACTAATTCTTCGTTTTGCATGATGTGTTTTTTTTAAAACTATGCAAAACTAACTTTAAATACTTTAGTAAAGATTTGAAAACTTTAAACAATTAATGCAACTTTTCAACTATCTTAGTAGTCCATAAACCAAGATTAATAAAAATTCTATGAAAAAAGCTTTCTTTTTTGTTGCCTTCCTGACGGTTTTTTCGTCCATTTCAATTTCCCAAAAATATAATTCTGAATTACTGAAAAGTTATTCAAAATCAGAGGTTCAATCCTTTGATACACAAACATTAAATGCCTTGGAGTATGGAATTGAACATGCTATTTATTTTATTGCTACCCCAAAGGAAAAGCAAGTGGGTTTCCCAACATTTAACAACCCAAAATTACTAACAAAATATACTGATTTAGGGTTGAAAATCACCAATGAAAATCAGTATTTTGAAATAAAGGAATCCAATCAACTAATGGTTGTGAAGTCATTGTTTGTTTTGAAAAATGAATTATTGAACAAGAATAAAAATTAAGATGAAACATATTTTTACATTCGTTTTTGCGTTTTTAGCTTCGAGTTATTTTAGCCAAACAGTTATAATGGGAGATGCTGGGTTTTTGCAAAGTAATCCAATTGACTGCAATACATTTGGAATTGTAGGCACTAACTTTCAAGATCCCGGTGGCACTGGTAATTATCTGCCTAATTTTAATGACACTACAGTTTTTTGTCCTGATTTGACATTAGGAACGAAGGTGACATTAACATTTGCGATCAATGCAGGTTTTGAGTTTAACGTTGATGGGTCAGATTTCATTTATGTTTATGATGGACCAAACACAAGCTCACCTTTATTAGGTATTCATAATTCTGTAACTGATCCAACAGGTTTTGCCTATCAAGCATCTTGGAATAACCCATCGGGATGTTTAACGGTTGTTTTTATCTCTAATGGGGTAACTGAAGGAACAGGATGGCTTGCAAATGTGCAATGTGGTAATCAGTATCAACCTTTTGAGGGTCATATTGAAGCGTATGTCAACGGAACGGGCCCAAATGCACTTAATCCTTTAGATACAGGATATGTTGATGTTTGTTTTGGTGATAGTATTTTGTTTGTCGCCAAACCTATTTTTCCAAATTCTTTAGAAACAACTGGTTATGGTTACTCTCAAAATGTGAACACAAATATTGTTTTTGATTGGGATATTACAGATGGTGGAACCTATCCACAAAATGATTCAATTTGGTTTACGCCTCCAGCTAGATCCGGTTATCTTGTTGATGTGAAAGCAACCGATCAATTTCCATTGAGTGAGCGCGTTAGATGTAAAGTTCGCGTGTCTTTACTGCCTAGCTTTGCTGGAACTGGACCTTTGGAAGATTCGGTATGTTTAGGTTTAAACACAGAATTAATTGGTGGGGTAACAACTCAAGATACAGTTGGAGTAACAATTCCACCCGGAACTTTTGAATTAGGAGGTAATTATGCTGGATTAACCTATTTGCCAGATGGTTCTGGTCAGCAATATACTGCTCCAATCAATATATCTGGTTTTCCTACTGATGCCACAATTTCAAATGATCAAGATTTGAATCAAGTTTGTATAACGATGGAACATTCCTATTTGGGTGATTTGGAAATTTGGTTAGAATGTCCATCTGGGCAAATTGTACCATTGGTTAATTCATACGGTGCAGGAGCAATCCCTGGTGGAAATAGCGGAGGAGGAACATTCTTGGGTCATCCAATTGATGATTCTGGTGGCGGTGGTCCGGGAGTGGGATGGGAATATTGTTTCAGTTCAGTATTTAATACAATTACTGGTTCAATGACGGCAAATTTAACCAATACTGTCACAGTTGCATCTCAACCACCTTTATCAGCAGGTACATCAATAGACCCAAGTGATACTTACCAGCCTGAAACAGCGTTTTCTACGTTTACTGGTTGCCCAATTAATGGAGTTTGGACAATTCACGTTCAAGATAATTTAGGAATCGATGATGGATATATTTTTGAATGGGGGTTGTTTTTCGATGCCTCTTTCTTTCCTGGCTTAGGTAGTTATCAAACAGAGGCTGACACAAGTTGGTGGAGCGCTGATCCAACAATTATTTCGGGACAAACGGATACTGTCTTAGTTGTTCAACCCAATCAAGTTGGTACTTATGGTTATACGTTCAACGTAATTGATAATTTTGGTTGTCATTATGACACTACGGTTGCTTTTGTTGTATTGCCATTAGCGAATATTTTTGAAGATACGATCGCATGTAACGATTATTTCCAAGTATCTGGTACAACAGCCTTTAATGGTGGGGTTTGGTCAGCAATAGACACAGCTATTAATTTTTCAAATAGTACTAGTAATAATCCAATTGTCGTCACATCGACCCCGGGAATTTATGAGGTTGTTTTTACAGATAACCAATGTAACTTCTCTGATACAGGACGAATTGAATTTCCGCCACATTTGTATATACAACTTTTAGATACAATTGTTTGTAAAGGTGCCAATTTTGAATTGAATCCGTTAACAGTTAATTCGGGAACCCTTCAAGCGGGCTATAATCCGTTGTATTTCTTTATGTGGGACAACGGTACTACAGACTCAATACGTATTGTAAATCAGCCTGGAAATTATGTTGCTTCGATATCGAATGTTTGTTACACGGTTTCTGACACAGCAACGATTGGAGATAAAGTGTGCGAAATCACAGCTCCGAATATCGTAGTGTTATCCTCTCAAGCAGGAAACAACACTTTCTTTGTTAATTACAGTGGATTGGAGGCGTTCAACTGTACAATCTTAAATAGATGGGGGAACAAAATTTATGAATACACTGATCCGGCCGGTGGATGGGATGGCAAAACGCAAGGAGGAACATTAGTTGAAGAAGGTGTTTATTTCTATAAGATTAATGCTACCTTAGAAGGAGGTGAAGATATTCAATTGCATGGATTTGTTCATTTGAAATATTAAGAGTGAAAAGCTGTTAATTATTTTTGGATAATGTATATTATTAAAGGATCTCTAGGGATCCTTTTTTATGCTTTTAGAATTCTTTGTTCAATATTACAGAACACCTTAATTAAGATCCAAGAGCTCTAAAAGAGATTGAATCAAGAACTTATTCTGTTAGAATTCCCAACTGTTATCACTGTTTGAATTGGGTTAGAAAATCATTTATTCAAGACTTTATCACAAAGTTGACTTACCAATCTTACTCATCCAATTTTAAATTAGATTTTTTGAGATCAATTTTACCTTTAGGTTTCAGAAATTGGTAGTAGCTAAAGTCTTGTTTTGTCTTAATTCCTGTACCATACAATATCGCTTCAGGTGTTTTGATCGTTACCTTTGATGTAGTGTAAATAAGACTATCCTTTTGCCTCCAGTCTAAACGTTCTGTTTCCAACGATTGCTTCTTCTTAATATTATAAAGTTTCACTGAGTCTTGAACAAACATCTCGCCTTTAGTGAAATTAATTTCACCATACAAAGCAGTTAATACAGATACAATTTCTCCTTTACTAGAGTAAAAATTAACTTGTACTTTATCTTTTAATTTGGTAATTGATTCTTGATTACGTTCAATTTCAGTTATTTTGGCAATCACCTCAATTTTAGCTTTTCCAGAATCTAAATAAATAACATCAAGATCTTGAATTACCTCATTCGGTGTTTTCTCATTATACGTAACTTTCTCTATTTCATCTAAGTCATTAACACAGGATGAAAAGGTACATCCAATAATAATAAGAAAAATAGAATAATGAAATTTACTTAACGGATACAGTGACACCCCAACAACTTAGTGATTGAGAACTAGGATTTCCTGCATCAAACCTTTCATCTGCAGTTGGTAATTGTGACCTGTAAGAGCCAATTAATCCTCCTACATTTGCACCTGCACTTTGAGCTTGTTGAAGAAGATTAACAGCGTGATAAAAATTACACTTTCTTTCAAAGGTTGTAGAACCACAGCTGTTTGCTAATTGTCCAACACATTGTCCGGCGATTTTTAATCCATCAGCACGGTATTTACCTGATAATCCCATCGCTGCATTGTAGGCTGATTTGTAATTTCCACCGTTGAACATAGATAGAACTCGGTTATATTCTTGAGCAGCAATTTTCTCTTGTACCCGAGTGATTTCAGCTTCTATTTCTTTTTTCTCAGTTTCATTTTTGGCCATGCCTCGAGCTTCTTTGAATAAATTCATAGATTCAGTAGTATTTCCTTTCATTGTAAGCAATTTCGCTTTAGCAATGATTGATTTGTATGAGCGATCAATCTTCAATAATGTATCGATTAGAATTACGTATTCATTAGAACTAGTACATCCTTTATCTTCTAATAAATTGATTAGATTGTTCACCGTAACTAATTTTTGATCTTTGTCCTTCGGTAATGCTTTCAAATAAATAGAAATTTCAGGTAAGATATCATCGCAAGATTTAATAGCTAAGTTCAATGTGTTAGTTAAATACGTTGAAGTTTCTTCTTTCAATGCTTTATCCACACACAATTTGCTAAGAACAAAATATTCAGAAATCATTCTTGCTTTTACTTCTGCTTGTTTATCTACAGGCGCATTGAGATAGATGTTATAAATGTTCAAGTAATAATTTTTCACTACCTCATCATCCAATTTAACAGTTGCATCATTAATAGCTTTTTTGAAGAAAATATCTGCTTTTTCTCTGTTGGCATTACTTCCTTTAAGGTAATTTGATGCGCGGATGTTGTTTTTAGCATCATTGATTCCTTTGGTATCCATACGCTCCAATAAATTATTCAAGGAGTCGTAATAAATTTTAGCATTAGCTGTATCTCTTTTGATTAGATCATTCAATACGCGTTGAACAAATCGATAATTTTTTAAATCAAAATCAGTACATAATTTTTCTGCTTTCAATCGAAATTCAAGTTCTTTCTTGTATTCACCAATCGCTGCAGAAGTATTGTTGATTGAATCCATTGTCATGGCAGCTTTCTTTGCTCTTTGAGCATCAAATAAAGGTTTTTTCCCTGCTCCATTTGTTAAACAATCTGATGTTTGCGCATTTAAACCTAAAGCAGTGAATAAAATAACGCTAATTACTAATGATTTCATAACTGTTAATCTAATTTTCTTTTTCTAAACCATTTATCAAAAACCGAAGGCGACAAAATTACACCAAAATTTAAAGTTGCATATTTCTCGTTCAAAGAATTTTCAACATTTAAAGAATTTGATCCCAACGTAACTCCAAAATTAACCGACGATAAGGATTGTTGGGCAAATATCGGGAGACCAATTCCAAAGGTTATGCCAAAATGATTGTTTTCTTGATCTGCATTCAAATAAGTTGATTTTTCTTGGAAGAATCCAGCACGATAATACATGCGTTCATAAAATTTAGTAAGCGAATTGTTTTCGAAATAGTTTCGTTCCGGAATCCACTGAACTCCAAAACCAAATCGTTGATTTTTAGAAAGATTTGAGGTTTTCGTTACTGTATCGAAGGTTTCTGAATAGTTGGAATAATCCATGCTGGCTAGATTTCCTAAAATCTTTAATTCGGAGTTTAATTTCCTATTGTTTTTTACAAGATTTTTAAACTTTAAGGTGTATTCAAATCCTACTTGCATTGAACTAGGCATACGAACTCCTCCGTTTGCTGTGTAATATGAAATGGTGTCAAAGAATTTTTCATTGAAAACATTACTTGAGTAATACAATCCACTGCTATATTTTGAATTAAATACCTGATTGGGTTCAATTGAGAAACCTATATTTATCTGAGAGTTCTTTGAAATTTTTTGTTGAAACATTGCTCCAATTTGATAGTACCAAGAAGAAAAATTAAGTTGTGTCTTTTCAACACCTCCCTTGACGGAATTGCTAGCAATTAATCTACTTAATCGATCATTGGACAAATTTCCAAACAAAAGTCCTGTATTAGCTCCCAATGATAATTGAGTAGCTTTGAGTTTAATTAATTTAAAACTCATCCCAAAAAATGCAATTTGGGTACTACCAATTCCTTTGTAGTCATAGCGAATAGAATCTGTGCCAGTGAAAATTTTGTCAGTGAAATTGTAGCCGCGGTATGAATACGGTTTAAAGCCAAAAGCCAAACCCATACGAGGGTGAACCCTCATACCAATTGCCAAATGGTTTAAATTACTAAAAGCAGTAACCGAGCTATTTCCATTTTCTGAGTAACGTGAAAAGTTACCATGAATTCCTGTGGATAGCAAAGTGTATCCAGAACCCAAATCTGAATAACTTGCTGGATTATTAAAATTAATTATTCCCGAATCCAAAAAAGCAACAGATGCATTACCAAGCGCCTGAAAAATTGGATTTGTTTCAATTGACTTTTTACCCATTTCATAATAAGATAGGGGTGAGGTCGTTAAAACTTGAGATTGTAAGAAATTTAAGTTCAAAAAAATGGTAAGTATCAAGATACTTTTATTCTGAATGGAACTTGTAAAGTTGGTATAGCCCTTCAATGGTTAAATTTTGTTCGACAAAGATGTTACTTTTCTCGGGGAAATCAAAATAAATTAGATCACCACCAGTAAGAATAACTGTTAATTTTTCAAATTGTTGCTCATATATTGCAATCATTCCTTCGATTTCACATTGTATTCCGGTCATAACCCCATTCAATAAACTTGCTTGGGTTGATTGTCCAATTAATTCTACAGACTTACTTGGTTTGACTAGTGGCAATTTGGCAGTTCCATTATGCATCGCCTGAAATCTCAAATGTACACCCGGACTAATTGATCCTCCGTGGTAAATTTCATTTTTATCTACAAAATCAAATTTAATGCACGTACCGATATCTACTATAAGAACGGGAGTTTTCTTTTTTTTCGCTAGCGCTCCACAAACATTGCAGGCACGATCCATACCCCACGTTTCAGGTGTCTTATAATAACTACTGAACGGGAATCTAATGTCTCTGCTTAATTCAAAGATTATGGAGGCATTTTTATCTATTTCATTGCGTAAATTTTCATTGGCAACAGATGATAATGCAATGTTTTTACCTTTAATTTTATTTAAAATAAGATGTAAATCGTGTAATGAGATTCGCTCTATGTGATCTAATTTGCCTTGAGTAATACGAGCTATTTTTACAAAAGAATTTCCAGCTTCAATGACGTAATCAACCATTGTCTACTTATTTTATTAGCGCAGAACGTTTATGTGGCCTGTTAATATTTCGGTTTCAGTGCTATTTCGCTTATATTTTAATAACCAAGAGTATGTGCCTTGTTGAACTTTTTCTCCTTTGTATTTCCCATCCCACTTAAAATTTTTATCCGAAGATTCAAATACTAATTCACCCCATCGGTTGTATATGTATATTTCAGCTGATTTTACTCCAATAAAACTGGCTGCAAAATACTCATTGATTCTGTCTTCATCTGGAACGAATGTGTTTGGAATGTATATATAGAATTCTTCAAATATATGAATGGGTTTAGTTATGCTGTCTACACAGCCTTTTGCATCGGTAGCAACGAGAGTGATTAAATAGTCTCCAGCAGGATTAAATATGTGTGTAGCATGAACTTGATCAGAATATCCTCCGTCACTAAAATACCAATCGTAAACATAGCCATTTGTTGTAAGGTTTTGAAACGAAACAGGCAGACCTTCAATTAAATTCAAACTTGATACAGTGAAATTTGCATCTGGTTTCACAACTGTTACTTGAGCAATAGTTGGAATACTAAATGTCTGACAATCGTCTGAAACTTCTACTAAATAGGAGCTAGTTCCGCTTGGGTTGACCCAAATACCATTAGTTGTGTCACCATTTAATGCCCAATAATAATGGTAGTTTCCATATCCACCAACTGCCGAAACTGAAATGTAAGCACTATCACCCGGACAAATTTCAGGTACATTATTCACTGAGGTTAGTAAAGGAGGACTTGTGATGATATATGAAATTGTATCGCTTAATGTTGACCCACAACCATCCTGTACTGTAATGAAATATGTTGAACTAGTACTAGGTGCAACAGTAATTGAATCCGAAGAACTTATCGAATTACCTGCAGTACTCCATGAATACCAATAAGAGCCAGAACCTCCAGTTACGTTAGAATAGAATGTGGTTGAAATATAGGGGCAAATTTCTGTGACATCATTAGAGACAGTCATTTGTAAAGGTTGAAAAACAGGAACACTTACTAATACCGAATCTGATGCTAAGTTATTAGAACACTGACCAGTTACACTAACGGTATAAAAACCAGTGGTAGTAGGAGACAATGAAATGCTGCTCGTTGTTTGTCCGTTGTTCCACAAATAGGAGTAGGGTTGCAAGCCTCCTGTAACCGATGCAACTAAAGTTATATTATCTCCTGGACATAAAACAATAGGATCATTTATTTGAACGTTAATTGGCTGAATATCTTGAATGGTAAGGGTTAGGTTAATGGGAGTAATATTTCCACACGGATCCGTTAACAAGAAATCAATCAAAATGGATTCCGAACCTTCCGTTAAAAGATCGGTTAGGGTATTTAGTGTGAAGCTTATTACAGAATCGCCAGGTAAAAATGTAATACTTGATGGAATTCCAGAATAATCTAAATTGTTTGTTGCCGTTCCGTTAACTTGAATGGGTATAGTTAGGCTACTGTTTAAGTTATCTTGTCTAGAAAGAGTAATAATACTGGAAACGCACCCTTCAGCCATAATGCTAGGGCTCGAGAAAAGGGTGTCAGAAATTGTATAATCAACTGCAACAGGTGTTTGAGACGATAAACTATTTGCCTCTAAAAAAATCCCTGAATCCCATTCGCCATCTCCAACATCTGCAATGGCAATGACTAAATGATAGGTTTCCCCACATTGAACCTTTGAAACAGCCTCTAAGACATCAGTAAATCCGTCATATTGAATGTAAAATGGATTGCCGTTATATGGAGGACTGTTACCATCTCCGTTAAAGTTAAAAAAACTTGAGTTTGTAATCGCATTCACATTATTTATCGAAACGATACTTCCATTTGTTGGGAGCTTTGCAATATTTTCTAGTCCAATTATTCCTGGTCCAGAGATGAAAAATCCAAAAACATCATTGAATCCCGAACTGTTAGGAGGAGCGAATTCGGGGTATTCATCTGACCCAAAAACATATTTGAAACGAACTGTGTCTGAATATGGAATAAAATCAAATTCTAAAATAGCAGCATTATAGGTCTGAGTTCCATTAAGTAAACCAGTAAGCATTGCAGATCCACCCATATTGTTATCCATTCCGGCACCAGCTTGATTGTTGGGGCCTTGTGGCCCGGCGCCTGTATTTAATACTGTTCCTGTGGTCATAACAATTCCTTGATTTATCCCTAAATTGGTTCCTGCAGCGGCAAAAGCTCCAATGGATGTAGGGCTGCCATTGAATGAAATATTAGAAACAGTCACACCAGGACCCAAAAGCACGTTTTGAACTAATCCAAGAGGAGACATAGAAACACTGGTATTAAGTTGGCTCCTTCCACTAAAAAAAAGTTGAAGGGCAAAGAATATAATACCAAATTTGAGAAAACTCATATTTATTGGACGAATATTAACAATAAAAGTTGTTTAGAACGAAAGTTTATACAACAATTTATGGAAGAACGTGAAGTAGGTAAATATGTTTCGATTCGTTAATAATCTTTACCATAAACATGAATATCGTTATGATTTTCTTCAATCTTGTCTTTAATCATTTTAATGGATTTTGCTAAAATAAAAATTTCTACTCCTGCGTTATTTTGAATCCATTTCCAACTATGTGGTTCGTCCTCAACAGCTAAGGCAATATGGAAGTATAAATCAAAATTATTGACGATCAACCAGGATTGTGCTTTTTTATTTCCTTCAGCAGCATTAATCAAACCCATTAAGTGGGGGAATCCATTTTGCATCAGCCAATTTCGTGCTTCGTCTTTTAAGTAGATAGCATAAGTTGCCATGACTAGCTCTGGGTATCCATTTTCACTCAGCCAAATCGTAAAATTCTCATCGCCTTCGATTGCTTTTGCCCAAGCAAGTACAATTTTAGCTGGATAATCAATCAATTTAGTATCCAAAAACTTAAAATCGTTTTCAGTCGGCACCTGTTTCTTGTTTTTAAAAAACTTCATTCCCGAAATTAGATAAGTTCAAGCTCAATTTGTCTTTTATTCGGTTTCACATCAGAAATTCGAACCGTTACACGGTCTCCGAAATTGAATTCCTTTTTCGTTTTAGCACCAATTATTCGAAATGATTCTTGTTCAAAATAATATCGATCACCAGGAATCTCTTGAATTGCAACCATACCCTCACAAAAATTCTCATCCATTCGAACAAATAAACCGTGATCTGCTATACCAGTTATCGTTCCCTCAAATGTTTCTCCAATTTTGTCCATCACAAATATGGTTTGGAAATACTTCGATGATTCCCGTTCCGCGTCAGCAGCTTTTCGCTCTGTTTTTGAAATGTGTTTACAAATATCCTGGAGCTCGTTAGATTTATGGTGTTTTTTAGTAGTTAATTCCTCTAATAAAATCCGATGAATCATTAAGTCTGCATACCTTCTAATAGGCGATGTAAAGTGACTGTAGTACTCAAAAGAAAGTCCATAATGACCTATGTTTTCTGTATCATATATGGCCTTCGCCATTGTACGAATAGACAAGGATTGAATAAAACCAAATTCTGAAGAACCTTTAATTTTTTCAAAAAGACTATTTAAACTTTTAGCAATATGTTTAGGATCAAAATTATCTAGTGAAATATCAAATTTATCTAGAAATACTTTTAATTGTTCAATTTTTGCTGGGTCTGGTAAATCATGTACTCGATAAACCGAAGTTGGAACGTTATGATTCTTGCGAGGTTTTCCTATAAATTCAGCTACTTTTTTATTTGCAAGCAACATAAATTCTTCAATAAGTTTGTGTGCATCTTTCGATTTTTTAACCATTACAGCTTCTGGATTTCCTGATCCATCCATTCTAAATCGTATTTCCTCAGATTCGATGTTTAAGGCTCCTTTATTTAATCGAATTGAACGATAATGTTTTGCGATTTCATCTATTTTGAGTATTTCTGCTGCAAATACACCAGTTTTTGTTTCAATAATTTCCTGGGCATCCTCATATGAAAATCGATGATTAGAAAAAATTCGAGTTTTTCCAAACCATTCAGAAACGATGGAAAATTGATTATCGAATTCCAATACTACAGTAAAACAATATTTATCTTCATTTGGCCGCAGCGAACAAGCTATATTTGAAAGTTGTTCGGGTAACATTGGAATTACGCGATCTGCTAAATACACTGAATTACCTCTTTTTCTTGCCTCCAAATCTAAAGGTGTTCCTGGTCTGACATAATGACCAACATCGGCAATATGAATCCCGATTTCAATATTTCCAGTAGGTAAAATTTGAAACGAAAGAGCATCATCAAAATCTTTCGCGTCAATAGGATCAATGGTAAAAGTGGTAATTCCTTTAAAATCTCTTCTCAATTTCACTTCCTCTTCCGATACTTCTGTTTTTGTAGTTTCAGCTTCGCTAAGAACATCATCAGGAAATTGAAAAGGAATTCCGTTATAACACAGAATTGAAATCATTTCTGCATCATGGTCATTACGATTGGAAAGAACTTCGATTACTTCCCCCCATAGTTTACCATTTGCTGGCCAATGTGTTATTTTGAGAATAACTTTATCTCCATGTTTTGCACCATTAAGAAAGTCCTCTTCTATATTTATTTCACCACCCAATTTTGGGTTCTCCACAATAAGTCGAGGCTGTTTCGTGTTGTATCGAACTTTTCCGACCACGTGAGTTCGCTCTCTTTTTAGCACTGAAACAACTTCTCCTTCAGTTCTTCTTCCTCCTGATTTTAAAATACGAATCTCAACTTCATCACCATCCATTGCATTTCCAAGATTATTGGGTCCAACAAAAACATCTTTTGGTTGACCTTCTATAGAAACGAACCCAACTCCACTGTTAACAATGGTTAGGTTTCCGATTAGGAGACTTTCGGTTGTGCTAAGGCTAAATTCTGCATGACCCACTCGCTTAACTTTTCCTTGTCGCGATAGGTCTACTAATTTTTCAAAAATTAATTTGCGTAAACTGGGGTCTTTGATTGTTAACATCCCACAAATCTGTCGATGAGACAAAACTTTGTTTTTGTGAGAGGTGATGAGTTTTAAAATTAATTTATCGTATGGGATAGAAGAATTTATTGGTTGAGTTTTAAATGAGCTCTTTTTTTTTGCCATTCGGATGGTTTTATACCATTTTCAATTTTGCTGTTAATCGATTCTTGGAAGATTAATAGCTTGTTTTACAACAGTAGAAAGTGGGTAGCTTTTTCTTAATTTTGAATGAATTTCATCTGCTTCAGCTTTTGTTCTGAAATCACCGGCATCTAAATAAAAGTATGGTGTTCTGTAGGCAACATACGTATCCACCCCTGGGAATTGAGAAATAAATCTTTTGCGTTGGCTGTCAATTACCGTTTTTTCTGCATCAAAAGAAATGTGTAACCTGTATCCCATGTAAGAACCTCCAGATTTACCTCCCACAAGGCCTAAAATACGACCATCAGCAATAACTTTTGTCTGAGTAAAACCCGCACTTGAAAAACAAAATGTTAAAGAAAAGCAAATAATAGAAAGCGAAATATTCATAATCGATTTGATATCTTATTTACAAAGATATTAATTATTTATTCAAGAATCCCAAAATTCAAGCCCCTTAAAAAACGGAATCTTATTTAGAATGATTTTAAATTAGTAAAAAAACAATTAAAATTGTCATCATTTTGTCATAAAATACGAACAATCTTCTAATTTTGCGAACGCCTAACTGCGTAAAATTGCGTTAAAAGGCAGTAAACTAAATTGTAGAAATAAGTGAAAATATCTTACAATCAGATGCTTAGAATCATTAATCAATGGAGTCACGGGTTTCTTGCTCTTGCATTTATTACCGTAGTATCTTTATCCAATGCTCAGGATGCAGCCAAAATCAAAGTAGATGGCGCTGGATTATTTAAGGCTAAATGTGCAAGCTGTCACCAACCGCACAAGGATGGTACCGGACCTAAATTATTTAAAGCCCGCGACAAATGGTCGGCTGGAGGCGCAAAAGAAGGTTCTATTTATGCTTGGGTAAACAACTGGCAAAATGCCGCAGCAACTGATCCATACGCTATGCAGGTTTCTCAATCGAAACCAACAGCAATGTCTGCATTTCCTGAATTAAAAAAAGAAGAAATAGATGGTATTTTGGATTATGTTGATGCTCAACCAGAACCAAGTGCCGGAGGTAATGATAAATCCAAAGGTGGAGCTGTTGCAGGAGGAGAAGAAGAGGGTGAGTCGGAGGGTAACTCATGGACATGGATTTTATTAGGCGTCATATTTGTGACAGTTATTTTGGCTGTAGGCGGAGTTAGGCGTCAATTAAATTATGCTGTTAGAGAAAGTGAAGGAAAACCGGTAAAAGAGCATGAAACTTATTTTTCTGAATTAAAAACGGTTGCTTGGAAATATAGATTGCATGTAGGTCTCGCAACTCTTGTGGTTGTTATATCTGTAATCGTGGCATTGTTTCAAAGTTTGTTTACGATAGGTGTAACAGAAGCTTATCAGCCAAGTCAACCAATCAAATTTCCTCACAGCGTTCATGCAGGAGTTAATGGCATTGATTGTAAATACTGTCATAGTTCTGTGACTAAATCAAAATCAGCAGGAATCCCTTCGGTCAATGTTTGTATGAATTGCCACAAACAAATTAACGGAGAAGGAAAACCTTATGCTGCAGAGATTAAAAAAATATATGCTGCAGCTGGTTTTGTTGATGGTGAGTATAAAAATCCTTCGAAACCGATTGTTTGGAACAAGGTTCATGTCTTACCTGACCATGTTTATTTTAATCACTCTCAACACGTTGTTGTTGGTGGTATAGATTGTAAACAATGTCACGGTGATATGGCAAAAATGAAAGAGACTGCGAAAGTTCAACCAGTTGCTGAATTGAATAAAGTAGAGGGGAACATCAAATTATCGAAACCAACATTAACAATGGGTTGGTGTATTGAATGCCACGACAAAAAGGAAATTTCTAAAGGTCCATTGTCTGACAAAAAAGACGGATATTACAATGAAATTCACAGACGTTTATTAAATAATGACAAATCACTTTACCGTAAATACTTGAAAGATAACAAAGTTACTGTAAGTGAATTAGGTGGTTGGGAGTGTGCAAAATGCCACTATTAATAGAAGAAAAACAGCGTTCGTATAAAAAAGAATGATGATGACAAGAAAATATTGGAAAGGTTTAGAAGAATTGAAAGAAACTCCAGAATTCTTAAAATCGAAAGAACAAGAGTTCCCTGCTGAGATGTCAGTTGAAGAGTTTTTAGGTGATGATAACTTAGCTGAAAAATCAACTGCTAGAAGAGACTTTTTAAAGTTTCTAGGTTTTTCTGTTGCAGCTGCAACGGTGGCGGCATGTGAAGCACCAGTTACTAAAGTGGTTCCTTATGTTAATAAACCAGAGCATGTTACTCCTGGAATGCCAACATGGTATGCGTCAACCTATTATGATGGTAATTCTTATTCTAGTATTTTAGTTAAAACTAGAGAGGCTCGACCAATTTACATCAAGGGAAATAGAGATTTTGGGATTACTCAAGGAGGTACAAATCCTCAGATAATTGCATCTGTACTTGGTTTATATGATAGTTCCCGACTTCAGAAACCAACAATTTCAAAAGTTGCCAAATCTTGGTCAACAATTGATTCTTCTGTCTCAGCAGCATTAGGTTCTTCGAATAAGACAGTTTTATTAACTGGAACTGTAATAAGCCCGTCACTTAAACTTGCAATTGCTTCTCTATCAGAGAAATTGGGTGAAGGAAAATTTGAACATATTCAATATGACGCGGTTTCTTATCGTGCTATTCGATTAGCTAACCAGGAAAATTTCGGTCAAGCATTAATTCCGTCTTATGATTTCAGTAAAGCAAAAACAATAGTGTCTATTGGAGCTGATTTTCTTGGGACATGGCTAATGGGTAATTTATATCAAACTCAATACGGTATTACAAGAAATCCAGATAGTAAATGGATGTCAAAGCATTTTCAGTTTGAATCTGTGATGTCTATTTCTGGAACAAATGCTGATTATAGAGGGATGATTAAACCTTCAGAGGAGGCAAATGTTTTATCTTATTTAATCAAAGCATTCGGTGGTTCTGTTTCACAATCTTCTGATTTGTCTAATCAAGCTAAATCAGTAGCTGATGAAGCAATTAAGTCATTAAAGACAACGCGTGGAGAATCATTGGTTGTAGCCGGATCTAATAATAAGTCTATTCAATTATTGGCAAATAAATTAAACAATTTACTTGGCGCATATGGTGTAACAATAGATTTGACTAAGCCAGTTCATCTGTTTGATGGTGACGACGCTAAGGTTAATTCGTTAGTGAAAAATGTAATTGCCGGACAAGGTCCTGAAACATTAATATTGGCAGGTGTTAATCCGGTATATTCTTTACCGAATGGAAAGAAATTTGGTGATGCATTATCAAAAATTAAAAATACTATTGCCGTTACTTCTCACATGGATGAAACTGCATCTAAATGTCAAATTGTTTGTGCAGAAAGTCATTCGTTAGAAACATGGTCTGACTATAATCCGGTTGGATCTCATTTTTCCCTTGCGCAACCTACCATACGTCCACTTTTTGGAACATCTTCTTTATTGGAGAATGTGTTAGTTTGGGCAGGTTTAAAAAAACGTGTAACAAAAAATTCTACAGAGGCGTTCGATTATATTCAATCAAATTGGAAGTCTACTGTATTTGCTTCGAATGATGAAGAATCCAATTTCACGAATATGTGGAATATGGCAGTTCACAATAGTTGTATAGATATTACAAGTTCAATTTCGACAGCTAAGGTTGAAGAAGTTGTCTCCAAAGAGAATCCATCAGCACCTGAGAAAGAAAGTGTGAAATCTGGCTCTCCGGTTCTTACATCTGGATTGAATGCTTTTAAAGAAGTGTCTATTCCAGTTGTGCCAAAAGCGTCGGGATTAGAAGTAGTTTTATATCAGAAAAATGCAATAGGAACAGGAGCGCATGCCAATAATCCTTGGTTACAAGAGCTTCCAGATGCAGTTACAAAAGTAACCTGGGATAACTATATTACCATGAATCCATCTGAATTGGATTCCTATAAGTTCGTTAAAACCTATGATCAGGAACATGGGTTAAGTGTTGCTAAAGTAACAGTTAACGGAAATACAGTTTCATTACCGGTTTATCCATTACCAGGTCAAACTCCGGGAACCATCGGAATTGCTATTGGATATGGTAGAGGTGCAAATGGTGAACAAATTGGAAAAGCGGCTTTTCAAACCAAAGAATATGGTGGACATGTAACAAATGAAAACGGAAGTCCTAAGTCTATTGGTGCGAATGTTTTCCCTTTTGTTTCAACCACATCTGGATTAATGGAGTTTAATACAGCCGGTAAAATAGAGTCGACTAATGAAACTTATTTGATAGCGGCAACTCAGATTCACCATACAGTTATGGCTAGACATTCAATTGTTCGTGAAACAACATTGGATATTTATAAATCAAAATCTAAAGATGCTTACAATCCTGCTTTTTTATTACAGAAGTTGGATGAGAATGGCGAACACGTTGAAAAACCAGTTGGAGAATTCGATTTATGGAATAGTCATCCGGTTGAGCATATAGGTCACCGTTGGGGAATGACAGTAGATTTATCTTCTTGTATTGGTTGTGGTTCTTGTTTAGTAGCGTGTCAGGCAGAAAACAATGTACCTGTAGTTGGTAAGGATGAAGTGAGACGTGGTCGTGAAATGCATTGGCTTCGAATCGATCGTTATTTTTGTTCGGATGAAGAAGCTACAGTTGGAACTAGAAAAGATGATGATACATTTAGTTTTGATAAAGCGGAAAAAGCGTCGTTGAATCCTAAAGTGGTTCATATGCCTATGATGTGTCATCATTGTAATCATGCACCATGTGAAACGGTTTGTCCAGTTGCTGCAACAACTCATAGTAATGAGGGATTGAATCAAATGACTTATAATCGTTGTATTGGTACTAGGTATTGTGCAAATAACTGTCCTTATAAAGTAAGAAGATTCAATTGGTTTAATTATCCATCATACAAGAAATTTACGGAAGTCAATCCGGCTCAAGATGATTTTGGTCGTATGGTATTAAATCCAGATGTTACTGTTCGCACCCGAGGAGTAATGGAAAAATGTTCTTTCTGTGTTCAGCGTATTCAAGCGACAAAATTAGTTGCAAAAAAAGATGGTAGACCTGTAAAAGATATGGAATTCTCTTCAGCTTGTGCTGATGCTTGCCCTACGCATGCTATTCAAGTAGGAGACTGGAATGATGTAAATTCATTTGTCCGAAAAAGTTCGTCAGATAAAAGAGCTTATCAAGCATTGGAAGAAATAGGTGTTAAACCAAATGTTTGGTATAAAGTAAAAGTACGTAATGAGAAAAACGAATTATTATCTGCTTTACAAAAAGATAGTAATCATGGTGCTTCTCATAGTACAGAAACAAAAGAGAGTAATAAAGGTCATCATTAATTGATAAATTAAAAGAAATGCATAAAGAAGCAGCAATTAGAGAACCCCTCATTTTAGGTCACAAAACTTATCATGATATCACGGAGGATGTTTGTCGACCAATTGAAGATAAAGCACCTAAAATGTGGTATATTCTTTTTGGAATAGCATTAATTATTGGTGTTTATGGTGTCGGTTGTATTGTTTACCTTCTTGGTACTGGTGTTGGGGTATGGGGATTAAATAAAACCATTGGATGGGCATGGGATATCACCAACTTCGTATGGTGGGTTGGAATTGGACATGCAGGTACGTTGATTTCAGCAGTTTTATTATTGTTTAGGCAAAAATGGAGAATGGCGATTAATCGTTCAGCAGAAGCAATGACAATTTTTGCTGTATTTATGGCTGGTTTGTTTCCATTGATTCACATGGGAAGGTTGTGGGTAGGATATTGGACTTTACCTTTGCCAAACCAGTTTGGTTCATTGTGGGTGAACTTTAATTCTCCTCTACTTTGGGACGTTTTTGCTATTTCGACATATTTATCAGTTTCTTTAATTTTTTGGTATATTGGCTTAATTCCTGATTTTGCTACTATTAGAGATCGTGCAAAAAAACCAATTTCGAAAAAAATGTATTCTATTCTTTCCTTTGGTTGGTCTGGTAGAGCAAAGCATTGGAACCGATTTGAATTAGTATCATTAGTTTTAGCAGGTTTAGCTACTCCATTGGTATTCTCGGTTCACTCAATTGTATCCTTTGATTTTGCAACATCAATTATTCCTGGTTGGCATACGACAATTTTCCCTCCTTATTTTGTTGCCGGAGCAGTATTTTCTGGATTTGCAATGGTACAAACGCTTATGTTGATTATGAGAAAAGCGATGGGGTTGGAAGCATATATCCATACTAAGCATGTAGAATACATGAACATCGTGATAATGGTAACAGGATCAATTGTTGGAACTGCTTACATTACCGAATTATTTATATCATGGTATTCTGGAGTAGAATATGAATCTTATGCATTCATAAATAGAGCTACTGGTCCATATTGGTGGGCATATTGGTCTATGATGACGTGTAATGTTATTTCTCCTCAATTAATGTGGTTTAGAAAATTAAGAAGAAGTTTATTGTTTACTTTTTTCATTTCTATCATAGTGAACATCGGTATGTGGTTTGAACGATATGTTATCATTGTTACGTCATTACATCGTGATTATTTACCATCCGCATGGAGTATGCATTATCCAAGTCACATTGATATAGGTATTTATGTAGGTACAATCGGACTTTTCTTTGTGTTTTTCTTATTGTTTGCTCGCTTTTTTCCTGTATTAGCATTGAACGAAGTAAAAACGATTTTAAAATCTTCTGGTGAGTCCTATAAAAATAGTCCAGAAACAGAACACGCACATTAATAATTGAACTAAACACATTGTAATGTCAGATAAAGTAATTTTCGCCACATACACCGATGAAGAAGTATTGAAAGACGGTGCTAAGAAATTGGTTTCAAAAGGAATCAAAATAAATGAAGTTTTTTCACCTTTTCCAATACATGGAATTGATCCTATTATTGGAATTAAAAACACACGTTTAGGTATAATGGCTTTTTTGTATGGTCTTACTGGACTAACATTAGCAACCGTTGGAATGAGGTTCATGATGATCGTAGATTGGCCTATGAATATAGGAGGGAAGCCAAATTTTTCATATCTGGAAAATATTTTATCCTTTATACCTATCACGTTCGAATTTACTGTACTTTGTGCAGCTCACGGTATGGCTATAACGTATTTATTAAGAAATAAAACTTTACCTGGAATGCCTGCTCAAAACCCATATCCAAGTACCACTGATGATCGCTTTGTAATCGAAATTCGAGTTTCAGAGAACGGAAATTATACATCAGAAGATATTCAAAATTTGGTGAAGGAAACTGGAATTGAAGGATTCGAAGAAAAGGAATGTTAAGAATTATAACCCGATAAAGGTAATAAGCAATGAAAATTAGATTGATAAAATTAGTAGGTATAGCAACAGTAGCCGTTATATCTATAATGGTTACGAGCTGTGTTTCAAATAGTGATAGTGCTGGTTTGGAATATATGCCAGATATGTATCGTTCACCCGCAATAGAATCCTATGTTGATTACGGTGAAATTAGAGGTAAGCAATACGGTAGGTTAAAAAATCAACTTTCTGCAAAAACACCTCCATTGGGTACAATTCCTTATTATGGGAATAATGCTGAAGATGTTTCTCTTATGCTTCCTTATTTCAGAAATCCAGGTGCTGAATTTTGGTCAACACATGGATTAAGAGATTTTAAGTTTTCAGCAAATAATGAATACGAATTAGCAAAAGAAGACGTGATTAATCCTTATACAATGACGGCTCAAAATGCTTCAAAAATTTTGAAAGAAGGTAAAGAAATATACTCTTCGAAATGTATGCATTGTCATGGAGAGAAGGGCGATGGTAATGGTCAAATGTCAATAAATAAAACATTTGATGGGGTGCCTAATTACGCAGATCGAGCTTCTATTTCTAATGGGCAAATGTTTTATTCTATATATTATGGTAAAGGTTCAATGGGAGCACATGGTTCAATGTTGGATAAAAAAGAAATCTGGACGGTTGTTCATTACATCCGTAATTTGGTAGACAAAAATTACGGGAAAGTTGAAAACGGAAAATTGGTTTCATCCTCTATGGATAAATCTAAAGATTCTGTTGTAGTTAAAACTATAAATAAATAAGAAATGAGTATGGAATTTACAATACCTGCAAGAGCTAAGAAAATTACGTTGTCTCTTATAGTAGTAGGTGCGGCATTGGCAGCAGTTGGAGTTGCAACTAATTATGAGGATCATCAATTCACTACTCGACTTTTGACAAATGGGTTAATAAATGCATTTTTCTTTTTTGCCATTGCACTAGGTGCATTATTCTTTCTTGCTTTGCAATATGCAACTGAAACGGGGTGGTATGCATCTGTGAAAAGGGTAATAGAGGGAATAGCTGGTGTTCTACCCTATGGAATGGGATTGTTGGCGGTTATTTTGTTAATCATTACATTGATGGATGGTGCTCATATATACATTTGGATGGATCCTGAAACAACGAATCCCGCATCTCATCATTTTGATGACATCATTGAGGGAAAGAAGGCATATTTAAACAAAGGTTTCTTTTGGATTAGAACTATAGCTTATCTAGTAACTTATTATGTTTTCTGGAATGGATTTAGAAAAAGATCTTTAGAAGAAGATAGAATTGGAGGAACCAATTTACATTTTAAAAATTATAGAAAAGGTGCAACGTTTTTAGTTTTCTTTGCTGTGTTTAGTTCAACATCTGCTTGGGACTGGATTATGTCAATTGATGTACATTGGTTTTCAACACTTTTTGGATGGTATACATTCGCTGGAATGTGGTGCTCTGCTATGGTTGTGATTGTTTTAACGACTATTTACCTTAAAAAATTGGGTTATTTGGAAAGAGTCAATGATTCTCACATTCATGATATAGGAAAATGGACTTTCGCAACGTCATTTTTATGGTCCTATTTATTCTTTTCTCAATTTATGTTGATTTGGTATGCGAATATTGGTGAGGAGGTGACCTATTATCAAATAAGAATGGAAAGCTTCAAGGTGTTATACTTTTCAATGTTCTTAATCAATTTTGCGTTTCCAATGTTGATTTTAATGTCTCGTGATGCAAAAAGAAATTATGGAGTTTTAACTTTTGTGGGGGTTGTAATATTAATGGGTCATTGGACAGATGTTTACTTGATGATTTCAGCAGGATCTCTAGGACCTAAAGCATCAATAGGTTTCCTTGAAATTGGTTTAGCATTGGTTTGTGTCGGGTTATTTATTCGAATTTTATTGAATAACTTAACCAAGGCTCCTTTAATGCCGGTTAATCACCCCTTCTTGGATGAGAGTGTACACCATGAAATTTAATTAAACAGAAATAAACAGATACAATGGAAAGTAAATTAATCATATTACTAGTAGTAATAATTGCGGCAATTGCAATTGCGCAATTGGTTAGAGTGTATGAACTATCCTCAAAATTAAGAGGCAAAAATGAACATGAGATAAGTGATAAGGATAATAATTTCAATGCTTTATTGTTGTTGATTTTTATGTTTGTTCAATTTTTTGGTTTTATATATTTGATGTTAGAATATGGATGGACAGGACGAGGTGAAGCAGCAAGTGTTGAAGGTAAAGAAACGGATTGGTTACTAAATCTGAATTTTATTATTGTAATTGCGATGTTCTTCTTTACAAATGCGCTTTTGTTTTATTTCTCTTATAAATATGTTAGAAAGCCGGGAGTTAAAGCTTTTTATTATCCACATAATAATAAATTGGAAATGTTGTGGACAGTTGTTCCTGCATGTGTATTGGCAGTAATTATCATTTTAGGTTTGAAATCATGGAATGATATAACATCAGTTTCTGGAAATGATGCAAAAGTTGTGGAATTATATTCGAAACAATTTGAATGGACAGCTAGATATGCAGGTAAAAATAACAGATTGGGTAAATTTGATTACAAACTAACTTCGGATAATAATGAATTGGGATTGGTTACGAAGAATACAATTGATACTGCCATCTTCCACATGTTGAAAGGTGTGACGGGAATAGAATCAATTCAAGCTAAGCTTAATAACCCATCTATTATTTTAAGTGATTCAATACAAAATGTCTTGGAGAAAGAGTTGTCCTCTAAAGAGCGTTTGATTCGATTGCTATATCAAATGAAGGAAAACCATGATTCGAAATTAGATAATGATGCTTGGGATGATTTTATTCAAAAGGATACACTTTATCTATGTGTCAATCAACTGTATGAATTTAAATTTAGAGCAAAGGATGTATTGCATTCAGCCTACTTTCCACATTTTAGGGCTCAGATGAATACTGTGCCTGGTTTAACTACACGTTTTAAATTCACCCCAGATATTACAACGAAGGACATGAAGATTAAAAAGAAAGATGAAAATTTCAACTATATCTTAATGTGTAATAAAATTTGTGGAGGTGCACATTATAATATGAAAATGATTGTAGTTGTTTTGTCTAAAGCTGAATACGTCGCATGGGAGAATAAAAAAATGAAAGAGACATTTAAAGACAAGTATTTTCCAGTTGTTTCCCCTGCTAAGTCACCTAATCCAACCCCAGCGGACTCAACAGTGGTAGATTCAAGTGCCGTTTTACCGGAAAAAAAAGACTCAAACAAAAAGGTTTAATTAAATACGTAAGAATATGGCTTCAGTAGCTCACGAAGAAGATTTGCATGGACATGGTCATCACAATCATGATCATCATGAGGAGGGTTTTGTTTCTAAATATATTTTTAGTCATGACCATAAAATGATTGGCAAGCAGTTTCTTATAACTGCCGTTTTTATGGGGATAATTGCAATGTTATTGTCTATTTTGTTCAGGATACAATTGGCTTGGCCAGGTGAGAGTTCTGATACCTTGTCTTTCTTTTTAGGTGAACGTTGGGCTCCAGGTGGTGTTTTAAAGGAAGATATGTACCTTGGTTTGGTTACCATACACGGAACCATAATGGTTTTTTTCCTTTTAACGGGTGGATTATCCGGAACGTTTTCTAATATACTGATTCCTTTGCAATTAGGTGCAAGAGACATGGCCTCTGGGTTTTTAAATATGCTATCCTATTGGTTTTTTGCGATTTCTTCAGTGATAATGTTAATTTCCTTATTTATTGAATCTGGACCAGCAATGGCTGGTTGGACTATTTATCCTCCATTATCAGCTTTACCTCAAGCTATTTCAGGTTCTGGTCTAGGAATGACATTGTGGTTGATTTCGATGACTATCTTCATTGCGGGTTCATTGATTGGTTCCTTAAATTATATTGTCACAGTAATCAATTTAAGAACTAAAGGTATGACCATGACAAGAATGCCTTTAACAATTTGGACCTTTTTTGTTACAGCAATTCTTGGTGTATTATCGTTTCCAGTATTGTTATCGGCAGCGTTGTTGTTAACAATGGATAGATTGGCTGGTACAAGTTTTTATCTTTCTGATATTATAGTAGGTGGTGAAATGCTTACAAATCATGGTGGGTCACCTTTGTTATATCAACATTTATTTTGGTTTTTAGGTCATCCAGAGGTATACATCGTATTGCTTCCGGCGCTTGGGTTGTCTTCAGAAATTATCTCTACAAATTCGAGAAAACCTATTTTTGGTTATAGAGCAATGATTGGTTCTATATTAGCTATTGGATTTTTATCATTTATTGTTTGGGGTCACCACATGTTTGTTACCGGTATGAATCCTTTTCTAGGTAGTGTTTTTGTTTTCACAACCTTGTTGATAGCTATTCCTTCAGCTGTAAAGGTCTTCAACTATTTGACAACGCTTTGGAGAGGCTCATTGGTTTTTACACCTGCTATGTTATTTGCGATTTCCCTAGTCTCAACGTTTATTACAGGTGGTGTAACCGGAATTATTCTTGCTGATTCTGCCTTAGATATTGCAATACATGATACATATTTTGTAGTTGCGCATTTTCACATTGTAATGGGAATGTCTGCGGTGTTTGGAATGTTTGCTGGTGTATATCATTGGTTTCCTAAAATGTATGGAAGAATGATGAATACTAGATTAGGTTATGCTCATTTTTGGATTACCTTGGTTGGAGCTTATGGCGTATTTTTCCCAATGCACTTTGTTGGATTAGCAGGTGCACCAAGAAGATATTACGATTACTCTGTTTACAAGGAATTTGATATCAACTCTTTCGAGATGATTATGGATTTGAATGTTATAGTAACCATATTTGCAATTCTTGCAGCGTTAGGTCAAGCTTTGTTCTTATTCAATTTCTTCTACAGTATTTATAGAGGACCTAAAGCAGTTCAAAATCCTTGGAATTCAAACACCTTAGAATGGACAACGCCTGTTGAGCATATTCATGGTAACTGGCCGGGAGAACTACCGACTGTTCACAGATGGCCATATGATTATTCAAAGCCAGGAGCTGAGACTGATTTCATTCCTCAAAATGTGCCATTGGCAGAAGGGGAAGAGGAACACTAAAATATATTTTGAAAGACTGCTTAGGCAGTCTTTTTTTTTGATAATTTAGGTCAATTAGATACTGAAATGGTTAATGAAAGCTTGTTTCGAGTATGTTTACATTGCCACAAACATCGGAAACAATAATTCGTATGCAATAAATCTCATGTAAAGGATTTTCAATAGTTGATTTAAGTTTCTTCGTTTTGTAGTCAAAATCAGCAGTAATCCATTCGTTGTTTATATAAACATCATATTTGGATAGTTTGGATTCGTTGTCAGCAATTGTCCAAACAAACGTTTTGGATTTACTATTAAAACCATAGTTTGTATAGTTTAATGGAGTTATTTTTGGTTTAATGGTATCTATAATGACTTTATATGTCCCAAACTTGAGGGCTTTAGTTATCAAGTGATTTTGTTTTATATCGGTTTCGCAATAGTCGTAGTGAGAACCATTTAAATATCCAATAAAATAGTTTTTGTCTGAATGTTTTGAACTTTTCCAATCTTTAAAGGATATAATGATTGGCTTATTTATAGCTTGGTAGAGGTCACCAAAATTTATTTTTTTACCGTTATCCACAATATTCATTTTGGTTGGCTCGTATAAGCTCAAAGAATCAATTAGTAAGGAACAATTACTAAGTTGTATTTCATACTTATTATTAGGTTTCCAATAACTTGTTTCAGGAAAAAAATGTTGAGTTGTATCCATCTGACCTGATTCAATCGTTAACCCAAATTTGATTTTATAAGCGTTTGAGAATGCGTCAATTGTTTCAATTTCTAATGGAACGCTATCACATGGATATAATTTAATTTTGCCAGTAGAATTTGTTTCAGTTGAATTGAATTGATTCATCGAATTTTTAAATAGCTTGTGAATTTTTAACCCGTTTTTATAACCAGAATAATCTTTGTATGTGTTGATATATCTAGTTTCCTCAAAACTCACCTTGTTTAATTTGGTATGATAAAGTAGTTTATTGTTACTAGTGAGTTTATTTTCATAAAGTCCACAAGCCCCAGTTGAATGAGGGTCATATCCTGAAATCCCAATTCCGATTGTGCCATAAAGCATTGAAAAATTGGATGGTAGTACAATAGTATTTCCTGATGCTAGTTTCCCGTTGATAATGCTAATAGTTTTGGATTTTTTTGGTATAATAAATCCTTCATTACTTAATCCATAAACCTTCATTGAATTTATCGTTGGTTTATAAATATCCTTGTTTCCTAACCCAAATAATAGGGGATTCAATGGAGTATCTGTCGCTGTTTCTCTAATTTCAAAATGCAAATGTGGACCTGTTGAACTTCCTGTGTTTCCTGAAAGAGCAAAAACTTGGCCTCTCTGAAGAGGAACGGCATTTGAATCTAGATAAAGTTCAATTTCATTATTTTGTTGATTTATCCGGGCTGCATTTACCACAGAATCCAATTTTCCAAGGAATTTTGAACAATGGGCATATACACTAGTTAATCCATCTGAATGATTTATATATACAACTTTGCCATATCCATAAGGGGTGACACGTACCCGCGAAACATAGCCATCTGCGATTGAATGTAGGTTTAATCCCTCAACCCCGTTTGTTCGATAATCTATTCCCATGTGAAAATGATTTGGTCTTAAATCACCAAAATAGGCTCCTATGCTAATAGGAATTGATAATGGATTATGAAAATTATAATCTTGCGTTAATCCAAAAAATGAGAACATCCAAAAAATGAGAGGCAAGATAATTTTTAGAGGGAATAATTTCATATTCAAAATTAATTTGTTTCGTCTTTTAAAAGAGACGTGTATTCACAAGTTTAGCACATTTAAGTGTGTAAAACTAACATTAGACAGAGATTGAAAAGGTTGATTTCTTCTTGAAATAAAAAATATTAGCGCGAAAAGTTCTTTCATGTTGGCCGGAATGCTAACTTTGTACAAAGCCATTTTTATGACTGAGAGAATTCAAATAAGTATAGAAAGTATTAAAGCTAAAATTGCGACCCTTTTACAAGGGTTAACAGATTTGAAAATTGAAAATACAACTATGTCTAATGAAATTCAATCATTGAAGAATGAATTGCACATGAAGGTTCAAACCGAACAAAATTTGCAATCAGTGATTGATAACTTAAATCAAGAAATAGAGTTGGCTAAAAAACAAGTTATCGAGCTTTCTCAAAAACCAGTTGGTCGTACGGAGGATGAAATTGATGAATTGGTAAAAGAAATAGATTACTGTATTGAACAACTTAAAAAATAGTTCATGGAGAAATTGTCATTAAATGTTGTTATTGGAGGAAGAACCTATCCATTGAAAGTAAATGTGGGTGAAGAGGTTCAAATTCAAAAAGCGGCTGAGGATATCAATCGTGCAATTCAATTATTACAAGAGAATTATGCGGTGAAAGATATGCAAGATTTATTGGCGATGTCTTCGTTGCAATTGCTTTCAAAAGCATCGAATCGAATGAATAATAAGACAGATGAACCTGATTATTCTGATATTGAAAATGCTTTATCTGATATTGAAAGTAAGCTTAATCTTTAAATTACCGATTCTCCGATAGCTTTTTTTGTACTAGTTTAAAACAAATTAAGTGTTATGGAAATTGTAATTGGGCTGTTAATCGGTCTTGTAGGAGGAGGAGGAGTTGTTGCTATTGTTCAACAAACGATGCTAAAAGCAAAGCGTGAAAAAATGATTAAGGATGCTGAGTCCGAAGGAGAGAATATAAAAAAAGATAAAATTCTTCAAGCCAAAGAGAACTTCTTGCGATTAAAAGAGGAGCATGAAACAACAATCAAGGAAAAGGAACGTAGAATACAATCTGGAGAAGACCGTATAAGAAACAAGGAAAAATCGGTAAATCAAAAAATGGAAGATTTTGGTCGAAAAGAAAAAGACCTTGAGAAAAAACAATTAGAACTTGATACAAAAATTCAAGCGTTGGAAGTTAAAAGCCAAGAATTGGATAAAATGCAACAAAAACGTGTTGCTGAATTGTCTAAAATAAGTGGTTTGCCAGCTGAGGAAGCAAAAACTATGTTAGTAGAGGCATTGAAAGATGAAGCACGAACAAATGCTTTGGTGCATATTAAAGAAATTGTTGAAGAATCAAAATTAAACGCTAATCGAGAAGCACGTAAGATTGTGATCCAGTCAATTCAACGTGTCGCAACTGAACAAGCAATCGAAAATGCAGTTTCTGTTTTCAATATTGAATCAGATGAAATTAAAGGTAGGATTATTGGCCGTGAGGGAAGAAATATTAGAGCGCTTGAGGCTGCAACCGGTGTGGAAATAGTTGTTGATGATACCCCGGAAGCAATAATTCTTTCTTGTTTCGACCCTGTTAGAAGAGAAATTGCCCGTTTGGCATTGCATCAATTGGTTTCAGATGGCAGAATTCATCCTGCTCGAATAGAAGAAGTAGTAGCCAAAACGCGCAAACAATTAGAAGAAGAAATCGCAGAAACAGGTAGAAGGACATGCATCGACCTTGGGATTCATGGTTTGCATCCGGAATTGACGAGAATGGTAGGTCGCATGAAGTACCGCTCTTCTTATGGTCAAAACTTATTACAACACTCAAGAGAAGTAGCTAACTTATGTGCTATTATGGCTGCGGAACTTGGATTGAATGTTAAAATCGCGAAAAGAGCAGGCTTGTTACACGATATTGGTAAAGTTCCTGATGAAGAACCGGAACTGCCTCATGCTATACTTGGTATGAAAATCGCTGAAAAATATGGTGAGAAAGCAGAAGTTTTAAATGCAATTGGAGCGCACCACGATGAAATAGAAATGACTTCCTTGATTTCTCCAATTGTTCAAGTTTGTGATGCAGTTTCTGGAGCACGTCCTGGCGCAAGACGAGAGATTGTTGACGCTTATATAAAACGAATTAAGGATTTGGAGGCATTGGCTTTGTCCTATGATGGAGTTTCTAGTGCATTCGCCATTCAAGCGGGAAGAGAATTACGTATAATGGTAGAAGCAGAGAAAGTCACAGATGCAAAGGCAGATGAATTGTCTTTTACTATCTCCCATCGAATTCAAACTGAAATGACGTATCCAGGCCAAGTAAAAGTTACTGTAATCCGTGAGAAACGTTCCGTTAATTACGCAAAATAAGTTTATAATAGATTAAACCATTGGTAAAACAATTTGACTAATGGTATGTTAGATAATTGTTTTATTCTAGTTGCATGATTCAAACTGATATTATTATTATTGGAGCAGGTCCAGTTGGCTTGTTCACTGTTTTTGAAGCAGGTCTTTTAAAATTGACTTGTCATTTAATAGACTCTCTTCCACAACCAGGTGGACAATGTTCGGAAATTTATCCTAAAAAACCTATTTATGATATTCCCGGATTTCCGAGTATTTTGGCAGGTGAGTTGATTGACAATTTGATGAAACAAGCAGCTCCATTTAAACCAGGTTTCACACTTGGAGAGGCAGCACAAACAATTGAAAAAACTTCTGATGGAAAGTTTATTGTAACAACTGTAAAAGGCACAAAACATGAAGCTCCAATTGTTATGATAGCTGGAGGACTAGGTGTTTTTGAACCAAGAAAACCACCTATCGAAGGACTTGAAAGTTATGAAGATAAAGGAGTAGAGTATATTATTAAGGACCCTAACTTTTATCAAGGAAAGCGTTGTGTGATTGCTGGAGGAGGAGATTCAGCGTTGGACTGGTCGATTTATTTGGCTGAAAATAAAATTGCATCTGAGGTGATATTGGTTCACCGCAGTAGTTCTTTTAGAGGCCATTTGGATTCAGTTCAAAAAGTGATTGATATGGCTGGAAAAGGGGAGATCAATTTAATTACAGAAGCAGAAGTTACAGGAATTTATGGAAATGGTAAACTGGAAAAAGTTCAAATTACGCATCAAACCAATGGATTAATGGAAATTGACGCGGATCATTTGATTCCGCTTTTTGGTCTTAAACCGAGTTTAGGCCCAATAGCAGATTGGGGTTTAGAAATTGAGAAGAGCGCTATCAAAGTTAATACCTTAGATTATTCTACTAATATTCCGGGAATTTATGCTATTGGAGATGTAAATACGTATGAGAATAAGTTGAAGTTAATTCTCTGTGGTTTTCATGAAGGAACTTTGGCGGTTCAATCCGCATTTGCCCGAATCCATCCAGAGAAAAAGAACGTACTAAAATATACGACAGTTAACGGGGTTCAGGGTTTCTAATTATGAAACTTGTTTTTGCTACACACAATTCGAATAAAGTTAAAGAAATAGCCTCTTTGCTCCCTGATAATTTTCAATTATTATCCTTGACAGATATTCAGTTTGACGAAGAAATCGCTGAAACTGCGGATACGCTCGAAGGAAACTCACAATTGAAAGCACAGACAATTTACCAAAAAACGGGAGTTGCTTGTTTTGCTGATGATACAGGATTAGAAGTTGAGTCCTTGAATAATCGTCCTGGTGTGTTTTCTGCCCGTTATGCAGGCCATCATAAAAGTGATGAGGATAATATCAGTAAAGTTTTAGAGGAGATGGAAAATGAAGCAAATCGGAATGCACGTTTTCGAACCGTGATTACATTGATTATAGATGACATTGAACATCAATTTGAAGGAATTGTACATGGAAAATTAATTTCAGAAAAAAAAGGACAATCCGGTTTTGGGTACGACCCAATTTTTGTTCCAGAAAATGAAAAAAGAACCTTTGGGGAAATGGACTTAAATGAAAAAAACAATTTTAGTCACCGAGCGAGAGCATTTAATTCTATGATTAGCTTTTTAACCCATAGTTAAGTTGATTTTTTTATCAGGACTTAAGCTTTTACTTTTTTCTAATTTTCCATTTCCTTATTTCAAGTATAATTAGGACTATCAATGCTGCAGAAAATGATCCCAATAGGTTAATCCAACCTGGAAAATCGAAACTAAAAATTAAACTTAATGCAGGAATTAATAGCAACATAAGCAATAATGAACCCGCAGAAATGAGAATAATTATGAGTGATTTATTTTTTTCCTTTATGACATCAAAAACATTTCTAGAAGTTGAAAGCGTACTGACAATTAAAAATAAATTTCCAAATATCATGGTTGAAAATGTCAACGCTCGAGTTTCCCCCACAGTGTGATTATTATAACTTGAAATAATATAAACAAAAATTATAGCTACTAGTAATAGAACACCAATTTTTGTGCTAGCAAGTATTTTTCTGAATCCAAAAAATGACTCATTTGGATTTCTAGGTAAGCGATTCATGATATTTAATTCTTCTTTTTCAGATTCAAAGGCTATAGAGCAAACTGGATCAATAATGAGTTCCATCATTACTATGTGCAGTGGCATGAGTAAAATTGGAAAGGAGGGAACAAAAGCGGGTATTAAGGTAAGTCCAATTATTGGTGTGTGGATGGCGAGTATATAGGTCATGGCTTTTTGTAGGTTATCCATGATTTTTCGTCCCGCACGAATTGCTGCAACAATAGAACTGAAATTATCGTCCAATAAAACCATTGCAGATGCTTCACGTGCGACATCGGTTCCTTTAGCTCCCATTGCAATACCAATATCAGCTGCTTTTAATGCCGGTGCATCATTTACACCATCGCCGGTCATGGCCACAATTTCACCATTGGCTTTCAATGCTTTTATTAATCGTAGTTTTTGATCAGGAATAATTCGGGCAAACAAATTACATTTTTTTATTTTCTCTTGTAATTCCAGATCATTCATTGTTAATAAGTCTGACCCGGTAATTACTGGTTCGTTTACAATTAGTCCAGCTTGTTCAGCAATGCTTCTTGCCGTTGTAGGAAAATCTCCAGTGATCATGATCACTTTAATTCCAGCTCCCTCACATTCCTTTAGCGCTTTAGGCACTTCAGGTCGTATTGGATCTTCAAATCCAAGTAAGCCAATAAATCCAAATTCAAATCCATTTTGTTTTTCTGGTAAACTTAGTTTATTCTCATAGGTAGTATTTGCTACACCTAAAACGCGTTGTCCTTTATGTCCTAATTGATCGACAAGAGCTAACAAACGCTTAGCTTCGATTGATGATAGGTTGCATAACTTGAAGATTGTTTCAGGCGCTCCTTTGCAACAAACTTGATATTTTTCATTCGTTAGTTTTAGTACATGCGTCATTGCCGTTATATCATTTGATAACGCATATTCTTTTACGGTTTCTTGTGCTACTAATTCAATAGTATTAATTGAACTATAACTCAGGTGAATCGCTTTTTCCATCGGGTCAATAGTTTGATTGTGAGAAGCATAAAATGCTGTTTGAAGTATCGGATGAATTAATTCTTTATTCTCTTCAAATTGATTTTTTGTAAGTAAATGAGATGAAGTGTAAATCGAAACTACCTCCATTTTGTTTTGTGTAATCGTTCCCGTTTTATCCGAACATAAAACAGTTGCCGAACCTAGTGTTTCAATGGCAGAAGATTTTCTTGTAAGCAAATTTTTACTCGAAAGTCTCCACGCTCCGATTGATAGAAAAACCGAGAGAACAACAGGGAATTCCTCAGGAAGCATGGCCATAGCTGTTGCAAGACCATTTAGAAGAGATTGTACAAGATCCCCTCTTGTAATAAAAAAAGCTATAATTACTAAAGAGCTTAATATACTTCCAACATAAAATAATTTCTTGATTAGTAATTTGATTTCAATTTGAAGTTTCGTTTGTTTAATTTCTATTGATTGTAGTGACTTCCCGATTTTTCCAAAAGCTGTATTTAATCCGGTAAACGTAACCTTAATCATGGCTCGGCCTTGCACAACAAGCGTCCCGCTAAATACGTGTATCGAAATTGAAGACAGCGTTTTACTTACGGGCAAAGATTCTCCGGTAAGAATGGATTCATCAATGCATAAATTAGATGCTGCAATAAGTATTCCGTCGGCTGGTATGCGATCTCCTTCATGAATGATTACAATATCATCAGGAACAATTTCTCTTCCCGGTATCCGCTTTTCCATTCCATTTCGCATTACTAGCGCACGAGGAGAAGAAAGTTTTTTTAACGATTCAAGTGCTTTTTCTGTTTTTCGATTCTGATAAAAAGTAATAAAAATGATTACAAAAACCCAACTTAGTAAAATGATTCCTTCCGCCCATTCCGCTAACAAAAAGTAAAGTGAACCACAACCTAATAACAAAAGAAACATGGGCTCTTTGATTACTTCAAACCCCAATTGAAAGAAATTCCGAGTTGAAGAAATATTTAGTTCATTGTATCCGTTCGATTGGATGCGTTGTTCAACTTCCGCGGAGGAAAGTCCATTTTCTTTTGAATGATCCATGAATGGTTTCTTTGTAAATAAGTTTTACAAAGTTCATAGGAATCTGTTTGAAAAAATTACAGAATTTTGATGAACACTATTAAGTATTTAACCAGTTGCTAAATCCCCCATTCACAAAGACTTTTTTTCTTGTTTATGAGACCCATCACAACGAGGCATTCGTTTGGAAAGTCCACATGTACAATCATTGATGCCGATTCCTTTTAAAATGCGTTCTTCATATTTTTCTATTCGGGCTACTCGAGTATTAGACTGTTTTGAATCTGAAAAGAACAAATTGTATCCGCGTTGACGTCCAGGGGTAAGAGCGAAAAATGCTTCTTTAAATGAGGTGTTTTTATCAAATTTGGCAAGTAGCTCTTCTGGTAAAATTAAATCTGTGGATTTTTCAAGGGGTACTTTTAATCCACTCTTCTCAATTTCTATGGCTTCGTAAATGTATGCTTTGATTGTTTTCTCAAGCTGGATGATATCAGATACACTTGTAAATTTAAACATACGCACGGCTTGTGAATTTTCACCTGGTTTGTGAAGAATATTTTCTGAATCTGCCAAAAGCACGCCTTTAAAAAAACTAATCGAAAGAAAATCTTTGAATGAACCAATTAAAACTACATTACTTTTATTGTACATGTAACAGGGCACGCCCCATTTCAATCCTTCTATTAATCCACAATCTAGTATGAAAGTGTGAACTATTTCCATTTCTAGTTTCCATTTGTCGGAATTTGTAATGTAATCTAATACAGATTTATTGTTAGTATTCATTTTTTGAGGTAATTATTCAAATTTCACTTTCTTTTAATTTTGATAAAAATTGTAAGTATTTTGAACTTGACAAAATTAGTAATAATCCTGTTTTATTGATTCGTGTTTTAATTGTAATGAACCGTCTATATCGCTGAGTGATTTCAAACAAAGTACATTCTCCTTTTTACAGAAAAACTATCTTTGTACTATGGAACAACGTGAAGACAAATTGAAGGACATTATTTCGCATGCAAAAGAATACGGTTTTGTATTTCCTTCTTCTGAAATATATGATGGATTATCAGCAACTTATGATTACGGACAATTAGGCGCTGAACTCAAAAATAACCTCAAAACATATTGGTGGAAATCCATGGTTCAAATGCATGATAATATTGTTGGATTAGATTCAGCTATTTTTATGCATCCAACAACTTGGAAAGCTTCTGGTCACATAGACGCCTTCAATGATCCCTTAATAGATAATAAAGACTCGAAAAAACGCTATCGTGCCGATGTATTAATTGAAGATTATATTGAAAAGCAACGGCAAAAAATAGAGAAAGAGGTTGAAAAAGGAATAAAACGTTTTGGAGCCGATTTTGATGAAACACAATTCCGGGCGACGAATCCAAATGTACTTCGAAGTCAAGAAAAAATTGATAGTGTTGAAAAACGAATGAAAGAAAGTTTGGAGGCCAATGACTTAGAAGCTGTTTATCAACTAATCGTAGATTTGGAAATTACATGCCCCATTTCTGGCTCTAAAAACTGGACCGAAGTACGTCAATTTAATTTAATGTTTTCAACTGAATTAGGTTCTGTTTCAGGTGAAGCTGCAACTATCTATCTACGTCCTGAAACGGCTCAAGGAATTTTCGTGAATTTTCTAAATGTTCAAAAATCGGGTCGGATGAAAATTCCGTTTGGTATAGCTCAAATTGGAAAAGCCTTTAGAAATGAAATTGTTGCTCGGCAGTTTATTTTCCGCATGCGTGAATTTGAACAAATGGAAATGCAGTTTTTTGTGCGTCCAGGTGAAGAAATGAAATGGTATAACTACTGGAAGGAATTCCGATTGAATTGGCATCACGCCCTAAATTTAGGAGATGAAAAATACCGCTACCATGATCATTTGAAACTAGCTCATTATGCCAATGCTGCCAGCGATATCGAATTTGATTTTCCGATGGGTTTCAAGGAATTAGAAGGGATTCATTCCAGAACAGATTTCGATTTGAAACAACATGAGCAACATTCAGGTAAGAAACTGCACTATTTTGATCCTGAGCTCAATCAAAGTTATGTCCCCTATGTTATTGAAACGTCAATTGGATTAGATCGTATGTTTTTGGCTGTTTTAAGTGCTTCATATAAAAATGAAACATTGGAAGATGGATCAGAGCGAGTTGTATTAAAAATTCCTGCCACACTTGCTCCATACAAAGCATGCATTATGCCCTTAGTAAAAAAAGATGGTCTACCAGAAAAAGCACGTGAGATAATAAAAATGCTCCAATTGGATTTTATGTTGCAATACGATGAAAAAGATTCTATTGGCAAACGATATCGCCGTCAAGATGCAATCGGCACACCCTTTTCGGTTACTGTTGACCATCAATCTTTAGAAGATAACATGGTTACAATTCGAGATCGTGATACGATGGAGCAACAGCGCGTTTTAATTTCAGAATTATCAACAATCCTTCATCAAAAATGCAGTTGGACAGCGTTGTTTAATTAATATTGATAAACAACTGGTTCTATACCCTCCTGAATTATAGATAAGAATTTTTCAAAATCACCACTAAGATTTCCTTCAGTGGTTTTCCCACATGTATAAGCGGTACCTGAAAAATTTTCTTTCTCATTAAGCCATGTTTGGATCGTTATTCCTGTTCCTCCTGTACATCCATCATTGCTTTCAATGGTCTTTTGATTTTTTATCCCACAATTCAGGAACGCGGTTTTGCATTGTTCCCATTTAATTGTAGATATTGCAATGGTTGTATCCTTCAAAATAGTACCATATGAGTTTGCTGAATATCGAAGATGGGTTTCTGTTAGTATCCATGAAAAACTCCGGTGGTGTAATGGAGGAACAGAGGCATCCTGAAAATGGTATTCGATTTTATCTATATTTTTTGAAATAGCTGATTGGGAGTCAATTGGTTTCCTATACGAATGATAGACCTTTAATTTTTTTATTCCATGCGTAGTCTTAAACAAAGTTGGTACAGTAACTTGTTTTCCTTCTGAATAATAATAAACATCAAAATGTAAGTGCGCCCAGGAAGAATATCCCGTATTTCCGGATAATCCAATTAATTGACCCTTCGTGATTGTGTCGCCTACTTTCACAAATACCCCTTCATACAAGAGGTGCCAATAGGCTGCGAAAGTGCCATCAGAGTGTTTTACAACAATATGATTTCCTAAACTTAAGTACTTTTTTTTCGGTCCTCCTTTTACATTAGTTGATTCTGTTTTATAAACAATTCCTTCTCTCGAAGCATGGACTGGAGTGCCTTTTTTAGCTTTAAAATCCAATGCAAATTCTCCTTGGTGTGAATATGCACCATTGTAACCTTGCATGACCATTGACTTTTTACCAGGTGCAAATGGGAGATAATAAACATAGTTTGTGTCAATATTCAATGGCGCTTTTTGAGCAAGTAGTGAGAAAGCCAAGAATGAAAACAAAAAGAAAATAGATTTCAACGACACAATTAGTTCAATTTTTAGTATAACAAACTTAATTTATTTTAGGTTAAAAAATACAAAGTGACTAATTTATAAATATGAATTTTGTTAACCAATTCATATTAGCTTACATTTGCTTATGAAGAAAAGGAAAACAGTTTTATATTTGATGGTTTCTTGGGTGATGTTTTCAGCATTTTCCTCTAATGAAATAGAAAAAGGAATAGCTAGTTATTATGGAATGTCCTTTGAAGGCAGAAAGACTTCATCAGGAGAGATTTTACGAAATGATAGCTTAACTGCTGCCCACAAGACATTGAAATTTGGTACATTGGTTAAAGTTACAAACACAAAAAATGATTCAGTTGTAATAGTAAAGATTAATGATCGTTTACCTAAAAGTTCATCTCGTGTGATAGATTTAACATTAGGGGCTGCTAAAAAATTGAATTTTATTCGGGCAGGATTAACTCCTGTTACACTTGAAATAATTGAAAAAGATGAAAAAAAATAGCATAATCGTGGCATTATTTGCCCTTGCACTTACTTCGTGCTCAAAAGGAACCATTTCAACGGTGGTTGAAAATCCGGTAGTTACAACTCCTGTGAATCGAGATGTTTCTGGGGCAACTCTATATGCTCAGGAATGTACTAAATGTCATGGATTTGAACCAAGAGAAAAATATACCGCCGAACAATGGAAGCGAATTGTTCCTGACATGGCAAGAAAAGCTGGGATTGATGCCAATCAAGAAGCAATTATTCTAAAATATGTATTGGAGGCTGCAAAACCTTAATATTGGAACGCCGTAATTTTTTAGGATTGTCTGCTATGTCTATCGCTTTTGCTTCTCTCACTAGTTTGAGATCTTTTTTTGACGAAAAGGAGAGGGGTAATGAAATTTTTCCGACCTTATTTGTTGGACACGGATCACCAATGAATGCGATCGAACAAAATGAGTTTACACTTCAGTGGAAAAAAATCACTTTAAATTTTGATAAACCCAAAGCAATTATTTGTATTTCCGCACATTGGTTGACGAAAGGAACCTTTGTTACTTCTATGGAAAGGCCAAAAACTATTCATGATTTTGGAGGGTTTCCACAACAATTGTTTGATGTTGAATATCCTGCGGTTGGATCACCTGACGTAGCTCATTGGGCGAAAGAAGCGGTTTCTAGTGCATCTATACAAGATAATTATGAATGGGGATTAGATCACGGCACTTGGTCTATTCTAAAAAATATGTATCCTGAAGCAGATATTCCGGTAATTCAGTTAAGTATCGATTACACCAAGCCATTGTCCTACCATTTTCAATTAGCACAAGAATTAAAATCGTTGCGAAAAAAAGGAATACTAATTATAGGTAGTGGAAACATGGTTCACAACCTTGGAATGGTAGCGTGGGATAAAATTAATACGCCAGGTTTTGGGTATGATTGGGTTTTAGAAATAGATTCAATATTTAAAGATAAAATAAGCAACAGAGATTTTCAATCTTTGATTAATTGGTCGGATTTGCACAAACAAATTTCGCTGGCAGTACCCACCTTGGATCATTATATTCCTTTGATTTATTCAGTTGGACTTAGTGAAAAACAAGATGAGGTTGCATTTTTCAATGATAAAGCGGTTGCTGGTTCACTCACAATGACCTCAGTTCAGTTTGGTATATGATACTTAGTACTTTAAAAATAATCGATCTTTCAACCGTTTTAGCCGGACCCTCTGTCGGAACATTTTTTGCTGAGCTAGGCGCGGATGTAATTAAAATAGAAAGTACTCAATTTCCGGATGTAACACGTTCTTGGAAATTACCTTCAGAAAGTCCTGATGCTCAGGTGAGTGCTTATTTTTCATCTGTGAATTATTCCAAACGATATATTCAACTTGAATTTAATGATAACGATCAGTTTGATCAACTGATGCAGTTAATATCCGGAGCAGATATTGTTTTAATGAATTTTAAAAAATCAACAGAAACAAAATTTGGATTAACACCTGAGTTATTGCTGGATCACTTTCCAAGATTGATAATTGGGAAAATCACTGGTTTTGGTGATGAAAATGACCGAGTAGCCTACGATTTAATTTTACAGGCGGAAACGGGATTTATGTCAATGAATGGAACTGCTGAATCTGGACCAGTTAAAATGCCTGTCGCACTCATAGATGTTTTAGCTGCTCATCATTTGAAAGAAGGGATTCTTGTGGCGTTATTGGATCGTATTAAATCTAATAGGGGTAAAATTATTTCTGTTTCCTTGTATGATGCAGCTATTGTAAGCTTAGCGAATCAAGCGTCCAATTATTTAATGGAAAATAAAATCCCTTCTCGCATGGGAAGTTTACATCCAAACATAGCACCGTATGGAGAGATTTTTGCAACAAAAGATTCTTTTCAAATAACCCTTGCCATTGGAAGTAATACGCATTTTCAAAAATTGTGCGTGATTTTGTGTTTGCCAGATTTAGTAATCGATGAACGCTTTTCTACGAACCAACAACGTTTGAAAAATAGACAAGAGTTGGCGCTAGTTCTTTCTGAAAAATTGATGCACATAGAAGCGGATGATTTTTTAGATCGTTGCCATCAAGCATATATTCCTGCTGCTCGTATCAAGAATTTAAAAGAGGTCTTTCAGGATGTCGAGGCGCAGAAATTGATTCGTCAGGAAATCATTTCTGGACATGAAACGAAACGCCTAACCTCAATTGCATTTCAATGGAAATAGAAATTCGATCGCCAAAAACTAAATCGGAATGGGAGAATTATTACGAATTGCGGTTCCGTGTTTTACGCGAACCATGGAAGCAACCTAGAGGTTCAGAAAAAAATGAAGGAGATACCATTGGAATACATTTGGCACTATTTCAGTTTGGTGTAATAAAAGCAATTGCCAGATTAGATGTCTTTGATGAACATGTTGGCCAGGTTCGCTTCGTTGCTGTAGAATCAGATAACCAGGGCTCTGGTTTAGGTAACAGAATAATGCGTGAAGCAGAAAAATTATCAATCGCCAGAGGAGATACTCACATGATTTTGCATGCCCGGGAACAAGCAGTTGGTTTCTATCTCAATCAAGGATACGACTTGATTAAAAAATCGCATTTACTTTTTGACACAATTCAACATTATTTGATGCAAAAGAGGTATTAATTAATATTGTTTTTACGCGACTAATAATTAGTATTGTAAATAAAGAATTTTTCACTGAACCTTTTGTCGTTAGATTTGTTTGAGACATGTTATTAAGTGTGGTAGATAAAAATGGCTGAATATAAAATCAAAGATTTAGAGGTTCTTTCTGGTGTAAAAGCGCACACCATTCGAATTTGGGAAAAGCGGTATAATTTACTTTCACCGGATCGTACTGAAACTCAAATTCGTTTATATACAGACGAAGATTTAGTTATTTTATTAAATGTTTGTTTGTTATATAAGCATGGTGTTAAAATATCGCATATTGCGAATATGTCTTTTCCACAGATTCAAGCAAAAGTAATTGAAATTCAAGAGTCCTTTGATTTAGGTGATAGTTCGGAACAATTGATATTGGCTTTATTAACCTTAGATGAGGCTTTATTTCGCAATACCTTAGGTTCATTAATTGCTGAAGTTGGATTGATTAAAACATTTTTAGATCATTTAATTCCATTTTTAGACAGAATTGGAATCATGTGGTTGGTCGGTACTATTAATCCTTCGCAAGAGCATTTTATTTCTAATCTTATTCGCCAGAAAATAATTGCCGAAATTGATAAAATGCCGATTCCAGTTAACCTTGAGAATCCAATAATGTTGTTTTTGCCAGAGCATGAATGGCATGAAATAAGCTTGCTTTTTTATCAGTTTATTTTGCGTGAGAAGCAATTGCATACGGTTTATTTAGGACAAAGTTTACCCTTCAATTCTTTAGTAGAGTGTATTCACCAATTGAAGCCTTGTGCCTTGGTCACTTCCTGGTTGACTGCTGTTGAGGAAAATTTTATTGAGAATTATTTCAAACAATTAAAAGAAGAGGTGGGCAATATTCCAATTTTGGCAGGAGGTTATCAAATTAAATCGAATAGTTCCCGCCTTTGTGAGTTGGTCGTTGAAATTGATACTGTAGAATCGTTGAGTACTCATTTTTCTTAAATTATTTTTCAGTTTTTGTGTTTGATTAATATAATATCATTATATTTGATTAATATATAGTCAATAAGTGTTTTTTATTAATTTTTAATCAATATGACAGAATTAAAAACAGGAGATGTTGCTCCAAATTTTAAAGGAATAGATCAGAATGGTGATTCTATTGAGCTCGTTCAGTTTTTGGGGAAGAAAGTAGTTTTATATTTTTATCCCAAGGACGATACCCCAGGTTGTACTGCCCAGGCTTGTAACTTACGAGATAATTTAGCTGTGTTACAAACATGCGGGATTGAAGTTGTTGGAGTTAGTACTGATTCGATAAAGAGCCACTCAAAATTCAGTTCTAAATTTGAGTTAAATTTCTCATTGATTGCCGATGAAAACAAAGAAATAGTTGAACAATATGGTGTTTGGGGGTTAAAGAAATTTATGGGCCGCGAATATATTGGTACAAACCGCACAACTTTTCTTATTGATGAAAAAGGAATTGTTGAAGGAATTATTTCTAAACCAAAAACCAAGGCACACGCAGAAGAAATTTTGTCTTTACTAAAATAATTTAGAACAACGTAAATAGTTTACGCTCATGGTCTAATACTTTTGTCTTGTTATTTATATAAAACCAAACGATATGTCGAAAAAAGAAGTGAATGTTGAAAAATTAAAAGCCTTGCAGCTTACAATGGAGAAATTGGATAAAGCCTTTGGAAAAGGTTCTGTTATGAAACTGGGTGATAGTCCCGTAGAAAAGGTGGAGGTAATTCCAACCGGTTCGGTATCTCTGGATCTAGCATTGGGTATTAATGGGTATCCTAAAGGAAGAGTGGTAGAGATTTATGGTCCTGAATCTTCTGGTAAAACAACATTAGCAATACATGCTATTGCGGAAGTGCAAAAGCAGGGAGGAATCGCGGCATTTATTGATGCTGAACATGCTTTTGATCAGTTTTATGCTCAAAAGTTAGGGGTTGATGTGGCAAACCTTTTAATTTCTCAGCCAGATAATGGTGAGCAAGCATTGGAAATTGCTGATAATTTGATTCGTTCTGGAGCAATTGATTTAATTGTTATCGATTCCGTTGCTGCATTGACGCCAAAAGCGGAAATAGAAGGTGAGATGGGTGATTCTCAAATGGGATTGCAAGCTCGTTTAATGTCTAAAGCGTTACGTAAGCTGACAGGATCAATTAATAAGGCGGGTTGTTGTTGTATTTTTATCAATCAGTTACGTGATAAAATAGGTGTTATGTTTGGCAATCCGGAAACTACAACCGGTGGAAATGCATTAAAATTTTATTCTTCAATTAGATTAGATATTCGAAAAGCAACTCAGATAAAAGATGGTGAAGAAATTATTGGTAATCGTGTAAAAGTAAAAGTGGTGAAAAATAAAGTAGCTCCACCTTTTAGGAAAGCGGAGTTTGACATTTTGTACGGTGAAGGTATTTCTAAAATTGGTGAAGTAATTGACTTAGGTGTTGAGCTAAATATCTTAAAGAAAAGCGGCTCATGGTTTTCTTATGGAGAAACTCGTTTGGGACAAGGGCGTGATTCTGTTAAATCAATTTTGGCAGATAACCATGAATTAATGGATGAATTGGAGGGGAAAATTAAGGATGCTCTTGCTAAACCCAATGCTGCAGCATTGGTATTACAAGACTAATGTATATCGTTTGGTTAAAACAGCGCACTTCGGTGCGCTGTTTTAGTTTATAGCTGAATGGATGAAATAACAGTCGGTAAATCGTAAATACTTGTTAAATGAAGTGTTCGCAAACCTGCTTTTTGTGCACCTTCAATATGCTGAATTGAATCATCAATAAACAAAGTATTTTCTGGGATTAGGTTATGCTGATTGCATACGCTTAAAAAAGTTTCCGGATGAGGTTTGCGCATTCCAAATTCATGAGAGAAATGTATTTTTTCAAAATAAAAATCTATAGGTTTTGAATCAACGTTATTCCATTTACTATGAACAAGATTAAGGTGCAGTTCATTTGTATTACTTAATAAAAAGATCCTTACGTTTTCTTGAAGTTGTTTTAAAACAGCTATTGAATTCAATTCAAATTCACCAATCATGGCATTCCATGCTTGAACAACTTGATTTGGACTAATTACTTTATTTGACAGAGCAAGTAATTTATTTATAAAATGAGCAGTAGAAATCCTTCCAACCTCATATTGTTGAAATAATTCCGCCTGTTCACCTTGCGAATAAAGTAAGGCGGCATCAGTAAAACCAATTTTTTCAAATGCTTGTATTGTCGCTAAATAATCAACATGAATAAATACACCACCTAGATCAAATATAATCGCCTCTATTTTTTCTTCCATCTTCACATAAAAAAAGCCACCGAAAAGTGGCTTATAAAATACAAATAAATGACTATTTATTGTTTAACACCAGGTTTAAATCAAAGGAAATAATTGATTTAATTGTTTTTTCTGGCTTTTCTTCATTTACCTTTAATCCTTCAATATTTAATGATTTTAAATCCAAATCAAAAGACCCGATAATCGTTGCTTTTGAACCATCATTGGTTAAAGTAACAGGAATATCTTGTTTCATTTCTTTGCCTAATAAAGAAATAGTTGTCGTTAATTTTCCATCCTTATATTGCGAAACTTTTACAGTAATTTCAGGAAACTTAGCTACATCAAAATAATCTTTGGCGGACAAATGTCCTTTTAACATTTCTTTTTTATCCGCAGGTAATTTTTTGTCTTCAACAGTAATTGAACCCATATTTACTACAAATTCACCTGAAACATTCGTTAATCCTTGCGCTGTTAGTGACCCTGATTTAAATTTCAATGATCCAATATGGAAATCTTCTTCAGATTTTGAACCTTTCCATTTCAACGTGGAAGCCATGGTATCAACCGTAAACTTAGAAATAGTCGCTGATTCGGTTGCGTTTGCAGATGCGTTACCTGTTCCTTTTTCTCCACCACATGAAGTGATTAACAAAGTTAACGCAGCTCCAACTAAAATAATTCCGTTTTTCATAATGATTTTTTTTGCTCAAAAATACAAACAGATATTTTAGCAAATTAAGTTGAATGAATTAAATAATGTTAAGATTATTTGGATTTTCCTTTCACTAGTTTCATTTCATCCACTAAATGCTTTGCTCCCGCATATTTATCCATTACCCATAAAACATAGCGAATATCGACAACCACATTTCGACACCGATTCGCATCAAACATATAATCACTCATTGTACTTTCCCATGTTCTATCAAAATTTAAGCCCATTAAATGACCGTTTTTGTCCAAAACGGGTGATCCAGAATTTCCGCCTGTTGTATGGTTTGATCCCGTAAAACAAACCCATAATTCTCCATTTTGAGCGTAAGTCCCATAATCCTTAGCTTTGTGGAGATCAATCATCCGTGGCAATAATTCAAAATCCGGATTTCCTGAATTATACTTAGCAATGATTCCGTCTAAGGTTGTATGCTCCGTATACTTCATGCCGTCGGCAGGAGAAGATCCTTCTAGTTTACCATATGAAATACGTAAAGTGCTATTGGCATCAGGCCAATGTTTATCGTTCGGGAACATGACCTTTTTTCCTTCAACATAGCGTTTTAATAAGCTCGTCATTTCTCCATTAAAAGCTTGAAAAGAAGGACTAGTTTCGCTTCTGAATTTTATCATTAACTTGTTATAGTGGGTAAATCCGGGATCATTTTCGGCAATGCTTTTGCTTGTTTCATTATAAGAGGACAAGAATTGAAAAAATCGATTTTTATCGGTTAAAATTGATTGAGAGTAAATTGTGTTCGCTAAAGTTTGGATATCATTAATTGTCATCGATATGTTTCCAATTTGTTCAAAATACTCAACGGTTAGTAGTTCAAATATTCTTTTATCAATCTTGTCATCATAATTTTTGAAAAATCCTTCTGCACTCGTTTTTAGCTTATCAATAACAGATTGAAGTTCATTTTTTTCTTTGTATTTAGAATAATTGGACATTAAGTCATTTAATCCTCGAATTAGTTTGAAATACTCCGGCCCATAAGAAAAGTATTCAACGCCCATTGCATATTGAAATTCAATATCAATTTTTGATGAAACAAGCTCATTCATTTTTTGAATAACATCGCCAAATTTTACTTTCCAATCTGGATTACTTGTCGCTTTATCTTGGTATATTTTCTCTCGTTGGATTTTAAGATTTACCGCATCTAAACGCTTTAATCCATCTATCTGACCAATCCATTTTTTCCATGCATTAGCAATACTTGCCTGTTTAGCTGCATATTGAATTCGTGTTTTATCGGAACTTTTCATGCCTGCATCAATAATTCCCAAAGAAAGATCGCGCATCCGAATTCTAGCTGGTCTCTCCTTTTCAATGATGAATTTTAAATAAGATGACACCACATGTTGTTCTGTGCTCCCAGGAAAACCGTAAACCATCGTAAAGTCACCTTGTTTCCTATTTTTAAATGAAATAGGAAGAAAATGAATGGGTTTATATGGAATGTTATCTGCTGAATAGGGTGCGGGTTTGTTATCTTTACCTACATAGATACGAAAAACCGAAAAATCACCCGTATGTCGCGGCCAAACCCAATTATCTGTATCACCACCAAATTTCCCAATGGAATTTGGGGGAGTTCCAACAAAGCGCACATCTAAAAACACCTCCTTTACCATCATATAATAATCATTCCCATAGTTAAAGGGTTTGATTTCAGCCTCGTAGTGAGTGCCAGCTGTAGCTTTAGAAGTTAATTCTTTGATGTAAGCCTGAATGCTTGCTTCATCTGTTTTTCCTAATCCTTGAATTAATTTTGTGACATCTTCAATTCTTACTATTCGCACAGCAGTTAATCCGGGGTTTGACAATTCTTCTTGTTTATTCCTTGCCCAAAAACCAAATTTTAAATAATCATTGTCTAAGGATGAATGCGATTGAATTTGGGAATAACCACAATGGTGATTGGTCAATAATAATCCTTGATCAGAAACTAGCTCAGCCGTACAGCCCCCTCCAAATTGAAGAATAGCATCCTTTATACTAGCTTTGTTTACGTTATAAATATCTTGAGCAGATAATTTCATGCCTTTGGCCTTCATATCTGATTCGAATGCAGAAATTAACGAGGGAATTAACATTCCTTCATCGGCGTGAAGTCGACTAATAAAGATTACAAAGGCGGTTAAACAGAAAAATATTTTTTTCATTATCTATGATTTTAGAGATTGCGAATTTACAATTTTAACTAATAAAATGAGGATTCAAATAGTTCATTGAATTCAAATTTCTACTTTTGTTTTAAATAAAATCAAATGGAGGTTTTCAAATTTGGTGGTGCATCGGTAAAGGATGCTTCTTCGGTTCGCAATGTTGGGGCTATCGTAACAAGGTTTTTAGGTAATAAATTAATTGTGATTGTGTCTGCAATGGCGAAGTCGACAAATAAATTGGAAGAAATTGTCGAAGCCAGAAAAAATCAAAATTTAACTTTATACAATGAATTTATTGAGGAGTTGTATAATTTTCATTTGGAAATAATGGGAGAATTATTTCAGGATAAAGATTCATTCATTTATGACGAAACGGAAATCATTTTTAAGGATTTGCAAGATCGATTTTACCGACCATTTCCAGAGAATTATTCTTTTGAATATGATCAAGTTGTATCTTTAGGTGAAGTGATTTCATCAAAAATTGTCGCTGCTTATTTAACTAAAATCGGAATATCTTCTACTTGGGTTGATGCACGACAATTAGTTCGAACCGATAATCAGTTTCAAGAAGGTAATTTAGATTGGGAGAAAACAGAAGAATTAATTCAATCAAAATTGACAACTGATTTTTTAAAAAAGGATGTTTTAGTGACTCAAGGTTTTGTTGGTCAAACTCCAGAGGGTTTTACAACTACCTTGGGAAGAGAAGGGTCAGACTATTCAGCAGCGATATTCGCCTATTGTTTGAATGCAAAAAAAGTTACTATTTGGAAAGATGTGCCAGGTATGTTGAATGCTGATCCAAAATATTTTGAAGATACAATCAAGTTAGATCAAATTTCTTACAAAGAAGCAATTGAGCTTTCTTATTATGGCGCTTCCGTAATACATCCTAAAACAATAAAACCCTTACAAAATAAGGGAATTCCTCTTTTTATAAAATCTTTTATTCAACCAAATGAACAAGGAACAGTAATACAAGAATCTACTGTAAACGATAATTTGATTCCTTCCTTTATCGTGAAAAAGGATCAAGTTTTATTCTCGATACGACCGATAGATTTTTCTTTCATAGCAGAAGAAAGTTTAAGTGATATTTTCAGCAAGCTGTCAAGGTATCATGCGAAAATAAATTTGATGCAAAATTCTGCCCTTAGTTTTTCATTACTTATGGATCGCAAAAAGGCAGATCCGGAACAGATTAAGAAAATTTTAGGGGATTCATACAAGATATGGTACAACGATCACTTGGAGTTGGTGACAATTCGCCATTATGATCAGCAGACAATAGATTTAGTGACAAAGGGAAAAACAATTATTTTGGAGCAAAAAACGAGACAAACGATTCGCATCGTTTTGAAATAAATGAACATGATAAAATTACTGTCGGAAATCAAACACACTCAGAATTTAATTATTTCCGGTGTTAACTCCCCTAGCCTCGAGGCGAAATTTGCAGAGATGGGTGTTGTCTCTGGTAAAGAAATCCGATGGCTTTTTTGCGCCCCATTTTCTGATCCAATCGCAATAGAAATTGATGGTTATGTTTTATCAATGCGGTTAGATGAAGCGAAACATGTTGAAGTTCATTTGGTTTAATTGTTTGAAAAACAGCGGTTTGATTTTTTGAACTATCGCTTTTGTAACCTTGGCTCGAATTATGCCGTATCAATTGCACAATTCAAAAAAACATGAAAGCAAATATTCAAGTGTTAAATAAAAGTTCATTAGGTGTAGCAAAGGAAAAGTTATCGCAACATCGGTCTATGGGTACAAAATCGAATTTATCTATTTTTCAAGTTGCACATTTAATGGATACATTAAAAAGTAATTCTGATTCGGAAAAAAATCAACTTCCATCCCTATTTTTTAGTGTGGGATTGAATTAATAATCGATTTCACATCTTTTTTTTCATTCTTTTAGTTAATTTTACCTTACAGATGCAACTTTTTTTAGGAATTAGTTGTCATGTAATTATTAATAAATTTTAAAGTTTTGAAAAATATATTTTACCTCCCGTTACTTTTCATTTTTTGTTCTATCCAAGCTTTTAATTCCCAAAGTATTGCTGTTAATACGGCGCAAACTCCAACACAATTAGTTAACAATGTGTTATTGGGTTTTGGTGTAACAGCATTCAATATCACAATCAATGGAAGTCCGCTTAACGCAAACACTCCAGTAAGTAATGTCACCTCTTTTACCAATGCCAATCCGGCTTTTCCATTTGCAGCAGGAATGTTGTTAACTACCGGAAACGGAGTTGGTGCGCAGGGACCAAATAACGCAACAAGCTTTACCAATAATACTCCAGCAACCCCTAATGTTGGAACAGATCCTGAACTCAATGCGATAGCAAATGGTACGGTTACGAATGGAGTTGTATTAGAATTTGACTTTATACCGTCAGGTGACACAATGAGTTTTCGATATATTTTTGGATCTGAAGAATATCCGGAATATTCACCATCCACCTTTAATGATGCCTTTGGTTTGTTTTTATGGGGTCCAGGTATCACAGGTCCGTATGCCTTAGCAGGATACCCTGCTGGTGGTTCAAACATTGCAGTTATTCCAGGAGGAACTCCGGTTACGATAAACAATGTAGGAGACGCCTCAAACACTGCATATTATGTGTTTAATGAGTCTGCATCTACACTAACTTATGGCGATGCAATACAATATGACGGAACAACAGTTGTATTAAATGCAGCGGCAAGCGTTCAGTGTAATCAAACATACCACATTAAATTGGCTATATCAAACGTTGGTGATCAAGCCTTTGATTCAGGGGTTTTTCTTGAGGCAGGTAGTTTTGTTTCAGATGCTGTTGCTGTTACTGTTGCAACTGTTTCAGGTGACACAACAATCGTTGAAGGATGTACGGATGCTAATTTTATTTTTACCCGACCAGCTACTCAATTAGATGACACTTTAATTATTAATTATACGATTACTGGGGATGCAATTGAAGGTGTTGACTATAATGATTTGATTAATCCAATTACCTTTTTACCAGGTGAAGATTCAGTAGTTATCAATCTATCTCCTGTTCAAGACGGATTGTCTGAAGGCTTTGAATCTGTAATTATAACTGTAGAAATCATCAATCCATGTAACGATACGATTTTCTCATCTGGAACTATTTTCATTGGAGATGGACCAATAATTAATATTTTAGAATCGGATCCGCTCGTATTGTGTGCTACAGATAGTATTCCTTTAAGCGTATCTGCATCAGGTGGTTATGCTCCTTATACATACGTCTGGACAACTATTACAGGTGCCCCAATTGGAACCGGTGATACAATTACTGGAAGTATTTTAGCCAACGGAGTTGTTCAATATCTTGTAACTGCTACCGATAACTGTAATTTTTCGAATGTTGATACTGTTTCATTGACCATGAATCAAACACTGGCAGTTGATACAATGGGTACTGAACCATCAAGTTGTCAACCCACTGGGGTTGTTTGGGGGCTTGCTACCGGAATTACGGGTGTTCCTGCTTATAATTGGACCGGCCCTGGCGCTAATAATACTAACTTCATTGATGCTTCGGTTTGGGAGAATATCCCATCCGGTTGGTATTATTTTACGGTTACAGATAATGTTTGTACTGCATCCGATAGTGTCTTTGTAGATTTATTAGATCCACCAATTGCAAGTTTTTCAGTTACTCCATTAAGTGGTTGTGCCCCAATGGAAGTTTCAATAACAAATACGAGTCAAAATGGAACCAATTATTTATGGAGCTTAGGAGATGGAACGACAAATACAACTGCAGACTTATCTGGATTTACGCATATTTTTACGGATACAACCTCCAATCAAGCATATGTGATTCAGTTAATCGTTCAACAAGGCCCTTTCTGTAGCGATACTGCTGTTATAGGAGTTATAACCTCTGTCTGTGGATGTATGAATCCGGCCGCTGATAATTACAACCCGAATGCAACTGTGGATGATGGAAGTTGTATTTTTCCAGATCCTATCATAACTGCACCAAACGTGATTACTCCAAATAATGATGGTTTGAATGATACATTTATTCTTGAATGGATGAATTTGACATCATTGAGATTGGTGATATTAAATCGATGGGGTAACACAATATATGATGTGACCAGTGCAGATTTATTGAATATGACACCAAGTTGGGATGGCGGAAACGCAACGGATGGTGTATATTTTTACCGATACGAAGGTATTGGTGTTGCTGGACAAGAATTGGATGGACATGGTTTCCTTCATTTAGTTAGAGATTAATCTATCCTACAGATCCCTAGAAATACATTTATTTTAAGGAATCATACGAAAGTGTGATTCCTTTTTTATTTAAAAGTAATTAATTACTGATGCTAATTTTTTACTGATGCATTATTGCCGATTGAACGAACTGCTGCAAGGTAGTAAAATCATTCACACCTTTTTCATGAAGCTATAATATCCAAAAAGAATAAGCCTCAAAGTAATAATATTAAGTTTTGTATGAGCTTTAATTATTGATAGTTATGAATTTTGGAGAAAAATACGATGTGTATTAAAATCCCAACTTTCAATGGGTCTAAATATCGAAAAGATTAAATTGTTTTTTTCACATTTACAGCAAGCAGTTTATTCCAATATTTACCGGTAATAAATAATTGATTCTCTGTTTTATTGTAAGCGATTCCATTAAGAACCTCACCACGTCCACGATATTTTGTGGAAATTTCCCCAGCATTAATAAGGGCAATTACCGCTCCAGATTTCGGATTGATCACGGCAATTAGATCCGTTGTATAAACATTGGCATAAATTAAACCATCAATGTATTCTAGTTCATTTAACTGAGTTATTGGACCCTCATTCGTGCAGGCTTCAATGGTTTTAACAATTTCAAAAGTTGTAGGGTCTCTAAAAACAAGTTGTTCTGTACCATTTGACATGATTAGGTATTTACCATCGTTACACAATCCCCATCCTTCTCCATTGTATTTATGTTCTTTAGGTAATACAGTAAGACTTTTTGCGTCATAGGTTAAACACTTCTGGTTTTTCCAGGTTAATTGGTATAGTGTATCGCGTAATACGGTAATTCCTTCACCAAAATGTGACGCATCCATGCCCATTTTTCGAACTAATTTCCCCGTTGATTTATCAACTTGTGCGACAAGAGTTTGCCCATTGCTTCCTGGATCACCCGTGCCTTCAAATAACGTTTCATTATAGAATTCTAAACCTTGGGTATAGCTTGAATCTCTATGTGGGAATTCACCTGTTACATCAAGCCGCCACGTTTCTGGTTTCTTGTCATTCAAAATTCGAACTAATCGTTCATCATTTTCTGTTGTATTATCAGATAAGGTAGCTATTATTGTTAGTTTCTTTGTCCCAAGGGTCAGTCCCTTTGTTTTTAGTACATGATAAATTTTATTTTTTGGACTGTCCCATTTTTGTAGGACACTATCATTTAGTTTTAGTTCTACTTTTATTACCTCAGAATTATTGATATTAATATCCAATTTGGCTTCTTTGTTTGTTATAATGGCCAAATTCTCATCAAATTGAAAAGTGGCTCCAATAGAATCAGATTCTACTTTATTTCCGTCTGTTATTAATTTAAATATAAAGCCTCCGGCGAAGAGTAACAGACCAAGTATAATTATTTTTTTTTTCATTGTTTTTCAAGAGCTAATTGAATTTCTTGTACATTTATTCCATTGTGAGAAGCACTATAAATTACCTTCCCGTGGTTTAACAAAATGAGTTGTGGTGACTGGTGTTCCACGTTTAGCACTTCTGAAATTTCATTAGATAATTGTCGAAATGAAATTAAATCTAGGTAGTATAACTGAACATTTTCGTTTGTATCCCATTCACGTTCAAATCGGGATAATGCCATCGAAGAAATACTGCATCGAGTGCTATGCTTGAAAAGAATCACAGGTTTTTGAATGCTTAACTCAATAATTTCATCCAAGGAATTTTCAGTGGATAGTTGAATCCAAGGAAAAGCGGATTTATTTGTAAACCAACTCATTAGAAACCAGAGGTAAATTGTTTCAAAAATCGGACATCATTTTCAGAATACAAGCGTAAATCGTTCACCTTGTATTTTAGTTGCGCGATACGTTCGATTCCCATTCCAAAGGCATATCCAGTATATTCTTTTGAGTCTATTCCACAAGCATCCAAAACATTGGGATCAACCATTCCGCAACCTAAAATTTCGAGCCAACCGGTATATTTACATACGTTACACCCTTTACTATTGCAGATGGTACAGGAAATATCAACTTCGGCACTTGGTTCTGTAAATGGGAAATAAGAAGGTCTCAGCCTTATTTGAGCTTTTTCTCCAAAAAGTTCCTTTGCAAAATATAATAATGTCTGTTTCAAATCAGCGAACGAAACTCCTTTATCGATGTATAATCCCTCTACTTGGTGAAAAAAACAATGAGCCCTTGCGGAAATTGCTTCATTTCGATATACTCTTCCTGGAGAAATTGTACGTATTGGTGGGGTTGAATTTTCCATTACTCGAACTTGAACTGAACTGGTATGCGTTCTCAATGCAATGTCATTTTTTTCAATGAAAAAGGTGTCTTGCATGTCTCTCGCTGGATGTTCTGGAGGGAAATTTAAAGCAGAAAAATTATGCCAATCGTCTTCAATTTCAGGACCCTCTGAAACACTGAATCCAATTCGATTAAAAATATCAATTATTTCATTTCTTACCAATGATAAAGGATGTCTTGAACCTATTGATTCGTCTTGAGCGGGTCTGGTTAAATCAAGTTTATTACCTATAACCTCTTGATTTTCGAAAATTTCCTTTTGAATACTGAATTTGCTTTCTGCTTGTTCTTTAATTGAATTGATTAGTTGCCCAACCTCTCGTTTGTTTTCGTTAGGAACATCCTTTAAGGTAGCATACAAGGCTTTTACAATTCCTTTAGAACCCAAAAAGTGAATTCTGAAATTTTCCAGGTTTGCTGAATTAGATACGTCAAATTGTTTAATATCTAGTGCGATTTTTTCAAGATTGTCCAACATAATTAGTTCTTATTGTAACTTTTTAAGATGTTCAACTGTTTTAAGTTAAAGTCATCACAAAGTTATAATAAAAGCTTAAAAGTATGCGTGCAAATCAAATTCGCTTTCGTTTATTTATTGTTCCAATATGCCTATTACTAGTTGTAGTAAGTTCTTGTGTTAAAATTAAACCTACGATTGCTGTTATTTATGTTCGAAATCCAAATGGGTCTCTCTCTGTGGGGGCCGATGTTCGCTTGTATGGTCAGCCTGTTTCTACTTCAACATCAAATGCCAATCAAGAACTTCGTATTGATGTGTTGAAAAAAACAGATAGTGAAGGGAAGGCTTATTTTGATTTATCTGAATTTTATAAAGCGGGTCAAACGGGTATGGCTATTTTAAATGTCGATGTGCAAAATGGGGGCGCCGTTTCAACAGGATATATTCAAATTATCGAACAAGAATCAAATGAAGAGACATTCTTTTTACAATAAATCCCGAGTCAATATTGATTTTTTCAAAATTAGCATCGATAAATTTATGTTTTTTCAAATAATATTGTACTTTTATACACCGAATAATTAAAATATGGCAAAAAAATTACTTTTACTTCTTCCATTGGCCTTGATATTCTTTGGTTTTTCATCATGTGAACCAAAAGATCCTGCAATTTTAAAAGTTTTTGTTCGTTCATCCACAAACCAATTGATCAATGGTGCAAAAGTGATAATTGTCGGAGATCAACAATCTAATCCTGCTTCTCAAGATTTTGTTGATACATCTTACACAAATTCATCTGGTTTTACAGTGATAGATATGGATGAGTACTTTGATAAATACCGTTCCGGAGATGAAAACACTACTGGATATTTTGATATTATTGTGAAGTATAACAACAAAGTTGGGGCAGGGTATACGCGATGTAGAATTCATACAACCTCTGTAGAGACTGTTTATTTACCAAATTAAAATTTAATCTCATGAATAAAATTATTTTCTTCTGTGCTCTTTTTATTGTAGCAACTGTTGCTGTTTCTGGATGTAGAAAAAAGAAAGACACTATTGCTAACATTTATGTAAAAGACGACAATAACTTAATGGTAGATCAAGCAATGGTGGTACTTTATGGTACAAATACCGCGGGAACACCTCAACAAGTTGCTGTTTTTGATACAGCTTATACGAATGTGGAAGGCATGGCAACATTCAACTACAATGATATCTATCAATTGGGTCAAGCTGGGGTAGCTGTATTGGATATCAAAGCTCAAAAATTAAATAAAATTGGACAAGGTATTATAAAAATTGAGGCAGAAACAACTAATGAGGAAACTGTTTTCATTCAGCCTTAATACTATTGTATAAAAACACTATAATCCCTGTCTTTCATTAGGCCGGGATTTTTTTTTTGTAATTTGCAATTGGATGGGCTACCCCCCCCCCTTTAATTAAATTAATCACGTTAGAATAAATAAAATCAAGTAGATGAAACTATTATTACTAATACTGTTAAGTTGGCCTATCCTGTTTTTTGCACAAGCTTCAGATTCAAGAACAAAAAAATATTGGGGAAATAGTTCTCACCTGAATGCCAAGGAAATGATTGTTACCTTGGATAAAGGTTTTGCTGTTGCTGGTAGTGCGGATATCTTTTTTGGACCGACATACATTGGGGGATTTGTCTTTTACAGTGACTCTTCCGGAAATAACCATTGGGAAAAGATTTATGGATCATTCGGTGATGTTTTTTCCTTTGAGTCAATTATTCAGCTGCCTGATTCTAGTTTTATCGCCGGAGGTAAAATGTTTAATCCAATAACGAATCGTAATGGAGCAGCATTACTCAAACTAGATATCCAAGGCAATGAACAATGGAAAAAGTCAATTGATGATAGTTCTGGGGCAGAAATGTCAATTATTGACCTAACTGTCTTAACCGATAGCACCTTTATGTTGGTGGGGACGAAAACATCCATTGAGGATGGCTCTTTTATAATGTTAATGGATACAGCAGGGAATATCCTTTGGCAAAAGTCCTATGAGGTTTTCGGATCGAATGATTTATCTATTCAAGCGACTCATTCCTTACCCAATGGGAATTCATTCTTTTCTGGGGGAATTCAGATAAGCGAAAAGGATTACTTAGGGGTTTTGGGTTGTATTGATAGCGTTGGAAATATAATTTGGTCTGTTCAGGGATCACAACCCAATTCCTTTTATACGGATTTAGTAGTTGATTCAAGTACGATTTATTGTAGAAATATTAAAAACGCATCAACCAATGGGATTTCAGCATTTGATTATGCAGGAAATTTACTTTGGAATTACAATTTCTATGATCAAGATCAGAATGGACCTCAGCCAGCAGGTAAACGGAAAATTGCGTTTGATTTAGATTCTAATTTAGTCGCTTATTTTGGGAATTTCTCTTACAGTATATTTCAAACAATCTCTCGTCAAGGAATTAACATGAATCAATTTGCAGGGTTTGGAATGGCTCAGGGAATAGGATTCACGCCGGATAATCAATGTTTGGTTATGTTGTCAGGACCAGCTTTTGGTATAAAAAGTAACTCTATTTACAACAATCACTTTGCAATTACGCGTTTAGATGGTAATGCCCCAAAACAATCTAGTTGCCTGTGGGAATATAATACAAATGACAATCTAAGTTATGAACCAACTACACCAATTGAACTTGTTGAAAGCACTGTTTATTCTGTGTTTCCTGCCATGATGGAAAATGTTCCATTGACTCCAACAATTGATCAATTTTGCGTCGATTACCTAAGTGGGTTATCTGAGGAACACATTGAGTTTTCTTTGTCTCCAAATCCTGCATCTGATTTAATTACTGTAATATTGGGGTCAAGTTTCCATTCCAATAATGATTGCATTGAAATGTTTGATTTTACAGGTAAGCGTTTGTTTCAATTACCCATTAGTTCATCCGAAATGAAGTTGGATCTTACGAGTTACTCCAAAGGAGTCTATTTTATAAAAATAGGGCAAGCGGGTAAGAAAATAATGTTGAAATAAAAAAAGCCTGATACAATCGTACCAGACTTTTTTCGTGCCCACGACTGAACACCAACTACCTTAACCTTAAATCTTCATTTTTTAATTAAAACCCTTTTAAAATAAAGGTTATAGCTCATTTTTACCGATTAATGAAATTAGGGTAAATTAGCTTAATTATAGATAAATTAGTTAAATGTCGGGAAAATGTCGGGAAAGAATTATATTTGTAAATCCCTATAAATACAGACCATGGCAACAATCAAATATTTTATTCGTGGTAAAAGTGAACTATCGACAATATATGTGCGATTGCTTGATGGTCGGAAGATTGATTTAACCGTTTCAACAGGTTACACAGTGCATCCTAATTTTTGGAGCGTAGCAAAAGGAACTATTAGACAGATTGCAAACAATAACGAAAAGAAAAATTTATCCGAAGATTTGAGAAAATTAAAGGATAAGATTGGAGATTCTCTGAATTTAGACAAAGACAAAGGAATTTTCATCGACAAAGAATGGTTAGAAGGAATAATTGCGACTTATAAAAATCCCGTTTTGGTGAAACGGACTGATTACATGCTTTCAATCATTGAAGCCTATCAGGAAGAAATGAAAATCAAAATCAATCCAAAGACAGGAAAAAGAATTGCACCAACTACCATACGAAATTTCAACACCACTATTCGCAGATTGAAATTATTTCAAAGCCATAAGAAAAGAAAATACTACATCCACGAAATAGACTTAACCTTTCACAGCGACTTTATAAAATTCTTGCGGAATAAAGAAAAGTTAGCACAAAATAGTATCAGCAAGGACATCAAACAAATAAAAACCGTTTGCATTGATGCCAGAGATAAAGGAATTTCAATAAACGAGCAAGTTTTATCACGGAAATTCAATGCGCCTCTAGAACCAACAACCTTTGTCACAATAACCGAAGAAGAAATCGAATTAATCAAGAAGTTCAAAGGAACAAATTACCTGCAAAATGCAAGAGATTGGTTGATTATCGGATGTTGGACAGGATGCAGGGTAAATGATTTAATGGCCTTGACAAAGAATAATATCATGATAAATACAAAAGGTCAGAAGTTTATTCGATATACCCAAAGCAAAACAGGAAAGCAAGTAGACTTACCAATTCACCCGGATGTACAAGAAATTATCGACCGACTTGGAGATTTACCTCATCCGATTTCCGATGTCAAGTTCAATAAATGGATAAAAGATGTTTGCAAAAGTGCAGGTATCACCCAAGAAGTCTATGGCACCAAACAAGATTTGGATTCGCACAAGAAAATCACGGGCATATTTAAGAAATACGAATTGATACGTTCCCACACATGCAGGCGTTCTTTCGCAACGAACCACTACAATAAATTGCCGAATAAATTAATTATGGCAGTTACAGGACATTCAACTGAGAAGATGTTGTTAAATTACATTGGTGAAACTGAAAACACCCATTTGGATGATTTTATGACAATATGGGAACAAGACAATTTAAAAAAGAAAGATGAGAATCCAAGTACCAATGTCGTAAATTTAAAATCGGCAAGAAGTAAATAGATCAAAGAAATTTAGATGAGGTAAGTAGTTTGAAAGTAGTTAAGAAAATTAAATAGAAAATTATGCATAGACATTTAATCGCGGTAAACAAAGTATGTGCACCGCTAAAAAGAAATAATAATCAAGAGATAAATATAGATGTGTTGTTAAATTTTTCAGCAATCAATTTTACCTATTTTGGAGACTTAACAGACGAGGAATTTGAGGATTTAATGTTATTATATTCGATAATTGTAAGAAATTGCACACAAAAGTCATTTGATGAATATTACTTCTCAAATCCCGAAAACCTCAAAGAAAAGATAAAATTAATCGTATCACGTTTTGATTATAAAACGCAGGAATTAATAGATGACTTGTTATTTGTCGAGAATCTCACCGATGACGAATCCAAATTAAAAGCTTTAAATCGGGTAGATGACGTACTCTACTATTACTTTGGGATACTTCGATTTTTTATGCACTTTGTACCCGAGTTAAATTTGAAAACAGAGGTTATTTTCGATCGCGACTCAGAACACCCCCAAATTACAACCAAAGACCGATCACAAGATACAAGGAGAAGCGAAAAAGCACCCACCAACAATATACGCATTCAATCCTTAAAAATCCTTTGTCCGGAATTGTGGAAGAAACTTGCCAACTCTTCAAAGGAAACACAAAAGCAAGTAATTCATCACATTACAGGAGTGAATTTAGAAGATAGTTACAAATTATCTTTCGGTTCCAGACAAACGGAATTACCTGAAGAAAAAGTGGCTGAATTAATACAATTAACTTCAAATTTATCCAAGAATTAAAATAGGGGGAAATCCAATCGCCCCCCGAAATACCCCTGAATTAAGTTTGCCCCATGTTTAATTAAAAATCGAAAACATGAGTCAAGTACAATTAATTCAGGTAACGCCAAATGAGTTGGCAGACATTATTTCAGAGAATGTAAAATGTCATTTAAAAGAACTCTTCACAGAATTCAAAGGGTCAAAAAAAGAGGAGGAACAAGAATTCCTCACCAGAAAGGAAACAGCCGAACTTTTCAAAGTCAGTTTAGTCACCATTCATGATTGGAGTAATAACGGAATTTTAAAGCCTTATAAATTAGGAAATCGGACCTATTACAAGTACTCAGAACTAAAAGAAGCATTGTTTAACTCAAATCATCATTAATTCAATGGAAGAGAACAACGCTTTAATGAAAGAACTGTTAGAGGAAGTCAGACAGATAAAAACGGCATTGATTAAACCAACAAAAACCAAAGAATCTGATAAGTGGTTGGATAATACAGATGTCAAAGAAATGCTCCATATAAGCACAAGAACCTTGCAAAGATTAAGAGTATCAGGCATGCTCAAATACTCCAAAATAAAAGGTAAAATTTATTATCGCTTAACCGATATCTATTTAATGCTCGAGCAAAATCAAGCAGAGTAAATACAGCTGAACACAACTCATCACATTTAACCCAACTTTAATTCATAGTCGATGAAAGTCACTTTATACAATGACTTCCACACTCCAGTGGAAGACAAGGATTTTCTTGCCGTTTTACAAACCATAAAATCCAATCACTTTGAGGAGAAAATAAAGTCAATTCGTTATGCTTACCACAAAGGCTTGGAAAGTCTAGGAGATAAATTGAAGAAAGAACTTCCGGCATTCACTCCCTCGGCAACATTTACCAAAGGCCGAAAAATAGAATTTCTAAATCAATACAGTGGCATAGCACATTTAGATTTCGACGATATTTCAGCAACAGAAATTCAGGAAGTTCGAAACAAGGTTGATACTTGCGGAATTACATTTGCAAGTTTTATTAGTCCGAGCGGAACGGGAATAAAAATATTTGTTCGCATAAAATCAGGTGTTTCTGAGCACCAGCAAATGATTATACAGCTCATGCACTATTACCAGGAACTCACCGGACATCAACCCGATGCAAAGTGTAAGGATATCACACGCTTATGCTTTGTCTCTTGGGATGAAAATGCCTACCTCAATGCGAACAGCGAATATTTTTGTCCGGAAGTAGCAGACCAACAAATGATGCCACACGGAATAAATTTCTCCGCTCAAAGTTTGGATTACTGTGTTCAATTCACAGAGAAAGTATCCACCTATCAAAAAGGAAATAGAAACAGCCATATTTACCTCTTGGCGCGCAATGCAAACCGCTTGGGAATAGAAAAAGAAGAAGTTTTACAACATTGCTTGAGCTCCTTTGATTTAGAAACAAGAGAGGTCAAAGCAGCAGTTGAAAGTGCATTTAACAACAATCAAGTAGAATTTGCAAAGTTTGCAAACGTTGCAACTGTTGCAAAAGAAAAGGTTGAAGAATTCAAAGAGTTTGATTGGTCGAAAGATTTGTTATTCAATACACCTAAAATCCCTTTATCAGTTCATGAAAGCTTTCCCAAGATACTCAAAGAAGGATCTGCAGCATTTGACATTCACCGCGAAAAGGACGTGTTTTTAACATCAGCCCTGGTGATTCTATCAGGATGTTTACCCGGTGTGCAAGGCCTCTATGGCCAAAGAACCGTTTACCCCAATTTATTTTGTTTCATACTTGCGCCACCTGCCAGTGGGAAGGGATCGATGCAATCATCCAAAGAACTAGCAGATGTTTACCACAACAAAGTCTTGGATGAAAGCAAGGAATTGAAAGTTTTATACGAACGAGAATTACGCGATTACAAACGAAAAACATCCATACTCAATGCCAAGTCAAATTCCCAAACAGATATTGACCCACCTGTTGAACCTCCATTTAAAGTCGTTTACATACCGGCCAATACCTCAACTGCCAAATTATACCTGCATTTACAACACAACGATGAACAAGGAATAATCTGTGAAACGGAAGCCGATACCTTGGGAGCAGTTTTTAAAAATGAATGGGGTTCTTATTCAGATTTGTTGCGCAAAGGCTTTCATCACGAAAAAGTATCGCTTAGTAGAAAATCAAATAGTGAGTTTGTAGACATTAATCATCCGCGCATTTCAGTTGCATTGACAGGAACACCAAATCAAATTTTCAACATCATTCCCAATGCAGAAGATGGACTTTTCAGTCGCTTTATTTTTTATGCATTTCGCTCCGATTCCAATTGGGTTTCTCCAGCTCCCGATCCCTTTCGAGTAAATTTAACCGATCATTTCAAAGAGTTAGGAGAACGAGTCTATCAAATGGTTCTGTTTTTGGAAAACAATCCCACACACGTTCATTTGACTAGTAATCAATGGTCACGCTTAAACCGTGAATTCAAAGATTATTTGAAAGACATTACCGAATTTGCAGGGGAAGAAGCAACCAGTGTAATAAAACGAATGGGCTTAATCCTGTATCGAATATGTATGATATTTACTGCTATTCGGAAATTTGAAAATGTCGAATGCGCCCAAGAGATATATTGCTCAGACGACGACTTCGAGAACGCCATTCAATTAGTCGATATATACATACAACACAGCATTTTGATGTTTACCAATTTACCCAATCAATCCGCACAACATTCAGTTCAAAACCCACCAAAAAAACAAAAATTCTACGATGCACTACCCTTGAATTTTCAGCGAAAAGAAGCAGTGGAAATTGGAGCCAAATATGGAATCAAAACCCGTTCAGTAGATTATTGCCTTGAAAAATGGGAAGGAAAACTCATCCAAAAGTTGGATGTGGGGGTGTATTTGAAAATCAAAGAGTGATGATTGGTAGTATTTAAAATGCCGTAATTTGATAGAACTTTAAATACGAAATTCTAAAATTTCAATTTTTTAAAGTGGCGTAGTACTTCTCTTTCCACTTGGTCAAAGTCGGGCAGATCTTTTATTTGCTCACTCATGGAACTTTTCCACCTGCCTTTGTATTGCGGTAATCTTTCATCAAGTTTTTTCGGAAAATCAGTGTACAGTATATTTTTGCTTTTGCATTTCGCTTCAAATTCTATCAGATAGAAATCTACATGCATTGCCTGTTCTTCCAACAAATACCAGATATCATAAAAATCCCTCGCTTGCATACGTTGCATCACAGAACGCATTTTTTCAACCAGCACCTCTTCTAATGGATAACACAAAAGCTGGTGTTCCTCCAAATCAGAATAACCTATAAAAACGTCTTTTTTTATAGGGTCAAAAACCAGTTGTTCACTTCGTGAAATATCAACCTTTACTCTTTTGTTGTTTCCTTGTCCGCCAAGTGGACCAATATAGCTGATGTAAAAGTTTATACCTCCATCTTCATGCTCATTATTGTCTATGATGTCAAGCGGAATATTGGCTTCAACTTTTATAAATTCAAAAACCTCTTTGAACCATTCGAAAATTTGCTCGTTGGATAATTCTGAAATTAGTAGAGTAAAATCCAAATCCTCTGAAAAACGGTAATCTTCAAAATAGACTTTCTTTAATACCGTTCCACCTTTGAAAACGATTGCTTTAGAAAGTTTCTCCTGTATTGAAATGCCGAAAAGAATCCATGAAAGGATATAGTCCTTTTCAATCTGCTGGTCTCGCACGCCAACTGCATTTGCTTTTTGCTGTATTTCTCCGGGTTTAATCATGTGTAAATAGCAGATTTAATGGTTTCCGTTTCCAAATTTTGCTGAATACTCCAACGGCTAATTCGTTTACCTGTCTTAGGTAATTCGGTATCGAGTACTACATAAGAGGCTGTTTTCATCCATTGTAATTCCTGAATAATAGGGGTGTTGATGTCCAATATTTCTAAGAGAAAACCCAAACGTTTTATTACCGCTTGCGAATCAAATTTTTTAACATATTCAAGAAGGGTATCGTATTTTATTTTGTCTTTTGAAATGTATAATGCTCTTGCGACTTCAACAATCCCGCCGGCATAATCAGGTTTAAACAAACAGTCAATAAATGTTTTTTCCAAGTCGGAACACAGCACTTTATTAAAACTGTCAATCCAGATTTTCTTTGAGCCAAAAAAATGTTTCTCGTTGTGATAGATAAATTGAAAGGGAACTTCTTTGATTTTAAATTCAGATGGTCGTATTTGTTTTGATACAACGATTTGTTCCTTCAAGGATGGTTGAGTAATGAGATTGTGTATTTGCAAGGCTGAATAATAGCCAATATAATGTTTGGCATCATTTACCAAATGTTCGGCTGTCAAATGCCAATCAGGCATATAAGTCTCTGCATTTTGCTCGTATGGAATAATGTAATATACCCCTTCTTTTAACCGCATCAAAAGGCCTCTTTTAGTCATATCACTGAGTAGTTCTCTTACCGCACTTGATTTAGAGTTGGGTAATGCTTTATAAGCCAATGAATAGTCAAAACAGTTCCTATTTTGTTCGTTAAAATAAGATAGAAGTTCATTAGATTGCGTTGATATGTATTTATTTTTCATAGTAGCAATATCAGGATAAACCTGACAGCAATGATACGAAACATAATTAAATTAATTGTTTATTTTATAAAAATAATTACTATTTATAGTTTAATTGTCAGGTTAATCCTGACATGTAAGATACAAAACATAATTTTATTACAAAAGGTAAATCGGTCAGAAAAGGAATACTATACACCTCATTTAGTCTCATATATTATCGGAATCAATATCTCAATGATTACTGCCTCTACTTCATTTACAATTTCAGGCGTTTCCGCTTCCACTCTCGGTGAAAAAGCAATGCTTATGGACTTAAGTGGAAAAATCGTTATGGAGTTTCAAATAAATAATTTAAACCAACAAGTGAATGTCTCACGATTAAAGAGCGGGGTGTATTTCTTACAGATTGGGAAATCTACTGAAAAAATTAGTGTTGAATGAAATTTTAATCATTCCTTCGGAACATAATACCCCATCAGAATACTTTTCCGAACCAAATCAATTGCATTAGAGGCCTCAAACTTTTGAACTAATTTAGTTCGAATTAAATCAACAAGTTTTTTAGAACGATTAATCGCTTTGGCTATTTCATCACTCGTTTTTCCTTCGCAAATGAGGGAGAGAACAATTTTTTCGCGTTCATCAAGTTCAATTACTACTGAGTTATTTTCATCACTTTGAGAGAAAAAATCTGCTTTAGAAATGTGCTGTTTTCCTTTGATTTTTTTAGTGTTGTAAAGAATAGACTGAATAAAAGCAGTCAAATGATAATTTGGAATAAAAATTAACAACCCACCTACAACACTTAGTTTTTTACGTTTTTTATTAAAAAATTAAACAATGAAAATTATTTTCTTCGTCAAAGCTATTACTTTAATGCTTGTTGTTTTTCAATATTTTGGGTTGAAAGCCCAAGTAATTCTAGATCATAATAATGTGTCAGCACATATTTCTCCCAGCGGCACATTTTTCAATAATTTTAATGCCGGATTAGCCGGTTACGAAATACCAAAAGGTTCAGGTTTTACGTCAATTTTTGGGGCACAATTTGTTTTTGGAGCCAAAGACGTAAATGATTCTATCTATATTACCTCTGGTGGGTATCCAAATAATCCATCAGATATATTTTCCGGACCAATTTCAACAGCTTATGCCGACAGCGCTTATATCAATCGTTGGAAAGACAAAGTATGGAAAATCTGTAAGGGCGACATAGACCAATTCAGACTTTGGTGGCTATGCAACAATGGACAATTGACATCAGGTTGCGATACAGTTACTGCTCCAAACCCAGAAGCGCTAAATGTGATCTACGATTGGCCGGCGCATGGTAATGTAAGCGTTGGAGAAAGTTATTGGCTTGCTCCTTTTTACGATTTCAATTCAGATGGTCAGTACAACCCAGATGATGGCGATTATCCATTAATAAAAGGATGTTGTGCCACTTATATGATTCAAAACGATGCAGCAGGTTCACACACCTATTCAAATACACAAGATTCTATGGGAATTGAAGTGCATACGATGATTTACCAATACAATACAGCCGATGAAATAAACGATGCTACTTTTATTGATGTAACGGTATACAATCGAGGGTTAGTGAATTACTATTTGTTCAAAATGGGACTCTTGGTTGATGCTGATCTCGGATATTATGCAGATGATTATTTTGGTTGTGATTCCTCAAAGAACACGATGTTTTTCTACAACGCGGATAATAATGATGAAAACAATTATGGATTAAATCCCCCTGCATTAGGCATTATTTCGCTTGATCAACCAATGGCATCGTTTCAAAACCCCGGGATTGTAAATGGAACTCCATCCGAACGTAAACAAAAATATTGGAACCAATTCAATGGCTTGAAGGCAGATGGAACACCCTATTTACATTCGAATGGTTATCCTTCCAATTATGTCTTTTCAGGAGATCCAACAGTTCCTACCGACTGGACTGCAGCAGGAATAGGTTTTCCTTCAGGTGATTGCCGAGGTTTGATGATGTCTCCATCCTTATATTTGGCACACGGACAATCTGTATCAAATACCTACGCTATTGTTTACGAACGTTCCGGTGGTAATCACCTGGAGAATGCCTCAGCTTTACTCAATCGAATTCCTTTTTATCTGAATGCGGTTCAAACGAATTTAGAAGATCAATGCCAAGATGCATTTTTAGGAATAGACGAAGCCTTAGCTGAAGAAAATGGGTATATGCTTTTTCCAAATCCTGCCTCTACTTCATTTACAATTTCAGGCGTTTCCGCTTCCACTCTCGGTGAAAAAGCAACACTCAAAGACCTAAGTGGAAAAATCGTTATGGAGTTTCAAATAAATAATTTAAACCAACAAGTGAATGTCTCACGATTAAAGAGCGGGGTGTATTTCTTACAGATTGGGAAATCTACTGAAAAAATTAGTGTTGAATGAAATTTTAATCAATCCTTCGGCACATAATACCCCATCAGAATACTCTTGCGCACCAAATCAATTGCATTAGAGGCCTCAAACTTTTGAACTAATTTAGTTCGAATTAAATCAACAAGTTTTTTAGAACGATTAATCGCTTTGGCTATTTCATCACTCGTTTTTCCTTCGCAAATGAGAGAGAGAACAATCTTTTCGCGTTCATCAAGTTCAATTACTATTGAGGTATTTTCTTCACTTTGAGAGAAAAAATCTGCTTTAGAAATGTGCTGTTTTCCTGCGAAATGGACATTGAAAATACTGTCAACCGTTTCATCAATTGAACAGTTTTTTGCTAAAAACCCCGCTGCTCCTAATGCTAGATATTCTTCCGTGATTGCTGTTTCCTGAAACATGCTCAGCATGATTACTTTAATCGCAGGAAAGTTCACTTGCAGGGCTTTCAGCGTTTGTTTTCCATCCATAATTGGCATTTTGATATCCAGAAGAATTACGTCAACCTCTTGTTTTTGCAATTCTTTGAGTAATTCTTGTCCGTTTGAAACATCAAAAACAATTTTAATCCCTGCTTCTTTGCTTAATAGATTCGCAATTCCTTTTCGAACTACTATGTGATCATCGACTAAGGCAACTCTGATTGATTTTTTCATGCCGTAATAATTTCATTTTGTGGAACAATAACGGTGATTTCTGAAATCTTTCGTTTAGATTCGAAATGAATTTTAGCATCCAACCGTTTCAACCGATTGGCCACAGATTTCAATCCCAAGCCGTTACTATTGGCCAAATTATTCGCATAATCATCATCCGTAAAGGTATTTCCATTGTGTGAAAAAGTCAAGATGAATTGATTCTCAATTAATTGACAAGTTATCTTTAGCGATTGTGCATTTCCGTGTTTTACAATATTATTGAGCAGTTCCATAAATATACGGTAAATTTCTACCGCTCTTACTTGGTCAAATTCAAAATCATTCGGTACTTCTGAATGAAATTCGCAGGAACTAAAGGGTTTATTTTCTGTAAGTTTCAATTGTTGTTCAATGCCTTTTATTAAGCCTAGTTGCAACACGTTATTCGGAATTAATTCCTTGGAAATTCCTCGAATCGCTTGGATAGAGTAATCAACCAACTGAATGGATTGAGAAAGTTCCGCATCAAATAGATTTCTTGAATCTTGATTTTTTTGAATGTAGCTCAAATTCTTCTGAACTAGCGACAAGGTAGCTCCAACTTCATCGTGAAGATCATCAGCTATGGATTTCCGTTCACTTTCTTGCGCAGAGAGAATTGCCTCCAATTGCTGAAGTTGATTTTTTTGACGTTCCAATTCTTTTTCCAAAGCCATTTCTTCAATGCGTTTTTTAAAAAGTGATGACGTGATGATAATAATCGCACTCATCAACAAAAGTAAAAACGCACAATAAATGATTAGTTTGGTGACGAGCGCATATTCTTCCATATCAGGTAACTTGAAATAATGAGATAGACTATATAAGCCCATACAAAAATGGCCCATAACACATTGGCCCACGAACTGGTTGTTAAACTATAGCGAATGTCATTTTCAATTAGTGCAAAAAGAAATTGTAAAATAGCAAAAACGAAAATGGTGCTATAAATACCAAATTCACTACGCGAGTAGATGAGTGTTTCCGGAGCATTCTTAAAAGTATCCATCAAGTAAAGAAAGTAAAACATAACTACCGAGAATTGCAGGACAGGGTATGCTACATTATTGTTACTGAACAATCCTCCTCGAAAAAAGAAATCAAAAAACTCCGCTGAAAGCATAATTACAAGCAACAGCAGAGCAACATTTTTAAACATTGGTTTAGTCAATTTTTTTGAGAAGAGCCAATAAAAAAAGAAACTCAAGGAAAGGTTGTAAAAATGGTAAACAGGGAATGCGTTTCTAAACACATCAGCACACACAAATTCAAAAACACCAGCTAAAAAATGAGACGAAAAAATGCCAAATAACGCAAATCCATAGCTACGTTTAAATAGCATTTTTCTGTTTATAAGCATAATAATTACGGGGAGCGCAGCAATTAGAGCTGAAAGTAGAATGGAAAACTTTAATAATTCTAATTTCATTTATCTACTAGTTAGTTAAATATTTCTCTTTGTTCAATGCACTCAAATTCCTCCAAAGCAGGAAACTGGCTAATAACAAGGAAATACTATAAAGAAGTACAAAACCTCCCCAAATAGCAACAGCTGCAGGATCAATAAGGAGTTTTTTTGCTAAATCATTTTCAATCATAGAAAAGAGAAAATAAATAACCTCATAACCGAAAATAACGCTGAAAACTGGAAAAATCCCATGAGATTGAAACATGGTTTCCGGTTTGTATTTGTATGCATCAATGATATAAAGAACATAGAAAATGATAAAAGTTAGATTCACAGCTAAAGCTGTAAGGTTATTGTTAGACATAACTCCACCAAAATATGTAAACTCCAAAAGTTCAGAGCATAAAATCAAAAGGAATATAACAATTCCAGCAATTTTAAACAGTTTGTTTTCTAGCTCTTTCACAAATAAAAGACATACAAAGAAGCCTCGCATAGGAATAAAGATATGATACGAAGGCATAGATGATTCTACGAAATAGCAAGTGATATAACTACCGATCGCACTCAGAAAAAAAGTAACATACATTCCCAAAATGGCGATCCCGTAACTTTGTTTCAACAAGGATTTTCGATACCATAGCATAATGACAATTGGTAAAAGAGATATAGCCGTTGAGGAATGAATAATAAATAATAGGACTTCTTTACTCATACTTAAAAATACGTTTTATATAAAAACGAATGATTCGTGTAAAAATTGAGTTTTCAGTCTTTGCTGTAAATCTATATACAGCAAAGAGTTGGGTAAATTGGCGGAATTCATTTTTAGTACATGTACTAATTTTTTAATTTTTTTTAATCCCTAAAAGTCTTGCTACTGAAGCAATAATAACTTTCAGATTAGTACATGTACTAATTCTTCAATTTTTTTTCACATTCAATCAAACAAATGTCATTGTGTGAAAAATCAACAGCAATAATAAATTGAAATATTAATTCCCTTTCTAAAAATCAAAAATTTTAATTTACTATTTCAGACTTCTATATTCGTAAAACAGAAAATAGTAATTTGCATGGAAATAATATTGCTATGAAAAAAATACTACTTTGTGCATTCCTTTTAGGTTACTCTTCAACCCAAGTTTTCAGCCAGTCTGATTCGGTGAAAACGGTACAAAGACAATTTCACTCCTATTGGGGAATTACCACACCAACGTTAACTAATCTAAATAACTCATTGGCCGTCTCTAATTATCCGACTTTTTCCAACACGCATTTTGCCCTTGCAATGGCATTTACGGAGATCAGTAAAAAAAACATTGTGTTACAACATGAATGGGGAGCTTCCTTACATTCAAATTCAAATGACTCGATTTTTGCGAATTTGAGAAGCACCTATTTCAGTCAATCGTTGTTTGGAATTGCATATGCGAGTGAAAAGAATTTTCAAATGTATTCCACGATTGGGTTCACTTACGCAACTTCCGTTTTGAGAATTATGAAAGAAGTGGCTGATGGAACGGATTTTACAAATTATTCAGGAGATTTAGGAAATCAAGTGGAAATGAAAACACAAAATTTCATGCTGAATCTGACTACGAATGTCAATTACTTCTTCAATTTACCAAAGATGGATAATCGACTAATTATAGGGTTAAAACTGGGTTATTACATGCCTTTTGAAAAATTAAAATGGACAACCGGGAAAACTACTTTATCCAATTCACCGAATATAAATCCCCTGAACTTCGCTACTCAAGCTAATATTGGGTTTACTTTTTAAACGACATAAAATATCATTTATAAAATCTTTTCTTCATGAAAAAAACATCGCTTTTACTTCTCTTAATTGTCTTTACAAGTACAATTTCCTTTTCTCAAACGTTTTTAACCAATGGACAAGTTTATGACTTCAATGTTGGTGATGTAGTTCAAGGTAGGTATTTGGCTTACAGTCCAAGCGGTGGCGGCCCACCAACCTATGAAACAAGAACGATTCTGGGAAAAGAGCTCGTAGCAAGTTTAGATACGATAAGATACACCGTCAAAAGAGATTTTTACACACTTCCTTTATGTCCGACTTGTATCCCTACATTTAGTCATGATACAATTATTCAAACAGTAACCAATTTATCATTACCTGCAGGGCATAATAATGCAACAGACTGTTATTCATTGCGAGATACCTTGTATTTAGATACCTGTGATAGACTAGTTTGGGAAAAAATACCGGTATATGTTGACACTTGCTTTGAACCAATTACTCATACTACACGTGTTGTAGAAGGGGTAGGAGGAGTCTTTTTTACCAAATATGATCCTAGCAGCGGCGGTGCTACGGATACACAATTTATTCTGACCTATTACAGTAAAAATACAGGATCTTGCGGCAATTTGACAAATGACCTTATTGAAATACAAGCTAAGTCATTACCGATTCAAATTTTCCCCAATCCCACTTCCGAATCCCTTACCATTTCACTCCCTGAAAACGCTTCAACTACTGATTGCATGTTATTAGACAATTTAGGAAATGAAGTGAAGCGCTTTACTATTTCTGGAGGCGAGAATTTGGTAAATGTGTCAACGTTGGAAACTGGAAGTTACTTGTTGAAAATCGGAACGCAACTACAAAAAATCATGAAATACTAAAATATGAAGCACTTAATTTTACTTTGTGCAAGTCTTGTATTAATAACTAAAACGTATTCTCAATCAAATTTGACATGGTCCAGAGATTTTTCAACCGGACTTGATAATTATTATTCGAAATTTCCTAGAATACAAGAAGACGCTGATACCTTAGAGGTAATTGGTCGAAAAAACACCCCAAACGGACAACGACTTTTAGTTGTCAAGTACAACCTTTTGGGCGACACCATCTCGACAAAAACTTTCGGAAATAACTTAGTTGTAAATAATGAAATCATTGACTATAAATTTGATTCACTTGATAATATCTACATCTTGAACAAGGAGAAAATTGGGTTTTACAAATCGAAAATTATTCTTCAAAAATATTCCTTGGATGGAAATTTAATCTGGGTAGAGCAAATTCAAAATACAGCGGACACTTCCTATACACCTGTATCGTTAGGTTTGATGACTGACTCTGTTATTTTTTTTACTGCTTATGAGGAGTATGACTATCCCATAACACCTGGTGATGTTATCAATACAACCACGCTCTCCCAATTATATGCATATCATTCTGATGGAACTCAATTGTGGAAAAGAGAATTAGACCCCTCCACGGAAATAAATTCGTTTTCTGACGTTCTTTATGTACATAATAGTTCTGCATTTGTATTTGGAGTGAACAGTTCGAACAATTTTCGTATTGTAAAGGTTGATATTAACAATAACCTTACAATCAATTCAAATACTGGTATTCTCAATGGGGTTAGTGACGTGCAAATAACCCCTGATAATAATTTGTTAATAACGGCAGATTTTGGAAAATATAGAATTTCAAAAGTAAATTTAAATGGTTCATTAATTTGGACACAAGATTATGCCTCTAATCTACCTATCAATGTTGTAGCTGACGAAATTAATGCGATCACTCAAGATTCATTAGGTAATATTTATATTACGGGAAGACATTACGGAATGAACTATGGTACTTCAAGTTATACCAATGCCGATATTCTTACCTTGAAGTATGACAGTAGTGGAAATTTGATTTGGCAAAATAGATATGAGTACGGTATTAACAATGCAGATATCGCAAACACGCTGACCCTGAAAAATGGACAAGTTTATGTAGGAGGAAATAGCCAGCGTTTAGGAGTTGGGACAGATTACGACTATGTTGTGTTAAAAATCGATGCGACAACAGGCTTATCCACAGGTGTGTACAGATACAATGGACTTGCAGATGGTGATGAAGCGGTTACTTCTTTGTGCGTTTTTGATAATGGTAGTTTGGCATTAACAGGTTTGAGTTACATGGATACTCAATTTGGCTGGACCACTCAATACCTAAAGGATGTTACGCTATCTGCTCCTGCGCTTGAGGAAGAAAGCAAATTACGTATTTTCCCCAACCCTGCTTCAGAATATTTTAACATTTCATTTCCAGAAAACGCGTCAACAAACGACTGTGTCCTATTTGATAATTTAGGAAAAGAAGTGAAGCGATTTCTAGTTTCGGGAGGTGAGAATCAGGTGGATATTTCAGAGTTAGAAAGTGGAAGTTATATGATGAGTATTGGTTCGGATATTCAAAAAATTATAATTGAATGAGAACGCGTATTTTTAAAATTAAATTCTAGATTATGAGATATTTATTTCAAGTTTTATTATGGGTTTCTGTTTCAAATCTATATGGACAAAAACAAGGAAATATTTGGATGTTCGGAGATGGTGGAGCCTTGGATTTTAATATGGGTACTCCGAGTGCATTTTCAGGAAGTCCAATTTTTGGTTCACCCCAACAATCAGGACATTATTTGTTTAGTGAAGGTTGCGCTTCAATTTCCGATAGTAGTGGAAACTTATTATTTTACTCTAATGGCATGAAAGTTTGGAACAAACTCAACCAAATAATGCCCAATGGAAATAATCTTAATGGATATTATTCATCTACCTCAGCTGCATTTATTATTCCCAAGCCATTAAGTGATTCTCTCTACTATTTGTTTACAACAGACGGTTTAGAAAGATATTTAGGAAATGGACTCCAATATTCAACCATCAATATATGTTTAGATAATGGTAAAGGGGATGTAATCGAATCTCAAAAAAACATTTTATTACTTGACACAGTTTCTGAAAAGCTTTGTGCAATTGCACACCCCAATGGAATTGATATTTGGTTGATTGCCCATAAATATCTAACAAATTCCTTTTATGCCTACTTAATTACACCGTCAGGGATTAACTCTCCAATTATTACAAATATTGGTTCTGTACATACAGGTAATTTAAGTATTTTCAACGGTTTTGGAGCAGCAATTGGACAAATGAAAGCATCAAGTGATGGAACCAAGATTGGACTTGTTTTTTCAAATGTCACCCCATCTGTGGCTGAAATATTTGATTTCAATTTGACAACTGGCATACTTTCAAATGCAATAAGCTTACAAACATATGGAAATGAGTATGGAGTTGAATTTTCTCCGGACAATACTAAATTATATACTACAAGTTTTGGTGGGATTCGACAATTTGATATTAGCTCAGGAAATCAAGCAACTATTAACTCATCTGTAACTCAAATATCAAGTGCTGTATGTCTTCCGGCATCAATTCAACTTGGACCAGACGGGAAAATTTATGTTACTCGTTGTAGTAATTCACTAGGAGTAATAAATGCCCCAAATTATTTAGGAACCAGTTGCAATTATGTTAATAATAGTATAAATATTTCTCCTGCATCAAATAATACTTCCTTACCAAGTTTTATTGCTGGGTACAACTATAAAAACAATAAAATCCCTGAATGTTCAATATTATCAGGAATAGAAACTACTAATTTGCAAAGTGAAATTCAAATCTACCCCAACCCTGCCTCCGAAACGCTTACAATATCCCTTCCTGAAAACGCTTCAACTACCGATTGTATTTTATATGACAATTTAGGAAAGGAAATGAAGCGATTTAGAGTAACTGGAGGAGAGAATTTGGTGGATGTATCGGGGTTGGAAAGTGGAATGTATATTTTGCAAATAGGAAACCAAATCAAGAAAATCACAAAACAATAAAACATGAAAGCAAATAGCTTAAGAAAATCAAATGGGATACAATCAGTCATAAGGTTTCTTCCTCTGATCGACCATTACTTACCGTTTATTGCAATTGGATTGCTATCCTTTTGTTTGCAGAGTTGTGGAACCGCTGAAAAAGCTTCGGTATACAAACCAGGGCGCGTTTGGGAATTTGATGTTACAGTGCAAGATTCTTCAGGTATCATTGTGGATTCGTTTCAACTGAATATGAAAACAAGAAATTCAAACGTTGCTGAAAAAGCCATTAGACAAATTACGGTAGAATACGAATATTTGAAAAATGGTAAAACATTTGATACAGAAACTACAGGAATTGAGGATAATACTCAAAGGGTAAATATTCATCCCCCAAGAGATTCCTATTTCGATGTTTCAGAAGTTGTTCATTTTCCTTTCATTACAAAACCAATTGGCTTAGGTTTTAAATCCTCAACCGAAATAGTGATACAGAAAGCTTCTTATACAAATAGAAAGACAAATGAGAAAATTGATCTTGCCGGTAAAAGAATTAAACAAGAAATCGCATTAATCGATTCTACTGCCATTTCTTTCAAGAAAAAGGAATTAAAATGTTTTGTGGTTCAAGGAAAAAACCTGAACTATCTAAAAGAATTGGGACAGTTTACTGGTAAATTCTATTTCAATGAAAAATATGGGTTTGTAAAATTTATTTATACGACACCTTGGAAGTCAACCATCACAGCAAATTTGAAAAGTGTAAAATTTTAATATTCTTAATAAATGAAAAATAAATTATTCCTAGTATTATCCCTCTTCTGTTTAGCAAGCTGTCAACCCATTATGAAAGCTATATACGGCATTAAAAAACCGGATATTGAAAATCGTGAATCGATAACCAAAAAAGCCAATAAATTTGGTTTAGACACCACGAATATTGTTTCGGTAAGTAGTGCCGATTTTCCGTACATTATGAAAAGAGTAAGTGTACCAAATGCAAGTATCTATGACGCGCAAGGAAAATACGTTGAATACCGCCTTACCGACACATCTTGCAACAAAGGCTTGTTTGATTTTATTCCTAATTTGAATCTAAATACAACCTACAACAAACCAGATAGTTTGAGCCTTCAACAACAATGGCCGAGGTACAGGGATTTAAACGGAAACAAACTAACACCCCCTGAAACAGCTGATTTTTACGTTCTTATCTATTGGAACGTTTGGACTGGAAAATTGAATAAAGATCACGTAAAAATTTGGGAAGATTTAGCCCGCGCTAATAAAAACTGCCGTGTCAAAGTAATCAAAGTGAATCTTGACATCCAAGATTACTGGGAACAAGAAGAAAAAGAAAAATGGCGCAAGGCGTTTAGGAAGAGGTAATGAACCAAAAAATCAAAACAATGAAAAATTTAATTACATTAATTTTCTTTATTAGCGGAAATATATTAATTGCTCAAAATACATTTCAATTAGGTTTAGGAATATCAAATCAAGGCCAATTTGATAATTTACTTGAAGATTTTTATTTTCCTGCTCATCCTACTGCAATGCAAGATGATGCCCACCTAGGAAAAGATTTAAGAATTAAATACAATTTTTCTGGGTCTTATTCATTTCATGATAGTTTGGAGTTTAGATTAAGAGTAGGTTATGCAATTAGAAAAAATCATTACGAACAAAAATTTCCTACAACAGCTTTGATTGTAAATGATAAACAGAATATTCTTGAATTTAACCCTTCATTTGGATTTCGCAAAAACTGGGGGAGGTTTTCGTTTTCCACCGGATTGGAGATTCCAATATATATTGTTGGTGATCTAGAAGAAACAATAGATTTTAAGGAATTCTCTGATTCAATTAATTTATCATACTCTGCAAACTCAACTTTTCGTATGGATGGAGGCTTAATTCTTGGTTTAAATCATTATTTAAATGTTAGAACTTTTTTTTCAAAACAAATATTCATGTTCTCTGAAATTAATTATGGCATACTTTATTCTAAATTAGGAGGAAAATTCAAAGATGTAGGAGAATCAACGTTTCCAACTGTAATAAACAGCACTTATGAATATGATAAGACTTATTCAAAGATCTATTTTTCTCAAATTCAGGTTCATTTCGGAATTGGATACAAATTTTAATACCGCTAACAGGGTGTATGCAATATTTCCTTGCCGCAGGCGCAACACAAGGAAAAATCGCCTACACGCAAAACGTTAGGCATAATTAAGTACAAAAAACATGAAAATAACATCAATTTTAATCGCACTTTTTATTTCATTGAGCGCGTATGGTCAGAACAAGCCATTAAGCTTGTCTCTTCAATTGAGTAATCCAATAAAAAAGCATAAATAGTCAAATAAAACCTATGAAAATTGTCATCCAGATTTGTATTCTCCTGCTAATAGGTAATTTGAATGCTCAAATCTCATTTTACATTCGCCCAACTGTGAATATGAAAACCAATCAGGGAAACATTTTTGGATCATGGAGAACATCTCCAATCTATTCAACAATGACAAATCAGTATTTTTCGATAACTAATGATAAAATGTTTTTTGATAACGGGTTTGATCTGGGCATTCATTTAGGCGTAAAAATCCGAGAAAACCATTTTTTTGAACTAGGTTTTTCAGGAGATCATGCAGGAATAAAAACACAGGCAAGTAAGCATGAATGGTCAATTGATCCTTATACAACAGATCCCAGTCTTCAAATCGTTAGGCGAGGTGGAAATCATAATCAGGTCTCAATCTTAGGTCCCTTTAATAGATTTTCATTTAATTACAACAACTTATTTTGGAAGAACAATTCGAAGACCATTCAAGTAAGAGGAATTGTAGGTTTTGGTACATTAAATAGTCCGAATGTTAACAGAAAAACCGGAACTTACGTAACCAATGAAATACCCGTTTTTAACATTGGCGAGTTAGATTCAAACATATTCAATTCTCAATATGTAATAACATCTACACGTGCATGGAGAAATTCTTTCTACCTAAATGCTGGTTTAGGTTTTGACTTTTACACGAAAAAAAAGCAGAACTATTTATTCTCATTCGACCTTTTTTACTTGCAAGGAACAAGAAACATTCAGGTTGACCATCACAGAATCAAAATAAATGACAATGGCACGGACGTCAATTTTTTATATACGTTTTCAAGCAGAGGGTCAGGAATTTATTTTACCTTATCTAGACGATTGCAGGTTTATCCGTGGGTAAGAAAGAAACTCAATTAATTTTATTAATTCGATGAGATTATTAACTGGGATATTTATTTTTTTTACGGCTTTTGGTATAAATGCTCAAACCTCAAAATATATTTCCGCTCAAAAAGGTGATTCATTGAAAAAACCAAGTCGATTTTCATTTGATTACGCGATTGGGTATCAACGACAGAATATGACTGAATTGAATCGCTATTATATGGATTCCTTTGCGCTGAAGGTTGGTATTTTTGACAAACACATTCACCATGGAATGTATCGCAATCTTAGTTTTTCTTACCATCCAAGTTCATTTTGGAGCATTGGTTTGAATTATAAGACAGATCAAGCAAGTGTTTCACATCAGTCCGAAATGTACACGACTGATCAAAATGGAAATATTTTGGATACTATTCAATCAAATTTTCAATTTAAAACCAAAAATTCAGCTTTGGGAGTTATAGTCCAATTGCATTGGAATACTTTATTCTACAGGATGAGTAAGAAAAAGATTTGGGATGATTTACACCTAAGCACATCTGCTGGAATATCTTATAATTTATCCGTTCTCTCACTAAATCAAAGTACTCCCTATTTTGATTTTTCAAACAGAACAGATTTTCTTGGTGAAAATTTTGGATACAATACACAAGTTACGATGAGTTACCCATTAATAAAATTGAACCATTCACAACTAAGGTTGGGTGTTCGTTTAGGTTATCAATGGTCAAGAAGTAATTCATTAACTTATTCAAGCGCCGACCCTTGGCAAATAGGTGATTATATGGTAAAGGCCAATTTTTCTGGAATAAACGCCGGTTTAAGTCTGATTTATCAAGTAGGAAATAATAAAAATAGTATCTCAAAAAATGGAAACTCAGCCAATGCAATTTACGTTGATGTATTTGGACAAGCCTTGTATGGTACGTTAGGCTATGACAGAATTTTGAATGTAAATTCAACCAAAATGAATCATTCAGTGAGTGCAGGAATACTTTACCTAAACCAATTTCCTTGGACGTATTTGCGTGTGTTTTCTGTTCCCGTTTCTTACAATATGCTTTTTGATTTTCATCCAACTAAAAATCTTCCACATAAATTGGAAGTGGGAATGGGACTTAACTACTTAGACCTTAAAAGTGGAGAAAATAATTCTTTTATTACGGAATCGTATTTGTATCCTTCATTACGAATAGGTTATCGTTACCATTCCATGAAAAGTGGCTTATTTTTCCGAACCACTTTTACCCCTGTTTTATCCGGATTTGAATTTTCTGATGGATATGCATGGTTTGGATCAGCGGCATTTTTTGGTCAACGTATCATGCCTTGGATCGGATTTAGTATCGGAAAAACATTTTAACAATGAGTAACTCTTATGCATAAATTATTTAGCATTTTCATTTTTCTATCAACTTTCGGATTTAAGGCTCAAAACAATTTAATTCTTAATCCATCCGATCATTCAGGAAAGAAACTAATCAATCAACAAGTAGAAATTGAAGTTTCAATCTACGAAGACATTTCAGTAATTAAAGCTTCAGCAATGCCTAAAATGAAAGAAAGTAACTCTTTAGCTCCTTACGAAAAACGCTTTGAATACTTGCTCATAAATGTTCCTAAAATTCACCTACCTGAAATTTTTAAAACGAAATAATATGACTTACACTATCATCAAAGAATCGGCAATGTGGTCCACTAACTCGCTGAATCGAAAAGTAGAAAAAATACTCAATGAAAAAACAAAAGAAGGATACGAGGTGGTAACAGTTGCCTTTGGTTTAAATATGTGGTGGATGCCAACAGCGTTTATTACACTTCGTAAATAACTTTTAGTGTTATAAACCTAAAGAAAAATAAAGGTATAGAAAAGGAAAAGTGGTCTTCCTCCTTCTCATCACAGCTTCAGAAAACATAAAAACAAGGGTATAACAAGCGGTTCGTCAAGCGTATGCATAAATGCAGTTATTGTCTCTCACGCCCTTGTTTTTAGCGTTCCTTAGCCAGTCGTTCAGAATTCTCTTTGTGGCTGTTCACTTGTTTTCTTCGCCTTTTCTTCGGGCGTCCTCAGTCGCAGCTACTTCATCCCCCTTGAAAACCCAATAAGGTTGCTACGCAGTAAATAACAAGGGGTCTGCCGCTGCTTGTGTTTATGCTCGCCTGCTAAAGCGCCTCAGCTGCGGTACTGTCACAGTTTTTGAGCCA
>CALQIX020000014.1 GCA_943330745.2 Lishizhenia tianjinensis
GATGGATTCACCGTAACCGTTAAGGTGAATGGTGTTCCTGCACACGTTCCTACTGTTGGTGTTACTGTGTATGTTGCCGTTTGAACAGCATTTGTTGGATTTGTTAAAGTTCCGGTGATACTCGTTGCTCCTGTGCCAGAGGCTCCTCCCGTCAATCCTCCACTCACCGTTGGCGCGGACCAGCTGTATGTGGTACCTGCTGGTACTACTCCATTTGTTGTGTTTACTGGGGTTGAACTAAAGGCTATTCCACTACAAACTGTATTGGTCATTGCTGTTATTGAAGGTTTTGGATTAATTGTAATTGTTTCAGTAAAATTAATCAACCCGTTACATCCTGAATTCCCTGAAATATATACCGCAGGAGTCACCGTTGTTGCAGTTATGCCTGAATTACAATAGGATTGTGAAATGTTTTGGGTTGTATTTGGGGTCAACGAACTAAATGAACCTGAGCCATAAGGAAAGAAACTAACTGATGATACATTATTTGTTATTACTGAAATAGTTGCGTTATAGCAGGTACATCCAGTTAAACTAGCATTAGTAATATCAAGGGTTGCTGAAGGTCCCCCAACAGTTATTGTCGAAACTTGTTGTGTGCTTGTACAACCAGTTAATGACGTTACCGTTAAAAGCACATTATAAGTTCCGGGAAGAGTATAAGTAGTTGAAGGCGACCAAGATGTTGAGGTTTGGCCATTTCCAAAATCCCACTGAGCAGATGAAACATCAACATTATTCGTTGATAAATTGTTAAATGTCACTTGGTTAGGAGGTGAGGAATTGAAACAACTAAAAGTTGCTGTTGGAGGGTTAGCCGCTGCCAAAACATCAAAAACAGAAATTGCTATCGTGGTATCATCAACACATCCAAGGTTATCAGTTACGGTTAACGTTATCGATTGATTTCCCTGCTGTATAAATGTAAATGTACCAAAACTTGATCCTGATGCTGTTGCTGGGGACGCATTGGTGGCGGACCAGTTATACGTTGATAGACCCACTCCCATTGAGTTATTTGAAACAACAACTGTTTGGTTATTACAAATATAATTACGATTAATCGTGAAACTAGCTGTAGGTTTACGAACAATAATTGTTCGCGTCGTTGTTTTCGTACACGCTAAAACAGAAGCATCTGTTACCGTTAAAGTTATTGTGTACACACCAGGGGTTGAATACGTATGAGATGGATTCGAAACATTTCCTGATGTAGTTGTACCATCTCCCCAATTCCATAAACGAGAAGCGATTGAAGTTACTGGAGCGGATGAATTATCAGTTGCAGTAAAAGACGAACCAACACAAACCGTGTCTGGAGCAGAGAATGTTCCAATTATTCCATTAACTTTAATCGTATTGGTAACTATTTGATAGCATGACACCGTTGAAGTATTAGTCCCTATGGTTGTAATGTTATCTCTTCTGTTTCGCATCGCAATTGGATAAATTCCAGGCGTCCAAGCAATATTTGCTGATTGCAAAACGGATGTCTCTGAAAAAGTATACGCTCGTGGAGTTCCTTTAAAATAAGTTCCAGTTGACCACTGATAACCATTTGCAGGGTTCCAGTCCCATTGCGAAAAATTACTTGAAGATCCTGTACTACCTAGTTGGGGAGAAGGCGTTGTGTTTACAAAGGTTAAAATGCCCCCTAAACAAACCTGATTGGTTGCCACACAAGTTGTAGGAGTAAATGATGTACCATTCCACGTCGGTACACAGGAAGGAGAAAAAGATTGAAATGAAGCTAAATTATTCGGAAAACAACTGATGGAGGCCGTAGCCGTTGAATTACTACAACCCGTTGTTACATCTGCTGCTGTAAGTGTAACAGTGTAAGCTAAAGAGCTGTAAGAACTAAAAGTATGTGAAGGTGAGGGTAACGTTGATGAATTCAATGCACCAGAACCGGGATCACCAAATGACCACGCATATGTTGTACTTGCTGTTGTCCCCGTTGAAGCATTTGTAAATGTCCTCGTTAATTGATTATCACAATCAACTGTACTTGCCGTAAATGATGCGACTGGCCCTTTTACAATAACAGTAATTTGTGTAGCCGTACCAGAACAGCTTAAAACGGGCCCAACCGTTTTGAAAGGAATCATTGTAACAACAAATGTTCCCACTGAACTGAAAGTATGACACGTTGGATTAACTAAAGGATCTGTATACTGAAATGCACTTCCATCACCCCAATCCCAGCGTAAAGTATCCGCACCTGTTCCTGAAAAATTAAAGCAAAATGAATTCCCAGTTAAACATTGAGAGACTGGTGTAGTAGATGTAATTGTTCCCGTAGGTGGAACTCCAGAACCAACTGTTATAGTATTCGCAAATGTAGTTGTTGTTATACACCCATTGGCACTTGTGGAAGTCATGGTAATACTATAATTACCAGACGAATTGTAGGTAACCGGAACGGGACCTGCACCAGTGTAAGATGCCGGAGATCCGCCGGGAAAAGTCCATGAAACACCACCCGTAGCATTTGTAGAGGTAGATGTATAAGAAGTGGTTACAGGTGAAGAACACGCATTATTAGTGGCGATCGTATAGTTATTAACTGGTTTTGGGAATATGGTAATCACATAACTAATTTGTGGTCCCGCGCACCCGTTTGCTGTTGGTGTTACAGTATAAGTGACCGTTGCATTACTTGCGCTGGTACTAATAATTGTCATGATGGGTAAATTCCCCGTACCACTTGCAGAATACCCACTCAATGACGCAGCCGGTGTTGCTGTTGCCGTCCAGGAATAGGTTGTGCCAGCTAAAGAACTTGTCCATGGAACCGCGGTTGTGGCAACCCCTGTACAAACACTTTGAGCAAGAGTTGAATTAGTAATAGCAGGGGGAGACGTTAATGTTACTACTGATGTTGCTGACGTACTAGAACAAAATCCATCAGAATAGGTAACCGTATATGTTCCAGCGGTTGAAACAATGATTGATGGTGTTGATAAACCATTACTCCAACTGTATGTTCCTGTTGTTCCACTTGCGGTAGCTGTTATTGTATCGGAAGAACCATTACAAACTGCTAAATTGGGAGAATCGACAATAACAGTGGGTAAAGCGCGAACCGTTACAAGCACCGTTTGCGTGGTAGAGCAACCATTTGGTGCCGTTGTGGTAACTTGATAAGAAACTAAAATATTGGAACTTGTACTATTAGTCAATGTCTCACTAATATTTCCTGTGCCAGATCCGGTATTAGGGGTAATATTTGGGATTGCTGGTCGCGACCAACTAAACGTACATCCTACCGTGGAACTTGTTGGTGTATAATTAAACGTGCTGCCACTACAAACTGCATTAGGGTTTATGGGGCTTGACAAACTTGGGGAAGGCTTTACTGTAACAGTTGCAATCGTTAAGGTATCAAAGCAGCCTACAGAATTGGTAATAGTTGCCTTTGGCTTAAAAATTAAATTTCCAGAAGTGGAATTTGTATAGGTGTAAGAAAAATCTTCTGCTGAAGAAATAAAACCATTTGCTGTATTGATTGAATAAGAAACAATTGACCCGCTACCTGCTACACAAGACCCATTAAAAACCACATTCATGGGTGAACAACCCGTTGTTGGAGTAACACTATAAATGATTGATGGTTTTGCATAAACCGTCAGATAGTCAAGCTTCGTTACGCTAGCAGTCCCTCCCGAAATGACGGTCAATTTCACATCATACAAACCTGCTGTAGTTAGTACTACACCAATCGTATCATTTCCAGAGTAGTTGCTTACAACCCCTGTTGGGCTGGTAATTTGCCAAGAATATGCAGCTGAAGGATAAGTGGTGTTGTTAGCGGTTAGAATAAACAGACTTCCTGGGCACTGGGTTGAGTCAATTGCTTGAAAGTTTGCATTTTGAGCAGACACATTGCCTACCAAAAAAATAAAAAGTAGTATGATAAATTGCTTGATATTCATCCTTTTAAATGGTCTTTATTGAAAGGTATAAAAATAAAATTGATTTCTGAAATAAAAAACTAAGAAGGTTTAATTTATTAACATCCATTTTTGCAAAAAATAAAGTTTTTATTGATGTGGTTGGATTTAGACGCTTGAATGATTTGTTGGTTGCTTAATAAAAACGGAGTGTTTTAAATTATTATATGGCTCAATATGAATTAGAACATCATGAATTTCAGGCAGTTGTTGTAATAAATAATCTTTGAATTCGTGCGCAATTTTATGTCCTTCACTTACAGAAATCGCCCCTTTCACTTCCAAGTGTAAATCAACAAAATATGTCATACCTGTTTTTCTCACTAAACACTTTTCAATCCCCTCTACACCAGTAACATGAGTTTCTAGTTTTTTAATTTTATCAATTAAATCATGGTGGTTATGCTCGTCCAGTATTTCACCCAAAGCGGGCCTAAATATTACAAAGGCATTGTAAACGATAAATAATGATGCCGCAATGGCAGCCCAATCATCTGCCTTGGCGAAGGCCGGACCAAAAACCAAAGCCAAAGAAATACCCGTTAAAGCAATTAAGGAAGAGATTGCGTCACTTCTGTGGTGCCAAGCATCGGCTTTAAGCGATAAAGAATTGATCTTTTTTCCTTTTGATAACACATAGCGATAGGATAATTCTTTCCAAATAATAATTCCAATTAATACAAAAACTGTAAATAGCTCAGGTTGTTCTTGGTCAACAGATAAATGCTGTATTCCATTATAAGCGATAAGTGTTGCGGATATTAACAAAAACCCAACAACACCAAAAGTAACGAGCGCCTCCGCTTTTCCATGACCATATGGATGATCATCATCTGCAGGTTTGGTTGAATAATAAATTCCAAATAACACTAAAAAAGAGGCTAACACATCCGTTGCAGATTCAATCGCATCGGCAATTAATGCATCCGAATGCCCTATTGTTCCTGAAAAACCTTTAATTACAGAAAGTAAAACACTTGAAATAATGCTCCAGAATATGGTTTTATATGCTGTTTTTTTTGCATTTTTCATTGTAGACAAAGGTATGAAGGATATATGATAGTTGTATTCAAAATAAGTACATTTGCATATTAAATTTAGTTTATGAAATATTGTTTTAGTATTGTTTTTTCACTGATTTCCATATGTATATTTAGTCAAGACGGAAATTCAGACGCTCAATTTCCGGGAGGAGAAAAAGCACTGAATCAATTTTTAGTTGATAATCTAGAATTTCCTGAAATCTGTATAGACATGCAGGCAAGCGGAAGAGTCTTCATGAAATTTATGGTTGAAAAAGATGGGACGATTACAAATATTGAACTTGAAGCAAACAATACAGATTGTGATGCATTTGTGAATGAGGCAAAACGTGTAATAGAACTAATGCCTAAATGGATTCCGGGAACGGTTGCCGGTGACACCACTAAAATACAATGCCTATTACCTATAAACTTTACCCATTCAGAAGTTTCAGAAGACGATAAGGATGATAAGATGTATGAGCCTAATTGGGCGGGCTTTGAATTCGGTGTGATTCAACTATTAAGCTCAAGTGGAACCACTACGTTTGACCAACATCGATATTGGGAAAATAAAACCGGAAAATCGTGGAATTTTAATTACAATTTTGCTGAATACAAGTTTCCACTCTTCAAACAATATCTTGGAATTACAACCGGTTTAGGTTATTCCATCAAAGGGATTGGTTTGCAAACAAACTACCAATTAGTACACTCCTCGGATTCTGTTTATGCCATCGATGGCTTGAGTAACCTAAAAACAAACAAACTCACAAGTCATTATATTAGCATCCCACTTTTACTGGAATTTGCAACAAAAAAAGACACCAAAAAGAATTTTTATGTAAGCGCTGGAGTCATTGGCTATTGGAGATTTTCTTCCTATTTAGTTCAAAAAGGAACAGACGGAAATGGGGATAATTTCACTCATTATACTTATTCCAGTTATAATTCAACGCGTTTCAATTTGGAAGGAACGATTCGTGCAGGCTATAGTTATGTCGGGCTTTTTGCGGGATATCAATTAACCTCATTCTTTAAAAAGAATGAAACCGTTGGTGTATTTCCTTTGCGAATTGGACTTTCAATAAATGTGGATTATTTCCAATAATGATTTTATCACCCTATTTTTTTGGTTAGACTTTAAGATCTCAATTGAATTTTTATAAAAATGAAAAATCTTAGTTAATCTATTTCATTTTCAGTTGGTTTTCGGGCTGTTTAATTCCTTATATGACTCAAAAATCATTTCTTTCATAATTAACGTTCCCGTTAACAGACATTTATTTTTCTATGATTATTTTTTTAAAATAAATATTCTCTTTGGTTGAGAGCTTCATTAGGTATAAGCCATTTGGTAAATCAAGCTTTAATTTAGTTGATTGAAGTACTTCAGTAAAAACAAGATTCCCGTTAACATCAATTAATTCAACTTTGTAGTTGTTTGTAATTTCACCAAGATTTTCAATCAAGACTTCTCCATTCGAAGGATTTGGGAAAATAATAATATCCTTTTGATCTAATTCGTTCACATTGGCTGAAACTTGATTGCAATTGTAAGTAATCTGATTCAAATAAAATTGTTTTACTGAATCTGCGGTTTCAATTAATGTTTGCACATTTTGTAGATTGTTTCCTCCTGAACGCGAATAAATGATAGCCAAGTCATAACAACTCATTTCATTGGGAAAAAGAGAAGTTGATTGCATAACCATTATTCCACGTCTATCTCCTGCTGGGTTATTATTTGTTCCTTCTGTCCATCCTGTGCCGGTTGTTGGATTTCCATCAAACATAAAGTTTGTTGGTGTTGTGGTTCCTCCTGTAGAGGACGAATATCCCATTCCGCCTGATGTCCAAGATTCTCCATTGGCCCACTTAGCTGACATGAAATTCCAATACTCTGCATCTATTGCAGGGTCACTGTATGGATAACTATAATTGCTTCTGTAATATCCACAAGTTACCATTGGTTTGGACAAACTAACGACACCCAATGCCGGTGGATTGATGCCGTATCCATTATTATCAAAATTATCACCGTTATAGAAATACATCATGTCTTTATTTGGCGCACAACCAAAGTAATCGTCCGTGTAATTTCCTATGTCTGCGTCCATATACAACCCAAATTTCACTGTGGAAAATTGTTGACTTCCTCGATTAATTACACGGACATTTAAAAAAGTTGTGGTATCAAGAAAATTATTACCAGCATATTGTGATGCCATAATGTGAAGCTCAATTTCAAGCGGAATCCCATTACTTTGTGTATGTAAACCTTTATCATCGTTTAGAATGATATATGAAGAAATATCACCTCTGACATCTGGATAATCACCATCCATTGGATTGTATATATTATCTAAATTTATATCAATAAAGGGAGCTAAGTTGGCAGATACACCCAAATTAACATCTCCATTTCCGGGCCAATTCGCAATAGAAGGAACAGGAACATAACCTGAAGATAAATAATTTGCAACGTGGTTATCAATCTCGGTTCGTGTGACAGTCCAAATGCATTGATTATACTTTTGCAGAAATAGCGAGTCGTTATAAGAATCTGTTACTGAATATGGGCCTGGAAAATAATCTTGCCCTGATCCTGAATATCTCATAGCTGCTAAATGTAAATTGCCCTGCAAGTCGGTTGCGCCAACCCAAAAACTGCTGCTATATATGACATTTAACCCACTGTTTTTTGGAACCTCATACGAGGGAAAACCTTGTGTGTTATTTTGAAAAAGGATTGCGCTATTGGTAAATTTGGCGGCTACACTGTTGTAATCAAGAACACTTACGGAACTTTGGGAGAATGCATTGAAAGTTATAATGCTAAAAAAAAGGAGGTGAATTTTCATGAGAGATTATTTTTAAGTCTACTTCAGGAAACGGAAGTTTCGACCAACAAGAGGTGTGGTAAGCGAAATAAAGGTAGTAGAGTAGTCTCTATGTTAAAATCCCTACCCCCCTGTCAATTTCTTGATTTCGTGTAATTTCATCAAGGCCTCCACCGGTGTTAGTGTGTTGATGTCTATCATGATCAATTCTTCATGAATTTGTTCTAAAACCGGATCATTTAATTGAAAGAAACTCAACTGCATATTGGCCGTGTCTGGCTTTACTGATTTTACTGCGTCGTTATGATTTCCTACTTGTTGATGCGTGGCTTCTAATTCGCGCAACACTTCCTCAGCACGTTTTACCACAATTGGTGGCATCCCTGCAATGCGAGCAACATGAATTCCAAATGAGTGCTCACTTCCGCCTTCGATTAACTTTCGAAGAAAAAGAATTCGTTTACCTACCTCTTTTACGGCTACCGTATAGTTTTTAATGCGCGCATACTGTTTAGTCATTTCGTTTAGCTCATGGTAGTGAGTTGCAAATAATGTTTTACATTTTGCCTTCGGGTTTTCGTGCAAAAACTCAGCAATCGCCCAAGCAATTGAAATTCCATCATACGTACTAGTCCCTCTTCCGATTTCGTCTAACAAGATCAAACTTCGGGGTGAAATATTATTCAATATACTAGCTGTTTCATTCATTTCAACCATAAAGGTAGACTCACCTGAAGATATGTTATCTGACGCCCCCACTCGAGTAAATACTTTGTCAACTAACCCTATTGTAGCCGAATCAGCAGGAACAAAAGAGCCCATTTGGGCTAATAATACGATCAAAGCCGTTTGACGCAAAATAGCACTTTTACCACTCATATTAGGACCCGTAATCATCATGATTTGCAAATCATCATTCGACATCCGTAGTGAATTAGGAATATACTCTTCGCCTACTTTTAATTGCTTCTCAATCACCGGGTGCCTGCCATTTCTAAACTCTAAATCCAAGCCATCGGTAATTTCTGGTTTATTGTAATTCTGCTCCAAAGCAAGAAAAGCAAACGAACTGAGGCAATCCAATCGTGCAATCAACAATGCATTTTCTTGTACTTGCAAGGTATACTTAGATGCTTGTTCCACGATCTCTTGAAATAAAGCCGTTTCAATTTGATGAATTCGATCTTCAGCACCAAAAATTTTGGTCTCGTATTCCTTTAATTCTTCGGTGATATACCGTTCTGCATTCACTAAGGTTTGTTTCCGAATCCATTCAGGCGGAACTTTGTCTTTGTGTGTATTACGCACTTCAATATAATACCCAAAAACACCATTAAACGCAATTCGTAAACTGGTAATACCTGTTCTTTCTGCTTCTCGTTTTTGCAAATCCTCCAAATAATCCCTACCGTTTTCGCGGATATTTCGAATCTCATCTAGTTCAGCATGGAAACCTGCACGAATAACGGGGCCCTTACCCACAAGAATTGCTGGTTCTGCAGCCAATTTTGTTTCAATCAAAGCAATCAACTCTGAACACGGATTCAAGCGTTTTACCAAATCAACTATTGCATTTGTTTTCGCGTTACGCAACAGGTTTTTAAGCGGATCTATTTGTTCCAACGTTCGTTTTAAAAAAACCAATTCTTTTGGATTGATTTTGCGTACTGCCACTTTAGAAATCAAGCGCTCCAAATCACCTATTTCAGCCAAAATCTCCCGAATCGAATCATTGATGTCGTTTTCTTCTTTTAAATAGGCAACTGTATCCAATCGTTCTTGAATGGGTTTTTTATGTTTTAACGGAAGGACAATCCACCTGCGCATCATTCTTCCCCCCATTGGAGAGATCGTTTTATCAATCACATCGGCTAAAGTGGTTGCGTTATCATGTGGTGAATGTAACAACTCCAAATTGCGCACTGTAAATCGATCTAACCAAACGTATTTATCTTCCTCAATCCGATTCAAGGCTGTGATGTGTCCAAGATTTGCATGTTGATTTTCATTGAGATAATGCAATACGGCACCAGCAGCAATGATTCCCATGTCCAGGTTTTCAATGCCAAACCCCTTTAACGATTTTGTGCCAAAATGTTTGGTGAGGCTTTCTAGTGCAAAATCAGGTGTAAATACCCAATCATCGAAGCGGAAAGTGTAATAGTTTCCATTAAAATTTTCAGAAAATTCCTTCGCTCTATTTCGTTGATACACAATTTCTGAAGGCTCAAAGCTGCTGATTAATTTGTCAATATATTCTTGATTGCCTTGGGCAACCAAAAACTCACCTGTTGATACATCCAAAAAAGAAATGCCATGCTCCGTTTTACCTAAATGAATGGCACATAAAAAGTTGTTTTTTCCTTTTTCAAGCACTTGATCATTAAAAGAAACACCCGGTGTAACCAATTCTGTAACGCCTCTTTTGACAATGGTTTTAGTCATTTTTGGATCTTCCAATTGATCACACACCGCAACCCGCTGACCCGCTCGCACCAATTTAGGTAAATACACTTCTAGTGAATGGTGCGGAAATCCTGCTAATTCGATTGTTGCAGCGGCTCCATTTTTGCGCTTCGTTAAAACAATTCCCAGGATTTTAGCTGTTTTTATAGCATCCTCACCAAATGTTTCATAAAAATCTCCCACACGGAAAAGAAGCAATGCTTCCGGATGACGCGCCTTTATTTGATTGTATTGCTTCATCAAGGGCGTTTCCGCGTAACTTTTTTCTTCTAGATTCTTCGACAAGTGAAAAGATTTTATGATTTTTGAGCTGTAAAGATAAAATCAACCAACTCGAGTTCAAAATAAAATCCAAATATCTTATCAACAGATGAATAGAAAACTGAAATTGTGGGAATTGAATCGAGTAGATGAAAACACCTATAAGGAACAAAGAAAATTTCCCATTACCGTTGTTTTGGATGACATTCGTTCATTCAATAATGTTGGATCCTTCTTTAGAACTTCAGATGCGTTTAATATTGAAAAAATATATTTGTGTGGAATAACCCCTCTACCGCCTCACCGAGACATTCAAAAAACAGCCTTGGGAGCAACGGAAACAGTTGAGTGGGAACATCGTGAATCAATCGTAGAGCTTATAAAAGAACTAAAATCACAAGGTAAAACTATTAGTTCTATAGAACAGGTAGAAAAAACGCTTTTGTTAAATCAAATTGATGAGTTGAAGGCCTCAACGAACGTATTGATTTTTGGAAACGAAGTTCATGGCGTGAACCAAGCTATCATTGATTTGTCAGACTACATCATTGAAATTCCTCAGTTTGGAACCAAACACAGTTTGAATGTCAGTGTGTGTGCCGGAGTTGTTTTATGGGAATTTGTGCGTGACAGAAAAGTGGACTAACAAGTAATCCAAGCGCTTCATTTTGGTTACCTTTGATTCAAGAGAGGAACATGTATAAGAAAGTAAATAAAATTCCCGGTTACCTGCGAGATTTTGCCAAGCGCGGGAAAAAAATTGGTTGGATAAACATGCTCCGAGAACTTTTTCATTACAATCGATTTTATTATTCACTACTGAAAAAGAACGGAGTCTCAACCAGTAGTAAAACGATCCTTTACCATACCGCCTTTTACGCCAAAGTTGTTCATTTATTTAGCGACATTTCAAAAGAAGAACTGCTTAAAATAATTCCTCGAAGCGTTACCCATGGAATTTATGAAAAACTACAGATAAACCGGCAGGATATTACCTATGACAAACATAATATGTATGAACGCATGCATCAGAACAGCATTAGCATACCACATCTATTTGTAGTCACCGATTCACAGAGCCAATGCCTCATTGAAAACACAACATTTACTGAATTGACAAAAAACGCAACAAACCAACGCATTCTTGCCAAACCTCGTTTTGCTAATGGCGGAAAGGGCATTCACCTCCTTTCGCCACAAGATTCAATCTTACCCAACTATATTTATCAATCATTCGCATACAACCACCCAGATATAATCGATTTACAAGGATCCGATTACTGTGGAACTATTCGATATGTGGTTTATCAACAAGGTGAAAAAAACCTACTTCCTGTTGCCGCATCCATTCAATTAAATGGCGGAAAAATAACCGATCACATGATCAACGGAGGCTCCATTAGTGCTTCCATTGATTTAACTAGCGGAAAACTTTCGAGCCTTGGTTTGGATCACCAAGGTAAATTGTATGAAAAGAACCCCCTGTCGGGTAAGAAAATCAGTGGTTTTCAAATTCCGTTTTGGAAGGAGCTACTGGCGTTGGTTGAAAAAACTTGCAATGCCTACCCAGAATTGCCCTTGATTGCCTTTGATATTGCTATTACAGAAGCGGGACCTGTGCTCTTAGAAATCAATGCTGGATGCGGTACCGTAGCAGCACAATTTGATAAGGGGTGGTTGGAACATCCTTTTGTAACAGATCATTATATGATGTAAAATGAAACTATCCTTTTGTGTTTTTTTATTGTCTTTTTCAATTTCGCTTTCTTTAAATTCTCAAAAAAGAAACTATATAAAATATTACAAATTAATAAATAAAGCAGAGGAGTGCTTTACGGTAAAAAAAGACAAATCATGCTTTACATATTTTGATAAAGCATTTAAAGAAAACAAACCCTTTCTCAAAGATCCATTTATCGCAGCTCAAATAGCATTTTTCCTAAATGATACTTCCGCTTTTTATAGGTATTTGAAAATAGGTTTTGAAAACGGAATGCCTATAACAGCTATTAATGTTTCACCAATTATTAAGACAAAATCTACAATTGAAATAATAAATAAAATAAATAATATTTACACAACTCATCATTCGAAAAAAGCAGTCAATGAAAAAGATTATGACTGGATTTGCTTAAAATGTTACCAATCCGATAGTCTAAAAGTTAAGGTTGGAGTAGAGTCTGAATTTTATCAAAATGAGGACGAAACAAGAAGGTATATTTTAGATAGTTTTTTATTGCAAGGAAAATTTCCAAACGAAAAATTGTTTGGAATTACAACCAACAAATCATTAATTGATTTTTATAAAAAATATAACCGCACACCCGTTTATCCCGAGGGTTTAACAGATGATTATTTCGAAGAATTTGAATTGAGATTAAAATGTCCTTTCAATATAATTTTACATTCAAAATGCTTTTTTACAGAAAATAAGAAATTATTTTATCAAGCTATGATAAATGGATACATTCATCCTAAAGAATTTGGAATATTAGAGGAAACATCAATCATATGGCACCAAAATACAGCCGAGCACCCAAATGAATCATGTGAAAAAGCAAAATATAAAATCTGTTATAATATTTTTTCGAAATCTCCTTTTGAAAAAGAACATATATTTGATAACACAAATAACGGTTTGAAAATAGTTGAAAAAAACCGATTAAAAATATACATGCAGAAATATAGTGTGGATCTTAGTAAAAAAAATTTAGAAAAAGAAATTGGTATAAAGTTCTTTTTTGATTTTAAAGATAGATAAACACCAATCTAATTTTAAGCATATTTTATTTTTCCAATCTCCCATTATTTCATAAAAAAGTAGGTTTCCCTCAAAAGTTGGTCTACCTTTGTCAAAATTCTATGTTTTCACTCTTTTTTGTCTTCGTAGAATAAAATCTATTTATGACATTTAAAGAACTAGATCTTTTAGAGCCGATCTTAAACGCTCTTGAAAAACAAGGATATTCAACTCCCACTCCGATTCAACAACAAGCCATTCCAATCATTCTTTCCGGATCAGATATCATGGGTTGTGCGCAAACTGGAACTGGAAAAACGGCTGCCTTTGCTATTCCAATTCTTCAGAATTTAACGAAAAACAAACGCCCAGAAGGACGTCGACGAATCAGAACACTGATCTTAACTCCAACGCGTGAATTAGCTATTCAAATAGAGGAAAACATTAAGGAATATGGAAGTAACTTAGACATCCGTCATGCTGTTATCTTTGGTGGAGTGAGTCAATTGAATCAAATTAATCGACTAAAAAGCGGAATTGATATTTTAGTGGCAACTCCTGGTCGTTTACTCGACCTACAACAACAAGGATTTGTTGATTTACGCAGCCTAGAGGTTTTTGTACTTGACGAAGCAGACCGCATGCTGGACATGGGTTTCATTCACGACGTGAAAAAAATTATCAAACTCATACCAACTAAAAGACAAACCTTATTCTTTTCGGCTACGATGCCCAAAGAAATAAAAACCCTTGCAAGCACCATTTTAACTAACCCCAAACAAGTGGTGGTTACACCTGTTTCCTCTACTGCCGAAACCATTGACCAGAAACTGTATCACCTACTAACCGCTCAGAAAAAAGATTTGTTGTTGCATTTGTTAAATGAAAGCAAAACCGGATCAGTATTGGTGTTTACCCGCACCAAACACGGGGCAGATAAAGTGGTGAAAATATTGATTAAAGCAAACGTTAAAGCAGCCGCAATCCATGGAAATAAATCACAGAATGCGCGTCAAAATGCGCTAAACAATTTCAAAAACAAAGAACTACGCGTTTTGGTAGCAACCGACATTGCCGCTCGAGGTATCGATATCGACGAATTAGCATTGGTGATTAACTACGATATTCCAAATATTCCCGAAACGTATGTGCACCGTATTGGACGTACAGGTCGAGCAGGAGCAAGTGGTAAAGCCATTTCTTTTTGCGACAAAGAAGAACAAGCTTACATTCGCGATATTCAAAAACTAATTGGCTTGCAAATTCCGGTAGTTAGAAATCATCCATTTAGTTGATTTTCATAAACTGTTTGGGTTTATAACTTCACTGCAACTAAGTAATTCAAAGTCGCTGCGTTTTTTCATTTGGGTCGGAATTGGTTCGTAGGGGTTGAAAAGAAAGAAGCTCCACATCGGCAAGTCATTTAGATTCATGCCTCAATCATTATTGAATTCATTTGCAACGAAAAAATAAAATAAAAACCGCATATTTGCGGTGAATAATTTAGTTTTTAGATCGGAATTGTTATGAGTGAGTTTTGTCTTTAACCAGCCAGGCAAGAGCAATTGAATAAAAGGTAATTTGGAAATAATTAACCGAACCATTATCTTAGTAGAAATAAAAGATGAAATGGCACAAGCTGATGTAATTAGAAATGGAATTATCGATAAATTACTTGCGATCTCAGACAAAGAATATTTAATGGCTTTGCTTCGTTTGGTAGACAATAGCGCCGTTCAGGACGAAAGAATTAAATTAAGCAAAGAACAGAAGTTGATGCTTGAAATGAGTGAGGCGGACATTCTTGGTGGCCAAACAATTTCTCAAAATGATCTAGACAGAAACGATCTCGAATGGCTAAACGGAAAATAGCCTGGACCAATACGGCTGCTAAACATTTAAATATAATTGCTAAAAATCCAGAAGCATTTAAAGAAACCGATTTTCATAATGTGAGGGAGTCTGCAATGGGGCATTTTAGTATTTATTATAAAATTACGTGCGATCAAATAATCGTTGTGGCTTTTTGGGACAATCGTCAAGATCCAAAAAAACTTTTAAAAGAGATTTCTTAATTTCAATGCTGGCAAAAATACCGCTTTACGCAAAAAGCAACGCTTACACAACAACAATTTGATGAATCTGTGTATATTTATGGCGGGAATAAGAGGGTTGTGAGTAAGTTTCAACAATTAAAACAGAGGAAGTCGAAAACCCCATTTAGAGTAGGTAATAATTTAAGTTATATTATATGATGTCAGAAGTTTTATCGTGGATGTTTTTTGTGATGACCGTTGGTTTCATTTTTTACTGGTTAATATCCTATTGTTTTCTAAAAATAGGCTTCTATTTCAATGTAAGCGCTGGAGGCATAGAATTTTTTAGGATTTGGCTAAAGCCCCTGTTCATATTAAATTTTTCATGGTTTGTAATTATAGAAATTGTTTTTTCATTAGTTTACTGGACCGCCTTTATTCTTTTAAAAGTTTTACCTTTTGGCTCCCCGGCAATATTATTTGTTAATGGATTACATTCTGACGATCCTGGAGTAATGTCTTGGTTGATCATTTCTATTATTATTTATTGTTTTGTGATGGTGCCCTATTTTTTTCTTCAACATAAGTTGAGTTTTTATTTTAAAAGAACGATATTCACTAAAATTACCAAATCGATTAATGCAAAAAACAGTAAGTTTCATGGTCAGTCTGCTAAACTAAAATTAGACCAAAATTTATATACTCAACTCGCTGCAAAAGATGAAACCATCAAAGAATGGATTAAAAATTCAATTGAGAACCATGAATCAAACCCTGGTGATGAGCATAAGCGTTTTTCAATTAGTAATACAGCAACCGATCATATGTCATGGGAGATAAATAACATATCAGTAGAGTTTTATGAGGCTGAAATCGCCTTTGACGGCACAATAAAAAAAATAGATAGTAAGGGAAATAATAGCTATAAATCAACTTTAGCAAAGGAATTATTTGATGGAATTGTGATTGTTGTAAAAGATATGTTCAAAGAACCTTGGGAACCAAATTTGTTTGAGACGGAGCGCACATTTATTGGGAAAGAAAAAAAGAATAGAATAATTCATGAGCAAAGTGTTTTAATAGGACTATATAACGAGCTTGTCTTCAAAACAATTTCCACGAAAACTCCCGCTGCATATAATGATAGTAAAATTGAACAATATAATAAACCTGAAAAACTTAAAATACAAACGGAATCTTTATTTCAATTTATCTTTTGTAATAAGAAAGATCTTTATCTTTTTTTAAAAACAGAATTAGATGGTACTGCTTTTGACCTTAATATGAATATTTCCGTAAATAAAAGTATAGAACTCTTCAAACAAGATCTATTATTGGTCGAGTCTGCAATGGGCGAAATAAAACAGATAATACAATTTATTGAAGAGAATAATATTCAGTATGGTAAAGACGTGGCCTAGAGTGAAACCATTATTGCTCTACCTCAGTCGCAACAAAGGTCAACATCGCCTAAATGCAAAACGTGATGCATTAATACTAAAACGATTAAATTTATGAAAAATGAAATAAAAGAAATTTTTAGTGGTGTTTTTAGTAAATCACTACTAAACCTCATAGTTGGATTAGGAATTAGTATTTCTACAATTCTAATATTCGAACTTCCGAAAAATATTGGAGATTGGAGTAAAATTTATAACATTGGTGAGGGGGTAGTAATCCCTATGTGGTTTCCTTTGAAATGGATTGTGACTTCCAATCCTTTATTATTCTGTAATAGTTTTATCATTGGATTTCTAATTTCAAACTTACTTATCAAAGAAATGCAAATTATAACATTTCAAAAAAAACTTTATCTATTATCGTTTATTATACTTTGGATACTTTCGGTACTACTATTTGCAGGAAATTTTTGGTTCTAGAGCTTGGGTTATTTGTAATGCTTTTGAAGCTGAACTTGTTGGACTTAAATTTTCCAAAGGTGCCATTCAATTCTCCTTGGATAACCCTATTCCTAAAGAACTAATTCAAAAAATTGTGTTGTTTCGATTGGAAGAAATTGAGACAATGATGCAGGAAAAATGAGTTAAGTCTCCTCCCTAAGTCCCTCCTCAAAGAGGGAAAACTTCCTGCAACGAGGGAGGATTGAGGTGGGTGACTTGTTGAATTACAAAACAAATTATCTTTTCACTAACTTGGTATCTATTATTAATTAGCAAAAATTGATTATCCCCCTTGATCCCCCTTCAAAGGGGAAACATAACTTCCTCCAACGAGGGAGGATTGAGGCGGGTGACTGTTAAAATCGCTACCTTTGCCAATACATGGAAAACACAGAACTTACATTGCGCATTGGAAAAGCACTCAAATCGGGACAATCCGTTTTGGGGGCAGCATCGTTCGAAGAATACAAAAACCAATTAGTGGAATGGATAACGCTTTTTGTTCCACAAGCCGAGGAAGGTTCTCCAAGGGCCATCATCATTGCTTCATCTGAACAAGAAGCCCGAGAAATCCATGAAATTATCACCGCCGGAACGCGGAGCCTAGATCTAACCGTTGACTTGGTAACTGAAAAAGGTAAAAAACTGCAACAGCGCAATGATTTATTCGATGGAACAGAAATTATTGTGGGAACAGCACGTCGCATTTGCGAAATGTACTTCCAAAATGGATTCAATGTTTCTAAACTGCGGTTGTTCGCTGTATTGGAAATGGAAACTCAAATGCGTCAAGGATTGAAAGGATATATTTTGCGCTTGGCCGAAAGTTTACCAAAATGCAAACAATTATTGTTGACCAAAAACGCTGACGAAATTCGAGTACAAGAATACGTGGAAGAAATGATTCCTTCAATTCAACTCATTGAGTAATTTATCCTTTGGTAATTGTGATTTCCGTTATCTCCGGATAAATCCCTACCCTACCCGGAAAACCTAAATAACCAAATCCACGATTGACATATAAAAACTGTTGCCCCACCTGATACAAGCCCGCCCATTTTTTATAGCGCAACGACACCGGACTCCATTTGATACCAAATCGCTCAATGCCAAACTGCATTCCGTGTGTATGTCCAGACAGCGTAAGATCAATGTCTGTGTCTAATACTTGTAAATCAAAATGGCTGGGATCATGAGAAAGTAAGATTTTAAGCACGGCGTCTGGAACACCTTTTAATGTATGTGCCAATTTTCCGCTCTGACGAAAGGGTGCTTTTCCCCAGTTTTCTACGCCCAAAAGCCAAATATCTTTTTCCAATTCGATTGATTCATTCAACAAAGGCGTAAAACCAATTTCGCGGTGTTTTTCAATCAAAGATTTTAAATTCTGAACCTTGTGATCATCGGCTTCCCAACGCACATAATCCCCGTAATCATGATTGCCCAAAATACTATATTTTCCTTTTTTAGCTTGGATTCTTGAAAAAACGGGTTCCCACCCATCCATTTCAGAAGCGGTATTGTTTACCAAATCGCCCGTGAAAAAAACATAATCTGCCTCTAAGGAATTAATTATGTCTATTGCACGCTCAACTTTCGCATGATTATTAAAAAAACTTCCTACATGAATGTCGCTTATTTGAACGATTTTTAATGTGTTCACTTCCTCCGGAAAATGAGGAAAAGAAAGTTGAATGCGGTGTGTTTTCCAATTCCAACGACCATAAAAAATACCAACCAATATTCCCAAAAACAACAATGTCGAAAGTGTCCAGCCAACAATCTTTAATGATTCATTTCCAGTCACGTGAAATAATAAACCGGGAACTAAATACATCATACCGGGAACGCCAAAGAGAATAAACGCGCCAAATGCAGTAAAGCCATTTTTGAAATCATTGTGTTTGCGCTGACTGAAAAAATAAATGAGAAAACCGAATGAAAACAAAAACACAATCAATTGAATCCAACCGATGGTTTGCAAAATGATAGATGTTTCTGAAAGAAACGATTGAGTAAAAATCACTTGGGTAAATATGATCAAGCCAAAAATAAAGAGAAAAGGCATAGTTGTTTTTTGCAAAGTTAATTAGCTTCCAAATTCGAACATCATTTAAAACATAATGTTCGTTAATATTTATGTGAATCATCCTTTTGGAACAATACACGTTTTGATCTGTTTAATTATCATGGAAAAACAAGCCATTATTAAAATAGAACATTTAGCCAAAAAATTCGGGTCTTTTGAAGCCGTGAAGGACGTTTCTTTTACTGTAAATAAAGGAGATGTGTTCGGTTTTTTAGGTCCTAATGGCGCTGGAAAAAGCACAACGATTCGTTGTTTGTTGTCATTAATTAGTCCAGATAAAGGAACTGTCGAATTGTTTGGACAATCGTTGGCTAAAAATAGAGCTGATATCCTGAAAAATATTGGAAGCATTATTGAAAAGCCTGATTTTTACAAATACCTTTCTGCACAAAAAAATTTAGAGATTTTCGCTCGAATTTCTGGAGCCAATGTAAGCGCAAAAGACATTGCTGAAATGCTGGATTTTGTTGGTTTAGGTAACCGAGCGAAACACAAGGTAAAAGGGTTTTCTCACGGAATGAAACAACGTCTCGGGATTGCACAAACGCTCTTGCACAAACCAGAATTAATCATTTTGGATGAGCCAACTACCGGATTGGATCCTCAAGGGATTGTTGAAATACGAAACCTCATCCTTCGCTTAAAAAACGAACAAAATAAAACAATTCTATTGTCTTCACATCAACTTTCTGAAATTGAGTTGATTGCCAACAGAATGGTAATCATAAATCAAGGAAAATCAGTTGTTGAAGGCGACGTTTCTAGCTTGTTAAACAGCGAAGAAACCCTTGTGAGAATAGAATTGAACGATGTAGAAAAAGGAAAAAGCGTGATTCGGGAAAAACTCAATGTTTCAACTATTACTCAAATTTCAGGAAATGAACTTGAGGTAAACATTAGTAAAAAAAGAGTTCCTGAATTATGTAAAGCATTGATAGATGCTGATTTGGCTATTCACGCCATTGAACCCAAACGAAAACTAGAGGATTACTTCATGAAAATTATCCAGGCCTAATGTTACTTAAAAACACCTATAACGAGTTTATTAAAATTGTTGCAAAACCTAGAAGTTATTTAGGTTTTGGGGCGTTAACACTACTCATTGCAATCATTATTTTTGCCATGAAAGCAGATGGGGAAACCATTGTTTCATTCATCACCGCAAGTTTTGAGCAAACCCTATCATTCAACGGTAAATTAGTCAATGGAAACCTGATTGCTTTTATCATCCTTCAAATGTTGGTGGTTCACATTCCTCTGTTAGTGGCTTTGGTAACAGGAGATTTAATTTCTGGCGAGGCGGCAATGGGCACTGTTCGAATGCTAGCAACCAAACCCATTTCTCGTACACAAATTGTGTTATCAAAATTTATTGCCGGTGCAATTTACACCTTGCTCTTAACCGTTTGGTTGGGATTTCTTTCCCTGTTTGTTTCTCACCTTGTTTTTGGTGCAGGTGATTTAATTGTATTGAACAGCGATGGATTAGTGATTCTTCAAGAAGCAGACATTCTTTGGCGCTTTGGTTTGGGGTTTTGTGTTGCCTTTCTGTCCCTTTTAACGGTAGCAACATTGTCCATTTGTTTATCTGCTTTTGCAGAAAATTCCGTTGGGCCGATTGTTTCAACCATGGCAATCATCATCCTTTTCACTATTATTGGAAGCCTCGATGTAACTGTTTTTGATACTATTAAACCTTATTTATTTACAACACACATGGCTTCATGGCGCAGTTTCTTCGAGGATCCTGTTCCCTATGATTCCATTATCCAATCCATAGTCGTTTTATTGGTGCACATTGTTGTTCTAATTGGAATAACGCTTTATAAGTTTAACAAAAAAGACATTACATCCTAATGAAAAAACTCTTCCTTCTCTATTTTCTTTGCTTCGCAGCCATTTCATTTGGTCAAACCGCGAATGCCGTTATTGATAAAATCAATGCTAAACTCATCGCTGTAAAAGATTACACAGTAAATGCGAACATAAACGCCAACATTCCGATGATTAAAATCATGCCTTCTAACGTGAAAATTTACTTCAAACAAAAAGATAAGTTTAAAATAGAATCGAAGGGCATTGTAATTGTTCCAAAACAAGGTTTTACTGAACTCAATAGTTTCATCTCCAACAAATCAAAATATACAGCAGTCTTTGGTGAAAATGCCGTAATTGGAAAAGTACAAACACGATTAATTAATATCATTCCAAATGAAGGAACCGGTGATATTGTATTAGCTAAAATATGGGTAGATGTCGCAAAATCCGTAATCATGAAATCTCAAATTACCACCTTAAGCAACGGAACAGTAAATGTAGATTACACCTACGGAGATCAAATTTCGCGTGGATTGCCAAGTATAATGAAGTTTGAAATTGATGTAAAAAAATTCAAGATACCTAAAAGTGTTGCTTCTGATATTAATAAATCATCCGCAGATAAGAAAAAAGCCAGCGCTAATCAAAAGACAAAGGGTATAATTACAATTACATTAAGCAATTATAAAATTAATACGGGGCTCAGTGATGCCCTTTTTGTTAAGAAGAAAAATTAAATGTTGTATTGTTTTCCAGACATTTTTAATGTTTATTTTACTCAATTAAGCTTCATTAATTGCTAGGAAAATTCTGGATAAACAGTTCACTAAACCCAAATGGGAAGCGATATAAATTAGCATCAGTTGACAAAAGAATAATAACTTCATTTTCAGCTATTTCTTTTTTGAAATCTATATTTGAAGCAATAGTTGGTTTGTCATAGTGATCGGGATATACCTCCTGATTGTAAAACCAAAACTTTCCATTATTAAATAAACTTGAAGAAAATCCTGCATTAAACATTCCCCAATAATAGCTATCAGCAATAACCATTGTTTTATGTTTGTTTTGTTCGGGGTTTTTAATTTCAAAAGTAGGATAAGCCATTGGATAGGTGGCTGTTTGAAAAATTAAATTTAATCCTTCACCAATATCATAATCTCTATCTTTGTTTTTTACTGACATTTCAACGGAAGTAATTGTTAACGCTGGGTATTGAAGCCCCGATTTTCTTTCGATAAATTGTAATAAAGAATCCATAGCTATTACCTCTCCATATTTACTCCAATGTATCCCGGATTGAGGAAAAAGAGGATACTTCGATGTGGATTTTAGTTTCAAAAACCAATCTTTCATATCTACAAGATTCAATCCGTAGGTCTTCATAAACCCTCTATAGTCATCATAATTGGTGCGGCCTTTTTTTCTTCTGCATGAATCAGGAAAATACTCTGGGAAAAAGGATCCCTTACCCGGAGCTAGCACAATTATTAATGTTTTGTTCATTTCCTTCAGTTTTGTTTGCACATACTTTAAACGCACCACATTTTTTTCAATGCTATCCTTTCCAATATAATCTAATCCATAATAGGACTTGATGTAATTATATTCATACAAATAGCCATTTTTACCGATAACAACACCATTCGCTTGAACTTTTTGATATATCCAATATTTTAACTGATTGTTTAAACGAATAAAACTAGAACGGAAACCAAACTTTTCATTAAAATATTTTTCATAATCTTCTTGAAAAAAACCACTCTGCAAGCTATCGATAGTGCACCCGGGCATTTTTGGTTCCACAATGGCGCCTTTCAATGCTTTTTCATTGGAGAAATGAGTAAAAAACTGAATTAATGGAACACACATCCCTAGTATCAAGATATAAAACATGATTTTCTTTATTCGATCCGAATTTCTGTTTTCCATCAAAATCTAAAATAAATGAACGGGTTAAATCCTGTCGCCGTAATATAGCTTGCTGATATTCCATATAAAATAACAGCACAAAACAACACTAATAAAGCTTGTGAAATTGAATAATTCCATTCTTTATAAATCGTGGTTTGAATTTGTTTTCCAATTCTCGTTAATCCGATAAATGAAATAAAGGCTGCAAGAATTAACGTTAGTACAAACTCTTTATTAATCAATGTTTTTGGTAGATTGAAATCAAATGAAAATAGAATTTTAATGTAATTGATGGCATCAGAAAAATTCTCCAAACTGAAAAACACCCAGCCAATCATGACAACCATAAAAGTGAAAACCACACTTGGAATAGTCCCAATTGCCTTCAGTACTTTAGCCAAAAACATTCTGTCTAAAATCAAAAAAAGACCGTGAAAAGCTCCCCAGATTATAAAATTCCAGCTTGCTCCATGCCATAAACCAGACAATAAAAAAACCAAAATGAGATTGAAATACACGCGCGACTTACTTTTAACTTGATTTCCCCCTAAAGGAATGTACAAATAGTTTTTCATCCAGGTTCCCAAAGTCATGTGCCATCTGCGCCAAAATTCGGTAATACTTCGAGAATTATACGGATTATCAAAATTCTCTGAAAAAGAAAACCCCATAATTTTCCCAATACCAATAGCCATATCCGAATAGCCTGAAAAATCAAAATATATTTGAAATGTGTATGCTAAAATTCCAAGCCAAGCACTAAAGGAATCTAATTGATTAAAAGGTAAATTCATCGTCGTGGTTGCAAATTCACCAAGAGCATTGGCAATTAACACTTTTTTTGCTAAACCGATAGAAAAGCGATAAAATCCAAAAATCTGATTATCCGTTGTTTCATCACGATTTGGAATTTGGCCGGCAATTACATTAAATCGCACAATGGGGCCGGCAATTAATTTTGGAAAGCAAACGATGTATAATAAATAATGATGAATCCTTTTTAAAGGTGCGTGAACTCCTCGATAAACATCAATTGCGTAGGTCAAGGTTTCAAACGTATAAAAAGAAATTCCGATTGGGAGCGCAATTTTTATCCAAGAAACTTCATTAACTCCAATTGATCCAAGCACTGAATTGACATTTTCAATAAAGAAATTGGCATATTTAAAATAAGCGAGTAATCCTAAATTTAATGTGAGGGAACCCACCAAAAAAAGTTTTTTCCTTGCAACTGTTTTTGATTTGTAGATTTCATTGATTAGAAAAAAATCTATAATCGTCGCAGAGACTAATAAATAGATAAAAAGTGGAGCTCCCCAATAATAAAAAGCCAAACTAGATATAAGAATCCAACTGTTTTTAAATTGTTTGGGAAGTAAAATATATCCTACTAAAAATGCGGGAAAAAAAAAGAATAAAAAGAAGGAACTACTAAATACCACAGCCAAATTTAATTAAATCGCAAGTGATTTCAACCTAAAGTACTATTTTCGTTTTAAATTTATTAAAAATGAACCAAGAAGCATATATTATTGATGGAATTAGAACTCCTATTGGATCATTTGGCGGAATGCTTTCTCCTTTACGAGCAGATGATTTAGCCGCTTTAGCCATCAAAGCATTAGTCGAAAGGCATCCCAATCTAGATTTAACTAAAATTGAAGACGTAATTCTAGGGTGTGCCAACCAAGCCGGAGAGGACAATCGAAACGTAGCACGTATGGCAGGACTCCTTGCCGGACTTCCGGTTGATGTGGCTGGTGAAACAGTAAATCGCCTGTGTGCCTCTGGAATGGCGGCAGTTATTAATGCATCTCGGGCAATTAAAGACGGAGCAGGAGATTTATATATTGCCGGCGGAGTAGAACACATGACACGTGGTCCTTGGGTGATTTCCAAAACTTCATCCGCCTTCGGAAGAGACGCTCAGATGTATGACTCCTCATTCGGTTGGAGATTCATCAACCCCAAAATGGAAGCAATTTATGGTGTAGACAGTATGGGGTTGACTGCTGAAAATTTAGTTGATAAATATGGCATAGAGCGCGAAGCTCAAGATAAATTTGCTTGTTGGTCTCAAGAAAAAACTGCTGCAGCTCAAGCAACTGGTTTTTTTGATGGCGAAATAACACCTATTTCTATTCCTCAAAAAAAGAAAGACCCAATTCTTTTTTCACACGATGAATTTGCAAGAGCATCCACCACCATGGAAAGTTTAAGTGGATTAAAACCAGCTTTCAAAAAAGACGGAACAGTAACAGCAGGAAATGCATCAGGTTTAAATGATGGAGCGGCCGCGTTGTTAATTTCCTCTGAAACGGGAGTGAAAACACATCAACTCAATCCCATAGCGCGTATTGTAAGTGCAGCGGTTGCAGGAGTTGAGCCTAGAATCATGGGAATTGGACCAGTTATCGCCTCTGAAAAAGCACTTCAACGAGCAAGATTAACATTACACGACATGGATGTGTTAGAGCTCAATGAAGCTTTTGCAGCACAAGTACTTGCTTGCACACGCTCAATGGGCTTATCAGATATTGACCCACGTATAAATCCAAACGGAGGCGCCATTTCATTAGGGCATCCTCTGGGTATGTCGGGTGCGCGTTTATTGCTAACTGCCGCAAGAGAACTACAAAGAACGGGAAAACGCTATGCATTAGTTACCATGTGTATTGGTGTTGGCCAGGGATATGCAACTGTTATTGAACGAGTATAGTCTTATTAAGTAGAAAGTGAAAAATTATATATACATCTGTATCGTCCTTATACTTATTGCCTCGTGCAAAAAGAAATACACGTCTTGGAATACAGATTGGGCAACACCCATTATTTCCGACACGTTAAAACTGACCAATTTATTTAATGATTCAACCCTTACTGCATCCAATCAAACAACGATTAACGTTAATTTAACGCGCACACTCTTAGATATTCGCTTATCAGATATAATTACCATACCAGACACTACGATAACACAAGTTTTCAGTCCCCTGTTTTCGTTAAACAACGTTCAGCCCGGAACAGCTTTCGTGAACACCATTGAAGAACATAGTTTTGATTTACAAGATGTTCAATTAAAAAAAATGCGGACTTCAGCGGGGAAAATAAAAGTGAAAGTTTTTAACCCCTTAACCACTAAAGCTTTTTTCACCATTCAATTACCTGGAGCCACCAAAAATGGTGTAGTATTCGAACAAACGTATTTCGTAAATGCAGGTACAATTGCGCAACCTAGCACCGCAGAAGAAGAACTAGATTTGAGCGGGTATGATATTGATTTAACCGGGGAATCTGGATTAAGCTATAATAAATTACAGTCAAAACTTAGCATTAAAACAGACCCAGACGGGCCGATTGTTTCGATTAATAGTCAAAATGATTTTACTTTTACAGGACAATTTTCCGGGTTGAAACTAGATTATGCGAAGGGATATTTTGGGAATCAAATTATTTCAGATACCGCACTCTTTTCTATTCCTTACTTTAATAATGTAATTGGAGGAATGGTTGATTTACCAACCACCAATGTAACATTTCTTATAGAAAACGGGATGAAAGTTTCCTTGAAAGGGATGCTAACACATGCGGAAAATACAAACGTGGTGAACAATACAGTAGCATTAAACTCAACTGAAATTGGCTCTAATTTTTATGTTTCTCCTGCAACGGGTAGTTGGACAACCTTACAACCAAGCGAACAAAGTATAAACTTTAATTCAACAAATAGTAATATTGAACAATATATTGAAAACCTAGGAGCAGAGCACAAGGTTGGATACCAACTACAACTGAACCCGTGGGGAAATGTTTCAGGTGGGTCTGACGAAGTGTTTCCAAATAGCCGAATAAAGGTGAAAGTCAATGTACAAATGCCCTTACAGGTGGGTGCTGATGGTTTAACCCTACGAGACACATTTGATTTTAATTTGAGTCAAGACCCCACTAAAATTCATGCTAATTCAGGAATAATAACCGTTCAAGCAACCAATGCATTCCCAATTTCCTGTGAACCCACCCTTTATTTTATGGATGCAAACAATTTTGTTTTACATACGGTATTGGGTTCATCTCAAATTGCTTCCAGTGTTTTGGGCTCATACAACCCAACCAGCCAATTAATTGAAAAGAAATCAAGTGTGGAGTTTATTTTACCAAAGGAATTGATTGCCGATTTAGATAAAATAAAATTTGTTTCCATTGAAGCGCGATTTGATACGCCAAATACAACTGGATCAAATCAACAACAAAGCATTCCATATGGTGCTTTTCTTGCGGTGAAGATGAACGTTAAACTAAACGGAACCATTATTTACTAATGAAAAAAATAACGCTAATATTCTTTTTATTACACGGTTTACTTAGTAATGCTCAGTCATGGCTTCCTATTCAACAAGATACTTTACTCGAAAAGAGGCATGAATTGATTTTTACCGGAACAGCTGATTACGCTTCCACCTCATTACATAAATCACTAACACAAAAGTTATTTTATGGAGGAGAAATTACAGATGAAATCAAGGATAAAAGCTTAAAATTACACAAAGGAATTAATCAATTTGGTTTAGATTTAAATGCGGAAATTGTATACCGAAATTTTCAAGCAAATTTATTTGGAAAAGCGAAATGGGGTTTTACCGTTAAAGCGGGATATTATTCGTTCATCAATGCACGTTATTCAACAGACTTGTTTAAACTTACCTTTTATGGTAATGATAGTTTCATTGGAAACACCGCTTCGATTTCTGGAACTCAATTTGCCGCATATGGATATCAAAAAATAGGATTTGGTTGGTTGGATAAAAAATCAAAATCATCCATTTCATTAAATCTCTATAATCTATCCAATTACAGCGATGCCCTTATACGGAAGGGAGAAATATTTCAATCGCAAAACATTGACTCTTTATCCATTGCTTTTGATGGTCGAGCAAGTTTCACAAATGGATCTTCCTATTTTAAAGGATTTGGCGCCGGAATCGATGCAGATATTCGATTTACAGTGCCAACAAAAAACAATAAGGCCCTGTATTATCAATTGTTAGCAAAAAATATTGGTTTTACCTCTTTGCGTGAATCAATGACAAGATATAGCGGAGACTCTGTCTTCACCTTCACAGGATTAACGTTTAATCAAGTGTTAAATGGAAGTTCATTTTTAGATTCTAATTTTTCGGTGTTAGATACATTAGGAATTCAACAATCCCAAACTAAAACAACTGTTTTTTTACCTGGATTTCTGCAATTTTCAAAATTAGTAGACACTCATTCAAGCAGAAGGCTTCAAGAATTTTATGGAATTCGCTTATTTCTTGCTTCTGCCTATACACCCCTCGTTTTTGCTGGACTAGACTACCGAATTCCAATAGGAAAATCGAACGCGTTAAACATGGGTGTAAATTCAAGCTATGGAGGATTTGCTAAGTTTCGCTTTGGTTTATATTCAAGCCTGCGAATTAAAAACTGGAACCTTGGCTTAGCAAGTGAAAATATTATTGGTAAAACGGGACAATCCATATTAATTAGAATACAATGCGCTTTTTAATTTTTTTTATCTTTTTAATTAATTGTTCGATATCATTCGGGCAAATTCATTTTTATAAAACCTACTCAGGAAATGGGTATGATAAAGCAGAGGGTATTGCCCAATTAGAAGACTCATCGTATATTATAACAGGAAGTTCAAGCAGTTGGAGTGGTAACTCAGATGCTTTCTTACTTCATTTGGACAGTTTAGGCAATTATTTGTGGAGTAGAAATTTTGGAGGACTAGAATCTGATTGCGGAAAAAGGGTTCTATACAATTCAGATTTAGGCTTTTATGTGGCTGGTTACTCGAATTCATATAACTCAAGCGGAGATTTTGATGCCTATTTACTAAAGACAGATGTTAATGGGAACGACTTGTGGCACAAAACATATGGCAAATCAACATCTTGGGAGCGGATAAATGATGCTGTGATGACTCTTGATTCCGGAATAATTATGGTTGGTGAAACAGTAAATATGTCCAATGACAATTCTGATATTTACATTATAAGAACCACAAAGGATGGGGATACTCTTTGGACAAAGAATATTGGTGGGATGGGAAAAGACTATGCTAATTCAATTATAAAACTTGGAAATAACTATTTAGTAGGTGGGCAGTATTTTATACCTGACTCAAACATGGTTAAAGGTTTTGTAATAGAACTAAATGATCAAGGGAGTGTTTTGAGTTTTGATACAATTTCAGATAAAACAGGAAATTATTATGTTACAGACTTATCCCTTGGGGTTGGAAAATATTATGTCATCGGTTACAGAGAATATGCAGGAAATAATAACGATTATTACGGGGTATACGATTTAAGTGGTAATTTAATAAATCATTACACGTTCGTTTATTCGGGATACACTACGATATTGAGCCAAGGTGCTTACATTCCTGCTAACGACAGGGTGGCAATAGGTTATCAAACAATAAACCCCGGAACGAATCAGGATGCCTTTGATTTATCAATAGCCTATTATTATCCACAAAATTTATTTTACATCGCACCTATTTGGTCTGCTGCCATATCGAATTTTGGGCTTGATCAATTAAACGATTTAATTCCGACAAGTGACGGTGCATTTATTACAGTTGGTTTTAACTCAATAGTAGACGATGGAATTGTTCAGCCAAATGGTGGAAGTAATATTTTTGTGGCAAAAGTAGGGCCCGATAATGTATTTCCAAATGCGTTCGGAACAATTTTAAACCAACTTGTTATTACTCCAGAAATTACTTCTGAAAAAATTCATGTCTACCCAAATCCTATTTCTGATGTGTTGCACATTGAAATCAACCAACAGGAAAACAAAACTATTAAACTCATCAATCACCTTGGGCAAATCGTGTTACAAGAAACCGGCATAGGAACCATACAACTGAATACATCCTGCCTAGCTGAAGGAGTGTATTTGTTAAGTGTTGAAGGTTTTGTCTACAAACTAATTAAGCGCTAAGTACTTGTTAATTGTTGTTGATTTCTTTCACTTAAATTTTAATAACTGCTCTTTTCCCAAGGCAATTAAACGTTCTATATTCGTTACCTTTGCTCCCTAATTTCAGGGGATGCAGACAAATAAAAAAATTCAATCCGCTTTAGTTTCTGTTTATAACAAAAACGGACTTGAGCCGATTGTTCGTGAATTACACAAACAGGGTGTTATTTTTTATTCAACAGGAGGAACGGAAGCTTTTTTAAAAGAATTGAACATTCCGGTTATTGCCGTTGAAGATATAACTTCTTACCCTTCTATTTTAGGAGGAAGAGTAAAAACATTGCACCCGAAAGTCTTTGGTGGAATATTAAATCGACGAGATGTAGAATCTGACCAACAACAAATTGCTGAATATGAAATCCCAGAAATTGACCTTGTTATCGTTGATTTATATCCATTTGAAGAAACTGTTGCCGCGGGAGGAACACAAGAAGAAATCATTGAAAAAATAGATATTGGTGGAATCTCTCTCATTCGGGCAGCCGCTAAAAATTACCAAGATGTTATTATTATTCCTGCTATGGCGTATTACGCTGAATTTTTAGACATAATCTCAACACAACAAGGGGAAACAACATTAGAACAACGTAAAACATTCGCAAGAGAAGCTTTTCATACCTCTTCGCATTACGACACACAAATATTCTCTTATTTTAATCAAGGAGAGCGGCCTTATTTAAAAGTAAGCGAGTTCAACTCTTCTGTTTTAAGATACGGGGAAAACCCCCATCAAAGAGGATTTTATCATGGGGATCTAAACTCCGTTTTTGATAAACTGAATGGAAAAGATTTGTCATATAACAATTTGTTAGATGTTGATGCAGCGGTTAATTTAATGCATGAATTCAAATATGAAGACCCAACTTTTGCTATATTAAAACATAACAACGCTTGTGGTTTAGCAACAAGAAAAACGCTTTCTTTAGCATATCAAGATGCATTAGCAGGAGACCCTGTTAGTGCTTTTGGAGGGGTACTAATTGCTAACACTTCTATGGACAATCAAACGGCTCTAGCAATGAACGATTTATTTTTTGAAGTAATCATTGCACCATCCTACTCCGCAGATGCATTGGAAACTTTAATAAGTAAAAAAAACAGAATCATTCTTCAACAAAAATCTTTTGAATGGCCTAAAACCACCTTACGTTCTGCATTGAATGGTGTTTTAGAAGAAGACAGAAATGATAAAATGGAAACCGCTTCAGATTTAACAACACAAACAAACTTATCTCCTTCCGAACAGGAAATCGAAGATTTATTATTTGCCAATAAATTAGTCAAACACACAAAATCTAACACTATTGTTTTAGCAAAAAACAAACAATTATTAGCAAGCGGAACAGGTCAAACATCTCGTGTTGATGCCTTAAAACAAGCAATTCACAAAGCAAAATCTTTTCAGTTCGATTTAAGCGGTGCTGTTATGGCCTCCGACGCATTTTTTCCTTTTCCTGATTGCGTAGAAATAGCACACAACGAAGGAATTAACACCGTTATTCAACCGGGAGGATCTATAAAAGACCAACTTTCCATTGATTATTGCAATTCTGTTGAAATGAAAATGGTTTTTACGGGAACACGTCATTTTAAACACTAACTTTACTAATAATAAAAAAACTGAAACTTTTTTTTTGTTTTCTAGTACATACGTCCTATAATAATACCAAATAGATAGAAAATGGGTTTGTTTAACTTCTTCACGCAAGAGATTGCCATCGACCTTGGAACCGCCAATACACTGATTATCTGGAATGATAAAGTTGTTGTTGATGAGCCTTCCATTGTTGCTAAAGACATTCAAACAGGGAAAATTGTGGCCATCGGTAAAAAGGCCCAGCAGATGCATGGAAAGACCCACCGTCTAATAGAAACTGTAAGACCATTGAAAGATGGGGTAATTGCTGATTTCCAAAGTGCTGAACAAATGATTCGTGGAATGATTAAAATGATTAATCCAGGAAGACGCCTGTTTAATCCATCCTTACGCATGGTAATTTGTATTCCATCTGGAATTACAGAGGTGGAAAAAAGAGCCGTAAGAGATTCCGCCGAACACGCAGGAGCTAAAGAGGTTTACTTGATTCATGAACCAATGGCTGCGGCTATTGGAATTGGAATTGATGTCGAAGAACCTATGGGGAATATGATAATAGATATTGGTGGAGGAACATCTGAAATTGCAGTAATTGCCCTTGGCGGTATAGTGTGCGACAAGTCCATTCGTATTGCTGGTGATGATTTTACTAATGACATTGAAGAATATATGCGCCGTCAGCACAACATGTTGGTTGGAGAAAGAACTGCTGAACAAATAAAAATTGAAGTCGGTGCTGCCATTCCCGAATTAGATAATCCACCTGAAGATTATGCTGTGCGCGGGAGAGATTTAGTTACAGGAATTCCGAAAGAAATTGTCGTTACTTATTCAGAAATTTCCTATGCCTTAGATAAAACGATTGCTAAAATTGAAGAGGCGATATTAAGCGCATTAGAGTTAACTCCTCCGGAACTTTCTGCTGACATATATAAAACAGGAATCTATTTAGCTGGTGGAGGATCAATGTTGCGCGGATTAGATAAACGGATTTCAGCGAAAACAAAACTTCCTGTTTGGATAGCAGAAGACCCATTGCGTGCCGTGGCCCGTGGAACAAGTATCGCATTAAAAAATATTAACAAATATCAGTTCTTAATACGCGATTGATTTAAAGATAAACGCGGTGAATTGAATTTCGTTTTTTAACTTTGCTTATGCGAAATTTAGTCGCGTTTTTTCAGCGCTTTAAAATCTTTTTATATTTTTCATTGTTACAAGTCATTTCTTTGAGCTTGTATTTTAGCTATATCGCCTATCCGAAGGGACAGTTTTTAACATCATCATGGGCGGTAACCGGAACAATGCTTTCTTGGCAAAATGATTTCACGAAGTTCATTCACTTAGACGAAACCAACGAAGCTCTTCAGCAGGAAAATGTACGGTTAAGAAAATTACAACTGACAAATTTCGTTAAGATTTCAACCGATCTTATTAAAATTAAAGACACAGTCTACAAACAACAGTACGAATATATTCCTGGAAGTATTATTAATTCGTCCGTTACGCGTAAAAATAATTATTTCACCTTAAACATTGGTACCACTCAAGGCATTGAAATTGGGATGGGTGTTTTTTCAGACAAGGGAATTGTTGGTGTTATACACATGACAAGTAAAAACTTTTCCCTCGTAAAAACAATCCTAACAGAAAACAGCAATGTAGATGTTTTAATTTATCCAAGTGGACTAACTGGATTATTAAAGTGGAATGGAAAAGATCCTATGCATGGGTCTGTTTTAGGAATATCCCAAGACATAAAACTTGCCAAGAATTCCACCGTTGTTACTCGTGGTGGTTCTGGTATTTTCCCAAAGGGTATTCCAATTGGAAAAGTAGAAAAATTAATGCCTGTTGAAGGAAAACCAGTTTGGGATGTCGTTATAAAATTTTCAGAAGACTATCGCTCCTTGCAACATGTTTATGTTGTGAAAAACTTATTCATGGATGAACAAAAAAAATTAGAAAACGCAATTCCTAAAGAAGTAAAAAAATAATGGATATTATCGTAAAACCTTTAATTCAATTTTTTGGACTTTTGCTCTTACAAGTATTTATTTTAAATACTATTGAGCCCGGAATGGGAATTTATTTAATGGCGTATCCTTTATTAATAGCCATTTTACCCTTTAGCTACAAAGTGGTTACGGTACTAAGTATTTCCTTTTTAATGGGGTTTATGGTTGATCTTTTTTCAAACACCTTTGGGTTACACGCTTCAGCTGCTGTTACCATGGGAATGGCCCGGCCTTTATTGTATAAATATTTCGCGCCTCGTGATGGATATGATATATTGAGACAACCAAACGTGCTAGACATGGGGCTTCGCTGGCATATTTTAACTTTTGGGTCTTTATTGTTTATACACCATATTTGGTTTTTTCTTTTAGAGTCTTTCCGTTTCGATAATATAGCATCCGCATTAATTAAAACACTGTTAAGTGGGTCATTAAGTTTAATTATCTGTTTGATAATTCAATATTTGTTCTTTAAAAAGGAAAAATCAAGATGAACACAGATAATCGGAAGTTTGTCATCATTTTTTTCGTGGTCATTGTTGGTCTTTTATATTCCATGCGCTTATTCTACATGCAAGTCGTTGATGAGTCTTGGGTACTCCGCGCACAAGAAATTGCAGAAAAAAGAAAAGAAATTACTCCAACCAGAGGAATTGTTTTTGACCGGAACAACAAACAAATCGTTTCCAATAAAGTCTATTATAACTTAATGTTTGTTGAAGAAAAACTGATGAATTTTGATACCCTTGCATTTGCCAAGATGTTAGGCTGGAAAAAAGAGGAAGTTAGCGCTCGATTTCAAGAGATTAAAGAAGGTGAAGGATCTTACTATAATAAAAGCACAAAGAAAAGAACGTCTAATTATATGAGGTCACGGGCCTATCCTTTTTTAAAGGAATTAACATTAGATGAGATTTTAAAAATTGCACCATTCCTTGATAAATTCCCTGGGTTTTATGAAGAGGCCACAAGTATGCGAAGCTATCCTTTTGCCAATGGGGCCAACATTCTTGGTTATTTATCTGAAGTGACGGGAGAGGAAATAAAAAAAGATCGATTTTATAAACCCGCGAACAATATCGGACGAACAGGATTAGAAAAATTTTACGAAAAACAACTTCGTGGAATAAAAGGTATTCGGTATGTAATAACTTCAGCAATGAATGATGCTATTCAATCCTATGCTGGTGGTAAATATGATACGATTGCAAAACCTGGCGCAAATCTTACATTGGGAATTGATATTGGCTTGCAAGCATATTCAGAACAATTAATGCAAAACAAAAAAGGCTGTATTGTTGCCATTGAACCGTCATCGGGAGAAATATTAACATTTGTTTCCGCACCTTCTTTTGATCCTAACTTACTCATTGGTAAAAGAAACATCAGCGCGAACTACCCTAAACTAAATAAAGACCCAAACCTCCCCTTATATCCTAGGCCTTTAGCATCAGAATATCCTCCAGGATCTATTTTTAAATTGGTTCAGAGTTTAATTGGAATGCAAGAAGGTGTTATTACTGAAAACTCTGGTTTTCCGTGTACAAAAAGTATGGTTGGCTGCCATAACCATCCAATGGCAACAGATATTCCAAAAGCAGTTCAATATTCTTGTAATCCATATTACTATTATGTAATGAAAAAAATCATTCAACAAGGAAAAAAGAAAAATGTGTTTGCCGATGCAGAAGAAGGATTAACAAAATGGGTAAAATACATGAATAGTTTTGGTTTGGGGGTTAAAATGGAATCCGATATTACTGGAGTCAAAAAAGGATTGATTCCTGGACCAAAATTTTATGATAAATGGTACGGATATCACAATTGGCAATTTAGCTCTATTCGATCTATCTCAATTGGTCAAGGGGAGGTAAAACTTACCCCGCTTCAAATGGCAAATATTGCAGCAATAATTGCTAATAGGGGTTGGTATTATACTCCGCACTTTGTAAAATCAATAGGAGGAAAAGGTCCAATGGAGGCCTTCAAGAAAAAAAACTACACGATGGTTAATTCCAAGTATTATCCATCTGTGATTGAAGGAATGAGGCGCGTGGTGAATGAGTCTGGGGGTACGGCCGCTTCAGCTCGACTACAAGATATTGTAATTTGTGGTAAAACAGGAACAGTTCAAAACCCCCATGGAAAAGACCATTCTGTATTTATTGCATTTGCTCCCAAAGACAATCCAAAAATTGCCATTGCGGTATTTATTGAAAACTCCGGATATGGCGGCACGTGGGCGGCACCAACAGCTAGCTTAGTTATTGAGAAATTCTTAAAAGGAAAAATTTCAAACGAAGGAAAAGAAAAAAGAATAATGGATGCAAAATTGTCCAATATTGAAAATGAAAAAGAATGAGAGAAAATAAATCGTTGACTGGTCGAATTGATTGGTTCTTGGTGCTCTTGTTGGTGCTACTCATTTCATTTGGTTTAGCTACTTTATATTCCGTGGCTTATAATGCAGAACACCCCTCAATTTTTGATTTATCTCAATTATACGGAAAACAAATCATGTGGCTCGGTATTTCCTTATTTGTTGGATTCATTGTATATTTAATTGACTCGGATATTTATAAAAAATTTGCTCTTCCTATTTATGGATTTGTGCTGTTTTTATTAGTGGTCGTATTGTTTATGCCTCCCGTAAATGGCGCTCGCGCCTGGCTGGGTATTGGCCCCTTGGGTATTCAGCCTGCAGAGTTTGCAAAAATTGCCGCGGCTTTAGTTCTTGCAAAGTTTATTAGCACAGTAAGTTTAAAAACGCAAAACACGCGACTCGTTTTAATTGCTTTTTCAATTATTTTAGGACCCATGTTCTTGATTTTATTACAGCCAGACGCGGGTACATTTGTTGTTTTTACGTCCTTTCTTTTCGTTATGTATCGGGAAGGAATTACGTTTGATCCGCTTATTTTAAATGTAGTTAATTCTTTCCCAAATGTAAAGTTCAAGCAAACATGGGTAGGCACTCACTTTATTCCTATTCTTTTTGTGGTAATAATATTGGCAATCATGACAATCCTATCTTCACGGGTGTTTGTCGTTTTTCCTTTTCTTTCTTCGATTGAAATCTCTGGATTTATTTTTATTCTTGTTGCCCTCTCTGTTGTTGGTTTTTTTGCGTTTTTCCTGGTTCAACAATTTGGTTCTAAAAGAGAAAGAAGCAATACAACCTTTGCTGTTTTATTGGGATATGGATTATCATTAAGCGTTATTTTAACTGTTCATTTTGGTTTTTCCAGTTTAGCTCCTCATCAAAAAGAGCGTATTGAGTTTTTCCTTGGTATGCGTGAAGATCCAGATGGGGAAGACTACAACCGAAATAGAGCAATGGCCGCTGTTGGATCTGGCGGGTTTTCTGGGAAAGGATATCAAAACGCTTCTGTTTCAAGTGTGCGATCGAATCACGTTCCGGAAAGTGAAACAGACTTTATATTTTGTCCGTTTGCGGAGGAATGGGGGTTTCTTGGCTCGTTGGTGTTAATCGTATTATACATAACCATTTTAATTAGAATTATTTTTATTGCAGAGCGACAACGTTCTGTCTTTAATCGCGTATATGCCTATTGTGTGGCAATGATTGTGTTTTATCATGTAGGTATAAATATTGGGATGAATATTGGTTTTGCTCCAGTAATTGGTATTCCGCTTCCCTTTTTTAGCTATGGTGGCTCATCCATGCTATCTTTCACCATTATGATGTTCATATTGTTAAAATTAGATAGTCAACGAATGGATGTTTTACGTTAAATTTGGAATTATATTTTATAACTGAACCCGTTCATGGAAAAAAAGAAAGAACCAAAAATAAAAGCAAAAAACAATAAAGTTGTTTGGGTGTTTTGGAGCATTGCCTTAATTCCCTTTTTACTAATTGTAAGTTTACTAGTTTTTCAACCTGAAGATTCCATGCCACCCGTTTCTATGTTGGATAATCCACCTGAATTACAAGCATCTTTAGTGCTTGCTGAAAACGGAGATACTATTGGTCGTTATTTTAAAGTAAACAGAACGAGTACGACCTATGCAAATATTTCACCTTACATTCTTGACGCCTTAATTTCAACAGAAGATGAGCGGTTTTTAGAACATTCCGGTGTGGATTTTAAAGCCTTAGGTCGAGCTGTGGCTAAAGCTGGTAAAGCAGGGGGAGCGTCAACAATTACTCAACAATTATCTAAATTAATTTTCACCCTTCAACGCCGAGAAAGGGAAGAAATGGCCAAAATGACCGGTAAAACGGAAGAATTAGATGAATCAGATAATATTTTCAAACGAATTGGTGAAAAAGCAAGAGAAAATATTATTGCTACACGTCTTGAAAAACGATTCACCAAAGAAGAAATTATTACCATGTATTTAAATCAATTTGATTTCTTATACAATGCCGTCGGGATTGAAAACGCAGCCAAAATTTATTTTAATAAAACAGCCAGAACCGTAACGAAAGAAGAGGCGGCTGTGCTTGTTGGTATGTGTAAAAACCCTTCACTTTATAACCCATATACCCCGAAAATAAAAAATTACGAACGAATCTTAGCAGGAGAAAAAGGAGTTGATGCAAGTAAAATTGGACGAGAAGAAATTGCTGAAAGAAGAGCAAAAGATTCATTACGAGCTGTTGAGAGGAGAAATCAGGTATTAATGCAGTGGTTAAAAAACACGGAAAAAAACAATCCAGCAATAAAAAATAAAATAACTCGAGCAGAATATGATGAATTAAAATCTAAGCCAATTGTTCTTGATTATCAACGCGTTGACCACAAAGACGGTGTCGCTCCTTATTTTAGAGAAGCTCTAAGAAAGGAACTTACTGAGTTGTTTGGTAAAAAAAATCCAGACGGTTCTCTGATGTATAAACGAGAAGACGGTCTACAATACAATATTTATCAAGACGGGTTAAAAATTTATACTACGCTTGACTTAAAAATGCAAAAACACGCGGAATATGCGGTTGATAGGCACTTAAGAACAGAGCTTCAAGGATTGTTTAACAACAACTTTAAAACGCTTCGAAACCCACCCTTTTCCAATTCCCTTTCTCAAGCAAACATCGATCAAATTATGCAAAATGCGCGTAAATCAACCGATCGATATCGACAACTTAAAAAAGACGGTGCATCCGATGATGAAATAAGAACCAATTTCAAAAAACCGGCACAAATGCGTGTGTTCTCTTACCGTGGTGAAATTGATACTGTTATGACTCCAGACGATTCAATTCGCTATTACAAAGGATACATCCACGCCGGATTAATCTCTATTGAACCACAGACTGGATTTGTGAAAGCCTGGGTTGGTGGTGTAGACATCAAACATTTTGCATATGATCATGTGAGAACAGGTAAAAGACAGGTGGGATCAACCATGAAGCCTTTTGTTTACTGTACAGCAATGAATATGGGAGTGGCAAAACCTTGCTCGCCAGTTAGCGGAACGACTTGTGTGGATATTTATGATACTGAGGGGAACGACACAGGCAGAAAATGGTGTCCAAAAGGAGGTGGTTCAGGTACAGTTGGCCAAGGATTGGTTAGTTCATCAAACCCCACAACAGCTTATTTAATGGGTTTAATGGGTGGTTTTGCTGGCCCTAAAACACTTGCAAAATTCTTGGAATCCATGGATATTCATTTACCAAAGGAATCCATAACCCCAGCCATGTGTTTGGGTTCTGTTGACGTTTCTTTGTTCGATTTGGTTGGTGCGCAATGTGTTTTTGTTAATCATGGTATTTTCTTAAAGCCTCAAACCATTTTGCGTATTGAAGATAGAAATGGAAAAGTAATATACAGTGCAGATGGTAATCCTAAGGAAGTTTTTGACGAAAGTGCGGCATATGAAACATTAAAACTCATGAAAGGCGTTATTGAAAGAGGAACAGGAACTCGCTTAAGAAGCGGAATGCCATATGGAGGAATTAAGTATCCGATTGCGGGAAAAACAGGAACAACCCAAAACAACTCGGATGGTTGGTTTATTGGATTAACCCCAGAACTTGTAACAGGCGTGTGGGTTGGTGCAGAAGATCGTGGTGTCCGTATTGAATATACAGGCCTAGCACAAGGAGCAACATTAGCTCTTCCAATTTGGGGTTACTATATGAACAAGGTATACGCTGATCCAAAAATTGGGATCTCGACTGATGATTTCCCGGAACCTCCAAATTATGACAAAGATAAATATGCTTGTAAAGGAGAAGAAAAAGGTGGTAGAGAATTTAAAAATGAAAATCCTTTTGGTATTTAATATATGAATAAGGTAATTGATAACGTAGAAAAAGCATTAGAAGGAATTCAAGATGGAATGACGCTAATGGTTGGTGGCTTTGGTTTATGCGGAATTCCTGAAAATTCTATTGCAGAATTAGTTAAACTAGGTACAAAAAACTTAACGTGTATATCAAATAACGCCGGGGTGGACGATTTTGGTCTTGGACTTTTGTTGCAAAACAAACAAGTAAAAAAAATGATCAGCTCCTATGTTGGAGAAAATGATGAGTTTGAAAGACAAATGCTTTCCGGGGAACTTGAAGTGGATTTGATCCCTCAAGGATCTCTGGCTGAAAGATGTAGGGCGGGTGGTGCAGGAATTCCAGCCTTCTTTACGCCTGCCGGTTTTGGAACAGAAGTAGCAGAAGGAAAAGAAGTTCGAATATATAATGGAAAGCCACACATTTTAGAGGAGGCGTTAACCGCGGACTTTGCGATAGTTAAAGCTTGGAAGGGAGATACAGAAGGTAATTTAATTTATAAAGCAACAGCCCGAAACTTTAATCCAATGATGGCGATGGCTGGAAAAATTACTGTAGCAGAAGTTGAAGAATTGGTTCCCGCGGGTCAGTTGGATCCAAATTCAATTCATACGCCAGGTATTTTTGTTCAACGGATTTTTAAAGGAGACAAATTTGAAAAGCGAATTGAACAACGAACAACACGTAAAAAGGAAATTTAATTTTCTATTTGTTTATTTATTTCATCACTAATTATCTTTTCGTCTTGTAAATTCATACAAGAAAAATGGCCTTTTGGGCATGAGTGATAACCAATCTTTGAACAGGGGCGACACTTTAAACCTTTAACCTCGATTTGCACCGCTTGAGTTTTTCGTGTTGGTGTATATGCAGACATGCCAAAAGCCGGGGTTGTGTTTCCCCAAACAGAGACAATCGGTGTTTCAAAACAAGCAGCAATATGCATTAATCCGGTATCGTGCGTCAATAAAACTGCGGATTGTTCAACAAGTGATGCGGATTGAAGTAAACTTAACTTACCGCAAAAAGAATGTGTTGATTGTGATTTTAGATTCTCTATTATTTGTTGAGCGGCATGATCATCGTTTTGATTACCCAATAAAACAATAGGTAAGTGACATTTTTTTAAAACAGATATCATTTTCTCAACGGGTAATTTCTTCGTGTTAAACTGCGCTCCGACAGCAACAGCTAAATAGCCTTTTTTAGCTAACCCTATTTTTTCAATATCAAATTGATTTTCCTGATTAATATAAAGTCGGTTTGGGAGGCTATCGTTTTTAACATGTAACCGCGATACTGTAGAAAAATAACGATCGACAACATGTTCGTTTTTAGGAAGTAAATTACGTTTAAATCGAGTAAAAATATACTTTTCAATATTTCTTTTCGGAAAAGAAAAACTCTTTGTTTGTAATGCCCACTTCAATCGTTTTGTGCGCAAATTATTATGTAAATCAATTATGTAATCAAATTTTTCTATCTGAAGAGACTTAATTAATCTCTTCCAAGAATTAGACAAAACATGAGTTTTCGTCACATTTGGATTATACTTTACTAAATCCTGAAAACTGTTTTTGGTTAAATAATGAATTTCAGCATCTTGTATTTGTTCTTTTATACACCGCACAACAGACTCTGTAAGCACAATATCTCCGATGGAACTAAAGCGAACGACTAAAAACTTCATTCTTTACAAATATCTCTAATAAAAAAGCCCATTAAAATGGGCCTTATCAAACATTATTTCTTTTTAGCACTTTCTTTTAATCCTATTTTCATCATGGCGGCAGTAAATTCACACCCTTTTTGTGCTTCAAATGCCTTTAACATTTTATCTTGTACTTCTTTGTCTTGATCTAAAGTTTCCAAATCCTTATATTTTCCCTCTAAATCCTTTGTACATTTTTGAAGCGCGTTGGCGTAATTCATAAGACCTTCCGCGTCTTTCATTGCCATCATTGGATCAGCTTCAGCTCTTGCTTTCATAGCTCCTTCAATATCTCCTCCCGTTTTTGATACATCTACAATTGCTTTGTTCATTTCAGGAGAAATAGCGGACGAAGATTTTGATGCACAATCACATAAATCTTTCGCTACGTTTTTATAATCTTCTTCTCCTGCCAAATTACATGCAGAAAAAATCATAAGTCCTGCAGTAAAATAAAATACTCTTTTCATGGTTTATTTATTTATTATTATTTTTTCAATTCTCTTTTGGTGTCTACCACCTTCAAAATCTGTGTTTATAAATGTAGAAATAATTTCAATTGCTTTTTCAGTTGATATAAATCTAGCCGGAATTGAGACAATGTTAGCGTTATTATGTTGACGAGAGAGTGCTGCAATTTCTGGCTCCCAACACAACGCACCCCGTATGCCTAAATGCTTATTGACTGACATATTTATTCCGTTTCCACTGCCACAAATAACAATTCCTAAATCAGAAGATCCTGATTCAACTTCATTAGCAACTGCATGCCCATAATCCGGATAATCAACACTTTCCAAAGAAAAACACCCTTTATCAATAGGTGTAAAATTATTTTCTTTCAGCCAATTTATTATCAGTTCTTTTAATTCAAAACCAGCGTGGTCACTTCCGATCGGAATAGTAGTTTTCATTTTTTTGTTTTTGACAAAACTAAGTAGTTATTCATAATTAACGAAAGTTACTGACATTTTTATTTTATCACTTAATTAAAAGCCTTATTGTTACTAGAAATTAAAATCACGTTATGAACGTCTATTTTAAATAAGTATTAATTCAATGTTAAAAACAACTCATAAATAAACCTTGCTTTATTACAAAATCTGTATATACTCGAACAAATAGGAGATACACAAGAAAGTTAGCGGGTATTTTTAGGTTGTTTATCAGCATTCTATTCACTATTTTCGTTATTAACAATTCATTTTATTATAAACAAACCTATTTGAAGTATAAAATTAACTTTTGAGTATTTATTTATTAATCAATTGATTAATAAATAAATACTTGTTAATAAAGTTATCTTATTATGTAAAACTCATTTTAGAAAAAACACATAATTTAGTTTTACACATATTAACAGCCTTAATAATAGTAATAAAAAGAAATTTTTAAAATATTAAAATCAATTTATTACTATTAATTATTGTTTTAGATTTTTAAGAAAAAAAGGAACCTTAATTTTTTAGTAAAAGAGTAACTTAGTACCTCGAAAACATCAATTTCTGATTATGAACGCTTTTCAAATTTTACTTTCTCAAATTGATTCATTCATCCGGAAGTTCTACAAAAATCAAATTATTAAAGGAATTCTTTTATTTCTTGCAATCTTTTTATTTTCTTTTTTAGTTACAGTTGTCGGAGAATATTTTGGACATTTCGGACCTCAAGTTCGTGCATTTTTCTTTTTTAGTTTTATCATAATAAATGGTCTAATATTACTAAATTATATTGTAATTCCGATATTGAAATTAATATCATTTGGAAAAAGAATTAATCGATATCAAGCAGCAGAGATAATAGGGTCTTTTTTTCCTGAAGTTTCTGATAGATTAAAAAACACTTTGCAATTACAAGATTCGTTAGATTCTAATGAGGGAAATATTGAATTACTTAGAGCAAGTGTAGCACAACGTGCTAATTCTTTGAATTTAGTTTCTTTTACACAAGCAGTTGATTTTAGGGAAAATAAAAAATATTTAAAATATGTTATTCCTGTATTTTTGCTATTCATAACTATTTATTTATTTGCCCCTTCATGGGTGTTGGTAGGATCTGAGAGAGTACTAAATTACACCTCTGAATATAAACCTCAAGCTCCTTTTTCTTTTCATTTACAATCTACAAACCTTCAAATTGAAGAAGGACAGGATTTTAAAGTAGTAATTCAGTTAAAAGGGTCTGAATTTCCAGATCAATTATACCTTATAAATGAAAGTGGAAAATTTTTAATGGAAAAAACAGCTAAAAATCAATTTATTGGTTGGATGCGTAAGGTTAAGAACAGTACTAATTTTTATATTCAGGGAAATGAATTTTCTAGTTCTAATTATACTTTAAAAGTAATTGGAAAAGCTGTAATAGGTAAAATGGAAGCGCAATTAGTTTATCCAAAATACCTCGGTAAAACCAATGAGCGTATAAAGAACGCAGGTGATTTAATAGTTCCGGAAGGCACAACTATTGAATGGTTGATAGAAACTAAAAACACGCAATACATTGATTTTATATTTAATGGCGTGCAAAAACGATTTTTGAGTCAACAAATAAAAATTCAGAAACCAATTAAAGATTCTTCGAAAGGAAAGATTCAATTTAAAAATGCAGTTACGAATAAAATTGATTCAACTAGTTTCATTGTTTCGGTAATTAAAGACGCTTTTCCATCAATTCAAGTAGAAGAATTTACGGATTCTATAAAAGAAGGTATTCGCTATTTTTCTGGACAGGTAGCTGATGATTATGGGTTGAATTCATTAAAATTTGTTTATACAGTTATTTCCGCCAATGGTAAAACAAAATCAAATACCTTACAAGTAAAGCAAACGATTGGAACACAGGCTAATTTTGAATTTGCAGTTGATTTTAGACGAGAGAGCGTTCAATTAAAAGATAGAATTGAATATTATTTTATTGTTGGTGATAACGACGGAGTCAATGGAAGTAAATTTACGAAATCTCAGACTTATACATATGAATTACCCACATTAGAAGAGTTGAATGATATTAGAGAAGAAGATCAGGCTGAAATGCAAAAAAACATGTCTGATATAATTAAACAGACCCAAGATTTTCAAAATAAAGTAGAAAAATTGAAGAAAGAAATAATGAATTCTAAGTCAACTGATTGGGATAAACTTAATAAGGTTGAGGATTTGAAAAAGGAACAAGAACTGCTGCAAGAATCATTGGAACAATTGAAAGAAAAAATGGATCAAAGTATTGAAGAGAAAAATCAGTTGTCTGAAATGGATAAAGAACTTTTGGAGAAACAAGAAATGATTGAGAAATTGCTTGAAGAAGTGATGGATGATGAGTTAAAAAAACTCTTAGATGATCTCATGAAAATGATGGAGAATAATAATAAGCAAGAACTTAAAAAAGAGATGGATAAAATTGATCAATCTGCGGAAGACATGAAAAAGCAATTGGATCGAAGTTTAGAAATGCTGAAAAAGCTACAGGTGAACGAAAAAATTGACGACATAGAGAAAGAGTTAAAAGAATTAGCAAAAGAGCAGGAACAGCTTAAAAAAGATATTGAGGGGGATAAATTAACCAAAGAGGAAGAAATCAAGAGACAAGAGGATCTAAATAAAAAATTTGACGAACTTAAGAAAGAGTTAGATGAATTGAAAAAACTCAATGAAAAATTAGAAAAACCTATGGAATTAGGGGATACGGAGAAATCAGAGCAGAAGATATCGGACGATATGAAAGAATCTAAAGAGAGTTTAGATGATGGGAAAGAAAAAAAGGCGGGAGAAAAGCAAAAGTCTGCAGCAGATGAAATGAAACAACTTGCTGAACAATTAGATAAAAAACAACAGGATGCGAATAAGCAACAACAAGAAGAAGATATTGATTTGTTGCGAAATATTTTAGAGAGTTTAATTACCCTTAGTTTTAACCAAGAAGAAACAATGAATAAGTTTGCTAAAGTCAGCGATACTGACCCAGCATATAAAAAATATGGAAGGAAACAACGTTCTATTATTGATGATACAAAAATTATAAAAGATAGTTTATTGGCTTTAGCAAAACGACAACCGAAAATAGCAACATTTATTGATGCGGAATTGGCCGCAATTGATAAGAACCATGCATTAGCTGTTGATGATATTGATGAACATCGTAGAAGAGAATTAAATCAGCACCAACAATTAGTAATGACCTCTTATAACAACCTGGCCTTATTACTGAATGAAAGTCTTCAGTCCATGCAAAAAGAAATGCAAAGCATGATGGATGGTTCAGGTCAATGCAATAATCCAGGTAAAAAAGGTAGGCCGAAATCAGGTCAAAATATGTCCTCACAAGACATGAAACAAATGTTAAAAAAGCAACTGGAACAGATGCAGAAAGGACAAAACGAGGGAGGATCAAAACCAGGTGAGAAAGGAAAAGGTGGAACGGATGGAAAACAAGGTGAAGGTGAGTTAAATGGTTTAGGAAATAAAGAAATTTCAAAAATGGCTGCTGAACAAAATGCGATACGGCAGCGATTGGAACAATTGAAAAAACAAATGAATAAAGAAGGTAAGGGAGAAGGAAATCAACTGGATCCTTTAATTAAAGAGTTAGAGAAACAGGAGAAGGAATTAGTCAACAAACGATTTAGTTCGGATTTAATTAATAGGCAAAAACAAATATTAACACGCTTATTGGAAAGTGAAAAAGCGTTGATGGATAGAGGTTTTGAAGAAAAAAGAGAATCAAAAAGCGGAAAAGATGATTTTTCTGGTAACAAAATAAGATTTGATGAGTATAACAAGGAAAAATTGAAACAAACAGAAATACTTCGCTCTGCGGATCCTTTATATAGAAAGTATTATAAAGACAAAGCAAATCAGTATTTCAATATAAAATAATTTATTGTTATATATGAAAGAAGGATATAAAATTATTGATTCCCTCCAAATACCCTCAGATTTTTCAGCCTTGGTAGATGTGGAAAATTTAGTAGATCGTGTTTGTGAAAATCTGGGCGTACAAGAAGATGCTTATGGTAATGTTTTGATTGCCGTAACAGAAGCTGTGAATAACGCCATTCAGCACGGTAATGTCTTTAAAACAGAATTAACTGTCGATGTTTCTGTAGGAGATCAGCCTGAAGAATTTTGTTTTAATGTCAAAGATCATGGTAAAGGGTTTGACTTTTCTAACTTACCTGACCCAACCGCACCTGAAAATCTATTAAAAGAAAATGGTAGAGGTATTTTTCTAATGAAGAGTTTATCAGATGATGTTGAATTTGAGGAAGAGGGGTCCAGTGTAAGTTTATATTTTGTTAAATGATTGAATTTGAATTAGTTAATATAGAAATTCCGGTGTTTGAGCCGGAATTTTTTATTATATCCCTAACGAAAGTTATTAAAGATGAGGGTTTTGAGTTGGGTGATGTAACAGTTATTTTGGTTACTGATGGTTATTTATTAGAATTAAATCAAAAACACTTGGATCACGACTATTATACGGACATTATTACATTTGATTATTGTAAGGAAAATGTTATTTCTGGGGATTTGTTTATTTCAGTAGATAGAGTGAGAGAGAATTCAGATACTTTTCAAACAGATTTTAAGGTTGAATTGAACCGAGTGATGATTCATGGTGTCCTACATTTATGCGGATATAAAGATAAAACAGATGAAGAAGAACGCTTTATGCGTTTGTTAGAAAACAAATATTTAAATTAATTGTTCCACGTGAAACAACAAGTATGTTAGACGTTTATGATGTTATTGTAGTTGGTGCTGGTCACGCTGGTTGTGAAGCGGCAAATGCTGCTGGAAAAATGGGTAGCAAGGTTTTGTTGGTCACAATGAATATGAATACCATTGCACAAATGAGCTGTAATCCTGCTATGGGTGGTGTAGCAAAAGGCCAAATTGTTCGTGAAATCGATGCGCTTGGTGGTGGCTCTGGTATTGTAAGTGATAAAAGTGCTATTCAGTTTAGAATGCTAAATCGATCCAAAGGTCCAGCTATGTGGTCGCCAAGAACACAAAACGATCGAATGAAGTTTGCAGAAGAATGGAGATTGTTGCTTGAACAAAATAAAAACGTTGATTTTTGGCAAGACACATGTAACGGAATAATAGTGGAAAATGATAGCATAAAGGGAATCAAAACAGCTTTGGGGATAAATATTTATGCAAAGGCTGTGGTTCTTACGAATGGTACTTTTTTGAATGGTTTAATTCATTTAGGTGAAAAACAGTTTGGTGGAGGTAGGGTTGCAGAAAAAGCTTCAACAGGAATAACGGAAGATTTATTGAGTTATGGTTTTGTTGCTGGTAGAATGAAAACCGGCACCCCCCCTCGTGTAGATGGTCGTTCGTTGAATTATGATTTAATGGAAGAACAATTAGGTGATATAAATCCGTCCAAGTTTAGTTTTTCAAATACAGCAGCACTCAAAAAGCAAAGAAGTTGTCATATAACTTATACTAGCCCTAATACGCATGAAATATTACGTACGGGTTTTGATCGTTCACCTATGTTTAATGGGTCAATTCAAAGTATAGGCCCGCGTTATTGTCCAAGTATTGAAGATAAAATAAATAGATTTGCGGACCGGGATAGGCATCAGATATTTGTTGAGCCGGAAGGATGGGATACTGTTGAAATCTATGTGAATGGTTTTAGCACGTCTTTACCAGAAGAAGTACAGTTAAGCGCTATGAGAACTATTCCTGGTTTTGAAAAAGCTAAGATGTTCAGACCTGGCTATGCAATAGAATATGATTACTTCCCCCCTACTCAGTTGAAACACACTTTAGAAACTAAGCTAATTTCAAATCTTTATTTTGCTGGACAAATTAATGGAACAACTGGATACGAGGAAGCTGCTTGTCAAGGGTTAATTGCGGGGATTAATGCAAACTTAAAAATAAGCGAATCACCTTCTTTTATTTTAAAGAGAAGCGAAGCATACATAGGAGTATTAATAGATGATTTAATTACAAAGGGGACAGATGAACCATACCGAATGTTTACGAGCAGAGCGGAATATAGAATCTTGTTACGCCAAGACAATGCAGATGTACGTTTAACTGAGCTCGGTTTAGGATTAGGTTTGAATAGCTCGGTGGAACTTGATCGTGTTCAACAAAAAGTGAATGAGACGAGTTTATTGTTAAGTACACTTAGAAAGACCGGAATTTCGCCTAATGATATAAATCCATTATTAACCAAAATGGATAGTGCACCTATAACCCAACAAGTGAAATTAGCTTCAATTCTAGCTCGTCCACATATTGTAATAGATGATATCATTTCAGTTTCTCCAATATTAAAGGATTTGACAGATCATTGTTTAAATGAGAGTGTTGAACAAGCTGAGATTCAAATAAAATATACAGGATACATAGAGAGAGAGCAGGAACACGCACTCAAACTTGATCGATTGGAGTCTTTAGTAATTTCTGATTCAATTGACTACTCAAAAATTAAAAGTATTAGCATTGAGGCCAGACAAAAATTGATTGCAATTATGCCTGCAACTATTGGTCAAGCGGCACGTATTTCGGGTGTTTCACCAAGCGACATTTCTGTTTTATTAATTCACTTGGGTCGTTAATGTTCCACGTGAAACAAATCATACTTCTTTCGATAATTAAGTAATAAGTGTTTCGGCCCTCTCTGTCAACACTACTAGTATTGTTGTTTGTTCCGAATTTTATATCGCTCGTAATCTTTAACGGCATGTATAGTTTCCTCAAAATTATTTATTTGGAAGATAAGAGAATTCTAAAAATACTGAACGAGAGAAAACACTAATTTGTTTATCGCTAAAATTAGAAGGTTTTGTTCTTATAAATTCTAGGTTGTTTTATAAAGCTTTAAATCTATCAACCTGTTTTTGTTTGTTTTTTTCAATAGCAAATTTATGCTTTCTGTATTTTCTTTTTCACAAAAGAGAACGAATTAAAAAGAAAAAAGTATAGCTTAACTTAACTCTATGAATGACTATTCTCATTTTTTAATGAAAACAATAAATCTTCCATTGTATTAAACTGAAAGTCTGCAAGAGCAAGTTTTGGATTTGGGTGATGTGATTTTTCAGGAATACAAATTACAGTCATATTTGCCGCTTTACCAGCGATTACTCCGTTTAGTGAGTCTTCAATAACGAGACATGCAGATGGAATACTACCTATATTATGTGCTGCTGTCAAATATACAGCAGGGTGTGGTTTTCCATGAGTTTCGGTTTCTGCAGAAAAAACCCCATCGAATAATGATTTTATTTCGGTTTTCTGTAATACAGCCTCAATCAGTACTCTTGGTGAGGAACTGGCTAATCCAATTTTTTTGCTTTCTTTTACAAAACGTAAAGTTTCTTCAACACCAGGTAACAATTTACCTTCTGCATTTATGAGATTAACCATTTGGTTAATTATTTGATTTTCAATTATATAAGCTGGTTTTTGCCAGTTTTCTTTTTCTTTCCAAAAAGTTATGACGTGGTCGATTCTCATACCAACGGTTAATTGAAAATCAGATTTTGATAGGTTGGAACCTAGTGAACTAAATACATCGTGCATTGCAATTTTCCATAATGGTTCTGAGTCAACTAAAACACCATCCATATCGAAAAGTATCGTATCGTAAGTTAGTAGGTCAAGCTTATTCATTTTTATACCTTCTTAATCGTTGTTTTCCGAGTAACCAATTTCTTTCATTTGCAATATAAATTGCACCGGTAGAAGTAACCGCAACGGACTCTCTTTGTTTGTACTTATTAAAACGCTTAGATTTTGTTTTTAAAAGCGTTTCACCGTGTTTAGAATAATAATTTAGCCTATTGTATGTCAAGCATAAAAATAACTCATTATAGCTTGTTGCGGCCGTGAATGAATCTTTTGTCCAGTTTTTTGTTCCAGGAATTAATTCACTCGTTTTTTTCCAATTGCCAAGGGATAAATTTTGAATATGGATAGCATAAACAAAACACTTGCCGTCAAATGGTATTGTTCTACACTTGGTAAAAATCCACAAACTATCGTTTTGATAAACAAGACTTTCAGCATCAAAATAGCGATTTTCTGGTAATGCTGGATATTCGGTCTGCTCTGGATATGTAAAAGGATAAATTTCTGCTGAAACGGAGTCTTTTGTTAATATCTCATTTATGGATAATTTTAAAACGCGAAGTTTCTTTCTCTTGTTTTCATTATTACCGATATCGGCAATATATAGATTGCCTGAATTGTCTTTTGTTAAATCTTCCCAATCGGTGTTTTTCGCATTGTAAACGCGACATTCTTTTAAAATTGTACCAAATAGATTCAATACATAAATTATAGGTTCGTTGCCTCCATCGTTGTGTGCTAAAAGTAAACTATCACCAATACATTCAAGACCTGAAATTTCTTGTAGTTTAGGGCTTAATCGAAAAGATTTCTTGTGTTGTGCTTGAGCGTTTTGATTAAGAACGAACATTAAAAGAAAACAGAGGACGAGTCTATTTTTCATGGGTTTATTTTTATGCGTACAAGTTCGATTTTTCTATCGCTTACTTTCTCTACATAAATCACCTTGTTTTTAATTTGAATTTTTTCACCTTCTTCAGGAATCGTTTCCAATTCTTGTATAATCAGTCCTCCAAGTGTTTCGTATGCTTCAGATTCTGGAAAACCTAGATCAAATGTTTTGTTTAAATAATCAATTTCTACTCTTGCTGAAAAAAGATACTCTGTATCACTTATTTTTTGTTCTAACCAGTCGTCTTTATCGTGTTCGTCTTCAATGTCTCCAAAAATTTCCTCGATTACATCCTCAATAGTTATTAGGCCTGCAGTCCCACCATATTCATCCACAACAACCGCAATATTCCCTGCCTGTTTAGTGAATTGTTCAAGAATTTCACTTCCTGGAATTGCTTCAGGCACAAAGGATATCGGCATTAATATTTGTTTAATAGATTGAGGTTTTTTAAACATTTCAAATGAATGCACATAACCAATGATATTATCAACAGTATTTCGATATACAATAATCTTGGACAGGCCTGTTTTGATGAATAAATTTGTTAAAACATCTATAGAGTCATCTACATCGACAGAAACAATTTCTGTTCTTGGAATCATACAATCGCGTGCTTTAACATTAGAAAAATCGAGTGCGTTTTGAAGAATTTGAATTTCGTTCCCAAAATGGGCTTCAGAGGAAATCTTAGCATGAATCTCATGTATAAAATGTTCCAAATCCACCTTACTAAAGATTTTCTCGTTTTTCTCAAGCTTTGTTCCTGTCAAGCGCAACAAGGATCCGCTTATGAAGAGCATAAATTGAGAGGGCAAATACAATAAAACATACAACACAAAAAGAAATCCAGAACCTAATTGAAGAAAACGATTGGGGTTTATTTGTACAAGCGCTTTTGGTAAAAATTCGGCTACAAATAAAACGAGTAATGTTGATAAAACGGTTTGAACAATTAAAACTAATCCATTACTAGTTATATAGCTGCCGACAATTGGACTAAGTATTTCTGACGAAGCTAAACCAAATAACACAAGTGAAATATTATTACCCAATAATAACATCGTAATCATGTTAGACTCACTCGAATAAAACACGCCGATAATTTTACTGCTTATCGTACCCTTTGTTTTATCAAGCTCTACTTTTAGTCGATTAGACGAAAGATATGCTAATTCCATACCTGAGAAAAAGGCGGAAAAAGCCAGGGAAAATAAAATTATTAGAAAATTTGTGCTTTCGGTGGTCATTAGAATTTGGTTTATTTAACTACGTCAAAACCAATGTCTTTTCTGTAGTAGGCACCGTCAAATTCGATTTTTTGTATACTCTCATAAGATTTTGCTAATGCAATTTCGAGATTTTTACCATAAGAAGTTACGGAAAGCACTCTGCCTCCGGAAGTATTTATAGATGGACCGTCTGCGGTTGTACCAGCGTGGAAAACTAAGCTATCTGTAACATTATTTAATCCATAAATTGGTAACCCGGTTTTATACGTTTCTGGATATCCCCCGGAAACCATCATGACCGTTGCTGCACTTTGTTCAAAAAACTGAATGTCTCTTTCTGAGAGTGTATTAGTTGCAATCCCTTCGAAAAGATCTAAAATATCTGATTTTAAGCGAGGAATGACAACCTCTGTTTCTGGATCACCCATCCGGCAATTATATTCGATTACATAAGGTTCACCTTTCACATTAATCAATCCAAAGAAAATGAATCCTTTGTATGGAATATTATCGTTTTTAAGCCCTTTTACCGTAGGAATAATGATTTGGTTGGTTACCTTATCCAAAAAAGCACCTTGCGCAAAAGGAACAGGAGATACTGCACCCATGCCCCCTGTGTTTAATCCGAGGTCATTTTCACCAATTCGTTTGTAATCCTTAGCTTCTGGCAATATTTTAAATGAATCACCGTCAGTTAATACAAAAACAGACAATTCGACACCGCTTAAGAATTGTTCTATAACTACTTTTTTTCCAGCATCACCAAATTTATTATCCGACAATATCGTATACAATTCAAGTTTCGCTTCCTCAAGAGACTCCAAAATCAACACACCTTTTCCCGCGGCTAAGCCATCAGCCTTTAATACATAAGGAGCTTTCATTTTTTCCAAATACACCAATCCTTGCTCTAGTGTTTCTTTTGTAAAACTTGCATATTTAGCGGTTGGAATCGAGTGACGAGCCATGAATTCTTTTGCATAATCCTTGCTTCCTTCTAATTTTGCGCCTTCCTTTTGAGGACCAATTACTGGAATTTTTCTAAGTAATTCATCAGCTAAAAAAAAATCGTGAATTCCATTTACCAATGGTTCTTCGGGACCTACAACAACCATGTCTATCTGGTTTTGCAAGACAAATTCTTTTATTTCATTGAAATCGTTTAGGGAAAGGGCTATGTTTTTACCAAAATTTCGAGTACCAGCATTACCAGGGGCTATAAATAGGGCATCCAAAATAGAGCTTTGTGAAATTTTCCACGCCATTGCATGTTCACGTCCCCCAGATCCAAGCAATAATACTCTCATTTTTAAAAGTGTCTTTTAGCAATTGTTTAATAAAGAATTAAATAGAAACAGTCCGTCTTCATTACTCAAAAAGGGGTCTGATGCGCGCTCTGGATGCGGCATCATTCCAAAAACATTCTTGCCTTTATTGGTAATACCCGCAATATTGTTTAGTGACCCGTTTGGATTACTTTCATTTGTAACTAACCCGTTTTCGTCGCAATATTGAAAAAGAATTTGGTCATTGTCTTCTAACGATTTAAGCGTATTTTCATCCGTAAAAAACCGCCCTTCACCATGAGCGATTGGTATTTTATAAGAGCTGTTTTTAAGATCAATGGAAATAGCAGCAGAATGTGATACTGGCTTAAGGAAAGTGTTTTTACAAACAAAACGTTGGTTATTGTTATGTAATAATGCGCCATCGACAAGTCCTGTTTCTGTTAGAATTTGAAATCCGTTACAAATACCCATTACAAAACCTCCTTTTTGAGCGTGTTTGATCACCTCGTTCATAATGGGAGAAAACCGAGCAATTGCTCCAGAGCGTAAATAATCGCCATATGAAAATCCACCCGGAATAATAATAAAACCCACACCTTGAAGCGATGTGTCTTTGTGCCATAATTTTACTACCTGTTGATTGAGTTGTTCACGAAGTACATCAATCATATCTTGATCACAATTAGACCCAGGGAAGGTTATAACGCCAAATTTCATTTTAAATATTTTTTAGGTAAATAAATCACCGAATCAAAGGTAATTAAAATTATAGCTACCCAAATGGAAGAACAGCAAAAAATTTAACGAACGAATAACCTAAAGCGATAAAGAATAAAATCCCAGCGAAAAGGCGATAGTTTCTATTAATTAATGCATAATTGATGAAAAAAGGCAATGAAATTAAAACAAATGAAAAACGATCAAATTGTCCGAAAAAGAATAAGTCATATCCACCTATGAATATCCCAAAAATTAAAAATCCCCAAACTGGAACCATCATTTTACGGAGACGTAACGTGGATTTTACCGCGTTTGAACGCAAGCTCACAAAAGCAAGCAAGAACATAAATGTTAATATTATCAGCACAAAGAGTAGGTCAAAAACAATTATTTTCCATTTAGAAGGCACATTGAATAAATCAATTAGAATAACCTCTTCGTTTAAAAAATAATAAGAACCTACATAAACGAAAGGAATAAACAAGCCAACAATTGCTAAGACAATATCTCTAAATTGAATAACTTTTAAATTTAAAACAGCGATAAAAAATGGTATTACATAAATTATTGTTGGGGGATGTATACAGAAACTTAACCCAAGTAATATAGCCCCATTGAACACATGTTTTTGATCTCCTTCTTTTTGTTTCAGTAATAAAGCCTCTCTAAAAACTGCGATTAACAACACATGCACCAGTAAAATAGAATTGAAATAATAGAAACACGGGAACAAACTCATTAATACACAGTATAAGAAGCCTGTTGAATAAATCGTTTTGTCGTGAAATTCGTTTTCATTGAAAATTCGTGTCAGATTTAATGCATTTACCAATACAAGAATTCCGGCAAGCAAACGAGAGTAGAAAGGAGAAACAGTAAAAAGGTCTCCTAATAACCCTAGGTTATTAGACTCAGGAATAACTATTGAACTAGAAAAGAAGTTTAATAGATGAAAAATAATAAGAAGTAACGGCCCAAGAAAGAACCAAATTATCCTATATTCCACAAAAAACCGAATCATAAAGCGAAGTTAGTCTTTTTGTCGGTTATTTCTTTTTTACAACAATATTACAAGCTGTTTTAAGTTCTATTTTTTAATTTATATTTGTACTAAACTAGGAAACCCGAGTGTTTCAATCATTAAAATAAATAGAATGAGTCAAGAAAAAAATAAATATTCTGATAGTGAATTGGTTGAATTCAAAGAATTAATTCATAATAAGCTGAAGGAAGCACAAGAACATTATTCATTATTAATTGCGTCTTTATCACACAGTGATGACCACGGGACGGACGATACTGGTCGAACATTTAATATGATGGAAGATGGTTCTGAAACATTGTCAAGAGAAGAGGTTGCACAATTGGCTGCGCGCCAAGAAAAGTTCATTCAAAACCTGCAAAACGCATTAATTCGAATTGAAAATAAAACCTATGGTGTTTGTAGAGTCTCCGGAAAGTTAATTCCTAAAGAAAGATTGCGTTTAGTTCCTCACGCCACGATGGGGGTTGATGCAAAAAACGCACAAAACAAATAAAGGGTGAAGAAACAATTATTTATAGTTGGGTCAATTATCTTGGCGGTTTTATTGGTTGATCAACTTGTTAAAGTTTATATTAAAACCCAATTTTTTCCTGGCGAAACAGTTTCTGTTTTCGGCGATTGGTTCGTGTTAGAGTACATTGAAAATCCAGGAATGGCTTTTGGAACAACATTTGGGTCCAAGGTTTGGCATAAATTAGCGTTAAGCGTGTTTAGAATTGCCGCAATTACAGGGATTTCTATTTATTGGTACAAACAAGCTAAAAAAGGAGCAAAAACAGAGTTTTTAGTTGCAATTGGACTAGTTTTAGCAGGGGCCACGGGTAATTTAATTGATTCCATGTTTTATGATTTGTATTTCACGTTTGATCCTTGTATGCCATACAATGGAATGGAAGGATCAGGTGTTTTTGCTGACTGCTTCGGTTTTAAACGAGAGGTGCGGAACACCGGCTTTTTAATGGGGAATGTTGTTGATATGTTTAAGTTTCAAGCATTTTGGCCAACTTGGTTTCCTGTTATGGGAGGAAAAGAAGTTTTTCCCGCTATTTGGAATGTTGCTGATGCGGTCATTACATCTGGTGTAATATTGATATTTCTTAGACAAAGAAGTTATTTTAATGAAAAAAAGCAGTCCGTTTAATAGACTGCTTTTTTAATTTATCGATTGGTTTTTACAACCCTATTATTTGACGAACTTCAACTTCTGTGATGTTTTTTTTAATACCTGTTTGGGTTAAATAAGAGCGGTTTACTAGCCTTCCATGAATGGCAACTTTTTTACCCTTTTCACTATATTTTTCAATGAATTCTGCCATGTTTCCCCAAGCAAAAACACGGTGCCATTCTACGTCTTTTTTAAATTTTCCGCTATTACTTCTATAGGTGTTATCCGTTGCTAAGTTAAATCGGGCAATACTTTTACCATTCTCAAAACGCGTTATCTGTGTGGACGAACCAATGTTGCCAATGAGTGTGATGTGATTTCTTACTGTTGTCATATGTGTGTATTTTATTAATTATTTGGTATTAAGGTTAAGTCGTTGATTTCTATTTCTGATATTAATTTAGGTACGCCGCCCGCTTTATAAAATCGGCTTACGATTTTGCCCTCAATTGCTAGGTTCGTTCCTTTTAATTCTAATTCTTCAAGAACTTTAACCCATCTTCCCCAAGCGGTTAGGGTATGCCAGGTATCCCTTGATTTAGATTTGCCTTTTTCGTCGAAAAAGGTTTCTTTCGTTGACATCGTGAACTTCACTACTTTTTTTCCATTATCAAGTTCTATAAATTGTGCGGCAGATCGCGCTTTTCCTATTAGATTTACGTAATTCATTCGTGTGGGTGTTATTTATTATTCGTTTTTTGAGTTGTTTTTTCTATAGCTTTTTCATTGGTCGCTTTTAATACCAAGAATTCTGTTGCCTCCACGAAGGTGACAAATCGTTTTTCACCATTTTTCGTTTCATAGTTTTGATTAACTAACCGCCCCTCAAGTACGATTTCTTGTCCTTTATGAAGCGTTTTTTGCATACGTTGTGCTACTTTTCCCCAGGCATTAATTGTGTGCCATTGCGTTTGGTCCTGCCATACGCCATTTAACTTGTATGATTCATTTGTTGCAACGGTAAAACGTGCTAGCGTTTTTCCTGTTTCAAATGTTACCACTTCTGGATTTCCGCCCAGCCTACCGATCAAACTCACTTTGTTTCTTAGTGCATTCATGTTTGTAAAAATTAAGGTTTGAAAAAATTGTTGTGTCCTATTTCGTTTTTGATTCGAATTGACTCTGCAAAGTTTCCATCACCTCAAAACTTTATTCGGTAATTAATCGTTTATTGTCGATTATTATTCGTTTGTAACTGCTTAAAATTGACTATGTGTTTGTTAATGAGGTAATTATATAAATAAAAAAATTATTTAAAACAAGTTAAAAAGAGCGATATTTATTTTTTTACAGCTGCAAAAAACACTTATTCGAAGTGTAAAGAATATCCTATTCATTTTGTATCTTTACCACCCACAAAAAAACGGAATGTCAAAAGTTAGAAAACAAGAAGCACTGGATTACCACTCAATGGGTAAACCAGGAAAAATAGAAGTAGTTCCTACAAAACCATATGCCTCTCAACGAGATTTATCACTTGCTTATTCACCGGGTGTCGCAGAGCCTTGTCTGAAAATAGCCGAAAATAAAGAGGATGTGTATAAATACACAAGTAAGTCAAACTTGGTTGCAGTAATCACCAATGGAACCGCGGTTTTAGGCTTGGGGGATATTGGTCCTGAAGCATCAAAACCTGTAATGGAGGGAAAGGGGCTGTTGTTTAAAATTTTTGCTGACATTGATGTTTTCGATATAGAAATTGATGCAAGGGATCCTGAATTATTTATCCAAACGGTAAAGGCGATTGCTCCTACTTTTGGTGGAATTAATTTGGAAGACATCAAGGCACCTGAAGCATTTGAAATAGAAAGGCGTTTAAAGGAGGAATTAGACATTCCGATTATGCATGATGATCAACATGGCACGGCTATTATTTCCTCGGCGGCCCTATTGAACGCACTAGAATTGGCGGGTAAAAAAATTGATGATGTGAAAATCGTTGTTTCTGGAGCTGGGCCCTCTGCTATGTCTTGCGCAAAATTATATCATTCTTTAGGGGCTAAGTTATCCAACATCTTCATGTTCGATTCAAAAGGGTTGCTTTCTAAAAAGCGAACTAATTTAGATGATTATAAACTGTTTTTTGCCGCACATGAAAATGTTATTTCATTTGAAGAAGCATTTAAAGATGCTGATGTTTTTCTAGGATTGTCGCGTGCTGGTTTGGTATCAAAGGAAATGATTGCCGCCATGGCGAGCGACCCAATTGTATTTGCTTTAGCTAATCCGGAGCCTGAAATTTCCTATAAGGATGCTACCTCTGTTCGGAAAGATATTATTTTGGCAACAGGCCGTTCTGACCACCCTAATCAGGTAAATAATGTACTTGGCTTTCCCTTTATTTTTAGAGGTGCTTTAGACGTTCGTGCAACTACAATTAATGAAGAAATGAAACTTGCAGCTGTTAAAGCAATAGCTGCTCTGGCTAAGGAAACTATTCCTGAAGAAGTAATTCAAGCTTATGGTGAAAAGAATATTTCGTTTGGTCGAGAACAAATCATTCCAAAGCCATTAGATCCACGCTTGATTCATTATGTAGCCCCGGCGGTCGCAAAAGCTGCGATGGATTCAGGGGTAGCAAAAAATCCAATTTTAGATTGGGATGAATATGAGTCTATTTTAAAAAGCCGTTTAGGCCTCGATAATAAGCTCATTCGTAATATCACTACAAAAGCACAATCAAACCCTAAAAAAGTTGTTTACGCCGAAGGAGATAATATTAAAACATTGAAGGCTGCACAAGTAGCATTTGAGGAAGGGTGTGCATTTCCTATTCTCCTTGGTAAGAAAAAACGCATTGAAGCACTGATTGAAGAATATGGTATTGATTTGCCTGAAAAAATTATTGTAGACCCGAAATCGGAAGAAGAAGAAACAAGACGCACTGTTTATGGTAAAGCTTTTTTCGAAAAACGAAAACGAAAAGGATTCACCGAATTTGAAGCGCTTCAAATTATGAGAGAACGCAATTATTTTGGTTCGATGATGGTCGATCAAGGAGATGCAGACGCAATGATTACAGGGGCAACAAGAAGCTATCGATCATCCATAAAGCCGGCTCTTCAAACTATTGGCTTACAAAAAGACGTGAATTTGGTAGCAGGAATGTATATTCTCATTACTAAAAAGGGACCATTATTTTTAGCAGACACCACGGTAAATTTAAATCCAACGGCAGAGCAAATTGCGGAAATAACGGTAAATGTGGCTAAAACAATTCGTAAATTAAAAATGACTCCACGTATAGCCTTGTTAAGTTATTCCAACTTTGGATCTTCTCCTGGGGATGATTCTGAAAAAATGGCCAAGGCTGTTCAGATTTTACATGAAAATCACCCAACCTTAATTGTGGACGGAGAAATGCAAGCCAATTTTGCTTTGAATAAAGAAATGATGAATGAAAAATTTGCCTTTTCGCATTTGGCTAATAAAGAAGTAAACACGTTGATTTTCCCTAATCTTTCAGCTGGAAATATCGCATATAAGCTTTTACAACAAACAACAGATGCGGATGCAATAGGACCTATTTTAATTGGATTAAAGAAACCAATTCATATTCTTCAGCTTGGTAGTTCGGTTCGAGAAATTGTGAACATGGTTAAAGTAGCTGTAATTGACGCTCAAAACAAATAAATATGATAGGACAATTAACAGGACGACTAATTGAAAAAACACCCACTGAAATTGTGGTAGATTGTGCTGGTGTTGGGTATGAAGTTCGAATATCATTAAACACATTTTCAGCACTTGGCACAGAAGAAGCGGTCAAGGTTTTTACCAAATTAATTGTCCGAGAAGACGCTCATTTGTTGTATGGTTTTCATACTAAAGAAGAACGCGAAATGTTTAATCATTTAGTGAGCGTTTCAGGAATTGGTCCAAATACAGCCATGATTATGCTGTCTTCATTGACTCCCGACGAAGTTGCTAATGCAATTCAATCGGAGGATGTTAGAACGATTCAAAGCATTAAAGGAATCGGTGCTAAAACGGCCCAACGAGTTATTATTGATTTAAAGGATAAAGTGTTAAAATTGAGCGTTGCGAGTGAAAATATAGCATTTAGTCACAATACAATTAGATTTGATGCGTTAAACGCTTTAGTTTCTTTAGGTTTTGATAAAAAATCTGCGGATAAAGTGCTGGATAAATTGGTTACAGGCCAAGAATCTCTTGAAGAATTAATTAAAGGAGCATTAAAATTATTGTAACATTGAATCGGAGAAAAATTAAAAATAGGTCGTTTGATAAGTGGTTGGTTTTATCACACTTTATTTTCGTCGGTTTTGGTTTTTTGGCACAAGACACCACCTTACAATATCCAATATCCAACCCATTAGACCCAACATTAAATACACCGCAAAGTTTTGATTTTGGTGATCCAAGTTCTGTTGAACAAACGGTGGTTTATGATCCCGTTACAGGAAAATACATTTTTACAGAACGAATGAGTAATGGTTTGTATTATCGATACCCGTCTATGATGACCTTAGAAGAGTATTTGGAATATGAACGAAAAAAATCAACAACATTAAATTGGCAAAAAAAGATTGAAGAACAAACAGAAAAAGGCCGCCCATTTGAGTTGCCGATTAAAGTTGGTAGTAAATTGTTTGCAGACTTTTTTGGTGGAAATGAAATTGTGTTAAGACCTCAAGGTCAGGTGGAAGTTTCGCTTGGCGCCAATTATTCTAGATATGATAATCCAATCTTGCCGCTGAGACAAAGACAGATTACCCGTTTTGATTTTAACCAGCAAATTCAAATGAATTTAGTGGGACAAATTGGCTCTAAACTGAAAATAAATACCAGTTATAATACCCAAGCGGCTTTTGATTTTGATAATATTTCAAAATTAGAACACACGGGCAATGAAGATCAAATTTTACAAAAAATAGCCTTAGGACAAATTACCTTTGATTCTCCAACTTCATTGATTCAAGGATCCTCCACCTTGTTTGGTGCCAAGGCTCAATTAAAATTTGGTCGTTCTTATTGGGATTTATTTGCTGCCACTTCGAAAGGAAAAAGACAAGAAATAAATATTACTGGAAAATCTCAAGTGCAAAAATTTGAGTTGGGTGCAGATAAATACGAAGCAAATAGACATTACTTTTTGAATCTATACCATCACGATAATTATGATGCAGCGATGGCTACCCTTCCTGTTGTTAGTTCCACAGCATATATTACCCGAATTGAAGTTTGGTTAACCAATCGCACAAATAACACAGAAAATACCAGGAACATTGTTGCTTTCGCCGATTTGGGAGAGGCAAAACCAGCTAATTGTCAGGGAAATCCTGGTGGGTATGCAACAGAAATTAGGCCAGACAATGAATCAAATAATTTGTATCAATGGGCCTCTTCTCAACCACAGATTCGTGCTTTTCAAAATGCAGTAACCTCGCTCGCAACACAGGTGACAGCTCCGGGGCCATTTACGCAAGCAGTGCATTATGAAAAAGTTGAAAATGCGCGCAAATTAACCGAACAAGAATATACGTACAATGCATTATTGGGATATGTCTCATTAAATACCCCGCTAAATAATGATGAGGTTTTAGCAGTTGCATACGAATACACCTACAATGGTGAAACGTTTCAAGTAGGTGAACTTTCAACAGATGGCGCTCAAGGACAAGAAGCGCTGGTGTTAAAATTATTAAAACCAACCATTACAAATCCGAGAAATAAAGTATGGGATTTGATGATGAAAAATGTTTATTCCATCGGTGCTTTTCAGGTAGATCAGACAGGGTTCAAAATTGATATACTTTATAACAATAGAGAGACTTCGGTGAATGTACCTTATTTTCCTATGACTGGTGTTGACGATCGTCAAATCGTTACGCTATTGGAAATGGACAAATTGAATCAAAATAATCAACCATTTACAGATGGAGTTTTCGATTTTGTTCCTTTTACAATAACAGGAAATAAGATGGAAAATGGTGGAACTATCAATAAAAAAAATGGACGTATCTATTTTTCAACGATTGAACCTTTCGGAAAAACGCTTCAATCCAAATTAGTTGCAGCAGGAATAGCACCAACGTTAATTGATCAAGTTATTTATACAGAATTGTATGATTCAACAATAACTGCCGCTCAACAAATTCCAGCTAAAAATAGATTTTCATTTAAAGGGGAATACCAATCTTCAATTACTTCGGATATTCCACTGAATGCACTTAATGTTCCGCAAGGCGCAGTAACCGTAACGGCTGGTGGAATAAAATTGACCGAGGGATTGGATTATTCTGTAGACTATAATTTGGGGCGGGTAAAAATATTGAATACTGGAATTTTAGAGTCTAATACCCCAATAAAAATTTCAATTGAAAGTAATTCTGTGTTTGGTTTCCAAGCAAGATCAATGATTGGCGGTAGATATAGTTATCGATTGAGTGATAAGTTTAATGTTGGTGCTACTGCTTTGCGGATGCTTGAGCGACCGGTTACTCAAAAGGTAGATATTGGCAACGAGCCGTTTAAAAACACCATGATTGGAGTAGATTTAGCATTCAAAACAAATTTGCCCTTCTTGACAAAACTAGTAGATTTTTTACCGGGTATTTCAACGAGTGCAATGTCAACCTTATCATTTACCGGTGAGGTAGCGCGATTAATTCCGGGCCAACCAAGAGCAATAAACAAAGAAGGAACGTCTTATGTTGATGATTTTGAAGCGTCACAAAGCGCAATTGATTTGCGTCAGTTTTCTTCTTGGAGAATGGCTTCTGTACCACAAGGTCAGCCAGATTTATTTCCAGAGGCCCAAACAAAGACGCTTGCTGCTGGATATAAACGAGCCAAATTATCTTGGTATGTAATTGACCCTGTTTTCTATCAAGGAAACTCGTTGACTCCCCAACATATTAAGCAGAATCCACAAATGTTAGCCGATAGTAGAATGAGGTTAGTCAATCAGGTGGATATTTTCCCGAACCTACAAATGCAATATGGATCAATACCAAATATTCCAATTCTTGATTTAGCTTTTTATCCGAAAGAGCGGGGCATGTATAATTACGACAAGTCAAGCACTATAAATCCGGATGGAACATTTACCAATCCCGAAAATCGATGGGGCGGTGTAATGCGCTCATTAACTACGAATGATTTTGAGTTGGCAAACATTGAGTTTATTCAGTTTTGGGTGTTGGATCCTTTTAACGATGACGCTGAAAATGCAAACCCAAATTCCATGCATACCGGAGGAGATTTTTACATCAACTTGGGTAACATTTCTGAAGACATTTTACCGGATTCTAGAAAAAGTTTTGAAAATGGGCTACCTCCTTTAGGAACATCCATAACAGACAATTTAGACACAACCGCTTGGTCCAAAATCTCTACGCAACAAGTAGTCGTTAATGCTTTTGATACTGATCCTGCTTCTCGATTGAATCAAGATGTTGGTATTGATGGTTGGAAATCAGTTGAGGAGAATGTTGCCTACCAAGACTTTGTGACTTGGGTACAAAACACCCCAGATTTATCTCAAGCTACAAAAGATAAAATCCTAGCGGACGTTTCCAATGATAATTATAATTATTATTTGGATGATAATTATGATGTCCAAACAGCAACGATTTTAGAACGATATAAAAAGTACAACGGCATGGAGGGCAATTCTCCCACACGTGAAATGTCTGATACCGCCAATGTGGATGGATACCCAACCCAAGCAACGAATCAGCCTGATATCGAAGACATCAATCAAGATAATAATTTATCTGAAACAGAAAGCTATTTCCAATATAAATTAAGTTTGCGGCCATCCGAAATGCAAGTGGGCAAGAATTTTATTACTAATGTTCAAACGTATCAAAATGGAAACAAAACTGAAAAATGGTATCAATTTAAAGTTCCTTTAGTTGGATACGAAAAACGGGTTAATGGAATTCAAGATTTCCGCTCAATCCGCTTCATGAGGATGTTCCTTAAAGATTTTGATGAAGAAGTTGTATTGCGTTTTGCTCGACTGGAGTTATTAAGAGGTGAATGGAGAAGGTATCTTTTGGATTTGAATCAACCAGGTTTGAGCGTGCAAACGGATCCGAATTTAACCACTTTCAATATTGGTGCTGTAAACGTGGAAGAAAACGACCAACGATCGCCAGTTAAATATGAAATTCCACCAGGAATTACGCGAGAAATAGATCCATCGCAAGTGTATCAAAGACAATTAAACGAACAGTCTTTGTCCATGGAAATTTGTGGTTTACAAGATGGAGATGCTCGTGCAGCCTATAAAAATGTTCAATTTGACGTAAGAACGTACAAAAAATTAAAAATGTTTGTTCATGCGGAAGAAATTAAAGCAAATACATTGAAAAACAAAGACTTAACCCTGTTTGTAAGGTTGGGTACGGACTTCGCGGAGAACTATTACGAATACGAACTTCCAATGGATGTAACGCCTTGGTATTCTACTGTGGCAGACGATATATGGCCCACAAATAACAATGTGGAAATTGTTTTTGATGACTTTTTAAATCTAAAAAAAGAACGGAATCAAAAGATTGAAAATGGCGCGGCAGGCGTTTCTTATGTGGTTGAGTATTCTGATTTGGATCCCAAAAACCCAAACAGGAAAATAAAAGTGAAGGGTAATCCAAACTTCCAAGGATTGAAAACGATTATGATTGGAGTACGCAATCCGCTCAAAAACGATCCAAATAATATTTGGAAACCGGACAACGGAGATGCAGAATGTGCAATTGTTTGGGTGAATGAGCTTAGATTGACTGATTTTGTAAGCGAAGGAGGAGATGCCGCAATTGGACAAATGCGTATGCAAATTGCTGATGTTGCTACCGTTTCAGCATCAGGAAATTATTCAGGAATCAACTGGGGAACGATTGAAAGTCGTGTTCAAGAGCGTCAACGAAATGAAAAAATAGGATTAGATCTTAACACTACTGTTCAAGTGGGACAGTTCTTTGGAAAAAAAGCCCGTCTGTCTTTACCGTTTTTCTATGGCTATTCCTTGGGCATTATTAATCCGGAATACGATCCCTTTAACCCAGATGTCAAATTGCGAGATTATGATTTGGCAACGCGAAGAGAAAAATCGAAGTTGGGACAAGATTTCACAGAAAGAAGATCATACAACTTTTCAAATGTTAGAAAAGAAGCAAAAGCAGGAGCAAAACCGGGATTCTGGAAGATCAACAATTGGTCTGCTAACTATGCTTTTTCGGAAGTGATGCGCCGTGATTTTAACATCAATTTTGATAAAACCAAAACATATACAGGAGCATTAAATTACAACTATACGTTTGCTTCAAAGCCATGGGAGCCTTTCAAAAAATGGAAACCCGTTCAAAAATCAAAATGGCTAAAACTGGTGAAGGAAACCAACGTGTTTTATATGCCTAAAAACATTACGTTTACGAATGATATATCAAGAATATATAATGAACGTCAAATAAGAAATAACTTGGTGCCGGATTATGAATTTGCACCGGTGTTTTTAAAGCGATTTGATTGGGTGAGGGGATATAATGTTGGATATGATTTAACGAAGAACATTAAAACCACTTTTAGCGCTACTAACCGTGCGATTTTCGAAGAAGGAAATAGCAGAGTAGATCGCAAACTAGATCCGGCCGGATACCGTGAATACGTGGACACACTGCGTTCTCAAATTGGAACTTTTGGTAGAACAATGGACTACACGCATAATTATTCAATAAGCGCGAACCTTCCTTTGGATAAGTTTCCTCTAACAGATTGGCTGAGTTTAAATGGAAAATATGCAGGAACATTTAATTGGCAACGTTCTCCGTTAGGACAATCTGAGTTTGGAAATACAATTCAAAATAACCGAACAATTAATTTTACTGGTCAAGCCAATTTTGTAAATCTATATAACAAGGTGCCTTTCTTTAAGCGGGTTTTAGCCGGTGGTAAAGCAGCTCGCGGCAAGCTCAATGTAAAGGATTCAAATGGTGACGGTAAAGATGGCAAGCCTAATCAAAATGACCAAAAGAAAGAAGAAAAAGCAAAAGAAGATCAAAAGAAAGAAGCCGAAATGTTGGCTAAAATGACACCAAAAGAAAAGAAAAAATACTTACGTAAAAAGAAAAGAGACCAGCGCAAGAAACGACAAGCAGAAAAAGCCAAAGAAAAACCAAATGTCATATTGGCTGCTGGTTCTCGTATACTCATGACCGTAAGAAATGTATCTGGTACTTATGCCCTAAGTGATGGAACCCTATTGCCTGGGTATAACCAAGAAACTAGAAATCTGGGTATGAATAGTAATACATTTGGGTTAACCAGTTTTGTGTTTGGTAAACAAGGATATGATATTTTAGGTAGAGCAAATAATTACGATATTTCTGCCCTTGCCACGAATAATAACTGGCTGGTACAAAACAGTAATTTAAATAAAGCGTTTACTACCACACATTCCGCTAATTTGAATTTACGAGCTAATTTAGAACCTTTAAAAGATGTGATTATTGAGATGACTTTAAATAGAAATTACAGCAATAATTCTTCTGAGTTTTATCGTTGGAATAGTACAAGCACTCAATTTGAAAGCCAAAGCAGGGTTCAGACATCTACGTTAACGTATTCTAACCTCACAATTGGTTCTGCATTTGCATTAATTAATGCCCGTGATTTTAGTTCCGAAACATTCAATACCCTACTCGCCAACCGAGAGTCTGTGTCTACTTTGTTGGGTCAGCAAAACTCAAATTCCTCTTCAATTAATGGATCTGGATATTACACCGGGTATTCTGGAAGTCAACAAGAAGTGGTCTTAGGATCCTTTTTAACGGCTTACAGCAAGACGAATGTAAATAATCAAACAATTAATCCAATCAAAAATATGCCACTTCCAAATTGGTCTATTAATTATAATGGATTAACAAAATATGCATTTGCAAAGAAATACGTGAAGAATTTTGTAATCAAACACGGGTATAGTTCAACAGTTAGTGTAAACGGCATGCAAACCAATTTAAATGCAGAATTAGACGCAAACGGAAACGCTAGTGCACGGGATATTAATAACAACTTCATTTCTGGAATGCAAGTTCAAAATGTGGTTATAACGGAACGGTTCTCTCCCTTAATTGGATTTGATGCTACGTGGAATATCAAAGGGCAGGGATTAATAACGAAATTTGAGTATAAAAAAGACAGAAGTGCAACCCTTTCTTTGAATAATAATCAGGTGACAGAAGTCTTAGGAAATGAAATGATTATTGGAACCGGTTATAAATTCTCTAAAGTAAAACTCCCTATTCAACGCGTTCCTGCAAGTGATGTAAACATACGTTTTGATTTTTCGTTTAGAGATAATTTAACAGTTATTCGAAAAGTTGTTGAAACAACAAATCAAGCGACAGCTGGTCAGCGTGTGATCTCAATTAAAGCTTCTGCAGATTATAATTTGTCCCAAAATTTAACCTTGCAGTTTTATTATGATCAAGTGTTGAATACACCAAAGATTGCAACAGCGTACCCAACTCAAAACTTAAGCACCGGGTTTAAATTACGATTCAACCTAGCTGGTGTACAATAATGCAAATTAGAGAGGCATCACCCGGAGACGAGAAGGCTATTTTTGATTTAATTTATGCCTTAGCGGTGTATGAAAAAGCGCCAGAACAAGTTACAAATACTCCAGAACAACTTCGTAAAGATCTGTTTGAAGACAAAATTTGTCATGCTTTTGTTGCCGAAGAGGACGGCCAAATAATTGGTTTTGCCTTATACTATATTTCATATTCTACATGGAAGGGGAAATGTTTGTATTTGGAAGATTTCTTTGTGATTCCAGAAAAAAGACAACAAGGAATTGGGGAGCAATTGTTTCGAAAAACGGTTCAAAAGGCAAAGGAATTAGGGGTAAAGAGAATGGATTGGCAAGTGTTGGAATGGAACGAACCAGCTTTAGCTTTTTATAAAAAACAAGACGCAACGTTGGATGAAGAATGGGTCAATGGACGATTGTTTTTTGAGTAAAACCAAAAAGCCACAAAAAATCGAATTACATTACTTCCTTAGATTCAATTTGATTATGACTCAGGGCGATAAAAATGGCACAGATGCCCCAAATCGGAATCGATGCCTTGTCTGTGTCTAAGTAATTATTTAGAAACCCATGTATAAAATAAGTGCTAAGCCCTAAAATGCAGCTCAAAACAATTGCTTGAGTAGTTTTATCTTGTTTGTCTATTTTGTAATACAAGCGAATACCACTAAAAAACATCGCTGAAACCACTACGATAAAGGATAAAAAACCAAAAATGCCAGTTTCAGACAGTGCTCCTAAGTATTCGCTATGGGCATTCCCCATATCTCCAAAATTAGTAGAGATTATCGTTAAGTTCTCTGGTTCTTGGAATTGAGCATATTCAAAAGCGTATGTCCCAGGTCCAAAACCAAGTAGTGGTCGTTCCTTAAACATTTCAATGGCGCATGCCCACCGGTTAATTCGTTCTAAATTGGACGCGTCTGTTGATACATTTGCAGCACTTTGCAGGCGGGTTCCAAATTCTTCTGTGGTATGTACCTCCTCATTACGCGCCAACTCCATTTGGATTTGATCCCAAAAAGTAAAGGTCCCAATAAGGGCAATTGCCGCCACAGTAAGTAAATACTTAAAATTAATTCGGAGGTAAATTAGTAACCAAACGAATAATGCCCCAAAAACACTGAGCCAAGCCGCCCTAGTGTAGGAGAAAAATAATCCCACCAATAAAATACTAACCAGAACGATTAATCCGGTTTTCTCTAATGGATTGGTTTTTTTGATGAAAAACAAGCTGATGGATAGGGGCAAAACTAAAGCTAAAATTGCTCCGTAAATGGTGTGATCTTTGAAAAAAGGATACATCACCCAATGACCTTCTTTTTCACCAAAATTATAGATGCTATGGTGTATTAAGGTGTATGTTGTTACGAAAGACGTCCCTAAAACAAAAAGGAAAATAAACCAATGGATTGTTTTTTTGTCCTGAAAGAATAGTGGTGCGGCCAACAGTAATGGAATCATGAACCAAATCTTAGCCAATAAGAATTTAATTGAAACGATGGGGTGACTACTCGTAATCGTGGCTAAAATGAGTATCAATATATAAAATCCCGCGGCTAAAACAATTGGATGATTCCAAATATACCGTGGAATAGTTCTTTTGCGTAATTCGAAAAAGATCACCAAAAGCATCAGCCCAAAAAAGAAGGGTTCCGTTGGAATGAACAACCCAAAGCTTTCAGTATATTCTTCAATGTTTATAGACAGAGGTGTCAAAAAAACCAAACACAAAAAAACGGTTTTGGTATGATAAATCGCACCATAAATACCGAGTAACCCAAAAGGAAATAGGCTAAGCCAATACAAATCTTCCCAAATTAAGAAAAAAAGTAAAAGTAGAAAGACTACAAGTGAAATAACGGGAAATAAAGCGTTTTTCAACAATGTCATTATTTCAAGGCTTTCAATTCTTTAAAGCGTTGCTGAACTAACAAAATAAATAAGGAAAAGACAAGAGCTCCGATAGCACCCACTAATACAATAATTAAGCGTTTCGGCTGATCTTTTTTGTCAGCAACTACAGCATATTCTACCACAAATTTATGGTTGAACTTTGTGTTAGCATCAGATTCAGCTTGTTCGTAGGCAATTTGAAATTCTTCAAGTTTGGATATTTTTTCATTTCTAAGTCTTTCTAATCCGTCGTATTTTGACCCGTATTTGATATTCATATCAATTTTTTCTTTCATATCAGAGCGGTCACTTCCCGTGGCTCCAACGTAAGCTTCAAAGAGTCCAGAACGACTTTGAAATGACATTACGCCTTTTGCAGAAAGGGTATCTAATTCAATGTTCATTGTTTCAATTTCCTTTTCTAATTGTTGCTTTTTTCTTTTGTTGATTTCATATGCGGGAATTGTACGTTGTGAAACCATTTCATTTTTAACGGAGTCAATTAATTCAACAATGCTATTGGCCATTGTTGCGGCCAGTTTTGGGTCTTTGTCTAACACATCAATTTTAATTGAACCAAATCGTGTTCGAGTAAACGTAAAATGACCATCATATTGTTTAACTAATTTGTAATATTTGTTTTGATCAGATGGATTAATATCATAATGTTCCATTAGTTTGAACTTAGAAACTATACGGTCTCTAATTTTTGAAGATTGTAGAATTTGCACCAATTGTTCCGCTTGTTCTTCTTCTCCAAAATCCATTGATGCCGTTTTGGCGTTGCGTTGTTCAGAAAAGGAAACTGTAGAAGATGCTGCAGGAAAAACAATGGCCGTAGATAAATAGAGCGGCGTGATTAAGAGAGATACAACAATGGAAAGTACGGTGGCTGCTCCAGTAAATAATAAGATGAATTTTCGGTTAAGCCAGATGAATTGAATGAAATCGTTTCTGTTTTCAGCTAAATCCGTTGGTAATTGTGGCATATGTTGAATAGTTTTCGCGCGCTAAGTTAGAGAATCAAACCGTTTTTTTAACGGCGTTTACGCTGAAATATTGTTTTTTGTTGCTTTTGACGGGAGAAACATTAATTTCAATTCCTTGATGTCAATTATTCGCAGGGCCAACAATAAAATCCCTCCCAGTATTAGTTGTGTAATAAATAGCATTTCTGACGATGATATAAGCAAGCCAATTAGCACTAATGTTGCAATTAGTAAGAGGTGTACCCCAATAAATTTAGGAATGAAATGAAACCCAATTTTTTCTTTAGCAATAAACAATTGAGCGATTGCCACAGCAAGTTGAGTGATAAAAAAGGTAACTCCAATTCCTGTAGAGCCATAAAGCGGCGCCATAAAAAGGTTCATGCCAATATTGAAAAAAACAGCAGCGGCGGCTAAGTAATTGAGTTCTTTAAAATTCCCATTGGCAGAGAGAAGGGTTCCAAAAATAAAATTCAAGCTAATTCCAAAAAACCCAAGCATGAGCCAACGGAAAGATTGAGCGGAATAATAGACGTTGTTTTCGTAAATCCAACCGAGAACCAATTCGGCATTGAAATAGAGCGCAATTATTAACACGCTGCATCCGCCAATTAGCAGGTTTCCGCTAGTTTGTAACAAGGGAATAATTTCTTTGTTGGATTGTTTTAATAAACGAGAAAACATCGGAAAAAGAAGACCCGCGAACACCATTCCAAACATGTATAGCGCATCAAGCAATCGAAATCCTTGGGCATAAACACCCGCTTCGAATCTTCCCGTTTCATGCAATCGTTCCAAAATTACAGAGTCAGACCGCGTGTATAATAGCATTAGTAAAATTAAGGCTGCATAAGGCAGACTTTGTTTAATTACAGTTCCGGAGAATTTTCGGTCAAATGTAAAATGATTCAGATGAATTATTCGTGAAAGTAAAAAAAGTGCAACAAGCAGGGTGATTGCATAACAAATTGTTTGTATCCATATATACCATTCAATTTGAAATTCGGCGGTAAAAAAGCTTGAATACAAAACAAATCCACAAATAAAAATCAATAAAAACCGATCTAAAACCGACAATATAGCGTCCGTTTTAAAGTAATGTAATCCTGAAAAGTAACTTCTTGCATAGGCGGTGAACATGATTAGTAATTGATTAAAAATCAAAACCACCATTAAATGAAGTTCATATCCATGATAGCCAATGAAAACAGCAATACATAGTGTGAAAATGGAATAAACAAGAAAAAGTATTCCGCGCAAAACCATAATTCGCCCAACGTGCTTCGTTGCTGCATATGGATCTTGGGCCATTGTTCGGATGGTATAATTGTTTATCCCCAAATCAATCAGAATATTAAATAATACGGAAAGATTTAGAAGTGAAAAATACAACCCGTATTCCGTTGCGCCTACTCGGTTTTGAACAGCAGCATCAATACCAAACAGAGAAATCGGTTTTATTAAAAGATTTAATACTAAGGAAAGCAATAAAGTGCTCAGAAATTTTCCTTGCATTGGAGTGGAAGCGACAATTTATTTAATCAATAATTTAAATCCTTTCCCATGAATGTTCATGATTTCAATGTTCTCATCTTCTTTTAGTAATTTGCGCAATTTCGCAATGTAAACATCCATGCTGCGCCCATTGAAATAATTGTCATCACCCCAAACCGCTCTAAGTGTGGCTTGCCTATCTAGAATTTCATTTTGATTTTTTACCAATAAAAGAAGTAAATCATTTTCTTTGGTAGTTAGTTTTTTTGCTCCATCGACAACATGAAGTATGCGTAATTCTGGTTCATATTTAATTTTACCTATGTACATCTGTGAATTCACATCGATTTCTTCTGGCATCACACGTTTAAGTATGACATTCATTCTTGCCAAAAGTTCTTCCATAGAAAAAGGTTTCGTTAGGTAATCGTCTGCCCCTACATCAAATCCATGCAATTTATCCTCCTTCATTGCTTTTGCCGTTAAAAACAAGATAGGTACTTTTTTATCTACTTCTCTAATTTCTTTGGCCAGTGTGAAACCATCCATTTCTGGCATCATCACATCAAAAACGCAAAAATCAAACGAGTCTTTTGTAAATCGTTCGTATGCTGCTTTCCCATTACGGGTTAAAATCACTTGAAACCCTTTATTTTGTAAATAGGTAAATAATAATTGACCAAGATTTTCATCATCTTCGGCTAATAAAACTGAAATTTTTTTACTCATTGTATTTTCCCTTTATTTTTAAAAACAATAACAAATGTACTTCCCTCTCCAAATGTACTTTTTACTGTTACTTCCCATTTGTAGTGGTCGCAAATTGCCTTTACGTAACTCAGCCCTAAACCAAATCCTTTTACGTTATGAATGTTTCCAGTTGGCACCCTAAAAAGTTTATCGAATAGTTTTGGTAAATGCTCTTTTTTAATACCTATTCCGTTGTCTATAACGCTTAGATAAACATGTTTATTGTCAGAACTCAAATTAACGCTAATTTCTGGTCGGTCTCTGCTGTATTTAATTGCATTATCGATAAGATTTGAAACAATGTTCGAAACGTGCATTTTATCGGCTTCAAATTCAATCAACTCATCACTCCCTGAAAAAGTAATTTTACCATTTAGGTTTTTTAATCTGAAGCGTGCGTTTTCTACTTGGTCTTTGATTAATTGATCTAAATTTATGGTGTCGTTTTTGTATTTGATTTCTCCCTTTTCAATAACGGCACTTTGCAAAATGCTCTCCACAAGAATGCCTAGCCTTTTATTTTCTTGATTAATCATGTTTACATACGGTGCAACAGCAGCATTCGTTTCTTTGTCTAACATATCTGTGTCTCCCATGGCTTCACACGCTAAAGAAATGGTCGAAATTGGGGTTTTAAACTCATGAGTCATATTCGAGATAAAATCACTTTTCATTTCTGATAATCGCTTTTGCGCTAAAATGGTCTTAAACATTATGACTAAAGAGATGACAATAAAAATGACGAGAATTAAAGTTACAATGAGTGAATTTTGCATTTCCTGAATCAAGAAACTCTTTTTTGACGGAAAGGATAGATATAAATAAATGTTTTCATCAATGATATTACTTGGAAATAAAATGGTTTTTCCACATTCATTAATATTAATTGTAGTATCATACGTAGAAGATTTATTTGGAAATCGGAAAACTTTTTTAGAATTATCACCAACAGCAAAACGGTATTTTTGAGGCAAATCATCACCTACTAACTCATTGCGAATAACAGAATCTAAAAAAGCAATATCAATCCGTTTACTCTGGTCTGCATATACATTTTCCCGAAAAGCTTGTACCATCATGTCGTTTACAAAGCGCGCTTTTTTAAATACTTGTTGCAATACTTGCTCGTCCAATTGAATGGCAATTTTCATGGAATCGTTAGTCGGCAAAGGGTTGTTGTTCTTATCAAACAACTCCTTTAATTCCCTAACGTCACGAGCATATACTTTTTGTTCCGTAGTTAGTCCGGATAATGAATCAACGGCTTTACCCTTGATTATTAAGTAACTTAGTTTTTTTCCCCCTTCATAAATAATGGTGTCTTCTATTGAAACGGTCTCATTTTTAGGCACCAAATTCTTGAATTCCTGTTTTAATATATCTTTGTATTGAGAACTGAAATCGTTGTTTACTAAACGCATATAGCGGCGAATATCCTCCGCTTTTTCGTGTCTAATCGCTATACGTTCTAATGTGGTTTTAAGGTTGTTGTTGAACTGTATTAGCTTTCGTTCATACAATTGAACAACCTGAAAAGCTTGAATAATAAACAATGACAATACAGAGACTGCTAGTAAAATAACAACAATATTTACACGTATTTGCTTCATTGCACTGGTTCAGCTATCAGATTATTAATCAAACAAAAATACAATTTTTTTAAGTTATGCGCGCATAATAATTTATATCTTTGTTCAGATGAAGGATAAAAACAAAGATTTGATTGATGGTAGAATCCGTCATGCTTGGCATAGGGTCTACAGGTTGTATAACCAGCGGGCAACTGCCCATGGCTTAACAATCTCTACTGGGTTTATTTTGATGCACATTGACAAGGAAGGATCGCCAAGCACCACTTTGGGTCCACGCATGGGAATGGAACCAACCTCGCTATCTAGGACGTTGCGGTCTATGGAAGATCAAGGGTGGATAAAAAGAGTGATTTCTGAAATTGACAAGCGAAAAGTATTAATTTTCTTAACTCCAGAAGGCCTTTTAAAACGAAATTTGGTCCGTGATTTTTTACGTGAGTTTAATGAAAGATTAAAAGAAAATATACCAAAAAAAGATTTGGAAGGGTTTTTTAATACTATGAATATTCTTGATCAAGTAATTGATGGGGTCGTTAATTTAGATGGAAAATAATATGAATCGATTTATTAGAAAAGTTGCTGTACTAGGTTCCGGAATAATGGGGTCGCGCATCGCTTGTCATTTTGCCAATATCGACTGTGAGGTTTTATTATTGGACATCGTTCCAGCAGAATTAAATACAGCTGAAAAAGCCAAAGGAGTTCCGCTAGAATCAAAGTTGGTAAGAAACAGGATTGTAAATTCTGCTTTAGATTCCACAGTAAAATCTAATCCCTCACCGCTTTATAAAAAAGAATTTATCACAAGAATCGAAACAGGAAATCTGGAGGATGATTTACCCAAAATTGCTACATGTGATTGGATAATTGAAGTGATTGTTGAGCGATTGGATATAAAAAACCACCTGTTTGAACAGGTAGAAGCTTTTAGGAAACCAGGAACTATCATATCAACCAATACTTCAGGAATTCCAATACATTTAATGTTGGAAGGTAGATCTGAGGATTTCAAAGCACATTTTTGTGGAACACATTTTTTTAACCCGCCTCGTTATCTTCAGTTACTGGAAATCATTCCATCACCAAAAACTAATCCCGAAATTGTTAATTTTTTGCTTGATTTTGGCATTCGTTTTTTAGGAAAAAAGACGGTTTTGTGTAAAGACACGCCTGCTTTTATTGCAAATCGAGTGGGGGTTTATTCCATCATGGCTTTGTTTCACACGGTGGAAGAAATGGGATTAACGGTGGAAGAGGTGGATAATTTATCCGGAACAATTTTAGGCAGACCTAAATCAGCAACGTTTAGAACGTGTGATGTGGTTGGTTTGGACACGCTGGTACATGTTGCAAATGGACTAAAAGCAAATTGTCCACGGGATGAGGAAAACGAATTGTTTCAATTACCCGGATATATTTCCAAGATGATGTCAAACAACTGGTTGGGGTCTAAAACCGATCAGGGATTTTATAAAAAAGTAAAAACAGCTGAGGGCAAAAACGAAATTCATGTTCTTGATTTAAAAACCTTGGAGTACAAACCGGCTCAAAAGGTGAAATTCCCGACACTTGAACTGGCTCGATCCATGGATGATTTGAAGCGACGAATGCAACTATTATTTTCAGGAAAAGATAAAGCAGGTGAATTTTACCGGAAATTATTTGCTGGTTTGTTTGCGTATGTATCTCAACGGATTCCCGAAATTTCGGATGATGTTTATCGAATAGATCACGCCCTGAAGGCAGGATTTGGTTGGGAATTGGGTCCTTTTGAAACGTGGGATGTTATCGGGTTGGATAAGGGGATTGAATTAATTCAGGACAACGGTAAAGTTCCGGCCGATTGGGTTTTTGAAATGAAGTCCTTAGGAAACACTCAATTTTATAAAACAATCAAAGGTCAGCACTGTTTTTACTCCATCTTTGAAAAGGAATATATGGTAATTCCCGGTTCAGAGAATTTGGTTTCCTTGGAAAATTTACGCGCTGAAAACAAACTATGGGGAAATGCTGATACAACAATTGTTGATTTGGGTGATGGCATTTTAAATTTAGAGTTTCATACTAAAATGAACACAATTGGTGGCGGTGTAATTCAAGGCATAAACAAAGCAATAGATTTGGCTGAAAATAAATATAGAGGGCTTGTTATTTCCAATAATGGACAACATTTTTCAGCAGGAGCAAATGTGGGAATGATCTTTATGATGGCTATCGAACAAGAGTTTGACGAATTGAACTTTGCGGTAAAAGCTTTTCAAGACACCATGATGCGCGTGCGGTATTCCAATATTCCAGTAGTGGTTGCCCCTCATAACATGGCACTAGGTGGGGGATGCGAATTGTCTATGCATGCTGATAAAGTAGTTGCGCATTCAGAATTGTATATGGGGCTCGTTGAGTTTGGTGTTGGTTTAATTCCTGGTGGTGGAGGCTCGAAGGAGTTTGCAAAACGGCTGTCGGATGAACTTAGTGAGGGAGATATAAAAATCAATCGATTGCGAGAACGTTTTTTAACCATTGGACAAGCAAAGGTTTCTACGTCTGCACACGAAGCTTTTGATTTAGGTTATTTGCGCGTCGGAATTGATGAGGTAATCATGAATAGAGAATTGCAATTAACACGAGCAAAAGAGGCTTGTTTAGAACTTGCTTTAGCGGGTTATGTGCCAAACAAGCAATCGAAAAACATAACGGTTGTTGGACAAGAGGGTTTAGGAATCGTTTACGTAGGAGCGAATACAATGTTAAGCGGAAATTATATTTCTGAATACGATGCGTTGATATCTGAAAAATTGGGTTTTGTATTGTGTGGAGGTGATTTATCTGAAAACACAAAGGTTTCTGAGCAATACTTATTAGATTTGGAACGTAAAGCTTTTGTCGAATTGTGTGGGCAACGCAAAACACTCGAACGCTTGGAGAGTCTGGTTAAAAACGGTAAAATTTTAAGAAATTAGTTATGGTTGAATTATTTAAACACATTTTAGAATTAGATTTTGATTGGTTGTTTCAACAGTATGGAACAACTATTTATTTGATTTTATTTTTAGTTATTTTCATTGAAACAGGTTTTGTTGTTATGCCTTTTTTACCTGGAGACTCATTGCTTTTCACGGCTGGACTTTTCGCTAAAACGGGTCACTTGGATTTTTCAACCTTGTTAATATTACTGTATTTTGCTGCCGTTTTGGGCGATAACTGTAATTATTGGGTAGGAAGAAAAATTGGATTGGGTGTTCTGTCATGGAAGATTAAGAATAGAAAATTAGTAAAACAAGAGTACCTAGATCAAACAGAATTGTTTTTCAAGAAAAATGGCGTAAAAGCGATCATTATGGCTCGTTTTGTTCCTTTTGTTCGAACATTTGCTCCTTTTGCTGCTGGAGTTGGAAAAATGAAGTATAGAGTTTTTTTCTTGTATGATTTAATGGGTGGATTTTTATGGGTATTTGGATTGTGTTCAGCCGGTTATTTATTGGGTGAGGTTGAATGGATTCGTAAACACATAGATTTAGTTTGTTTGGGAATTATAGGCCTTTCCGTTCTTCCAATAATTGTTGAATTCCTCAAGGCGAAATTAAAAAAATGAGTTTGAATAAAGCATATATTGTAGCTGGCTATCGTTCAGCAGTCGGAAAAGCAGGAAAAGGTGGTTTCCGATTTTTTCGACCGGATGATTTAGCCGCGCGTGTAATTGAACATTTGATTCAATCAATCCCTGCATTGGAAACCCATCAAATTGACGATGTCATTGTTGGAAATGCTACCCCGGAGGCTGAGCAAGGTTTAAATCTGGGAAGAATGGTTTCTCTTATTGGCCTAAAAACAGATAAAGTACCTGGAATGACCGTGAATCGTTATTGTTCTTCTGGGTTGGAAACAATTGCACTGGCTCAAGCAAAAATTGAATCCGGAATGGCTGATTGTATCATTGCAGGTGGTGTTGAATCTATGTCCGTTATGGCAATGGGTGGGTGGCGAATCGTACCAAATCCAAAAGTGGGAAAAGAAAATCCTTCCTATTACTGGGGCATGGGATTAACGGCAGAAGCAGTTGCAAAGCAATACAATGTTTCACGAGAGGATCAAGATGTTTTCTCTCTTCTCTCGCATGAGAAAGCACTGGCAGCAATTCAAGGAGGACGCTTTGTCAATGATATTGTACCCATTGAAGTGGAACATGTTTTTTTGGATGAAAACGAAAAAAGACAAAGTAAAAAAAGTATAATTGATACAGATGAGGGTCCTAGACTAAGTTCGTTGGATGGCTTACTTAGTTTAAAACCAGTATTTGCTGCTGACGGTTCTGTTACTGCCGGCAATTCTTCTCAAACCTCTGATGGAGCAGCTTTTGTGTTGGTGATGTCTGAGAAACTAATGAAACAACTCAATATTGAGCCAATTGCTCGATTGAAATCTTATGCCGTAGTGGGAGTTGAACCCCGTATTATGGGAATTGGCCCAGTTGAAGCAATTCCAAAAGCATTGAAACAAGCAGGCTTATCCTTGAATGATATAAATTTAATAGAACTCAATGAAGCATTTGCTTCTCAATCATTGGCTGTTATTAGGGAATTAAACCTCCATCCGGAAATTGTGAATGTGAATGGCGGAGCAATTGCTTTGGGACACCCTTTGGGTTGTACGGGTGCTAAACTTACTGTTCAACTAATCAATGAATTAAAGAAAAGAAACCAAAAATACGGTATTGTTAGCATGTGCGTCGGAACAGGGCAAGGTGCAGCCGGAGTAATAGAAATGCTGTAATATTGTAAATACTCGAAGTTTATATTAAAATAAAATTTTTAGTTTACGTTTTTTAACATATCTTTGGTTGACCAAACGGATAATATGACTAAAAAACTACACTTTTTCTATGTTTTATTGGTGTTCTGTTTCTCGGGAAATCTAAAAGCCCAAAATGGCTGTGATAATGCAGACTTTGAAAGCGGCACATTCCAAAATTGGATAGGACAAACAGGAAGCTGTTGTGCAATTAATACGCCAACAAATGGAATAGTTGCTGGACAGCACACGATAATGACTGGTGCAGGTTTTGACCCAAACTCATGCGGTCAAATACCAGTTGTAGCTCCAGGAAGCATATTTTCTGCTCGACTAGGAAATGATTTGAGTGGGTTTGGTGCAGAAAGATTACGTTATAATTTTACTATTACTCCAGCCAACACCTTGATTATATACAAATATGCTGTTGTATTAGAAGATCCGAGTCATGGTCCAGCAGACCAGCCTCGTTTTGAAGCAAAATTATTAGACCAAAACGGACAAGTTATACCATGTACTAATTATTATGTTGCCGCAGGTGCAGGTTCTGGATTCCAAAATTGCGGAGGAGTTCAATATAAACCGTGGATTACAATCGGAGTTGATGTGTCCGCATATGTTGGACAAACAGTTACCTTGGATTTTGCTACAGGAGATTGTGGACAAGGAGCTCATTTTGGCTATGCATACGTGGATGCCGGTTGCGCGCCGTTTTTAATTGATTCAAGGTATTGTGAAGTACAAAATGGATTAAATGTTGCCGTATTAACAGCTCCTCCTGGATTTCAAAGTTATTTATGGAGTAATGGTGGAACGAATAACACAACCGTAGTTGTTAATCCGCAGCAAGGAGAGGTAATAACCTGTCAAATAACTTCTGTTAATGGATGCGTTGCGAATCTTCAAGCAACAATGACGCCTTCTGATGTTACCACTTCCTATATACCAGAATCCGCCTGTGCTGGTGATACAATTAACTTAGTTAATACATCGGTTTACCAAAACGCTATTGAGGATAGTGTTTCTTGGACATCTTCAGATGGTTACTCTTCATCTACCACGGACTTTAGTCACATTTTTACAACACCAGGAAGTTATCAGGTGGAATTATTCGTACAGTCTGATGCCGGTTGTAGAGACTCTGTAACTCAAAATATAACGGTTTATGAAAATCCAGTTTCGAGTATTCAATTAACGGATATTTGCCTTGGAGATCAAGCTCAAATCGCATCTACATCGACTATTTCTAATAATTCGCCTTTAATAAATACCTGGACAATTGAAGGAAACACTTTAACGGGTAGTCCGATAACCTATAATTTTTTAGGTGTAGATACGGTCACTATTACCCTAGTTTCCGAATCTCAAAACAATTGCTCCGATACCATTCAGCAACAAATAATTATATACGATAATCCTATTGCTGATTTTACATTTGTTGAGCAATGCGCTAATGTTCCAGTTGATTTCACCAATACTTCCACACTTAATGCTCCGCAAAATCTTTATTCTTGGGTTTATAATTTGAATGAGGTTTCAACATCTGCTGATTATACCAGTTTATTTAATACTCCTGGAAACAATGCGATGACGTTAATTGTGCAGGATGTTTATCCAACTGTTTCTTGTGACGACACGATTACACAACCATTTTTCGTTCATGATTTACCAACTATTCAATATTCTGGGGATACAACTCAATGCGAAGATTTGAGTTTCGTTATTGATAATCAAACCACTGTATCAACGAATGAAACTTTGACTTTTGATTGGACAATGGCCGGATCAACAATTGCGATCACTGAAGACTTGAATTATACGATTAATGACGCTGGTGTGTATCCAATTACATTAACGGCTACTTCTGCTTTTGGGTGTGAATCCGATTCCACGTTTGATATGTACATTTATCCAACACCCCCAGAGCCGATTTTGACTGTTTCAACACCAATTTGTCCGGGAGACCCTGTTGCTTTTGAGGCGGTAGGAATACCAAATTCTACAATTCTTTGGACAGGGCCGAATAATTTCAATTCAACAGATTTTACTTTTGCAACTGCAATTGAAATAGCCGGAATAGGTTGGTATACTGCATCAATTATGTCGGAATATGGGTGTCTTTCTGATACAAGTAATATTTATGCTTCTATTCTCTACATTTACGGATTTGATGATTTTGATTTCCCTAATGTTATTACAGCAGATGGTGATGGTGTGAATGATGTATTGGATTTACAAACCTATTTTAAAACGTGTGAAGAATATACGCTGTACATATTAAATCGTTGGGGAAATATTGTTTTTACACAAACAATTGATTCCACTCCTTTTAGCGGGTATACGCAAGAAGGAAACGAATTAGAAGAAGGCGTCTATTTTTACAAATTGGTGGTGCATGATGCGGCAGAAGATAAATCTGTTAAATCTGGCTTCATACACGTTGTTAAGTAAACAAATCTTTTTTTTTCTTGTTTGATTTACTTGCACTATGAGTAATTCGAAAAAAGCGATTGTTGTTGGTTCTGGTATTGCTGGAATCGCCTCAGCACTCCGCCTCCGATCAAAAGGATATGAAGTAACAGTTTTTGAGGCAAATCCTTATCCTGGAGGTAAACTATCCTTAAATCAATTGGGAAACTATCGGTTTGATGCAGGCCCCTCATTATTTACAATGCCCCAATATGTTGATGAACTATTTCAACTATTTGATAAAAATCCGGAAGATTATTTTCAGTACGTAACAAATGATATAGCTTGTCATTATTTTTTCCCTGATGGGACTTTTATTCCTTTTTTTGTGGATTGCAATAAAACCGTTCATACGGTTGAAAAAACGCTAAGTATTGATGGTTCCCCACTATTAAAACAGTTTAAGAAAAGTGAATATATTTACGAAAAAACCCACTCTATTTTTCTAGAAAGCTCCTTACATACTTTGAAGAATTATACTTCAAAGAATATATTTTCCTCCATTCGAGCCCTCCCTTTTTTAGATATTTTTAAAACGATGCACCAAAGCAATGTAAAAGGATTAAATCATCCTAAATTAGTGCAAATTTTTGATAGATATGCTACTTACAATGGTTCGAATCCGTATCAAGCACCCGGAATTTTAAACATCATTCCACATCTAGAACATGGTATTGGCTCGTTTTTTCCAACAAAAGGAATGCACTCCATTACAACTAGTTTGGTGAATTTTGCAAAAGAAATGGGTGTAAATTTTATTTTAAACTCAAAAGTCTCTGAGATTTTAGTGGAAGGAAAAAAAGTGACGGGAGTTAAAGTAAATGATGTAATCTATGATGCAGATGTTGTTTTTTGTAATTCGGATATAAAACCTGCATATAGCAATTTACTCAAAAATTTACCGAAACCCAAAAAGACATTAAACCAAGAACCATCGAGTTCAGCAATGATTTTTTATTGGGGAATTAATAAATCATTTCCACAATTGGATTTGCATAACATCTTTTTTTCAGCCGATTATGCAGCAGAATTTGACGCCATTTTTAAGCAATCAACGGTTTGCGATGATCCAACTGTGTATATTCATGTTTCGTCAAAAATAGTGAAAGGAGATGCGCCAGAAGGGTGTGAGAATTGGTTTGTTATGGTAAATGTTCCCTACAATTCCGGTCAAGATTGGGAGAGACTTCGAAGTGTTATTCGTAAAAACACCTTGAAAAAACTCAATTTTCTTTTGGGCGAAGACCTAGAAATGTTAATAGAGGAAGAAGATTACTTGGATCCTATACGAATTGAACAACGTACATCTAGTTTTGGTGGTGCTTTATATGGCGCATCTTCCAACGATCGCATGGCGGCGTTTTTCCGCCACCCCAATTTTTCAAAAATAACCGGATTGTATTTTGTGGGAGGGAGCGTTCATCCGGGTGGTGGAATACCGCTTTGTTTGCTCTCGGCTAAAATTGCAACTGAGTTTGTGAAATAAAATTCCCCATTTAATAAAACCGTTTTTTTGTCGTTCTTCCTCTAGTTAATTTCCCTATTTTTGTCTCACAAAAAAAATGTGAAAAGGCTTTATATATTTAGTATTCGGGCATTCACTGGTCCATTTATTGCAACATTGATTATTTCAATGGTAATGCTTATTATGCAGTTTTTTTGGCTGTATATTGATGATTTAATAGGTAAAGGGATTGATATTTCGATCATTTTGGAATTGTTGTTTTATGTTTCTGCTAGTTTGATTCCTTTAGCGCTTCCCTTAGCAATTTTACTTTCGTCCATTATGACCATAGGAAATATTGCAGAAAACAATGAATTAAATGCATTGAAATCAGCAGGAATGTCCCTCTTTCAAATTTTAAGACCTCTCACGTTTATTGTAGTTCTTATAACAGTAGCCACTTTTTATTTTGCTAATTATGTAATTCCGATAGCGAATTTAAAATGGCATTCGTTGATTTTTGATATTCAAAACACAAAAATTTCTGCGTTAATAACACCAGGAGTATATAGTAAAGGAATTGAAGGATATGCCATTAAAGTTGATTCTGGAAAAGATAGTTATTTTGAAGGAATCATCATTCATGATCACACGCAACAGAAAGAACTAAAAACAATTCGGGCCAAAAAAGGCAATTTATATAAATCAGTCAATGGAAAATACCTCTTTTTTGAATTGAAAAATGGTTCTATTATGGAGGAATTAGAAATTGAAAGTCCTGTATTTATGCCGGGTGGTAAAATCCAACCGAACAGCAGAAACAGTAGACCCTCTCGAAGGGCAACTTTTACAAAAGCCACCTATAAAATGGATTTGACGGGATTTGATTTGAATCGGTCAGATGAAAAAACATTTGCAGACAAACACGAAATGCTGAACGTTTTTCAAATTTCTCATGCGGTTGATTCTGTAAATCTTAAGAGAAATGAAGTAATGCGTACTTTTTTGTTGAATGTAAAAAACGAACATGCTTTTTTTAATAATAAAAACACCACTATTAGCAACTATAATACAACAGGAATAAAAAGCCCAAAGGCACCTGCAAAGGCGATTGTTTTTAATAAATTGAGCCCGTTAGAGAAACAAAAAGCGATTTCCATGACCCAATCTAAGCTAAGGAGAAAGAAGCAATCCCTTCAAAATCAAGGAGAATTTTTCTTAGCAATGGAAAAGGATTTAGACAGTTATTGGATTGAATTTCACCGCAAATTTGCTTTAACCTATGCGATATTAGTTCTTTTCTTCATAGGTGCTCCATTGGGAGCCATTGTGAAAAGGGGTGGTTTTGGTGCTCCTGTTGTTATTGCGGCACTGCTCTTTATGATTTATTTTGTACTAATTTCAATTGGTGAAAATTTGGCAAAAACAGACGTTGTTTCTCCCTTTGTTGGAATGTGGTTTGCAGGAATTGTATTAACACCGGTGGCTGTTTTGTTCACTTGGGCTGCGTCCAATGACATCGATTTAATTGAGAAGTTAAGTTTCTGGAGTAGAATAAAAGGGATCAAGAAAGTTATTAGTAAATAGTGAGAATTCTTCAATTATGTAATAAAGCACCTTTTCCTGCCAATGATGGTAGCAGCATTGCAATCTATAATATGTCTAAAGGCTTGCTTAATAATGGGGTCGATTTACATGTGATGACAATAAATACCAAAAAGCATTTTAAATCAGATAAAGAGGTGCCAAAATCATTTAGTGAAAAAGCTCATTATTTATCCGTTCTTAAAAACACGAATCCCACCGTTATTGGATTGATTGTCAATTTGTTTTCTAGCAGGTCTTATTTTGAAACTCGGTTTTATTTTCATGAATTTGAGCAGAAATTAATAGAAAAATTAAGAGCAAACTCTTTTGAGGTAATCCAGTTAGAGGGTTTTTTTATGTGTTCTTATATTCCTGTCATTCGTCAATTTTCAGCCGCTAAAATTGTTTTACGGGCACATAACATAGAGCACATTATTTGGGAAAGACATAATAGATCTGTTACAAACCCATTCAAAAAAGCATATTTAACACTTCAAACGAGACGTTTAAAAAAACAAGAATTAATGGCATTTAAGGAGGTAGATTATATTATTCCTATTACACCTACGGATGCACAAATAATGGCACAATGGGTGGATAAGTCGAAAATGCAAACGATATTAACCGGCGTAGATTTAGCGGAATATCAACTTGATAAAGCTGATA
>CALQIX020000015.1 GCA_943330745.2 Lishizhenia tianjinensis
CACAGTCAGTGATTGCATTGAAAGACATGACGGTTGCAAAAACAGCTGGAACAGTTACCTTATCTAAACCAGTTCGTGTTGATGGAGCTTTGACAATGACTCAAGGAAATATCATCACAAGTGCTACCAGCAAGTTGGAAATTGGATCAAGTACATCGGCATTGGGATCAGTGAACTGGACTTCAGGAAACGTAGTAGGTCCAATGAGAAGATGGTTTGCTGGGGCAACAAACAGTACGGCAGCCAGTGGAATGTTCCCTGTGGGATTATCAACAGTGAATCGCTATGCTCAAGTGAACTTTACACAAGCGCCAGGATCTGGAGGATATATTGATATGGAGTACAAATCAGGTTTACCGGCAAATGCAGCAAACTGGACGTATGTTACAACCCCAGATGGACAATTAATCCAAACATTTGAAGATGAAGGTTACTGGGATATCACGCCATACGATGCATCAGGAAATGCATATCCATCAGGATTGAATACTTCAGCATTTACAATGAAGTTACGGGCAAATGGATTGACATCCGTGAATGATATTACAATAACACGTATCATTCGTTCTCCTGGCCCACTTCATACAACATGGGAACCAGCAGGATTCCATTTGGCAGCAACGGGAACATCAAGTGATTTCGCAATTGAAAGTAACACGATAACAGGCTTCAGTTGGTTCAATATTGGGTCACCAAACAACAATGCGTTACCAGTAGAGTTGTTAAACTTTAATGGAACATGTGAAGAAGGAATGGTGAACTTGGCTTGGCAAACGGCCTCTGAGTTCAATAGCTCACACTTCGATGTGGAGAAATCTACGGATGGTGAAACATGGAGAGTATTGACAACAGTACCTTCTGCTGGAACATCCAATGAGTTGTTGACTTACCAAGCGGTTGATAACAATGGAACGAATGGTTCAAACTACTACCGTTTACGTCAAGTGGATAACGATGGAAAAGAGAAGTTGTATGACCCAATCAACGTAAGTTGTGTTGAAACTACAGCAGGTTACTTTACAAGTTACCCGAACCCATCTGGAAATGAATTCCAAGTGGTTGTGAACAACAAAGAAATCCTAGGAGCATGTACACTAAACATTGTGGATGCACAAGGAAAAGTAATTGACCAACGTTCAATTGACATGAAAGAAGGAATCAATATGTTTGTGATCAGTGAAACACTGAACCCAGGCATCTACTTCCTAAACATTACCAACGGAACGAAAACCACACAAGTGATTAAGCATGCAGTGAAATAGTCTTAAACGAAATTCAAAAAAGCCCCGATGGAAACATCGGGGCTTTTGCGTAACCAAAGAACTAGTATATAATTTTAGTCTGCGTAAATCGGTTCTAAATCGTCAGACTTTAACCAACCTGAAGTGGTTTTCCCATTGTATTCATTTGTGAATGAAACATAAACAAAATTGCGCTGTGATTTTTCGACAGTAATGCGATCATTTTCGATTAGAAATGAACTTCTTTTTGTTTTTTCATCGGGCATTGCGTAAAAATAAGTTCGTTTTACCGCCACTACAGCATCCGAATAGGCTGAAAATCGGTTGGCTTTACTTGCTTTTTCAGCAACGTCTTTTCTACGATTCTCTTCGGCGTTTTCATCCTTAGATTCTACTTCATTGCTTGCTTTGGTTTCTTCCTTTTGTTCAAGTTTTTTCTTTTCTAATTCAAGCTCTGCTTGTTTTAGCTTCAATTTTTCTTTCTCAATTTCGGAATTAGCATCGTTTGAGGAGGAGCCTCCGCAATTTGAAAATGCTAATAAAGTAGCTAAGCTTCCTGCTAAAATGATTTTTTTGTTCATATGTATTTCTATTTAGTTAACTCTACCAATTTCTCTTCTAGCAATTATTTTATTTCCATTATCCAAGGTTATAAAATCAGCGCATTTATTAGAACGAGATCCTCCAACGCTTTTTTCGTAGTTGAAGTAAAACGTAACTTTAAACTCACGCTGCGTATTTGCTTCACGAATTAATGTGATATCTAGAATCTGATGTTCTTTTGAAACATATGCATTGTAACTTGGTAATTCTGTTTTTGAATATGAACCTCTTAAAGATGAACTATAATAACGATTAATATATTCGTTCATTGATGAATAATCGAAAGCATTATCAAAATCGCTGTAAAAATCTCGAATTACAGATACTTGATTATCCTCACTTGGCATAGAAGCATATACTTGTCGTTCCTCTGTTTTATTATCAGCGATGTTTTCTTGAGAAGATCCCTTAATGGAAGAGTCTAATTTTTCGCGCTCTAACTCGATTTTCTTTTTTTCAAGTTCGAGCTTTTCCTTTTCTATCTTGAGTTGTTCCTCATTAGAGGACCCACAAGAAACTGCAGTTAGGGTTAGAATAACAACGCCAATTAGTTTTTTTAATGAGTTAATTAATTTCATGGTACTTTTTTTCAAATTTATAGAAATTAATGAGAAAAAAGTGTTTTTTTCTTAAATTATTTAGCTAAGACCTCGAGCATAAATTCAGAAGTCTTGTGGAATGTAATTTCTGGATAATCTTTTTCAGCCATAGCTAACAAAAAAGTTGTTTCGGCCAAAAAAACGAGGTTTTCATCTTTATCAATGGCTAAGTGATTTCCTTTTGCACGCTTAAAAGATTCTAGTTGCTCTTTATTTTCGGTAGTTACCCAACATGCTTTGAAATAATTCCTAGGTACAAAGCGACAATTGGCACCATATTCATGGATCAAACGGTGACTAATCACTTCAAATTGAAGTTGACCTACCGTTCCAACAATTTTTCGATTTCCTGGTTGTTGTATGAATAACTGCGCCACTCCTTCATCGATTAATTGTCGGATTCCTTTTTCTAATTGTTTGGATTTCATGGGATCTAAATTTTCCAATTCCATGAATATTTCAGGAGAGAAACTTGGGATTCCCTTGTACATCATTATTTCACCTTCAGTTAGAGTGTCCCCGATTTTGAAATTGCCAGTGTCATACAAACCAATTACATCTCCCGGGTATGCGTCATCAATTACGCTTTTATCTTGTGCCATAAATGAAGTTGGATTGGCAAATTTCATTTTTTTATTAAGTCTCACATGCTGGTAAAATGTATTTCGTTCAAATTTACCAGAAACAACGCGTAAAAAGGCGATTCGATCTCTATGTTTCGGATCAAGGTTGGCATGTATTTTAAAGACAAACCCGCTGAAATTATCATCCGTTGGTTCCACTTTTCGTTTATCTGTTTCTCGTCCTCTTGGTGATGGTGAAATTTCGCAAAAAGTATCCAATAATTCTTTGACGCCAAAATTGTTAACGGCAGAGCCAAAAAAAACGGGTGCCACATCACCTGCTAAATAATTTATACGATTAAACGGATCATAAATGGCTTCAATTATTTCCAGTTCTTCCCGCAATTCACTTGCTGGTTGAATACCAACGATTTCATTCAAAGATGGATCTTGAATGTCTTTAATTGAAATAATTTCATTGGAAATTTTAGTCTTATTTGCGGCAAAAAGATTTAGTCCTTTTTGATAGATGTTGTAAACGCCTTGAAATCGATCCCCCATTCCAATAGGCCAAGTTAGTGGTCGAACTTTAATGTCCAATGTTTTTTCGAGCTCATCCAATAATTCGAACGGATCTTTTCCGTCACGATCCATTTTATTGATAAAAATGATAACTGGAGTTTTACGCATGCGACAAACTTCCATTAATTTTTTCGTTTGCTCTTCAACCCCATTTGCACAGTCAATCACAAGAATTACGCTGTCTACTGCCGTCAGGGTCCTGAATGTGTCTTCAGCAAAATCCTTATGCCCAGGAGTATCAAGGATGTTAATTTGTTTACCGTTGTATCCGAATGCCATTACTGAAGTAGCAACTGAAATTCCCCTTTGCTTTTCAATTTCCATGAAATCGGATGTCGCCGTTTTTTTTATCTTGTTGTTTTTTACTGCTCCTGCTGTTTGAATTGCGCCACCGAAAAGCAGTAGTTTTTCCGTCAATGTGGTTTTACCTGCATCCGGATGTGAAATAATTCCGAATGTTCTTCTTTTCTCAATAGCTTCAAGGTTTTTCATCTGTAAAATTTCTTTATGTTGGAATCAAATAGCGGGCAAAAAATAGTAAACTACGAATAAACAAAAAAGACTGCACATGGCAGTCTTTCAGGATGTATAAAATATTTCCTTAAAATATCTCGTTTGCAGCGAAATGAAATTTACCTTCGATTTCAGCATTTTCATCAGAATCTGAACCATGAACAGCATTTCTCCCTTTGTTTTCCGCATAATACTTACGAATAGTTCCTTCTGCAGCCTCTGCAGGATCTGTTGCGCCAATCAATGCACGAAAATCAGCAACAGCGTTATCTTTTTCTAAAATTGCTGCTACAATTGGTCCTGATGTCATATATTCTACCAATTCTCCATAAAATGGTCTTTCAGCATGCACTTCATAGAATTTTTGAGCTTGTTCTGTAGTTAATTGTGTATATTTCATCGCTTTGATTGTGAAACCTGCAGCGATAATCATATCGATAATTTTGCCTGTGTAACCGTTTTCAATTGCATCCGGTTTAAGCATTGTAAAAGTTCTGTTTGTTGCCATTTTTTTGTTTATTTCAATAATTCGGGTGCAAAGATAGTATTATTTCCGTGAGTTTCATTGGATTATTTTCAACTCTCGAAGGAGTTTTGTAATTTTGTTACCAAATTTAAGAAACTTTATAAAGAATGAATACAACAGAAAAACTTACCTACAAAGTTAAAGACATCAGTTTAGCTGATTGGGGTAGAAAAGAAATGAAATTAGCTGAGGCTGAAATGCCAGGTTTGATGGCTTTGAGAGATGAATATGGGAAAGAAAAACCTTTAGCTGGTGCGCGTATTGCGGGTTGTTTACACATGACTATTCAGACGGCTGTGCTAATTGAAACATTGGTTGAACTTGGAGCAGAAGTTTCTTGGTCTTCTTGTAATATTTTCTCAACCCAAGATCATGCTGCTGCTGCTATCGCTGCTGCCGGAATCCCAGTTTTCGCTTGGAAAGGTATGAATGAAGAAGAATTTGATTGGTGTATAGAACAAACGTTATTTGCATTTAAAGATGGCCAACCGCTGAATATGATTTTAGATGATGGTGGTGATTTGACGAATATGGTGTTTGACCGTTATCCTGAATTGACGGAAGCAATCAAAGGATTATCTGAAGAAACTACAACAGGAGTTCATAGATTATACGAGCGTAAGAAAAATGGTACATTAGTTATGCCAGCAATCAATGTGAATGATTCTGTGACTAAATCTAAATTTGATAACAAATACGGTTGTAAGGAATCACTAGTTGATTCAATTCGTCGTGCTACGGATGTTATGATGGCAGGTAAAGTGGCTGTTGTTTGTGGATATGGTGATGTTGGTAAAGGTTCTGCTGCTTCATTACAAGGTGCAGGTTCTCGTGTAATTGTTACTGAAATTGATCCAATTTGTGCGCTTCAAGCTGCGATGGATGGTTTTGAAGTGAAACGATTGGATTCTGTTGTTCATTTAGGTGATATCATCGTTACGACAACAGGTAATAAAAACATCGTAGTTGGTCGTCATTTCGAAAAAATGAAAGACAAAGTGATCGTTTGTAATATTGGACATTTTGACAATGAAATTGATATGTCTTGGTTGAATAATAATTTTGGTTCAACAAAATATACGGTAAAACCGCAAGTGGATATTTACAACGTAAATGGAAACGAAATTATCATTTTAGCGGAGGGTCGATTGGTGAATTTAGGTTGTGCAACTGGACATCCATCTTTCGTTATGTCGAATTCTTTTACCAACCAAACATTGGCTCAACTAGAATTATGGCAAAATTCTGCTAATTATGGAAATGATGTTTATATGCTTCCAAAACATTTAGATGAGAAGGTGGCACGTTTACACTTAGCCAAAATTGGTGTTGAATTAGAGCGATTATCTGATGATCAAGCAGATTATATTGGCGTAAATGTAGAAGGGCCATTTAAATCCGAGCATTATCGTTATTAATCAAAATAAATGATTTGAATTAAGAAAAGAGGAGCCTTGTGTTCTTCTTTTTTATGTTGAAAAAAGGACAATTGAGATTATTTTAAACTGGAGCTCTCTTTTTTTGAACAAAATGCTTTTAAATTAAAATTATTCTTGTAAATTTGCACTCCATTTTGGGATTAAAACAGACGATTATGAAAAAAGATATCCATCCAGACGATTATAGACTAGTAGTTTTTAAAGATATGTCAAACGAATATTCATTTATTTGCCCTTCTTGTACTCAAACAAAAGATACTATTGTTTGGGAAGATGGAACTGAATATCCACTTGTTAAATTAGATATTTCTTATAAATCTCATCCGTTCTTTACAGGTGTTCAACAATTTGTGGATACTGCAGGACGTATTGATAAGTTCAAAAACCGTTACGGTCGTCACATGAAATAAATTCTAGTGAATATATATTTAAAGGCTACTCCAACGAGTGGCCTTTTTTATTGCTTGTTATCTTGGATTAACGAATAAATAGAATGATAAAAAGTTCCTCTTCAATATTAAAGTAGCATTGATAATTAATTTGTTTAATTGAGAGCAAGTTAATTGACCGGCGTGAATGAGTTTTCCATTTAACACAAAAAAAGGCAGGAATTACCTGCCTTTCATTTTTTAGTAAAATTTGTGTTTATTGTTTAATGAATCGAAGTGTCTTCATTCGATTTTCATTTCGAATAACCAAAGAATATATTCCATTGCTTAATTGAGAAATATCAAATGAATCTTGGGTTGAAGCTGTTCGAACGATCCTTCCAAATCCATCTTGAATTTCGTAAACATCAGAGTCTTGCAGTCCGCTTATTGAGATGGTAGTGCTTGCTGGATTTGGATATACATGAATTGTGTTTTCTTCGATTGTATTCAACCCTACATATTCATAATACATTTGATCATAGGCAATCAACCATTGTGGGTTTGAACGTAAACCACAGTAAAGTTGTAAAACAACATTATAGGTTCCTGCATTACCCGGTGAGAATGAATAGGTAGCGTATACAATGGTCGTTGATCCATCATTAAACTCAAGTGTCCAGTCTACAATTGTTGAATCTCCCATATCCAAGTATGATGTGATGTAAGCATTTGTAATTGTGTTGAAATCAAAATTACAGTTATCAATCCAAGGTCCAGAAATAGTTCCTATAACGGTTGAATCAATACTAATGTTTCCATTTAATATAATAGTATCACCAACATTTGCGTTCGGTGAACCAACATAGGCATTAACACTTGCTGTACATCCATTTGCATCCATGACAGTTAGCGAATATAAAGCTTCACAAAGATTGTATTGAGAGGCCGTTGTTGTACCATTCGACCAAAGATACATATAGGGCATTGTTCCACCCGTAACAGTTGGGGTAACAGATCCATCACATGCGCCAGCTAGTGTCACGTTGTTAGTGGATACACTTGCGGAGAATCCATTGCAGTTAACATTGTTTGTTGTGTCCGAAATAAATACAGAATCACATTGCTGACAACCATTCGCATCTGTAATACATACAGAGTAATTTCCTAAACAGAAGTTGTTATAAGTTGGAGTAGTTACACCATTATTCCATAAATAAGTATAAGGAGCTGTTCCACCTGAAGCAACCGCAGTTGCTGCACCATCACACATTGCTGGAGAAGATGTATTGGTTACATTGGTGATTCCCATGGTTAAACTTGAACAAGGGAAGTTATTCGCTGTTACAGAAGCCGTGGAATTGAAAACACAACCGTTGGCATCTGTTACTTGACATGAATAATTTCCAGCGCAAAGATTTGCAAACATCGGTCCACCGGACAACATCATGCCATTTCCTGAAATTGAATAAGAATACGGTGCAGTACCTCCATTTCCTGATAAGGAAATGTATCCGTCACAAACATTGGGTCCAGTACTTGAACTAGTAGTAATGTTAGTGTATAAAGAAGCACATGGGTTTGGTGCAACTCCTATAATTCCTGTTACGGTTGCTGTACATCCGTTTTGATCTGAAACTGTTACCATACAAACTCCAGGGCACAAATTGCCTAAAGTATTTGAATTAGTTGGCAATGCATTCCCGCAACTCCAAGTGTATGTGTATGGTCCCGTTCCACCAATAGGAACTACGGTAATACTTCCATCGCAGGTAGATGAGTCTGATGCGTTAACGACATTAACCGTTGCAGCACATTGTGAATGGGCAAATGAGCCAAAAATAAGGGATAATCCAAGTAAAAATCGTTTCATTAGTTTTGTTTTATGTTATACAATATACAACAGTCTATAAAAAACGTCCCTATTTTAGGACGAAATTTTACATGAACCGTGGCATATTTTAAGAATAAAGATAATTCTATTTTTTGAGTCAAACACTGTTTTGATCTTTTATTGTTCATTTAAAAGAGGGGAGCCTTCATTTTTTAGTTTATTTATTTTAAAAATACACTTCAATTTTAGTTGGTTTTTTTGTGTTAATTTTCGTGTTGTCTCACGAAAAATAGTTATCCTTTATCCATTGAGTAAAATATATTTTTATTTTGAGTAAAAATACTTTTTATATTGAGTAAAATATATTTTAATATTAAGTAAAAAAGTGTAAATTTGTTTTTATGATTGGAAATCAAATAAATAGACCGCAAAAGAAGACGTTAAAAAATAGAGTTTTAGAATCTCGAAAATTTATTCAAGTCATTCTTGGGCCTCGTCAAGTTGGTAAAACAACGATGGTTTTGCAAGTGCTGAATGAAATCGATGTGCCTAATCAGTTTGTGTCTGCAGATAATATAACAAACTCATCTTGGATTGATCAGTTGTGGGAAGCCGCAAGATTTCGAATGAAGCAACAGAATCTTGGGGAAATGATTTTAGTTATTGATGAAATTCAAAAGATACCTAATTGGAGTGAGTGGGTTAAAAAATTATGGGATGAGGACAGTAAGAATCACCTTAATCTAAAAATTGTTTTATTGGGCTCTTCACGATTACTCATTCAGGATGGATTATCGGAATCTTTGGCGGGTCGTTTTGAAACAATTCACATGACGCATTGGTCCTTCTCAGAAATGAAGGAAGCATTTGACTTTACATTAGAGCAATTTATTTATTTTGGGGCCTATCCTGGATCCGCAACACTGATAGGAGATGAGCAGCGTTGGAAAAGTTATGTTAGGGATGCATTAATAGAAACCACAATCTCAAAGGATATTTTAATGTTAACGCGCGTTGATAAACCAGCGCTTCTTAAGCGATTGTTTGAATTAGGTTGTTTGTATTCCGGACAAATTTTAGCGTTCAATAAATTATTGGGTGATTTGCAAGATGCAGGAAATACAACGACGCTTTCTCATTACATTGACTTACTTTCAGATTCAGGCTTGCTCGGTAGAATTGACAAATATGCTGGCACAACGATGCGACAGAGAGCTTCTAAGCCTAAATTTCAAGTTTTTAATACTTCTTTGTTAAGTGCTCAGCAAGCGTTTTCATTTCAAGAGATTCAATTAGATGCAAAAATTTGGGGCCGTTTTGTTGAATCTGCTATTGGCGCTCATTTAATCAACGCAAGTGTAAGCGATAGAATCAAGGTATATTATTGGCGCGAAAAGAATGAAGAAGTGGATTTTATTCTTGAAAAGGATAACGAACTTATTGCATTGGAAGTAAAAAGTGGAAAGAATACGAGTGCCAAAGGGATTGCAACATTCAATAAGCTTTATCATCCCAAAAAAACATTACTGATTGGTGGTGAAGGATTAACTATTGAAGAGTTTTTAACAGTGTCACCCAAGGATTTGTTCTGAATCATTGACTGATTTATTTTCTCGCTCTGTCACCTAAAAAATGTTGAATTAAACCAAAACAATATTCCCATAATTGAATACAAAAAAAAGGGGACGAAATAATCATCCCCTTGTAATTTCAATAGTAACTATTTCTTAACCTAAAAATGGATATTTGTAATCTGTTGGTGGAACGAATGTTTCTTTGATTGTTCGAGCGGATGTCCAACGTAATAAATTCATCATTGCACCTGCTTTGTCATTAGTTCCAGACCCTCTCGCTCCTCCAAATGGCTGTTGGCCCACAACTGCGCCTGTTGGTTTGTCATTGATGTAGAAATTACCGGCAGCATGTTCTAATTTTTTGGTAGCCAAATTTATAGCATAACGGTCTTGTGATAAAATCGAACCAGTCAATGCGTATTCTGATGTTTCGTCCAAAAGAGTCAATGTTTCCTCAAATTTATCTGCATCATAAATGTAGATAGTCAATACAGGTCCAAAAATTTCTTCACAAAGGGTTCTGAATTTTGGATTAGTCGTCACAACGGTTGTAGGTTCAATAAAATAGCCTTTCGATTTGTCGTAATTTCCACCCGTGATAATTTCAGCATCTGATTGGGTTTTACAATAATAAATGTAACCTGCAATTTTATCAAACGCTTTCTCATCTATTACTGCATTTACAAAATTAGTCGTGTCGTCTGGGCTACCAATTTTAAATGAGTTTACTTGACTCACGTAAAGACTTTTTACATCTGCCCAAATGTTACTCGGAATGTATGCTCGAGAGGCAGCAGAACATTTTTGCCCTTGAAATTCAAAAGCTCCACGAGACATTGCTGTAGCAACCTCAGCAGGTATTGCCGATTTGTGGGCTATAATAAAGTCCTTACCACCCGTTTCTCCAACAATTCTAGGATACGTGCGGAATTTATCTAAATTAGTTCCTATTTCCTTCCAAAGATGTTTGAAAACGGCTGTGGATCCAGTAAAATGTAATCCAGCAAATGCTTTGTGTTGAAAAACCACATCACCTGCAACAGGTCCGTCAACAGTTATCATATTGATTACACCATCCGGAACACCAGCTGCTTTGAATAATTCCATTAGCACTTGCGCAGAATATACTTGAGAATCTGCTGGTTTCCAAACCACAACATTACCCATCATAGCAGGTGCGGCGCATAAATTTGCCGCTATTGAAGTGAAATTAAAAGGAGTAATCGCAAATACAAACCCTTCTAACGGTCGATATTCCAATCGATTCCACATTCCAGGCAATGATTGAGGTTGTTCCTTATAGATTTGTGTCATGTATTGAACATTGAATCGGAAAAAATCGATTAATTCACATGCAGCATCAATTTCAGCTTGAAAAACATTTTTGGATTGAGCCAACATGGTAGCAGCATTAATTTTATCTCTAAAAGGTCCTGCCAATAAATCTGCAGCTTTTAAAAAGATAGCAGCTCGATCTTCCCAAGGCAAGTTTGCCCAATTTTCTTTTGCTGCTAATGCGGCATTTATCGCTTGCTCAACATGTTTTGATTCACCAACATTAAAATGACCTAGTACTTTTTGATGGTCATGCGGTGACGTCATTGTTTTTTTTGTTGCCGTGCGAATTTCCTCGCCACCAATATACATAGGTACATCTATTGGCTCTTGGTTATACATTTCGTGGTATTTCGCTAAGAGTGAAGTCCTTTCGGCAGAACCTGGGGCGTATGCTTTAACCGGTTCATTTATTGCTACCGGAACTTGAAAAAATGCGTTAGACATAATTTTTTTTTGACAAAGTTAAGGATTTACTCGAAAGTCAATGTAACAAATGAGGAATATGAAAGACTACTTTAATTTTCTAAATAACTGATAGGTGTTATTCGTAGTTTGCAGCGCAATTTCATCTAACCCTAATTGATAAATACTTGCTAACTTCTCAGCAACATAAATCATATAACTTGGCTCATTTCGTTTGCCTCGAAAGGGAACTGGAGGAAGATAAGGAGAATCAGTCTCTAAAAGAATCTGATTCAATGGAATGGATTTTATAACTTCTGGTAAGTGAGAATTTTTGTAAGTAGCTACTCCTCCAATTCCAAAGTAAAAATTTCCATATGATTGAATTTTTTCTACCTCACGGTCTGTACCGGTAAAACAGTGAAAAACACCAGAAAGTGAATCACAATTTTTGCGATCAAGAATAGCAAATATTTCTTGGAAACTATCCCTTGCGTGAATAACTAGTGGAAGATCTAATTCTAGAGCCCAATCAATTTGAATTTCGAACGCTTTTTTTTGTTCTTCAATAAATGTTTTGTCCCAATATAAATCCATTCCAATTTCTCCGATTGCAATGACATCCGTTTTTTTTAGTTTGGCGAGGATTTTTTCCAGTTGCTGCTCCCAATCTTCATTTATATACCCAGGATGAAGACCTAACATAGGATAAAATGTATCAGGGAAATCTTTGCAGAGCGCCAACATAGGTTCTATACTTTCAAGATCAATATTGGGTAAAAGTAATTTAGTGATGTTATTTTGTTTGAACCGTTTTATGCCTTCGGTTAAATCATCTTTAAATTCTGAAGCATAAAAATGAGCATGGGTATCGATTAATTTCATTAGAAAAGAGAAAGGCTAATGCCGAGTTGCAGCCATTTTATTTGTGGGCTTTCGGGATGTTGGAAAATAGAGTTTATTTGATAAGAGGCATACAGCGAATAATTGCGGATTCCCATGCGTGTGTACAAGGAATAGGTAAAATCATCAGCTGCATTTTTGAGGGACATTTTGTGGTTTCTTGAAGCATCGGCAAAAGCATATTTTTCTTTCAGCGTAACTTGGTATCCGAATCTTCCACCAATAGCTAATTTGGTGTGTTTCCACCCAGCTGTTCTAAATCTTAATTCCACAGGTACATTCAAATTCGTTCCCATCAAGCTATTACGAATATATGCTTCATTAGCACTTTGAGGAAAACAATTTATAATATCCGATTGGGTTTGAATCAAGTTTTGATTGAGAATCGTTTTATTCACCGAAATTGCTCCACCATATCCAATAGAAATCGTATTCTTTTTATTCAAGGCTAATTCATTATAGCAATTTGCCGTAAAACCTATTGATCGAGTGGATGAAACAGAAAAAGCTTCACTCGATTTAAAATCATTGTAATGAATATCAAAAACTAAGCGATCATATTTGCGTGGTTTAGGTTTGTTGGATGGTTTCCAGGTAAGGTACCAGAAAAGTCCGGGTCGACTCTGAGGTTCAATTTTGGTATCATATTCCTTTTGTCCCAAGGCTGAGAGCGGTAGAAAAAACAGAAAAAGAAAAATTCTCAAAATCGTTTGTTTTTTAAATTAATTTCCCAGTTCCAAGCGCTTAAAATAGCATCCTCAATGGTATGTTTTGCTTCCCAATTTAATAATTCTTTCGCTTTACTTGCGTTTGCAAATATTTCAATAACATCGCCATCCCTGCGAGGTCCAAACTCCCAATTCAGTTTTTGGTTACTTATTTTTTCAAACAAATTAATGATTTCTAAAACGGACGTGCCTTTTCCTGTTCCTATGTTAATTGCTTCATTGAAACCATCCTTCTGAGAATTCAAAAAATCAATAGCTTGAACATGAGCGTTCGCTAAATCAACTACATGAATGAAATCACGGACACAACTGCCATCAACGGTTGGATAATCATTGCCAAAAACGGTAAGTTTATTATGTAAACCGATTGCTGTTTGAGTTACAAAAGGCAATAGATTATTTGGCTTTCCAATTGGGAATTCGCCAATATTAGCGGAAGGGTGTGCTCCAATAGGATTGAAATAGCGCAAACAAATAGATTTGAACCAAGGATTTGCTTTTGCCGTATCTTCAATGATATTTTCACCGATTAGTTTAGTATTTCCGTAGGGAGAACTTGGCTTTGCTTTTTCAGAATTTTCCGAAACTTCTTTGATTCCCACTGGGTCACCATACACTGTACACGAAGAAGAAAAAACCAAATTATTGACTTGAAATTCGATCATGCAAGCTAAAATATTAGTCAAGCTTTGTAGATTATTGGTATAATATTTTAAGGGTAAAGCAACTGATTCACCCACGGCTTTATACGCCGCAAAATGAATAATTCCATCAAACGAATAGTGAGAGAACAACGATTTAACCGAACTTAAATCACATAAATCAAATTCATGAACAAACAATTTTTGCTTGGTAATATGCTCAATTCCTTGAATTGCCAAGTGGCTTGAATTTCTAAAATCATCGACTATTACGGGTATAAAACCATTGTTAATTAACTCAACAACGGTATGTGTACCAATATAACCAGCTCCACCAGTAACGAGAACATGTTTCATATTAGGTTCATTCTTATCAGCAAAGTTAATTGAATTTGATTTTCAACTGATTTGATTTCTGAAATAATGTAAAAAAAAGTAAATTTACATCATGTACGAGTTTAATTTTAAGGATAAAATTCCACCTAAAGCAAGTAAATGGTATCTAGTTAAGATAGTTGTTTATGCAATGATTCTTTTTCTACTGATCTACTTGGTAATAGACAAAATTAATTCGATTACGTAAGATTTAAGCCTAATTGTCTTTTTTCCATTTGAGATCTAGACGACCATTTTCAGTGAAGTAATAGGATTTCATACTCCGACTATAGGCTATGGGGGCCTTAAATTCGTGTTTGAGCATATAAATGTATTTATAAATCATTCTTTCAGACATGTTCAATTTACGCGCTAGTTCCTTTGGTGAACCAGTGCCTCTGCTTTCAATCAATTTAATTAAAAACTGCAGTTTATTAAAATTCATTATTCCGAGAATTACATTTACAAATTCTTTACAAAATAAAGGACTGTTTCTGAAATATAATTACAGTTTAGCAATTCTTAAAAATAAAAGAGTAGTGAAAAATGTAACTATTTGAAAAACAGACGAATAAAAATATTAGTAAATTACTAAACTCGAAAATAAATTTTAGTTACGGGTAATTAAAGATTTTCTAAGATTTTAAAAAACAAATCTTTTTTTGCTGGAGAAAGAGGAACAGCAGCACCGTCCTTCATAATAACAGATCCTCCTTCGGTTTTATCATACCGTTCAACAAAATTGATGTTTACCAAATGGGATTGTTGAATACGAAAGAAATGACTTCCAGAAAGTAATGTTTCAAAATCTTTTAAGGTTTTGGAAACAAGGATTTTTTTTCCGCTTGTGAGAAAGAAAAAAGTATAGTTTTTATCAGCCTCACATCGAATAATATCATCAAGTTCAACAACAAATACACTTTCTTGTGTTTTAAGTACTAATTTCTTTTTTTGATGTGGAACTAAATTATGTTGTAATGTATCGAATTGTTTAATATCTTTTTTTTCAGAAACAGCTTGAATGGCATGTTCGATAGCGTCACGTAATTCCTCTGGATCAACTGGTTTTAGGATGTAATCCAGTGCGCTAAATTTTATTGCTTTAATAGCAAATTCTTGATGAGCTGTAATGAAAATAACTTCGAAATTTTTTGTAGGTGTTCTTTTTAGAACATCGAAACCTGTACCGTCGGGCATTTGAATATCCAAAAGCACAATGTCTGGTTGATTGCTTTCAATTGCTGCTAATGCTGTTTCTACACTTTCCCCTTGTGCAATAACTTCAAGATCAAGACCGAATGAACGGATAAGTTTCGCAATAAACTCTCTTGTTTTATTTTCGTCGTCAATTACAAGTACTTTAATCATTATCAGGAGTTTTGGTCTTTAAATTTAAGAGGAATTTTGATATCCACAACAGTTCCGGTTTCTTTTTCCTTATTAAAATCCGTAATGTGAATAAAACCGCTACTTGTATATTTTTTATTGATTATCGAAATGCGTTCTTCCGTGATCTTCATGGCCATGCTATGGTGCTCTTTACTTTTTTTACTCGTGCCCGCAATTTTTCTTCCAATTCCATTGTCTATAATCGTGATGTGCAACATTTCTTCATCACGAGTAAATTTTACTTCGATAAAACCGTTGTCAAGAGTATGTAATTGGCCATGTTCAATTGAATTCTCAATGAAAGGTTGAGTTATCATGGGTGGAATAAGTGTTTCAATTTCAGACAAAAGAGGATCAACAATAATTTCAAAAGCAAAACGATCTTCGAACCTTAATTTTTGCGTGGTTAGGTATTTTTGAAGAATTTCTATTTCAGTTTCAAGGGTGATAAACTCTTTTGAGGAATTTTCTAGAATGAGTCGCATGAGTCGCGAAAAATTCACCAAAAACTTAGAGGATTTGGACGGGTCGTTGTCGTAAATGTAACTTTGTATTACCGACATGGCATTGAAGATAAAATGTGGATTCATTTGCGCTCTCAGAAGCGTTTGTGACATTTCAGACTCTTTTTGCAACTGTAATAATTTATTTCGATTCCAATAATTTTTTAGTATTAAACCGGCTGCTAATACAATAAATAGTATAAAAACAATCGTGATCAGTTGATAGGTATTCCTTAATTGGGTGTTTTCTAATTTAGAATTGGTTAATTCTTGTTTTTCACGAGCACTTTTAATTGAGTCGCTTTGTAAATTTATGGTGCGCAACTGATCTTGCGTTTTAAATGTTTCGTTGATTTCAGCAATACTTCTCGTTGATTGGAGTAAATTATTACTATCTAAATACTGCACATAATAATTTAAATATTGAAAGGCATTTTGAATGTTTCCTTTTCTCAAAAATAAGTCAGATAACACTTTGTAGCTCTCATGAATCGAAATTATTTGCTTCATTTCCTTTCGCATGTTGATAGATCGATTGAGAAATGTTTCTGCTTCGTTGTACTTTCCCTGCTCCAGTAGTACCTTTCCAACATGGTGATAAACAAGCGCAATCTTATTTCTATTTCCAACACTTTCATAATTCACAAGTGCTTTATTCAAGCGAATAGCAGCTTGTTTATACTCTTTCAATTCACTGAATAAAATTCCAATAAAATTATCTACATCGCCTATGGCTTCATTATTTTGCGTTTTAGTTAATGCCGCTTCTGCTCGAAAAGCAAATTCTTTTGCTCGATTGAGATTTTTTTTGCCCAATTCAACTGCTGCCAAATGAATCAATGCTAAACCAATCTGCGTTTGATCCTCCAATTGGTTTGCGAATGCTAATGATTTTTTAAAATAAGCTTCTGCTTCATCCCAATTTTTTATATCCAATTGCGATAATCCAATTTCCCGATTATATCTGCTTAATTTTTCATAATCTGTTGTGTTTGCTATGATTTCTATGGCCAACATGTTTTTTGCAATTCCAATTTCAATTTGATTGAAGTGTTTGTATATCAAAGCTTGCGTGTTGATACATTCAGCTAAAATGGATGATTTTGAATTCGTTTTACGGGCAAATACAATACTCCGATTTGAATAATAAAGCGCACTATCTTTTTTATTCAAATTTGTGTAATCCCAGGCAAGCAAACGATTTATTTCAGAGGATTGAATATGATTTCGTAACCTTTGACTGATTTTTAATGCTTGAAAATGTATAGATAGAGCCTCCGAATAATCTAATTTGATTTGTTTTGAAATGCCATAAAAAATTAACCATTCAAATTTTTCTTTTTCTGAAATAGATGCGCTTAATTGACCTTCTGTTTGTTCAATTAATTGATTGAAACGAACAAAATCCTTAACCGCTTGAGCGTATTGAATCTCAAAAATCAAGCGTTTGAAGGTGAACTTTGAAGTGGTATAGGCTTTGTTTTTCTTGAGTTGATCAAGAATTGCATTGGCTTTTGAAAAGTTTGTTGTTAGGTAAAATCTCCCTAATTCAATTTCAAATTGAAATTTTTCTGAATTGTTTTTTGCCTTCTCAATATTTTTTTTTATCTCAATCTCCGTTCTTTCTTGTGAAAAAATGGTGTTCGGAAAACCCAAGAACGCCAGCAAAAAAAGAATTATTAAATAGGGATTTGTTTTCACTAACCCGAAAATACAAAATAGATTGTTAACTAGAAGTTAATTCTCTAAATTAATGGAGACATAATTGGTTTTAAAATTTCGCTGCTATTGATAGATATCCTGTTCGACCGCTTCCTGGTAAGATGCCTGGTCCTGGAAATCCACCTGATCTGCGTGTTGCATACTTCTCATTCGTTGCGTTATTCAACCCGCCTTTTAGGGTAAATTGTTTATTGATTAGGTAAGAAACCGATAGATCAAGAACGTGATAACCATCTAATTTACCAACTGTTGCTTTCGAATTTGGAGAAATTGTGTTTAGTGCATCTGTAAAAACCGATCCTATTTGATTCCATTGTGCTGTCAGTGAAAGGCCATTTTTCTTATAGGTTAGACCAAAACGATTTATATTTCTTGGTGCATTTTCAACAAAATTACCGCTGTAATTTTTTGACGGATCTGTTTGCGCGTCTGGATCATCCCATCGGGTATATCTAGCATCAATGAACGCGATGTTGGCGAAAATTTTCAATTGCCCATATTTTTCTTTTTGGGTGATTAATCGAAGTAAATCAAGCTCAATAAAGGACTCAATTCCACGACTCACAGATGCCCCTATATTTGTTTTTAAATTTTTGCCATTAGTATTAATGGTTCCAATTCTATTGTCGTAGAATAAATAGAATGTGCCCACATCAAAACTTAAGTAGTTTTTTATTGTTCCGCGGTATCCAAAATCTAGATTGTACCCATTCGCATCCCGTAAATTCTGATCGATGGAGTCGGTGGTAGCTGATGGTACTAATTCTGAATAAGTAACCGGTCGGAATGCTTGACTAATGTTGGCATAAAAATTTGTTTTTTCGGTCGTTTGGAATTCCATACCACCCCCTCCGAGTAAGACAAATCGAATTTGATTAGCCGCATGAATTGAATCTCCAATTTCAGGTTTGTCAATTGTTCCTTTAGCTCCAGTATTAATATATTCTATCCGTAAACCTGGGGTTATACTGAATCGTTCAGTTAATTGAAATAAGTTTTCTGTAAAAACTGCCGCATTCAAGGTACTTAAATTTAGTTCCTTTTTATAATCAAATAAACCATTTGAGCTAGTTTGTTGCATGGCAATTGTTAAATCATAATCACTTCCTGTGGTTCCAACTGCACTCTGCTTGCGTGTTGTGTGTCCTGTATAAGCCCTGAAACCTAAAGAAATAGCTGATTTTTGACCAAGTAAAGAATATTGTCGTAGCATGCGCGCTTCCAATCCAAGATTATTGTACCAGTCACGATCAATTTGTCTATTGCTAAAAGAAGAACCATTGTATGAATCACTAAGATTTATATCCTTTAAATACCCGATGCTATTACGTTGAGACAAGGTATGAAACAATTTTACATTTATTTTGGTAAGTGAGTTTGGTTGATAATCGAGATGGAAAGCAGTGGAATTCCAAGGAGTACTAAACCAATTTCGATCACGCACAGATTGTCTTGAATTCTCAAAAAACATTGAATCGGTCAATCCTCCTGGTTGTTGACTTAAGTAATTCATGTGTGTGTATTCCAAGGATGTGGTTAATTTTTTATTGAATGTATAGGACAAATTAATATGTCCTGTTGTGGTAGAATATCGGCTATTATCTCTCCATCCATCCGCAAACCGATGATGTAAAAAACCATAATACGAGAATTTTTTTATTTTCCCGCCAATGGCATTGAATGTGTTGAATAATCCATACGTACCTATGGTCTGTTGCGTCTCAAATGAAAAAGGGGCTGATCCAAGGCTTTTTTTGGTTACGTAATTTAATAATCCGCCAAATTGAGTGCCATACTGCAAAGAAGCCGCTCCTCTGATTACCTCAATTTTATCTAATGCTTCGGTCGGTGGTGTGTAATATGCCTCCGGATAACCATACGCTTCTGAAGAAATATCAAAACCATTTTGCCGAACGTTGAATTCCCAAGACCTATTTGGACTCAGTCCGCGGGTTGCTATTGAGGTTTGAATACCCGATCCATCGCTTTCCCAAATTGAAACTCCTGGTACTTTAGCCATTATCTGACGGTAGTTGTTAGAAGATAAATCAGCAGTTAGAGCGTTCAAATTAATGATTTCATTTTTTTTTCCAGCATTTATTCGTGTTCCTTCTAAAATAGGAAGGCGTTCTAAATCTTTTTGATTTCCAGTAATATTAAATTCAACTAATTTTTTAATTGAATCTTTTGCAGTTAATTGACCAATACCCTCAATGGAATTAAAATAAAATAGGATAAAAAGAATAAATATTGGTAATGTTTTCATAGCGCAAAATTGATGAATTCAGATACGTTTGGCAATACCTTAAAAAGGGTATTTTAGAATGATTCTAAATAAAAAAATCATTGGTTGGTTTGGGTTGATGCTGTTAAAATTGAAATAAGTACAGCAATTTGATTAAATTTGAGGACAATTATTTTTAGATGAATAAAAAGTATTTTTTTCTATTGATTATTCAGTTGGTTCTGATTTTTCAATCTTTCGCTCAAAGTAGTGCGGGAATTTACAGCATCCGATTTTATGTTGACAGAAGGTTGGTGAATCCAGTACAAGTAACCACAAACGGAAGCGCTTTACAACAAGGATCAATGAATCGTGTGCGGCTGTCAGATGCAAATATTGATTCCATAAAGGCAGTAATCACACGCACGGTGTCCTCGGAATTGAATACAAACTCAGAATGCGTATATCGAAAAAATAGAAGAGGACGTGATATTAAAACCTACGATGGTGGAAATATGGTTAGGGGAATGCCAGTGAGTTCAAAAAGACAAGCGATTCACGATTTTGATAAAGATTATTATGTGCAGGTTCGTGTCAGTTATTCAATAGCTTCTGGCGTTAATCTGGTGAATCCTATTCTTGGAACAAGTCGTTATCGCCCCTTAGTATATATTCAGATAATGGCATTTAACGCTGAAAAAAAGAGGGTCTACACAAAAAATGTGAGCGTTAGAGATTTTGATAAATTACAGAGTGTTCAATATACAGTAAATGGTGTAACGGTAAGAAATGCCGAGGTACTCCAGCCTCAGCAAATTCATGAGATGTTGGTTAGATCTTTACAGGAATTAAGAGATAGAGGGAAAAGATGACATCCAAAATAGTTTATAATGGCAATTTACGAACCACTGGTGAACACCTTGCTTCAGGAAATCAGCTAATCACGGATGCCCCAATAGATAATAAAGGGAAAGGTGAATACTTTTCTCCGACAGATCTTGTAGCCACTGCAATGGGTTCCTGTGCATTAACAATTATGGGGATTTATTGTCAAGAACATGCGATTGCATTTGAAAATGGAGTTGTAGAGGTAACGAAGGTTATGGGTTCAAATCCGAGGAGAATTGAAACTATTATTCTTAAAGTTGACATTACGGGTAACAATTGGGATGAAAAAACAGTACACAAGGTAATTCAGGCAGGTAAAAGTTGTCCTGTCGCAAAAACATTGGGTGATAACGTAAAGATTGAATGGGAAATAATATGGTAGATAATCAATATCGCAATCGCGAACAGAATTTTAAAGAAAAAGAGAACATAATCTATGGAATTCGTTCTGTGGTTGAAGCCATAAAATCGGAAAGAGAAATCAATAAAATTTTAATTCAAAAAGGGATGAATAAAGACCTTTTTATTGAATTAAAGGAAGTGTTATCAGGAAAAGATTATCAGTTGCAATTTGTTCCGGTACAAAAATTGGACAGAATAACAATGGCCAATCATCAAGGAGTAATTGCTTTTGTTTCACCTATTGAATATCATGATTTTTACGGTTTGGTAGATTCCAAATTGGAAAAAAAAGAACAGTTAACCCTGCTTTTTTTAGATAGAATTACGGATGTTAGAAATTTAGGTGCAATTGCCAGAACGGCAGCTTGTCAAGGAGTAGATGCAATTGTAATTCCCTCAAAAGGCTCGGCATTAGTGACAGCAGATGCCGTTAAAACTTCAGCTGGAGCGCTTAATTTTTTACCGGTTTGCAAGGTCGAACAATTGAAAGAAGCACTTTTTTACATTCAGCAATCGGGTGTGAAATTGGTGGCATGCACTGAAAAATCGAATAAGGAATTGCCTTTCGGTAAATTTGCAGGATCTGTTGCATTTATTTTCGGATCAGAGGAGGATGGAATTAGCAATGATCTTATTCGGATGGCAGATGAGCAACTAAAAATCCCAATGATTGGTGGCGTTGCGTCGCTAAACGTGAGCGTATCTGTTGGAATGGTTTTGTATGAAATGAATCGCCAACGATTGATTAAGTAAATTTCAATACATCAGGTATTGTACAAATTGGAATGGGAATCATTTTATGTTGATTAATTTTATTTAATCGATTATATAATTCAATTACTTCTTTTTGCCGATTCGTTAGATTTTCTTCTTTTCCATTGAACTCCATGGCCCATTCTAACTCATCGTAAGTTGCGCCGATTTGATCTTCATCTGTTCGATTATCACCCCATAATCCATCCGTGGGTGCCGCTTGTTGAATAGATTGAACAATTCCGAGCTCCTTGCCCAAAGCATAAACTTGTGACTTCATCAAATCGGCAATAGGGCTAATATCCACCCCGCCGTCGCCATATTTTGTATAAAAACCAATTCCAAAATCCTCAATTTTATTACCGGTACCAACCACTAAACAATTTTCACTTTGTGCAATGGCATAAAGAGTGGTCATGCGTATTCTTGCGCGCGTATTCGCCATTGACAACTTATTAGACGCAGCTAACGGAGGTAGAATAGTTTCAAAAGCAGAAAATACCTCAGTCAGTTTTACCTCATGCGAAATTACATGTTGGTGACGTTTGCTCAGGTCTTCAATGTGCTCCTTCGATCGATTGTATTCACTTGTAGATTGTCTAATTGGCATATTTACCAAAACAACTTTTTTATTGGTGAGTGCGCACAGAGAAGAAGTTACGGCAGAGTCAATCCCTCCTGAAACACCAATTACAAAGCCTTTTGCATTTGCTTGATCACAATAATTGGTTAACCAATGAACAATATGTTCTTTCGTCTTACAAAAGTCCAATTTCGTTGAATTAAAATAGGATTGAAATCTTAAACAGTAATTGGTTTTGATTTGCTTTATTAGAAAAATAGGTTCTCGTTCCTGCTGTTTCAGTATATAGAGTTCGGTTCGATTCTTTGCGTTCTAAATGTAAGGGCGTAATACCATAAAAATATCCAACTTCAGCGACTAATGAAGTGGTGCTAATAAATTTCCATTCAGCTCCGGCCGATAAACCGATTGATCCTTTGTAGAAAAACATGTCACCTGGAGAAGAAAAACTATTATTTTCAACGTTAGCTACTTGCTGAGACGGATTGGTAACGTCAATTCCTAAATCGTTTACCGTGTTTTTAATTAAAAACGAATTTCTGATTCCAAATTTTCCGAAATAGCGAAAATCACCAATCATACTCGTTCTAAACAACATCATTAAAGGAACTGAAACATAAATTGATTTTTGATTGCGTTCTTGTAACGAGAAAGAACCTGTTGCGTCTGCTGCATTCGATTTGCCAATTATTTTGGAACCATTAAAGTCATAATAAACACTGTCTACTGATTTATATCGGTTTGTTTCAAAGTCAAATTCTATACCAGTTGCAATTCCAATTGTAGGGGAATTTTTGAAGGTTTTATTGATTGCTAAACCAATACTAAAGCATGATCCAACCCCATTTTTATCAATCAATTTGGTTTGTCCTGGAACAATGAAGTTCATTCCCAAATTAGTAGTTAAACCAGCCTGAACTAATTTTTCATTAAAGGAATTTTTCATGTTGCTTTCCAAATAGTTGATGCGATTGGATAAGCTATCAATTTTTTTTTGACAAGCAGCGTCGGTTTGAGCAACTGAAAATAGACTGGGAAAAATGACAAGATTTACAAATAATAGTGCTTTTTTCATAGGGTTTAAATTAATTGTTAGCAAATGAAATGTTAACTTTGAAAGCAAAGTTATAAAAATGATTCATTTACGCTATTTATTTTCCTTATTAGTTTTAGTGTTTTTTGTTGTTTCGTGCGGCCATAATCCATTAGATGTTGATGTATCATCGATAAAATCGGAAGTAAAGTTCGTTCATGTTGATTCTATATATTTTAATTCTTCTGCAAAAGATCGTATCAAATTCAACAAATCATTTTTGAATTCCTTCAACGAATTATATCGATTTACTTATGAAAAAGGATTAAAAATTAACCCAAAAGTGGATTCAACGTTCAATAATCAGGTGAATCAATTTTATAAAGATCCATACATAAAGGAAGTTGAACTAGAGTTAAAAAAATCGTTTTCTGACTTGAGTAATGAAAAAAATCAGATTCAGGATGCACTCAAACATTTAAAGTACCATTTTCCAAAAGCCAAACACCCCAAGCACATTGCGTTTTTTAATGCTTTATTTAGTTATAATGCAATTGCAACCAATGACGATATTGGGGTAGGTTTGGAATGGTATTTAGGCCCATCAAATAAAGTGATAAAAAAACTTCCCACTCAAAATGTTTATGAATATATGAAACAAGGCATGGAACGTAAATTCATGGTTCGTGACATTATTTTTCAATGGGTGTATGCCCATATACAAGCACCCACTGACGCTAAATTTGCAGAGGATATGATTAGTTGGGGCAAACTCCTGTATTGCATCGAAGCAGCGATGCCAACCGCAGAAAAAGCAATAATAGCGCGTTATACTGCTGAAAAATATAAATGGGCTGAAGAAAACGAAAAACAAATTTGGTCGTATTTTGTCGATCAAAAACTATTGTTTAAAAGTGATGAAATGCTCAAATTGGGGTATTTTAATGAAGCTCCTCAAACAGCTGGATTGCCGAAGGAGAGTCCGGATAGATTGGGGCAATTCATTGGATGGAGAATGGTGCAAAAATACATGGGATCTCACTCAGATTTATCGCTCGATCAATTAGTAAAAGTGCCTTTTGCTGAGATTATGCAAACTTATAAAATCGATTAAAAATAGCTTTATGTCCAAGAAATCAGAAATAAAAATACACGTAGAAGTCAACGAAAATAATTTACCCATTGAAATGAAATGGACAGCGCAGGATGGTAAAATTGAAAACCAACCAGCTAGTGCATTTTTGCTTTCTATTTGGGATCCAGCTGAAAAAAACACCATGAAAATTGACTTGTGGACAAAAGAAATGACCATTGAAGAAATGAAACAGTTTTTTCATCAATCCTTGTTAACGATGGCTGACACCTTTGAAAAAGCAACAGGAGAACATTTAATTTCAGAAGATTTACGGGATTATTGTTATCATTTTGCTGAAAAAATGAATATTCTTCCAGAATAATTTGTATTCTTGAGTTTGTCAATGAGTTCACATGTAACATATAGCCTTGTTATTCCTGTATATAATAATCAGGAGGGTGTTACTATTCTCGTAGAAACGGTTTTCACGACTTTAACTGCAACATCTTTTGAATTAATTCTGGTAGATGACTTTAGTTCAGATTTAACTTGGAAAAAACTCAAGGAATTAAAGCAAAGATATCCAGAAATTAAAATCATTCGATTGTCCAAAAATGTAGGGCAGCATGTGGCCACCTTGTGCGGGATAAATGAAAGTTTGGGTGAATTTGTTCTGACAATGGACGATGATTTAAATGTACTCCCTAGTGAGTTTTCCAAATTAATTGAAACGAGAAATCAAGCTTCAGCCAAAGTTGTATATGGTGAGTTTGAATCTAATTTTGGTTGGAAAAGGAAATTACTGACTTTCTTGTACAAAAAAGCATCAAAAATTGAAGGCGAAAATAAGGGTAGGGGAAGTAGCTTTCGCTTGATAGAGGGTCAATTAGCACGGACAATGGCTTCTCAACATTCAAACTTCGTTTTTATTGATGAATTTCTGCTCTGGTATACAGATGAGGTTGAATTTGTTCAGGTTGAAAAAAATGAGAATGCATCTACTGTTTCACGTTATTCCACAAGGGATTTAATTCAAAAAACGGGTCATTTAATTATGTATTCCTCTGATTTCCCATTAAAATTGGTGACTTACCTAGGATTTATAATGAGTGGAGTCAATTTATTGATTGGGGTGTTTTTTTTATACCGAAAGTTTATAGATAAAATCACAGAAGAGGGCTATGCATCGCTAATTGTAAGTATTTTATTTTCAACGGGTTTAATAATTTTTAGCTTAGGGATTCTTTCTCAATATGTACGCAAGATTTTGCGTAATCAAAACAATGAGCCCTTGTATTATATATCTGATAAAGAATGCTAACATTGGAGCAATATGAAGTGAAGTTAACTCGATTAACACTTGCTGATATTGAATTGGTTCGAAAATGGAGAAATTCTAGTTTTGTAAATTCTAAAATGTTATTGCCGAAGAAGATAACACAAGAGGAGCAGCTTGTTTGGTTTCAGAAGATTGATAATGCGCTCAATTATTATTTTATTATTGAATTTGAACAAGAAAAAGTAGGGTTGATAAGTGCAAAAAATTTTAATCCCAATGCTGGATTTGGCGAAGGTGGAATTTTTATTGGAGAACCAAAATATGAGTCGTCATTTGCAGCTGTTTACGCGTCTTTGTGTCTGCTGAATTTTGTGTTTTATGGACTGGAAACAATAAATAAATCCTGTATTCGTATCCGAAAAGATAATGAACGTGCTATTCAATATAATAAATTATTGGGCTACCGTTTTGTTGGTGAAGATGTTAGACAAGAAAGTGTGCTTTTGGAACTTTCACGCGAGGATTTCCTGACGAAGGGATTGAAATTGAATAAAGCAGCTCATATTTTTTGCGAAGAAAAATCAGCGTTAGCTTGGAAAGGAACACCGACAGAAAAAAATCTACCAGAAATAAATTCTTTTTTATCTACGAAAAAATCACCTTGGGTAATTCCCGATTTTCATAAGCTGTAGCCCATTCTTCTTTATTGGCTAATGATAGAAGGAATGGATCGTCCAAATGTTTGATTTTATAACTTGAGATTTCCGCTGCTGAATACCCCCAAAGAGGGTTTGGGATATCAAACATTAAAACAACCCTGTATTCCGAACTATTATTCCAGGCCTCATGGTCAAAGGAATCATCAAAAATAAGTAGTTTTCCTTCTTCCCAATGCCGGGTTTCAGTCCCAACTCTCATTGCGCAAGCATTCTCGGTTGGAATAATCAATGGTAAATGACACCTCAAGACCATCCGTGAATATCCTTTGTGAGGAAGAATGTGGGTATGCGGCTCCATATATGAAAAATCGCAAGATATCAATTCAGGTATTTGATCGATTAACTCGGCCGTGTCTTTGCATAATGCTCGATGAATTGGATTTTTCATTGAAAAGAACAGAAACGAAAAAACTTTCCATGCCTTATCCGAATGTGCTTTGACATAGTCTGGAAAGGTGCGCATCCACTCTTGTTCGGAATTTGATGAAATTAACTGAATTAAATCTTGACGGATTACTTGAAAATTTTCTTCTAAAAATAGGAGTTGTGGAAACTGCTTAGAATCGTAAAAATAACAAGGGTTTTTCGGGGTGAAATCTGTTTCCATTTAGTGATTAAAAGGAAGGTGTTCCAATAGTTCTATATTTTTTAACCTGTTTTTTCGTTTGAATTTGAAATCCAAGTCCAGCAGAAAACAATAGCTCATCCATTCGTTGTGAGCCAAAGTTTGTACCCCTTAATGTTGAGTTGAGATACGTTAAATCTGCAAAAAAATGAAAGTAGTTCCATACGTAATAGGCTGCACCTGTTTTCAGTCCAAATGATGGGGCGACATGTGTTTTGCTTTCTAATGTGAAATTATTTTTATAATTCGTAATAGTTGTTCCGGCTTGTATTCCATTATACCATTTAAAATTTCCTTTACCAATGTGTCTAAATACGCCTATAAATAATCTATTTTGGAATTCAGGTATGATCATTGAATTTGCGCCAAAATTGGCATCTATAAATTGAATTACATCACCCCTCAAGCTATAGTTTTTATCTAGGACGTATTCTAAAAATCCAGAAAGATTTATTGTATTCGCATCATTTTGAAACATTCTTCCAGGCGAAATAGTAGCAGATGCTTTTAATAGTCCAGGTTGAAAATAGTTGGTTTTGGTTTGATTTAATTTTTCATTAGGATCTAAACCCGGTAATTCTTGACTAAATACAAGGGATAGCTGTATTATAAAAATACAAGAAATAAATTTTACCATAAATCAATTAGTTTATAATTTAGTCCTACCGTTAAAAGCAAATGACCTTCCAAACTTATTCCACCTTCGTTTTGAAATACGATACTGCTAGACGAAATCACTGGATGTATATGATTACCTAAATGAATCATATATTGACTAGTCAATGAAAGATCCATTCTTTTTGATAGATTGATGTGAGTACCAATTCCAGCTTGCACAGCAGAACTCCATCTTTCATCTGAATTATTCTTGTCACTATTCTCGGCCATATAAGAATAATCAAAGCAGTGACCAGCAACGATATATGGCTTTATCAATTGATTTTCTTTTAAATAAGGATAAAACAACACACTCCATCCAATATGGTAATCAGTTCGGTGTGCAACGGATCCTATATCACTAGTGAGGTAATCAAAAAACCAATCCGTGTTTACTCTTTCGGATAGTTGCAAGCGAAATTGACCGCCGATTCCTTTCCCGAAGTTGTTTGTTTTGCTATCATTGAATGCACTGATAGTTGATCTTACCCCTAGGCTTAGTAGTCCACCCTGATTGTTTTTTAATTGAATGTCTTGTGCGTTTACTAGAGATGATATAAAAAATATACTTACTACGATAAATTTCCGCATGGGTTAATTGACTTTTATGAATTTAATTTTACTTAATCCAATTTCGGATTGAATGGATATGTAGTATATTCCTGGTTTTAACGATTCGACATTTAATGTAGGGTTAGCAGAAACATCGAAATTTTTTATCCATTTCCCCTCACTACTATACATATCGATGGAAATTAATTTTAAGGGCGAACCAATTGTCAAATTCGATAGGGTCGGGTTTGGATAAAGCGTGAAAAGTTGATTTTGCTCAGTCACACCCCCTGCATTCAAAACGGTTATATAGGATGTATCTGTAGAAAAACAACCATTGCTATTTTGCACAGAATAAACAATTGCATGTGTTCCTTCTCCTGCTAATCCTGGGTGAAACGTTGTTCCAATAATTCCTTCTCCTGAGTAAGTCCCGCCATTTGGAATTCCCGGGGTTACATTAAAAGCCTGACCATTACTTGTGATTTCATTTATTGTTTCTATGTAGCTTACTGGTATTAAGGTATAAAAATCCAAAAATGTAGAATCAATGTTTGAACAGTTATTCAAATCTGTTCCTGTGAGGTAATAAAAACCTGTATTTTGCGGAATAAAACTTGTGTTGTTCTGAATATTATTTGACCAAGTATAATTGCTTGCTGTACCATTTCCAATTAAAATGAACGGTTCATTTGGACATAAAATGTGGTTAGGTCCTGCGTCCACATATGGTAACTGAAACAACTGAATGTTTTTTATGGCTGATCTTGTTCTACATCCTTGAGCATCCTCTAAATAAACTGAGAAATTACCGCTATTTGAGATCGTAATTGAATTAGTTGTTGAACCATTTGACCATAAAATAGTACTTGGAGACATGTCAGTGTTAAAGGTTAAATTAATACTTCCTCCAACACAAATCCCAGCAGGGCCTTGCACAGTAGCAGGTTGATGTTTTAACAAAATTAATTCTTGCGTATTTAATTTACCATAACCATAACTGTAGTTTGGCGTAATTCCTGTTTGAAAATCGGCATTGGATGCTAATTGTAGATCTGATTTAAAATCTTGATAGGAGAGACCTTTGCATTTTTGAAGGTACAAAGCCGCCGATCCAGCAACAACTGGAGATGACATGGATGTTCCGCCGTTTTTTATGTGAAAACCACCCACTTCAATTACTGAATTATTTGCTGAATTAGATAAATACCACATGGGTCCAGAACCAAATGAAAAATCACCACTCGCAGAAACATCTGGTTTCATGATACCAAGACGATTGGGTCCTTTACTGCTTGAAGGAGCTAATTGTCCAGCAGGAGTTGAATTAGTAAATTGTGTTACATTGTTTTTATCGATGTATGAATTTCTATTGGTAATGTTTCCAACTGAAATAACTTTTTCTGAACAATTCCAAGACGATACGATTGTTTGTAGCGAGTCTGGCATGTGGTAATTAACAATTTCCGGTAAGATCGAATCAACAGGTATGTTGGTTTCAAAATCACTTAGTTGCTGCCATGCGCCTCCCCAAATATCATATTTACCAGTTCCAACGGTTTCAAATCGGTATAAATAATTCAATGAATCGATTTTTGTGAACAGCGTTTGCATGTGGAAATTTGGTCCTACAAATTCTCTATAGGTTTCAATGCACGCAATTCTGTTTCCTTGAGCGTTAAAAATCGTGTCATATATCGGAAGTTGATTCATGTTCGCTGTTAAATCATGAAACGTGGTTCTGCCTCTCAATCCGTAGGTTGGAGCGGGTAAATCAGCGCCATAAGCAAAGGAGAAATTCGTTTGTGAAGTATCGGTCCATAAATCAAACAAGATTTTATTCGTTCCAATATATGTGTTCCCTGGATTGTTTTTGCACCACACAAAGGATGTGTCTTGATCAACAATTCCTGTTACGTGATACTTACCTTTGTTTCCAGAGTTTCCCGCTGCACAAACAACAATTCTACCCGATGCTGCATTTAAAAGTGAATCAATGTATTCTGCAGCTGGATCTCTCCCATCATGGCTTCCTAAATAGGTGCCAAGAGATAAATTTATGACTGCAGGTTTGCCTAATGAATCTGCCACTTTGAAAATATAATCGCACGCATCTGCAATGGTTAGTGTCCAATTCGGAAGATTGAAATTTGTCTCAACCACAACAATATCTGCCTCTGGTGCCGCTCCTTTATTTTTAGAATTCGCTCTTGCATTTCCTACTGCTATTCCTGATACTGAGGTTCCATGTGCCGAAACGGTTTCTAGACTTGTGCATGTCCCGTTGTTTATTGCTGTGCTATCCCACAATGTCCCATATCCATATGGTTGCGGTGGTGAAACTGCATCCATAGTATGGTCCCAGTATCGAAGCACTCTTGTTTTTCCGTTCGAAAATTTAAAATCTGGATGATTAAAATCTATTCCCTGATCAACAATTCCAACAATTACTCCTTTTCCTGTATAGGATGTATCTAGACCAACTCCTTGATGCACCAAATTAATTTTATGTCTAACTATTGCAGAATCTGCAAGAATACTTGGTGGAGCAAATTCGAAATAAAAGTCGGAAAGCGCATCTTTTTTTAATTGATCATCAAGCCATTGAGCACTTGAATTAAAGAAAATCCAGTTTGCGGTTCTGTGTTTAATCGTTCTATTTTCTTTCGAAAGAAAAGATAAGTTTTCCGCTGTGTTTTTTATGCATACAGGAAAGATTGCCGTTGGCTTATTTTCAAGTTGTTTTTGAAAAAAAACTGATTTTTGACCGAAAGCAGAAAAAAATAAACAAATTGAAAATAAAAATGAAATGCCAATTTTTAGGATAAACATATCGTATAAATTAAATACTGAACTAAAAGTAATTCAATTTACGTGATGTTCCAAGATAAACAGTTAATTTTTACCCTTTATTCCCTTAATTGATGGAGTTGAAATAGGTTGCGGAGTATTTACTCTTGGAGCCGGCGGGTTTTTTGGCGCTGAATATGATGGCGTGTTGTTCGATCGACTAGGCTCCGAATAAGAAGGGCTTGATTGTGGTCTTTCACGCACTGGCTCAATGATTCGATTCGATCGTTCAGGTTTTTCTATTGGCTCGTTGATTATTTCTTTCGGCATTTCTTTTTCGCCAATTCCTTTGCCTGTGCTATTGGTATTTGGGCCTTGTTGAATGGGTAAAGCATTTCCCGTTGGCGTCTTTCCTTCAGCAAATTCATGCTGATTGGTATTTAACGCAGGGCGCAAAATAGGTTTAAAACTAACCCCTTGTGTGAAATCGGGATTAGTAGGCACTGGATTAGGGGTAATGTTAAGGAATCCTTGATCGTAGATACATCCGCGCATATCCGAAGCTAAAATACCGCGGTCTTCGCAATTTCTTCTTGCAGTTGATAGTTGATTTGGTGTTAAGTCGTCAATCGTATAATGCACCCTTGGGAAACTTCTATCGGTAAAACTCAATGTGCTTTGTCCCATCGAATAATCAAATAATGTGGTATTTTGATTCACTCTCCATTCCTCAGCGAAATTACCCGCTAAAAAGGCTAGATATTCTTTCTCTGCATATTGATTAACTGAAGAATTCCCGAAAACATTTGAATAAACTAAATGATTTGATCGGTTAACATTACTATTGAAATCATCATCCGGATTGTTGTTTGCGTTACCTAGTAGTCCTGAGAAACTATTTCGATCACAATCAAATATTTGAACGGTAACGTTTAAAAATGTCATATTCCCTGATTGTCTCATTTCTACATTCACAACCTCGCCAGTTGGATAGGTAACTACATAGTTTCTTCCAGTTAATCGAATGTTTCCGCCATGAGGTAAATAAAATGTTCTACCACTCAGTTGAATCGTAGATCCATTTAGACGCAAGGGAGAAGGGTCAAAGTCTGGTTTATTTTCTGCGTAAATCGCTACTCTATCTCCCGCCACATTCATAGCAACAGCTGTGTTCAGTGAAAAATTATCGCTTTGGGGTTGCTGCCGGCATTGAATTTCAAAATTATTTTTAGTGGATTTAACAAGTACAAATTCTCCAACTGTTTGAAACGAATAATTGGCCCTGTCAAATGAAGTTAAATGAGGGTCTCCGTAGGTTCTGCCTGAAATATAGGAGCATCCAACCCTCCCAACGATTGCATTCATTGCATTCCATCGATTGGCTTCAGATGGATTGGAATTCGCATTGGTTTGTATCGTGTCAACAATTCGAGAGCGCAAATCCGTAGGCATTAATTTTGCTATTTCAAATGGGGTGAAATCTTCTGGGAAAGCTCTGTCTTCAACAGGTTTATTCTCGGAAAGATTAACTAAACTTGTCGCTAACCAATGACCTCTAACAGGATCCCAATCTGTTAATTCTTTCTGAATTGAAGCAAACCGATTATCAAATGAGCGTTGTGCAAATATAATTGGAGTAAAACAAAGCGTTAATAACGCAACGGATAAAAAATGTTTCATTTTGAATTTTTCAAATAAATAACAAATAACATGCCGATAACAAAGTAAGTGAATTTAGACGAAAAAATAGGATATTACTTGTTAAATAAATCTTTTTCATTCACACCTATTCCAAAAAGTGCAAAATCATATTTTACTGGGTCATTTGAATCAAATTTCCTCAGTTGAATCATTAATTCTTCAAGTGCTTTCCAGTCATCTTGTTTTCTCTCCAATAAACCGAGTATTCGGGCATTTCTACTGGTATGTACATCCAGTGGTAAAAGTAATTCAGAGGTTGAAATACTTTTCCAAATACCTAAATCAACTCCTTTGTTACTTGGCCTCACCATCCAACGTAAAAACATGTTTAGTCTTTTGCACGCAGAATTTTGAAGTGGGTTTGAAATGTGTTTTTCGCTTCTTCTTTCGTGATTAGTTGCTAAAAATTGTTCGCGAAATGAAACTATCCTTCCTTTTATTCCTGGTATATCAGCGTGTTGATGAAAACAATTCTCTAAGCCCGATTTAATCGTATATATATGATGCAGGGCGCGCAAGAAAAAATCTAAATCTGTTTCATTAAATGTTCTGTGAACGAAATGAGGTATTTGGTTGCTCGATTGGTAATTCAGTACAAATTCATGGGGCGAATCGTGCATAATTTCAATTAATTTCTCCCCATTACTAATAATACTCTTTCTATTTCCCCAGGCTATCATAGCAATTAAAAATCCGATAATTTCTTGGTCTTCTTTTTTTGAAAATCGATGGGTAAATTGAATGGGGTCATTCTCTAGAAAATGTATATTCTCGTAATGATCTGCTTTAAAATCAAGAAATTCTTTTAGTTCTCGTAAATTCATCGAAGACATCAATTTGTTGCTCAAGCCAACATACCATCCATTATTGTTATCTTTCGATCGGCCATATCCGCAAGTGTTTCGTTGTGGGTCACAATTACAAAAGTTTGTTTTAATTCGTCCCTTAGAAAGAAAAAAAGTTCATGTAATTCCTTGGCATTTTTACTATCCAGATTTCCAGATGGTTCATCTGCGAAAATTATTTTTGGATGATTAATCAATGCCCTACAAACTGCAATACGTTGTTGTTCTCCACCTGAAAGCTCATTGGGTTTGTGGGTGGCTCTATCTTCAAGCCCCAGCATATTCAGTAATCGGACACCTTCTTTTTTTGATTCCTCCATAGAAACACCCTTAATAAGTGAGGGTAAAATAACATTTTCTAAGGCTGAAAATTCTGGAAGTAATTGGTGAAACTGAAAAATAAAACCCAATGATTGGTTTCGGAATGCAGCCAGTTTGTTTTGTGTCAAATGGAAGGGATTAACATTATCAATTAAAACGTTTCCTGCATCAGGCGTGTCAAGTGTTCCCAATATTTGAAGTAAGGTAGTTTTGCCGGCACCCGATGAACCAACAATAGAAACAACTTCTTGTTGATTGATTTCCAAATCAATTCCTTTCAAAATTGATAGGTCACCATACGATTTTATCAGTCCACTTGCTTTAAGCATCTTTTGATTTATCCATTTTTAGTAAATGTCCCATTTTGTCACGTTTTGTGAGTAAATAGTTTTCGTTGTGCACGTTACTTTCAATCTCAATTGGAACATTTTCAATAATTTCAAGGCCATATCCAATTAACCCGGATCTTTTTTTCGGATTGTTGGACAATAGCCGCATTTTCGACACCCCCAAATCTCTCAATATTTGAGCACCAATTCCATAATCACGCTCATCAGCTTTAAATCCAAGTTGAATATTTGCCTCCATTGTGTCCAATCCTTCTTCTTGCAGTTTATATGCTTTGAGTTTATTCATTAGGCCAATCCCTCTTCCTTCTTGGTTCATATATAGAATTACACCCTTTCCTTCTTTTTCAATTAATTCCATTGCTTTGTGAAGTTGAGGTCCGCAATCGCATCGGCATGAGCCAAAAATATCCCCAGTTATACAAGAAGAATGTACTCGAACCAAAACAGCATCGTCTTTGGACCAAGAACCTTTAACAAGTGCTAAGTTATCTTGATCTGTGTTCCTCTCTTTGTATGCATACAATTGAAAGTCACCAATTTCAGTGGGTAAATGAACATCAACTATCCGGTCAATTAATGATTCGTGTTTTATGCGGTAATCAATTAAATCGGCAATTGAAACTATTTTAAGGTCAAATTTCAGCGCAATTTCAATCAATTGAGGCAAGCGAGCCATTGTGCCATCCTCGTTTAATATTTCAACAATTACACCAGCCGGCTCAAATCCAGCCAATCTGGCTAAATCAACCGCAGCTTCTGTATGTCCTGCTCTTCTCAATACTCCACCATCTTTGGCCCGCAAAGGAAAAATATGACCTGGCCTACCGAGGTCCTCTGGTTGTGTGTCATCGTTTATTAATGCTAATATCGTTTTTGATCGATCGCTTGTTGAAATACCTGTTGTGCAACCATGACCATTTAAATCAACTGAAATCGTGAATGGGGTTTCATACGTGGCAGAATTTTGCTGCACCATCAAATCTAAGTCTAATTCTTTACACCTTTCTTGAGTGAGTGGTGCACAGATTAAACCTCTCCCATGTGTAGCCATGAAATTTACAACTTCGGGTGTTGCATTCCTTGCTGCTGTTAGAAAATCGCCTTCGTTCTCTCTATCTTCATCATCAACAACGATGATCACTTTTCCTGCTTGAATTTCAGCTATCGCCTCTTCAATAGAATTTAAAATAAAATCTTGCATAATCATTACAAAGATACAACATAATATGGCTCGTATTGTTGTATTTCATTGATAGACACCTAAAATTTTCCGAGGCAATTTGATGTATTGCTTTCAGTTTAAAATTCCTTTTATACTTTTACCAAAATGATACAAATGACAATAGCTCAAATTATTGATTATCTGGAACAACTCGTTCCATTAACAATTCAAGAATCTTATGATAATTGCGGATTGTTAGTGGGTGATAAAAACGAGGTGGTGTCAAATGTGCTGATTTCTTTGGATTGTACTGAGGAAATTATTGAAGAAGCGATTGAGAAAAAGTGTCAGCTAATTATTTCTCATCATCCTTTAATTTTTAACGGAATTAAAAAAATTACGGGTGGCAACTATGTTGAGCGCTCACTAGTAAAATGTATTCAAAATAACATCGCAATTTATGCTTTGCATACCAATTTAGATAATTATCGTTTTGGAGTAAATTTTGAAATTAGCAATCGCTTAAATTTGAATAATACTCGGGTTCTTCTACCGAAAAATCAGTCTCTCATGAAATTAGTTACCTATGTTCCTGAAAGTCATGTTGAAGAAGTGACGCGTGCTCTTTTTGAATCAGGTGCAGGTAGAATTGGGGATTATGCTGAATGCCATTTTCGAACGGAAGGCAGAGGCACCTATTTGCCCTTGGAAAATGCAAATCCATTTGAAGGTAGCAGAGGTACTCGGAGTAATGTTAAAGAATTAAAAATAGAGTTTTTAGTTGAAAGTAGCCGGGTTAATCCTATTGTTCAACAGTTAATTTCTGTTCATCCTTATGAAGAAGTAGCTTATGATCTTGTCGCCCTTCAAAATAAAAATGCATTTGAGGGCGCTGGAATGATCGGAGAATTGGCAGATCCATTGAATAGTGAAGAATTTTTAAGGAAGGTAAAAGATACGTTTGATTGCGGATGTATAAAACATACGGCCTTACTGAATAAACCGATTCGAAAAGTAGCCGTTTGTGGTGGTTCAGGTAGTTTTTTATTGCAACATGCGATAGCGCAACAAGCAGATGTTTTCATTACCTCAGATATGAAATATCATGAGTTTTTTGATGCAGATAAGCGAATATTAGTCTTGGATATTGGACATTATGAAAGCGAACAATTTACAAAACATTTAATTGCTGATATTCTTAAGAAAAATTTTAGTAACTTTGCAATCCATTTAACGGAACGAAATACGAATCCAATAAATTACTGGTAATACATGGCAGCAAAAGCAGCAAAAAAAGAAATAGGCGTAGCAGAAAAATTAGACGCTTTATTTGAACTACAAAAAATCGATTCAGACATCGATAAAATCCGTACGATTAGAGGTGAACTACCCTTAGAAGTTCAAGATTTGGAGGATGAAGTAGCAGGTCTACAAACTCGTATTTCAAATTTTGAATCAGAGTTGAAGGCGTTGGAAACTGAAATCTCTGATCGCAAAAACGCTTCAAAAGAGTCAGAAAGTGCTATTTCAAAATATAAAGAACAACAAAATAACGTTAGAAATAATCGTGAATATGATTCTTTGTCTAAAGAAATAGAGTTTCAAGAATTAGAAATAAAATTACACGAAAAGAAGAGTAAAGAAGCGAAATTCAAAGTTGATTCGAAACAAGAAGTTTTTGAAAACGCAAAAATACAATTGGAATTTCGTACCAATGATCTTGCAACCAAAAAAGCGGAGTTAGATGCGATTATAGCTGAAACGCAAGTAGACGAAGATCGTTTACTGAAGTCTTCTGAAAATGCAAAGAAAAATATCGAAGAAAGATTATTGTTTGCTTATGATAGATTGAGAACAAATGCTAAAAATGGTTTGGCAGTGGTTCCAGTAGACAGGGATTCATGTGGCGGATGTTTCAATAAAATTCCTGCTCAACGCCAACTTGATATTGAAATGAAAAAGAAAATTATTGTTTGTGAACACTGCGGTCGAATCCTTTTCCCGAAGATAGCATAGAAATAAAATATTAAAACCGTCGTAAGACGGTTTTTTTTTGAATATATGGACCTATGAAATTCAAAGATTATCCAATTCATCAGGAAATTAAAGATCAACTAGATCGCTTGGGCTTTGTTCGACCAACAGATATTCAATATCGGGCCATTCAGCCTATTTTGGATGGTGAGGATGTGATGGCTGTTGCTCAAACTGGGACAGGTAAGACGGCTGCATTCGTTATTCCTATAATTGAGCAAATTATCCGTGCTAAATCAAAGCGTAAAGAATCCAACATACATTGTTTAGTGATGGTTCCAACGCGCGAATTAGCTAAACAAATAGCGGCGGTTTTTCAAGAAATAGGAAAAAATTCCAAAATAAAAACGCTCGGTTTGATTGGTGGAGTTGAGCAAGAATCTCAAATTAAATCGTTGCAGAATAATGTGGATGTATTAGTGACAACACCGGGTCGCATGTTTGATTTGATTTCACAAGGATACATTAAGTTGGAAAAAATTCAGGTTTTAGTGCTAGATGAGGCCGATTTAATGCTCGATTTGGGATTCCATAAAGATATTAAGGACATTATGCGACATATTCCGTCTAAGCGTCAAACACTTTTTTTTACAGCCACAATAGATAAGAAGATAAAAAAATTAGCATACGAAGTGGTGAAAGATGCGCTTCGGATTCAATTTTCTCCAAATAATCCGGTAGCTGGAAAAGTAGATCATACGATTGCTTTTATTGCCATGGATGACAAACGATTTTTTCTTGAAAACATTCTAAAAGAATACGAAGAGGGAAAATTCATCGTTTTTGTTCGAACGAAAGTTCGAGCAGAGCGTGTTGATGCGGCTATGGTACGTGCAGGATTAAAAGTTGAATCGTTGCATGGAGGTATGGATCAAAAAAAACGGTTTGAGTTGTTGGATCGTTTTCGTTCAGGAGAAAATAACGTTCTCATTACTACTGATGTGGCTGCTAGAGGTATTGATATTCCTGATGTTGATTACGTAATTAATTATGATTTACCTGAAAACCCAGAGAATTACGTGCATCGTTGCGGAAGAACAGGGCGTGGAAATAGACAAGGACAAGCAATTGCTTTTTGCAGCCCAGATGAAAAGATTTTTCTAGATGCAATTGAAACATATACAGGGGAAGAAATCGAAGTCTATCCGTTGAAGCAAGATGATTATCAATGGATTATTAAAGATGCAGAGGATACGAGTTATAATTGGAAGAAATTAATAAATGAAGCCAATAAAGATGACGGGAAAGAAGAAGAATGGTGAAAATTAAATTTCTTTTTTATCTTTGTATAGAATAATTCTAAATAAGGAAAGTGTCAAAATTGGATGAATTGGTTTTAATCCCTGGTATTCGAGAAAAACTTCCCGTAGTTTCTTCGTGTGAGAAGAAAAAAAAGTGTTGTAAAAAATACAAAACAAAAGGATATCCTTGCAATAAGTGTCCGAAATTTGATTAGTTTCGGTACATGAAATCATTTCTTTTTCTGGTTTTTATTCTTGTTACTCAAATTTTATATAGTCAAGAAATCCAAGTAATTAGGCGTGAAATACAGGTCCAGAAAGTGTTTTCTACTTCTGTTTCTTTGCAGAAATTTGATCTTTTTTCACAGGTTCATTTTTCATGGCAGACCAAACGAATGATTTATTCTACTGGATTGGGTTTTGGTTTGAATCGTTCGTGTTTTCAACATCAATTGTTCCCTGAACTAGGAATAGGACTATCAACCAATTTAATTTCATTAAAAACCGAACGTAAGACAACTGTTTTTTTTGGTCCGGAGGCTAGAATTACGCATGCTTTCCTGCGAGTCATAGATTTACATCAGTTTACCTCATTGTTTTTAGGGTACTATTTTCAGATTGGGTCAAAATGGTCATTCATACATCGTGCTGGTATAGGTGCAATGAGGGAGAATTTCCGCAGTTCAACAACTAAAAATATCGGGGCATCTAATTTTGCTTATTACGGATCAATTGGAATTGGCTATGCGTGGAATTAGTGGATTATTAATTCTGATGGTGCTTGTTAGTTGCACAAAAAAATCAAACTTTTCAAGTATTCAAGTTGTTGGTCACGCAGGTATGGGGCTTTCCATGGGGAATTCTATGTTTCATGATAATTCCAAAGAAGCCATAGAGTTTGCATTGCAGATGCGTGGGTGTGATGGAGTAGAGGTCGACGTGCAACTTTCAAAGGATGGAAACTTATGGCTTTATCACGATACAAAACTTGAATCAGAATCCACAGGTGCAGGTTGTGTTCCTAATAAAACAACAAGTGAATTAGTGGAATTGCATTATAAAACATGGAAAAAAGAAAAATTAATTCCTTTGGCTGATTTAGATCCTTCATTATTAGCAGGGAAAACACTTTATTTGGATTTGCGCACGGTAAATGAATGTTTAAATCAATCCATTAATTCAGCTCTATTGATACAACGGTTAAATGAAATTGACTTTCTGCATATTCCTGAAATTCAGATAATCCTCGTTACAAATAATGTGGTTTTGGCCAATCAGTTAATGGATTCTTTTTACGTGGTTTATTTGGATGTTACTGGTTACCAGATGGCTCAACAATTGTTACAAGCAAACCCAATTATTAAAGGCATTGTTATCAGAAATTCAGCAATTAGCCAAGAAGAAGTAAAAATGATTCAGAATCTCGGAAAAAAAGTAGTGTTATATGACATGCGATCGGCAGTTGGAATTCGTAAAGCATTAAAGAAAAATCCAGATTCAATCATGACGGATGATTTACGAGAGGCAATTATAGAAACCAATTAGTCTGGATAAATCAAGTATTTTGCTCTCTTTATTTTAAATTCATCCAGTCCAGGTTGCCATGATTTCCTAATTTCTTTTTCGGAAGTGTTTTTTTCAATTTGATTTTTTAGTTTAGTGTTCCCAGCTAGTTTATTGAAAAAACTTGGTGAATTGATAAAAACATCTCGATTGCCTAATAATTTTTTTGCACGAAGTAAAATGGAAATATCCAATTGAAAAAGTGGGGTATTCAATTCACTGGAAAGATCGATTCCATTGCAAGGTTGGTTTATGAAAGGTGGGTTTTTTGACCCTAACCGAGGCGTTGGGGTAAAGGTAAAACTTGTTTTTGAGAATTTGGGATGGCCAAAAATCTCGAATGGTCTTTCGGTTCCTCTTCCTACACTGATTGTTGTTCCTTCAAATAAACAGAGACTAGGATAAAAAGCAATTGATTTATCTGTTTGTAAATTGGGTGACGGTGGAATGGGTATTGAATAAAATGTATCGTGTGAATAATTTATACACGGGATTATTTCTAGCGAACAAGTAACTCCATTTTTTAACCATTTTTCTCCATTAATCATGGTTGCGTACTCACCAATTGTCATCGCGTAAACGACAGGTACTGGGTGCATTCCCACAAAAGAGGCATATTCAGGTTCTAGGATTGGACCATCTATATAATGTCCATTGGGATTTGGTCTGTCCAGTACTAGTAGCTTTTTATTGTTTTCAGCACAAGCTTCCATTACATAGTGCAGGGTGGAGATATAGGTGTAAAAACGGGCTCCAACATCTTGAATATCATAAACAACAATATCTATATCAGCGAGCTGCTCGGCTGTTGGTTTTGAATTTGAACCATACAAGGAAATAATCCGAAGTCCTGATTTTTTATCGATTTCGTTGGAGACATGTTCTCCATTATCCGCCACCCCTCGAAAGCCATGTTCGGGTGCAAAAACTTTTTTAACTTGAATCCCTAAAGCAAGCAAACTGTCCACTAAATGGGTTTTTCCAATGATCGAAGTTTGATTTCCGACAATGGCAATCCGTTTATTCAACAATGATGGAACGTATTTATCGGTTTGCTCATTTCCTAGCGTTATCGCAGCGATTTTTAGTTGTTTTAATGGAGTTTTGATTGAATCTGAAGTGCTTTTTGTTGCGCCAAATGAACACGATGAAATTAAAAAGCAGAAAAAACTCATGCTACTCAATAGCATTATGTAACTTTGAATCCTAAAATGAAAAGAGTTGCCTTCTGAATTTTTCATAGCACGCAAGTTAATTAAATCCGAAGTACAAGGTAAGAAAGTTTCGCGTCCAATTGTTCGGATTTCCATAATAAGTATTGCACTCGCTATTGTTGTAAACTTATTAACCTTGGCAGTTGTGAAAGGATTTCAGCACGAGGTCCGCCAGAAAATAACCGGGTTTGGATCTCATTTTTTTATAAAAACGGTGGGCGATGCCTCTCCTTATGAAACCCCACCAATTCCTATTGATCATCCTGCATTTAATCAATTGAAATCGATTCCAAATCTAGCTGGAATTTTTCCCGTCGCCTACAAACCAGCCCTTCTTCAGTCGGAAAGTTCGGATAGCAAAATTAAATTAGCTTCAGGGAAAGATTCATTGGTAAATAAACAGGATATTTTGGGTGTTATTTTTAAAGGCTTGTCTCAATCTACCCACTGGAATTTTTTTAAAGAAAATTTGGTAGAAGGTAAAATACCTGATTTTTCGAAAGAAAATGATGTTGAACCTATCGTAATGTCAAAAAAAACGGCAAAGTTGCTGGGTTTTAAATTAAAAGATACAGTAGATGCTTTTTTTGTGCGCAATACACCGGTGAAAAGGCAATTTGTAATAGAAGGAATTTACTCAACAGGGTTGGAAGAATTTGATAAAAAGGTGGTTTTAACCAATTTATCGATCGTTCAAGAACTCAATGATTGGGGATTAAATGCCAGTATTCGAATTGCTGATACATTGTCAAATGGTTCATTACTCGTAAAGGCAGAAGTCAGCGGTGGAAATGGGTCGTACCTATATAATTGGGGAGAAAGATTCAAACGTTTTAATATGTTCGAGCTAGATCCAGTTCAGGATACCGTAATTCGATTGATTACTGAAGAAATACATCTAGGGAATGCAAAAAACAAAATAAAATTAATTGACACCTCTTTTCTGAAAATATCGGTCAAAGGATTAGCTAAGAAGCCTTATAAATTGGATGAAAATCAAGAACTTACTCGCGAATATTTGGACCAGTCAGGGAATCATTTCCGACTTTTCACATCAGATAATGGAATTATAGAATGTAAGCAAGTCGATGGGAAATCGGCAAATTTAGGTTTTGTAAGCGGATTTGAAATTAATATTGACGATTGGGGTAAATTGGAATTGATGTCAACGAAATTAAAGCAAATAATTGAAATGGTTCCGGATGATTCCGGTTCACTTTTGCAGGTAAACAGTATTCAGGATACAGAGAAAGAGCTTTTTTTATGGTTGGGATTTTTGGATATTAACGTATTGATTATTATCGTATTAATGTTATTGATTGGGATAATCAATATGGGGTCCGCCATGTTAGTTTTAATTGTAGTTAGAACCAATTTTATTGGAATGTTTAAGGCTATGGGAGCCACCAATTGGACCATTCGTAAAATCTTTTTAATTCAAGCAGGTTTTTTGATGTTACGTGGAATGTTTTGGGGGAATTTAATCGGATTGAGTTTGTGTGTTCTGCAAAAATACACAGGACTTATTTCGTTGAATCCAGAAGTGTATTACCTTTCACAAGTCCCAATTGAACTAGATGCTTGGAATTTAATAGGTCTAAATCTTGGGACGATGATAATTTGTCTGTCAGCATTAATTTTGCCGAGTTTCGTTATTACTCGAATTAATCCGGTGAATGCAATTCGGTTTGATTAGTTGCTTTTTTTCTTAATAGCGGCAGCTTCGCTTTTCTGGTTGATTTCTAATGTTCTATCGCTCAATTCTTTGCTCATTTTAGGCCAATCTTTGCAATTATTTACGTCTTTTTTACCTAAACAATTTTTGTAAATCTCCTCTTGTTTGGCAATTAATGCGTTCCAGCGTTTCATTAATTTTGCTGTGTCTATGTCTGTGATTTCTTTTCCAATATTCGATTCTTGGATATCCAATCTTTCTGTGATAATTAATTCAGCTGCCTCAGCACATTCACAGGAGGTTTTCAGTTCTTTAGGATTGATTTTATCCACGGGATTGCCACATGCTAGAAGCAGGGAAATTAATGCAATTGACCATGAAGATTTTTTCATAATAGAAAGTTTATGCAAAGATAGAATTAATGATTAAAAAAAAAGAGCCATCGAAATGGCTCTTTTTAAAATAATTAAGCTGGAATTATTTCAATCCGTCTTTCATGATTTTTTCCATCTCAGCGTATCCGTCACATTTTTTAGCTTCTTCTTCTAACTTTTTCTTGTCAGCGTCAGATTTACCATCATTTAGTTTGTCACATTTTTCAAATGCAGCTTTGTTTTTGTCTTGGATAGCTTTCATTTTAGCCATATCTCCATTAGCACCTTTCATTTCTTTCATTACGCTAACTGTTGTGTCAACACATTCGCATACTTCAGATTTACCACAAGAAGCAAGCAAAACTAATGCTGCAGCTGCGCTTAAAATAACTTTTTTCATCTTAAATAATTTTTTATTGATGCACAAAGAAACAAAACTATTTTATTTTACAAATACAAATTTTAAAAATAATTGCAATTTTCCCACAAATGATGTATTTCTTCTTGTTTTAAAAGTATTTTCAGTATCTTTGCCCCCTTAAAAATGCTGTGTCTCTGCCGCTGACAGTATGTAAAATTAACTTTCGAATTAGCAGAGTGTTCGAAATACAAAACGTAAAAGCCATATGGCAAAAGGAAAAACAGAAGCAAGACCCACAGAAGGTATTGCTGATTTTAACTGGGAAGCTCTTGAATTACAAGGGTACACCCAAGTAGAGCGTTCTGAATTATCAGATCGTTACGAAAAAACATTAACCTCTATCAACGAGAAAGAAGTTATTGAAGGTACGGTTATGATGATTACTAAAAAAGAGGTAATCATTAACTTAGGCTACAAATCCGAAGGTGTTGTGCCTTCCAATGAGTTCCGTTACAATGCGGATTTAAAAGTAGGTGATACAGTTGATGTTTATGTAGAATGCCAAGAAGACAAAACAGGACAATTGGTTGTTTCTCACCGTACAGCTCGTATGCACAAAGCATGGCTTCGTGTAAATGACGTATTACGTACAGGAGAAATTATTACTGGTTTCGTTAAGTGTCGTACGAAAGGTGGATTAATCGTTGATGTTTTTGGAATTGAAGCATTTTTGCCAGGTTCTCAAATTGATGTTAAACCAATCAGAGATTACGATGTTTACGTGGGTAAAAACATGGAATTCAAAGTAGTGAAAATCAACGAAGAATTTAGAAATGTTGTTGTATCTCACAAAGCGCTGATAGAAGCTGAATTAGAAGAGCAGAAAAAACAAATCATTTCTGGTTTAGAGAAAGGTCAAGTACTAGAAGGTATTGTGAAAAACGTTACATCTTACGGTGTATTCATCGATTTAGGTGGAGTAGACGGATTGATTCACATTACAGATCTATCTTGGGGTCGCGTAACGCATCCTGAAGAAATGCTTGAATTAGACCAAAAATTAAATGTTGTAATTCTTGATTTTGATGATGATAAAAAACGTATCGCTCTTGGTTTAAAACAATTGCAACCACATCCATGGGATTCTTTAGATGCTAACTTAAATGTTGGTGATAAAGTTTCTGGGAAAGTTGTTGTTATGGCTGATTATGGTGCTTTCATCGAAATCGCTCCAGGTGTAGAAGGATTGATCCACGTTTCTGAAATGAGCTGGTCTCAACATTTACGTTCTGCTCAAGACTTCATGAAAGTAGGTGATACAGTTGAAGCTCTTATATTGACGTTAGACAGAGAAGAAAGAAAAATGTCTTTAGGTATCAAACAATTGATGCCAGATCCATGGACTGCAATCGAAGCTAAATATTCAGTTGGTTCGAATCACACAGCAAAAGTTAGAAACTTCACCAATTTTGGTGTGTTTGTTGAATTAGAAGAAGGTGTAGATGGATTAATTCACATCTCGGATCTTTCTTGGCAAAAGAAAATCAAACATCCATCTGAGTTCTGCAAAGTAGGTGACGAAATGGCTGTTGTTGTATTGGAAATTGATCGTGAAAGCAGAAGAATTTCTTTGGGCCACAAACAATTAGAAGAAAATCCTTGGGATGTATTCGAAACAATGTTTGCTGAAGGAACGGTTCATCAAGGTACAATTATCGATATGAAAGATAAATCAGGTATCGTTGCATTGCCTTATGGTGTAGAAGGAATCTGTCCTGCTAAACACTTGAAAAAAGAAGATGGTTCGCAAGCTGGATTGGAGGAAACACTTGATTTTAAAGTGATTGAATTCAATAAAGAAGCGAAAAAAATCGTTGTTTCTCATACTCGTTTGTTTGAAGAAGGAACAGATAAACCAACAGCTTCCAAACCGGCAGCTAAAAAACCAACTAAAGTTTCTGCCACAGATAGCGCAGTGAAAGCCGTAAATCAAACATCTGAGAAATCAACTCTTGGAGATATTGATGCATTAGCTGAGCTAAAAGAAAAAATGGAAAAAGGAGAATAATCTCTTTTAGGTATATTTTCGTAAACGGCTGTCCCTTGGGATGGCCGTTTTTAGTTTATTCCAATTACTTCTACCTCGAAAATTAAGATGGAATTTTCTGGTATTTTCTCCTTAGAACTTCTTCCATAAGCCATGTGAGGAGGACAAATAAATCGAATCTTTGTACCTACTTTTTTTCCTACTAAAACTTCTTTCCAAGCCGCTATTAAGCCAGACATTTCCAATTGAATAGGTTTTTTTGTTTTATCAAAAACAATCCCATTTAATAAAAATCCAGTGTAGCTAACTTCCAAAATGTCGCGGATATGAATTTCATTTCCCGTACCTTCTTTTAATTGTTGTTGATACACTCCTGATTCAGACTTTTCCATCCTCCAACCTTTCTTTTTTATAAGGGATTGAATTTGAATATCTATTTGAGATTTTTCACTTTCTGAGTATCCGCCACATGAAGTAAACACAAGTAATGTCAATATAAAAGGTAAGATAGATTTCATTTAATTTAAATTTTGAGATGTAAAGATAATATTACCCTTCTTTCAATTCGCTTAAAAGACTAAATTTGTAAGACTAAATTTTGAAGGAATACAAACCAATTTATATGACAAAGAACATTCATTTAATTCTCAATTCTTCCGAGTTAGGAGCAGGAACACGTGGTGCTTCTCTTGGTCCTGCGGCAATACAAGTAGCTGCTAGAGAAATAGGTTCTGATTTTTTTGGAGACAAAAAAATAACTCGTATAACTGACCGAAATCATTTGCTAGACCTACCGACAACTTTCCCATTTTCAAAACGAATTGATGGAATTGTTGATGTGGCAACAGATTTAGTTGAACAAGTGAGTAAGGTCATTGAATCTAAGGGATTTCCATTGGTTCTTGCTGCTGATCATTCCTCTGCGGCATTTACTATTGGAGGCATTAAGAAAGCCTATCCCAACAAAAAATTAGGTGTTATTTGGATTGATGCACATGGTGATTTACATTCTCCGTATACAACCCCTTCAGGAAATATTCATGGAATGCCACTCGCTATTGCATTGGGATTGGATAACTTGGAAAAGAAAAGAAATGAGTTGGATGGAGAAAGTGTAGCATATTGGAAAAAACTGAAAGAATTAGCCAATGCATCTTCGATGTTTCAGCCGGAAAATTTAGTTTTTATCGGTGTAAGGGATACGGAAAAAGAAGAGGAATTCCTTATGGATAAACACGGAATTCGCAATGTGAAAGTGGAGGAGGTTCGACAAAAAGGGGTTGATCAAATAGTAAATGAAACTGTGGCGTTTTTATCGGCATGTGACATTATTTATGTTTCATTTGATGTTGATTCAATGGATCCCGATTTGACCTCATACGGGACAGGTACGCCTGTTAAAAATGGATTGACTATTGAGGAAGCAAGATCGTTGCTAGTTCAATTTACGCAAGATACCAAAACAGTTTGCTTGGAAGTGGTAGAAGTTAATCCATGTTTGGATAATAAAAAAAATAAAATGGCTGAAATTGCATTTGATTTAATTCAATCAGTTGCCGATTCGTTGTCGAAAAAATAATATGGAAAGTACGATAAAAAACTTGTTGGTTGGGCATGCTCAAACTCTTTTTGGAACTGAAATCACCGAAAGTTCGATTCAATTTCAACCAACTAGAAAGGATGTTGCCGGAGATTTTACCTTGGTGACATTCCCCTTTGTTAAAATGCTTAAATGCACACCAGAGCAAGCGGGTGAAATAATTGGGTCTTTTTTAAAAACACATTTATCGGAAATCTCTTCCTATGAAGTTATTAAAGGATTTTTAAACATCCAATTGGCTGATACGTATTGGCTAAATCAATTTAAGCAATTATCCGCTGATCCAACATTGGGATTGCCTGCGCCGAATTCTAAGTCGTTGATTATGGTGGAGTATTCGTCACCAAATACCAATAAACCATTGCATTTAGGACATTTGCGTAATATTTTTCTTGGGTATTCAGTGTCCGAAATCTTGAAAGCAGCAGGGCATTCAGTAGTAAAAACTCAAATCATCAACGATCGCGGTATTCATATTTGTAAAAGTATGTTAGCGTGGTTAAAATATTCACCGCAGAATGAGGTGGGTGAACGAGAAAATCCGGCCAATTCAGGAATGAAAGGAGATAAATTGGTGGGTAAATATTACGTTGAATTTGATAAACACCTCAAACAAGAAACGGAAGCTGTTTTAAATCTTTGGTTCGCGAGTGAATTCTCTGGTTTCGATAAAAATGTTGTTGCTGAAGTGAAACGCTTGATGGAAGCACAAGTTGGAAAGGATGAAAAAGCAATTGAAACAATTCAGGATAAAATAAAGGAAATTGCCCGTAATCAAACAGATTTGATGCGCGAAGCAAAGAATATGCTTGTGCGTTGGGAAGCCAAAGATCCTGAAGTGTATTTATTGTGGCAAACAATGAACGGTTGGGTATATCAAGGATTTGAAAAAACCTATCAAAAAATGGAGGTGGATTTCGATAAATACTATTACGAATCCGATACGTATTTACTGGGCAAAGACGTTGTTGCTAAAGGATTGAAAGAGGGGGTTTTTTACCAAAAAGAAGACGGTTCAGTTTGGATTGATTTAACGGAGGATGGATTAGATGAAAAATTGTTACTTCGCTCCGATGGAACCGCAGTTTATATTACCCAAGATATAGGAACAGCAATTGAGCGTTTCAATGATTACCCGGATATTAAAGGAATGGTGTATACGGTTGGAAACGAACAAGATTATCATTTCAAGGTGCTTTTTCTGATTCTTCAAAAAATGGGATATGAATGGGCGAAAAATTGCTTCCATTTGTCATATGGTATGGTTGATCTTCCTACAGGTAAAATGAAATCTCGGGAAGGAACAGTTGTAGATGCAGATGATTTGATGGATGAAGTAATCGCTTCAGCAACCGAGATGACAAAAGAGCGAGGACATTTAGATGGATTGAGTCAACAAGATAAAGACAGATTGTATACCAATATTGGATTGGGAGGATTGAAGTATTATCTTTTGAAGGTAGATCCTAAAAAACGAATGTTGTTTAATCCTGCTGAATCCATTGAATTGAACGGTCATACAGGTCCATTTATTCAATATGCACATGCACGCATTAAATCACTTTTAGGTAAGAGTACTGAAGATTATTCGACTTGGAATACGCCGAATTTAGGTTCTGAGGAAAAACAAATTATCAAAACACTCAACATATTTCCTGAAGTAATTCAAACCGCAGCAACAGAATATTCTCCGGCATTATTAGCTAATTATTTGTTTGACTTGGTGAAGGAGTACAACCATTTCTACCAAAGTGTGAGTATATTAAGTGAGGAGCATATAGACACGCGAAAACTACGATTAGCGATCAGTGCAACTGTTTCAAAAGTGGCTTCAACCGGAATGAAATTATTGGGCGTTCACGTTCCGGAGAGAATGTAGGGGATTGTAAAATTAATCCACAAAAGTTTCTCTAATCACTTGTTTGCATTCTTTTATCTCCTTACTTGTTATGGAATTAAAAGTTTTAACGATTCTGGTTTTATCTATGGTACGGATTTGATCAATTACAATCCAACCTTCTCGATTATTGTGTTTTATTTTTACTCGTGTTGGGTATTTACGACTGGTTGAAGTCATAGGTGCTATGGTAATAGTCTTCAAATTGTCATTCATTTCATTTGGTGAAAGAATAACACAAGGTCTCGTTTTTTGAATTTCACTTCCAATAGTTGGATCCAAATTTACCAATACAATTTGATACTGATTTATTTCCATTCATCGAAATTTTCATCCTCAAAAACGTCATCCATCAAGAGTTGATCATCACCTGCTTCATGCATCTTTTGAAACGCCTCATTCCATCCTTTTCGTGGTTCTGAAATAGGTCGCAGAATAATTTGACCTTTTTCCAAGATTAGCTCAACTCTATCAACAATGTTATATCTATCAATGATTGATTTTGTTAATCGAAAACCTTTTGAATTCCCGATTTTGATGATTGAAAGTTCCATTTTTTTGATTTATGTAATTACAAAGTTATTACAATTAAATCTAAAATCAAAAAATAGTTACAAAACCAAACCTATTTAAACAAGCGATGCATCCAATGTCTTTTGTGTGGATGTTCGTTATACCTTGTTATTTTCATCCCAAACTCACGTTATTTTAAGTTGGAATACCTCTAAATTGATGGCTTATTAATCGATAATTAACCTATTTTTGGATTTATCAATAAGAGGGCATGATGTTTTTCCTCCAAAGATTTTTTGCAAAGTCTTTAAATTCTTTTGGTCCTTCCTTGAATGCTTTATCTAAAGTAAATTCACCCCCTAAATAGTCACCTGGCCCAAATTCTATTTTATTTTGACCACTCATTTTGAAGCGTGAATTACCTTCATACATAATGATTTTCATATCAGCCGGACTTACATCACCACGACATGCTTTTTTATACATTATCCAAACTTCACCAAGTCCATTTTTATCGAGGTCGGTGACCTGTAATGTGTTTTTAATGAAATTTGCTTCCAAATCAGTAGGGCAATCGTGAATGAAATCATTTACTTTCCATGAGGATTCAGCTTCATTTTCAGAAACTAAGAAGTGATATGCATTCAAGTCGGCATCCGTCCCATCATTTTCATGTTTTACTTTGGGATTTTGATAAATACCAGTTTCTGTTGTTATAACAATATTATCTCCATTATTATCAATCCATCTCAATGCTTGTTTAATATTACCTGTATATTTTATTCCTTTCGGCAAATTCTTTAAATCAAGTTTCACCATTTCAATGGTGTCTAGCTTCTTTTTATCACTATTTTCTGATGTGTCAACTACTTGTGGAGTTTTTGCAGGTGTCGAATTTGAAGTGGATTTTGTTTCACTTGAATCACAACCTACCATTAAAAGGCTAACGAAAAATAAGGCACTGATTTGTTTCATACTTATTATTAATTACATTTTTGAATTGAGTTTACCAAAGTAGAATAAGGCAAAAATGAAGCACAAATATAAAAGGAAATTTTACATTTTTTATATAGATAAATAGTAGAAAACCACTTAACTTTTACAATTAGAGTTTGTTGTTGCAATTTTATCATCCAATTTAGTAAAAACAGTACATTTGTAAAAAAAAGAATCAATCATGAAAAACGTTGCAGTTATTGGTGCAGGAACAATGGGAAATGGAATTGCTCATGTATTCGCACAATTCGGATATACAGTAAATTTAATTGATGTTTCCGCGGCATCACTAGAAAAAGCATTGGCTACAATTGCTAAAAACTTAGATCGCCAAGTGGCTAAAGGAGCATTGACTGAAGAAGAAAAAGCTGCTACTATGAATAACTTGACAACTTTTACAGCCGTAAAAGAAGGTGTTCATGGCGTTCAATTAGTGGTTGAAGCAGCGACAGAAAATATTGATTTGAAATTGAAAATATTCAAAGAATTAGATGAAGTTACCGATCCTACAGTTATTTTGGCGACAAATACATCATCCATATCCATTACTAAAATTGCATCGGTTACCAATCGCGCGGATAAAGTAATTGGAATGCATTTTATGAATCCGGTTCCTGTGATGAAATTGGTTGAAATTATCCGTGGATATTCTACTTCCGATGAAGTGACTGAATTAATCATGGAAACTTCTAAAAAGTTAGGTAAAGTTCCTGTAGAAGTAAATGATTATCCTGGATTCGTAGCCAACAGAATTTTGATGCCGATGATCAATGAAGCGATTTATACCTTGTATGAAGGAGTTGCTGGTGTGGAAGAAATTGACACTGTAATGAAATTGGGTATGGCTCATCCAATGGGACCACTTCAATTGGCTGATTTCATCGGATTGGACGTTTGTTTGGCGATCTTACATGTACTTCACGATGGTTTTGGAAACCCAAAATACGCTCCATGTCCCTTATTAGTGAATATGGTTACAGCCGGTAAAAAAGGCGTAAAAACCGGAGAAGGATTCTATTCTTGGACTCATGGTACTAAAGATTTGATTGTTGCGGAAAATTTTAAGAAATAAGGGGTTTCTATTTAAAATTATTGTTTTCTTTAAATCTTGATGATTTTATTCATCAAGATTTTTTTTTGTAAAAAATACTTTAATTTTATCGCGACACATTTTGACGTCTCAAATATTCATTTTTGTATTCTAATAAAATACATGGTAATATGAGAATGATTAAAAAGGAAAACTCAATTGAGGTTAATATAAATGAAAAAGAAAAACTTGAATTAATTGAAAAAAGGGTTGAAATTCAGAAAAAAAGACTCGACATTAAGAAGGAAAAAATGGAAATGAGTAAACTTGGTGTTGAAACCGAGAAAGAACAATTAGATTTAATTGAAAAACGGGTTGAAATTAGGTCAAAGCAAATAGAAAATAAAAAATCAAAGTTAGATTTAGACGAGCTTGATCTGAGAAATAAAAGGGAAGTAGATAGAATGGTTAGTAACAAAATATTTTCAGTGCTGTTACCGCTTATGGTTACTACAATTGATGCGGATAGAACAATCTTGGGAAGTGAACCATTTTATACGCCACTTTTGTCCGGAAAAAACAAAGAAATTGCAATGAATAAATTAATGGATTTAATAACTAAACTGTGAATAAAATACAACAACAACATTTTCTGAAGAGGGAATCTCTTGCAAATAATGAACTGGATTTCTTTTTTGAAGTAGTTTTAAAACGATTAGGTCAAGAACTTGAGCGACTGAGAGATTCTATTTTTGATAATTATATTTGTCATCCTACAGTATATGAAGATATTTTTGGTTTAAACGAACAAGCATGGGTAGGCGTATTGAATAATGCGATTATACGAGCTTTCTCTGATACGGCAAACACATTGCAAGAATTTACTGTTTACAACATTGGTAAAGACAATGTTGAAATCAGAACTTTTAATGGTAGAGCAGATTTACTTGTACAATGGAAAAATTCGAAAGGTGAAAATGTATATTTATTATTTGAAGCGAAACAAAATCGGGAATCTGATTTTTCTAAAATGCATGAGGATATTTCAGAATTTATTGAAAAAATATTCGATCAAGGAAATAGTTATATTGATGCGGACAAAGTTTATTATCAAGATAAATTAGTATTTGTTGTGCCAATTGTTTTTGGTTGGATTAGAGGTGCTGAATTTATTAATAGTGCAAAAGAATATTTTAATAAAAACAATAAACAAGAAGCTTTCTGTTCACTATATCATGAGTGTAATTCTGGTGCTTGGGTGTACGGTACAGTTTACGATTCAAATGGTAATAAGTTAAAGTAATGTCTAAACGCGGTTACATATCCCGGTATTTGTTGATTTTAAAAAAACTCAAATCTAAATCGTATTGCTCTTTTGAAGAAATTCAGGAGTATATCGAAAGACAAGTTGATTTTTTGCAAATGCAAGATGATTCGCTCATGATTGGTTTTTCTAAAAGAACGTTTCAAAGAGATTTGAAAGAAATCAGAAACAATTTTGGAATAGAAATAGATTTTTCTCGATCATTAAAAGGATATTATATTGTTCAAAATGAATTGGAAAATATGAATTTTCAACGAATGTTAGAAGCATTTGACATGTTCAATTCATTGAATTTAGCTCACGACCTAAAACCCTATGTACATTTAGAATATCATACACCGCAGGGGACAGAGAATTTATATGGGTTATTACACGCCATAAAAAATAACTTGCAAATTGAATTTTCGCATAAAAAGTTTTGGGAAGATCGAACTAAAAATCGAAAAGTAGAACCTTATGCTTTGAAAGAATTTAAAAATCGTTGGTATCTCGTTGCGAAGGATTTGGTCGATAATTCTATAAAAACATTTGGACTTGATCGGCTAACGGAACTGCATATTACCAGAACAAAATTTATTTGTCCGGACAACTTTGATGTAAGAGAAAAATTTAGATTTTTCTTTGGTGTCATTAGTCCCAACGAATTATTGCCCGATGAAATTATTTTGTCTTTCGATCCGGATCAAGGTAGGTTTGTTAAATCACTACCTCTGCACTCAACTCAAGAAATAGTACTTGAAAATGAAGCTGAATTTAGAATAAGACTAAAAATTTGTGTTACACGGGATTTTGTTATGGAATTGCTTTCTTTTGGGGATTCGGTAAAAGTAATTGAACCAACGTCTCTGAAAAAGAAGGTAAAACAAATCTATAAAAATGCGATTTCTCAATACAATTAGTTATTTTTTTTAATTGGAATGATTGAACTTTGACGAATCCAAAATTCTTAGACTTATATTTGTCGAATGCCCCACCTAAACGACTCCTTTCAAATAACCAAACACCTAACTATAAGAAGGCTTTGGAATTTGTTGGTGCTGAAAGCGAGTTACCTCATTTCACAGGTTACTAGAAAGGCTTGGCATGTGGGTAAGCCATTTTCATTGAGTATTGAACCCACTACTGCGTGCAATTTAGGTTGTCCGGAATGCCCAAGTGGATTGAAGCAATTTACAAGACCAACGGGTAAACTTGATTTAGAGTTGCATAAATTGATGTTGCAGCAAGTTAAAAAGCATGTATTTTACATCAATTATTATTTTCAAGGAGAACCATTTCTGCATCCTCAATTTTTGGATTTGATTAAAGAAGCTAAAAAAGCGAAGATATATACAGCTACTTCCACAAACGCTCACTTCATCACGAAGGAGAAAGCTACCGAAATTGTAAGATCGGGATTGGATCGTTTGATTATTTCGATTGACGGACTGACACAAGAAACGTATGAGCAATACCGCGTTCATGGTCAACTGGAAAAGGTAATTGAAGGAAGTAAATACTTGGTTGAAGCGAAAAAGGAACTAAAATCCAAAACCCCGCATTTGATTTTTCAATTTTTAGCCGTTAAACCGAATGAACACGAAATTCCGGCTGTATTTTCATTGGCTAATGAACTTGAAATTGATGAGGTTCGAATCAAAACAGCTCAATTTTACGAGTTTGAACAAGGAAACCCATTAATGCCAACGAATGAAAAGTATAGTCGATACAAACGAACTAGTTCAGGGAAATATGCATTAAAAGGAGACCCCGGAAATCATTGTTGGCGCATGTGGTCCGGAAGCGTACTCACGTGGGACGGAAAAGTGGTTCCCTGTTGTTTTGATAAAGATGCACAACATGCTATGGGAACATTGAAAGACAAATCCTTTCAAGAAATTTGGCGATCAGCCAGTTACCAAAATTTCCGTCAAGCTATTTTAACGAATCGTAAAGGAATTGATATTTGTTCCAATTGTTCGGAAGGAACTAAAGTGTGGAATTAGAGAATATTCACTTCACGCTCGAGCGTTACTCCAAATTTTTCTTGAATATCTGAAATGATTGCCGAGGATAAATCGTAAATCTGATTTCCAGTAGATCCTCCGTAATTCACTAAAACCAATGCTTGTAGTTTGTGTACGCCGCATGTACCAACCGTTTTTCCTTTCCAACCTGCTTGTTCAATTAACCAACCCGCGGCCAGTTTCTTTTTACCATTTTCAGCTGGATAAACAGGTGCTGAAGGAAACTTTTCTAAAATGGCATCCGCAATGGATGGGGCTACAACCGGATTTTTGAAGAAACTTCCTGCATTTCCTAACTCTGCTGGATTCGGTAGTTTGGATTGTCTTATTGAGATAACGGCATTACTTACATCGCGAATAGTAGGGGAGGAGATTGCCATTTTTTGCAATTCCTGTTCAATGGCACCATACGTCGTATTTACACTTCGATTTTTTTCGAGTTTAAAACAAACTTCTGTAATTACATATTGATTTTTTAGCGCCCGTTTAAAAACGCTTTCTCTATATCCAAACTGACATTCATCCAATGAAAATCGATGTGTTTCTCCAGATTCAATGTGGTACGCAAACAAATGATCAAACACATCTTTTATTTCAACTCCATAAGCACCAATGTTTTGCATAGGGCTTGCGCCAACACTGCCTGGAATCAAACTCATATTTTCTATTCCACCAAACTCATTTTCAACGGCCCACAAAACGAATTCATGCCAATTTTCGCCAGCGCCAATTTTAACTAAAACAGAATCCGGAGTTTCTTCCAAAATGGATTTACCCATAATTTCGTTTCGTAATACAATCCCATCAAAATCTTGAGTAAGTAGCAAATTACTTCCTCCACCCATAATTAAAAACGGAATTTCCTTGTATTCTTTGAAAATAGAATCCAGTTCTTGAACAGAGGAAAAACGACTAAAGTATCGAGCTGTTGCTTCTATTCCAAACGTATTCAAGCTTTTTAAACTGGCATTTTGAATTACCATAGGATCAAGATTTTAAAAGAAACTCAATGGCAATCCATTGATTTTTCGTTTTTGACACAAGTTTTTTAAAATACTTCTGTTTTTTAAATTTACGCAAATTGGAAGTGTAAATGCCAAAGGTAATTATTCCTAAAAAAGAGGATAATGTAGAGATTTTAGGTGTGCCATCAATATCAATTTCACTGATTTCTGTCACATGGGCTGCCACATCATCCTGAGGAGATAATTCCAATAATGTTTGTTTCAATCGCAACGATTGGTCATTAAACTGCCGGACTATTTCCGCATCTAACACTTTTGATTTCAACAACTTATTTGCCTTGAAGTCAAGGTCTTTCAGTTCTCGAAATAATTCATCCATTGTCATAGCTCCAACTTTTTTATAAAACGCTTAATTACTGCAAAGATACGATTTTGCTCTGCCTGAGTTAAACAATAAGGCGGATTAACAAAAATTACATTTCCCAATGGACGAATCCAAAGACCATTTCCCAAAAAATAATGATACGCTTCATCACGTATCGAATTGAAATAAGAGGATTCCTCAGAAGCTTTTAATTCGATGGCTAAAATAGTTCCAAGTTGCCGTATCTCTCGAATTCTTGAACTTGATTCAATTTCCTTAATAAATGTTTGATATCCATTGCTAATGCGTTGAATTGCCGTCCAGGTCTCCTTTTTTTCAAGTAAATCCATGCTGGCACATGCAGCAGCACAAGCCAAAGGATTTCCCGTGAAAGAATGCCCGTGTAAAAATGCTTTTTGTTTTTCTTCCCCCAAAAACGCATTAAAAATCGATTTTGTGGCCACCGTTAACCCGAGTGGTAAAACACCTCCTGTTAGGCCTTTTGATAAACAAATGATATCTGGAATTTCTTGGATGTGGTTTAACGCGAACCATTTGCCTGTTCTTCCCCATCCTGTCATAACTTCATCAAAGATCACGAGTGTTTGGTATTTTTTAGCCAACTTAACGAGTCCATCCAAAAATTGAGGACTATACATTCTCATACCGGAGGAACCTTGTACGAGTGGCTCAACAATCAGCGCAGCATGCTGATTTAATGTTAAAAGTGTTTCTGCTTTTGCTAGTAGTGTTTCTTCTTTTTCAGGAGTAGGAAAATCTAGAAAATCAACTTGGAAAAACAACGATTCAAATGGTCTATTGAAAACACCCCGTTCGCACACCGACATCGCACCAAAAGTATCACCGTGATAAGCACCATCAATCGCTAGAATTTTTGTACGTTTTTCGTTTTTGTTATGCCAATATTGAATGGCCATTTTCAATGCAACCTCAACTGCAGTTGAACCATCATCTGAAAAGAATACTTTGGATAACGGTTTCGGAAGTTTGTTGGCAACTCTTTCAGCTAATTCGATTGCTTTTACGTGTGTTGCTCCTGCAAATATGATGTGATCTACTTCCTTAAATTGGGTGTTAATGGCTTTTTGAATGTGTTTATTCCCATGTCCATGAATATTTACCCACCACGATGAGTTGCAGTCAATATAGGACTTTCCTTTGTCGTCAATCAGTTTTGTTCCTTTGGCCCTAACAATATGTATAGGTGGAGCTTCCGTCTGAACTTGAGTAAAAGGATGCCAAACATATTCTTTATCTTTTTCAAAAAGAGTCATAAAAAAAGTTGTTGAAAGGATGATTCGCGAAGATTTTGCGCTTTTTCTTGAATAAATTCTGGTGAAAGATTTTCTGTCCAAGGAATATGGAAAAAATGGGTAGTGGGGGCGAAATGACGAATGATAGCCTCAGATTCAGCATTTACATCACCTGTGAACACTATTCCTGCCAAGTCTAATCCTTTTGATTTCAGAAACTCGATTGACAATAACGTGTGATTGATGCTTCCTAAATAAAAACGTGAAACCAAAATGATTGGTATATTCCAGATTTTTAGTTGGTCCGAAAACAGAAATCCTTCTGAAGTTAAAGGAACCATGAGACCACCAGCGGGTTCGATTAAAAGTTTTTCTGAAGTGGGTAATATTAATTTACTTGGATCAACCACAATGCCTTCTAATTTTGCTGCTTGATCCGGAGATAAGGGCTCTTGAAAACAATAGGTGTTGGGAAAAATACCTATTTCCTTAGTAACAAGGTTAGAAATTGAATGGGAATCATTGTCTTCATTTGCCCCTGATTGAATTGGTTTCCAATAGTCTAATTCAAACGCTTCGCAAAAAACTGCGCTAACAATTGTTTTGCCAACTTCAGTTCCTATTCCTGCTACAATTACTTTCATGTGGTTTAAAACAAATTAATAGATTGTTAGTTCTTTTGGTTTAATTGAAGTTTTGCCAATTTGAATTTTCGTTTTTTGAAATTCATTGTTGAAACGATCAATAATAAACCGCGCTTTTTCAGCTTCATAATTTTTAGCGACCCATTTAATAAATTCATCCTGGAGTTGTATCATCACTGACTTGGTGCGCAAGGCACTTAAGATATCATTTTTTGTCAGGTCGTATTTTTTACAAAATTCTAGTAGGTTTTTATTTTTAATATCGATAGTTGATTTTAATGGGTCCGTAAATGATTCAATTTCAAATACCACACGCCGGTCTGTTTGCACATACATGGCTGTTTTTCTCAATTTGGCATAACTCGAATCTGAATTACGCGATAATCCACCATCAATTTCATGTTGATTGACCGCTTTTTTTACTGTGCCATTTACTAATTCACCAATACCATATCCATTAGTAATAAACTGAAGAGGGATATCACTTTTAATTATTAAATCTGCAATGGTGCGCAGTGATGTCGAATCATTTAGCGTAAACAGGCCATTTTTTAAATCAAATTTATCTGGGTCGAATTGATCTGACAGATTGAGATTTATTGTGGCAGTTAGTCGTGGATCAACATCTATTTTTGAAACATGTAGCATAACTTCATCCGAAGTATTTGCCAAGGCATTATCTGGTATAGAAATTAAGCGAACGATGAAATTCTCCGCTTTTTGAGAAGGTCTAAATTTAAACTCTTGGGTTCTCAAATCAAAAGAACTTGAATCAGCAAATGTATACAAGGAATCAGCTACAGTAAATGACTGAATATTAATCCCCATTGAGGCTTTGTAATAATTCAGTTTTTCGGTTGATAGTTTTAGTCTAGTGGTTTCATTATCCTTTTGTTGCTGGTAATAGAAAATTTCTTTTGTTAATTTTTCATAGCTTTGATAGAGATCGATTAAATCAACCTGTTTTTTTCCTCTTCTCTTCTTTTTTGATTTTATAGTTGGTCGTGCTTGAGAATCTTTATTTTCACTTAAGCCATCCATTGCCTTTCTTCTTGCTCGTTTTACTCTCCTAGGTGCTTTCTTTTTTACTGTGACTTTACCACCTTTGAACTGTAGGTATTTCCCTTCTTCTTTCTGAATTTGCTGATAGACCAACGCACGTTTTTCAACACGCGTTTTGATTTTTTCGTCCAAGCCTTTTTTTCCAGAAATTCGTTCATTTAACTTATCAATTTCACTAGTTTCTAATTCCTTAATGACCGAAAGCAAGGTGTTTCCACTTGAAAATGAAGAATCTGGAGAAAGAAATTGCGTGTCGCCCGCGCCAAATAGGATATAACTTTTTCCATTTTTTTCGATAACAACGGTTGTTTGTTTACGCGCGTTATACCCCCAAACATCAAAATGTAGATTTGTCACCCGATTAATACCTGTAGTCGACATGGGAATTGTTGCTATGCGTTCAGGTGAAATTTCTTTAAGGTTGTATGCTTGAATTTGATAAGGAAATAAACCGATTGCTTTTGGTAAGCCTTTATTCCATTTCCCAGATAAATTTTTTTCAAATTCTGAAAGTAATCCTGCGGTGCTGCCGCCTTCTCCTGCCGCGACCAAATAACTTTCAAAATCGGATGCTAGGCCTCCAAGCTGAAGGTAAATTTCGAAACACCTATTTTTGACATACTTATTTACTGAAAGTGAAAAGGCTTGCATTATTTTCCGCTTGTCTTCTTCTGTATAGTTTTTATATTGCGATAGAAATTCTACTTTATCTTTGAAGGTTCTTGCTGGATCAGTGAAAAAATAAAGTTCTTTATTGGGAGTTATTTTACTTCCATTCTTTGAAAGAGCAATCTCAGGTAATTCTGAAATTAAGGAACTTTCAAATTCAAAATAGCGTGGGTTTTCAAAGGTTTTATTTACCAAAAATGATTGTCGTTTTTCTAACAAAATCTTATTTAGCTCTAAAACAGCCATCTTATTTGCTGCTTCTGCTAAGAGACCCATTGGACCCTTTCCGATTTCTGATTTTCGTATGAAGAGATATTCCGGATGATTAATGATGATTTGTTCAATTGAATCGTAGTTCATTTTTCCATCGGGAAACAAAACAGATGGTCCGCTATATTCAAAACAGCGCCCGAAATTGTACTTTAACGCAGGACTTTTTTGAACGATGTGATATAAACAAGCACGCTCCACTGGCAATAAATTACCATCTTGTTGCACAAGCCCAACCCTCGAACATGCGCAAGTGAAAACAATAAAAAATAACAAACGGAAAAAATTCAGACTCAAGTATTGCGTTTTTGAAGTAATTTCTCAACTACAATAATAACTTAAACTCTTTTAAAAGTTATCATTTTTGTTTTTACTTATCCATACTAAAGTGTGTGTTTTCTTATTTGGGTAGTTTGCTAGTCATATCGTTTTTTAATCCTTTATAATCCGTTAAATGTAATTTCACATAACCTACCGGAATTTTCGCTTTTACTAGAATTGGAATTTTATTGGCGTCAGCAGTTATCCAGAAATTCAAATCTTTTTCACTTTTAAAAACACGTCCTGTCTGTACAATTGGAACAAATTTATGGCATTTGTATTTTCCAGATTTAATCTTAATTACTTCATCACCAACGTATTTAATTTTCAATGTCCAAATTTCATCATCCATGAAACACTTGAATTGAAATACTTTTCCAACTTTCATGTTTGTGAAATTCATTGTGCGGGCATAATAAAAGGAAGAAATCATATCCTGAATTCCACTAGGAACAGCAATCGTTTTTTTTCCATTATACACCGTATTGCGATCTTGATAAAACGTATAGTCTTGATTGATTTTATATCCTCCCTCATTTACTCTTCTGTAAAAATACCAAGGTATCAAACTTTTTTTGTCCATATAACTTTCATATTTATCAATCACCTTGTAAAATGAATTAAATCCGCCAAGCGTTTTTCCAGTACCTTCAACGTGTATCAATTCTCTTCCGCCTCCCTTTACTGTCGTAGATTTCACCATCATTACTACCTCACCTGCGTCCATTGTTCCATAACTCACGCGGTATTTTAAGTATTCACCGGGAGCAAACGCAGTATTGTTGATTGTTGGGAAATTACTAGGAGTTGAACTACTTACCAAGATAAGCGTAAGTGAAATTCCAATGGCGAAAATGATAGTTTTCATGGTGTTTTTTTTATGGACTTAGCAAAGTATATGCCACGTCACTCATTCTTTTTTTATAAATATCTTTTGCAAATGAATAAGTTTTTAACTTTAGACCATGTCAACTTCACAAATAATTAAGCCCAAACTCGGCGTTTTTGATCTAAGCATTATTGTAATTAGCTTAGTGATCGGAATGGGGATATTTCGAACACCCTCCGAAGTAGCAACAAAGGCGGGGACCCCTGAGATCTTTTTTCTTGCATGGACAATCGGAGCAATAGTAAGTTTGTTTGGTGCATTAACCTTTGCTGAGATTGGTTCAAGGATACCAACCGCTGGTGGGTTTTATAAGTTGTTTTCAATTTGTTACAACCCTGTTTTTGCCTTTATGGTGAATTGGATTACCGTAATTTCGAATGCTGCTTCTACGGCTGCGGTAGCAATCATGGGGTCGGCTTATATTGCGCCAATCTTATTTCCGGGAATGCCAGAAGTTCAATCAACGTTGTTTGTTACAATTGGAACAGTTACTCTTTTGTTAATTATTAATTTATTAGGCATTCGGATTAGTTCAATGGTGTTAAATGGACTGATGTTAATTAAAATCGCCCTTATTTTATTATTGATAAGTTGTGTTTTTGTTGCAACAGGTGTTGATGCTCATGCAATAACTCACTCACCCTTGCCTGTGGATGAAAACCCCTTAAAAGCATTTATTATGTGTTTCATTCCGGTTTTCTTTACCTATGGAGGGTATCAACATACGATAAATTTTGGTAGCGATATTGCAAACCCATCTCGAACCCTTCCAAAATCGATTTTTATCGGTATTACTGTCATTTTAGTTTTGTACCTAGCTGTAAATTTCAGTTATTTTTCAGTGCTGGGATTTGATCATTTGGCTAACACAAAAACTCTTGCTTCAGATATGATTGGTGTGCTTTTTGGAAAAACGGCTTCTGTTTTTTTATCATTAGTTATGTTTTTGGCAGTTATGGCCTATGTCAATGTTTCGATTTTAAGTAATCCGAGGGTATATTATGCAATGGCGCAAGATAAAGTACTTCCTGGCATTTTTATGCGTGTTAATGCTAAAACACAAGTACAAGAAATTGGTGTGCTTGTGTTTTGTGGATTCATTTTTATAACCTTATTCTTTATGCAATCTTTTCAGAAAATTCTGGAGTATGTGATGTTTTTTGATAGTATCAGCCTAATTGCTGCAGCGGGCGCCATATTTATCTTGCGTAAAAGAGCAAAGAAAAACGAAACAGACGAAAGTGGAATATTTAAGTTGAAATTGTATCCTTGGTTACCGGGAATTTATATTCTTGTTTATACATTGGTAAACATTAGTGTTTTTGTATCGAATAAGGAAGCATTTGGTTGGGGAGCGGTTTTATTTTTATCCGGATTTCCTCTTTTTTATTTAATTCGTAAAGCAATCAATACATAGTATAGTATGGCTGGAGATTTCAAAGATTTATTTTTACTCGATCCAACAATTACCTATTTAAATTTTGGATCCTTTGGTGCTTGTCCCAAACCCATTTTTGAAAAATACCAAGAATGGCAATTGAGATTGGAACGAGAGCCCGTTCAATTCATCGTTCATGATGGGATAGAAGCATTAGCTGGTGTACGCCAATCACTAGGCGATTTTGTAGGTTGTGACGCCGACGATATAGTATTAGTAATAAATCCATCCTATGCAATAAATACCATCGCTAAATCACTTAAGTTAAGTCCTGGCGATGAAGTACTGACAACGAATCTTGAGTATGGTGCATGTGATCGAACGTGGGATTATTATTGTAATAGGGTGGGAGCAAAGTATGTGAAACAAACTATTGAACTTCCTATTCATTCCGTTTCATCCTTTATTGAACAGTTTTGGAAAGGATATTCGGATAGAACAAAAGCGATATTTATTAGTCAAATTACAAGTGCCACGGGTTTAATCTTGCCCGTAGCAGAAATTTGTGCTGAAGCCAAAAAACGCGGCCTACTCACGATTGTTGATGGCGCCCATGTTCCTGGACATATTCCTTTGGATTTAAGAATGCTTCAAGCTGATGTTTATACAGGAGCTTGCCACAAATGGATGATGGCACCAAAAGGTTGCTCCTTTTTATATGTAAATAAAGAAAATCAGCATTGGGTTGATCCATTGCTAATCAGTTGGGGATTCCAAAGTGATTTTCCTTCTCATTCAAGGTTTATAGATTACCATCAAACAATTGGTACCAGGGATTTCTCTGCTTTCTTAACAGTTCCTGATTGTTTAGCGTTTCGTGAGAAATATAATTGGGAAGAGGTATCCAAAGAATGCCGTACCATGGTTCAACAAAATGCTAAGCGTTTCTGTGATTTAGTTGGTTCAGAGCCCTTATCGGAAATAAGTACTGATTTTATCGGTCAGCTATTTAGTATTCCCATAAAAACCAATGATCCTGTGAAATTGCAGCGTCGTTTGTTTGAGCATTACAAAATAGAAATACCTGTAGCCGTTCAAAATGGAAATGCGTATTTACGTTATTCTATTCAAGCGTTCAATAATCAACGGGAATTAGATTATTTGTTTGGTTCAGTTATGGAACTTTTGAAGGAAGGCTATTTATTCAATTCGGGAAAATAAACTTCTCCGAGTAAAATTGAGTTGAATACAAAATATTGACATTTAACAAGGTCTTTGCCGTTTATTTCACACCAAAAATTATCCATGTCATCTGATGTCATTACTTCACCAAACTCACTTTTTTGCGGGTTTTTTGATTTAATTCTAAACATTCGGAGCTTTGTGGTGGTTCCATTTGTTTCTTTCAATGTCAGAATTGAAAATGGTTTACTTTTTTTGAGCGTCTCTACTTGGGATTTGTTTAATTCGTAGTTAGCCAAATTGTAATGGATTTTCTTGAAATTTTGTAAATACCTGAAAATCATTGTTGTGTCAGGGTTGCTTAAGGATTTACCTGTACTCAGTACTCGTGGAGTTTTAGATGAGTTTTCAATCCGAAAACTACGTTGTGGTTTTTCAAGGTTTTGAACATCAACACTTGCAATTTCTGATTGTTTGAGCTCAAATATTTTTGTACAAACCCATTTCCTTTTATCTGCAAAAAAACGTGGTTCAATAATTCCTCGAATATCTTTTAATTTCATAATAACCGGTTGCTTGCTTTTCCCGTTTTTAGCAGTTTCCAAAAGCATGATTTGACCATAATGATCCTGTGATGCAGGTCCAATATACCACGTTTTATCCCAATCACCTTCGCTGAAAATTTCTACTTTAACGTGTTGAGCGGTCATTACGTTAGTGAATTTCTTCACTGATTTTTCTGGTAAATACCCTTTAAACTCAATGTTTTTAAATGCTTGTAAAATCAAAAGCATATTGGTTTGTGCGATACACCCACCTGTGGCATCCGTCCAAATTTTACCATTTCTTTTTAAGGTTATTTTATTTGAAAAGGCATCAGTGATTATGATTTTGTCTACTTTACTTGTATCTGAAATGCTAAAATCTAATAAATCTTTATCCGATTTCCCACTTCCTTTAACAATTGAATAAGTGAAATATCCAAGAACGGCTAATAAAACAATTGAACTAGAAAGAATAATTAATTTTTTCATACTTAGTTTGGTTGAGCATATTTTCTTTTACGCAGGTAATAAATTAAAAACCCAAGTAAAACGATGCTGCTAACAGGTACTAGAATATTTATAAGGCGCAACATATTAGCCTTCTTTTGAACTTTTTTCTTATCAATCGGGCGCAGGTCTATTTGTTTGCTACGAATATCAATAATCGAGTTTTCCCCCATCATGTAATCCACTAAATTTTGAAGGAATTCTTGGTTTCCAAAAATTAATGGAACGTTCATTTCCACCAATTTTGGGTCGTATTTTAAGTCATTAATCCCAATCGGACGATACATGAATTTCCCATCCTTTGTTTGGGTTGAATCATATTCATTTTTTATCCATGAACCATTTCCGATAAGCACAACTTTTCCATCTTTACTGGCTGTATCTATGAATTTTGAATCTGGGTTGTTGGCGAAATCATCTACAATTCTATTTTTAAAATGAGATTGGAACTTGCCTTCAACCAATCCTGCTAGACAAAGTTTGTTGTTTTTATCTTCAATATTTTCAACTAGTTTCGGATTGTCTTTCATCAAACGGGGCATTTCCAAGCTAATTATTGGTGCCATTCCCTGAGAGTTTGAGTTGGTTGAACTCGTTAAAATTGGAGATGCAGCAATGCCGGGTTGTTTTACAAACTCTATTCTACTAGCATATTTTAACAGAACTGGTTCAACATTTCTCGATGTGGGATGATCTGTTGGGCTTGCCATAATATAATAATACCAAGGAGCAAGCGAATTTTTTGCATAAGGAAATAACATCGGAGCACAATTGACGTCAAGTACATAATCGTCATGAAGTTTTAATCCGTAATCGTAAAGCATTTTATCTAATCCAGTGTTTAATCTACTGGAATAAGTAACTCCTTTTGCCTTCAGTGAATCTGCATTGAAATCAAGCGCGTCAATAAAACACATGAGTTTACCACCACGCATTACAAATTGATCAATAACATAAAGATCTTTCATGCTAAATGCTTTTTTTGGTGCAGCTATAATTAAGCCGTCCAATTCGTCAAGGGCAGCAATAGAATCATTTATGCGAACATCTTTAATTTTGTAATACGGTTTTAGCAGTGACCGAGCGCGAATAGTCTGAGCATATGTCAGTTCTCCATGACCTTGCAAAAATCCGATTTTTGGTTTCGTTTTCTGAATAGACCTTCTTATTGAACTAATGATATTATATTCTAGATTGTTGATTGCTTGGTCAATGATTTCTGTCATTTCGTTAAGCGAAATCGGTTTACCACTTTGAGATCCTGGTAGAAATTGAATGGTATTAACGGTAGTTCCACCATAATCAATTGTCGCCCCTGGCCATAAAAGCAATTGATTTTGAGACCCATCCTTCATGTATGAAAGATCTAACGGAATAATTCCCTTTCCTTGATCGTACAAATTTTTAAAAAGTTCTTTTTTTTCTTCTTCAGATCCTTTGTTTGGGTCGATAAAAATATATTCAATACGATCACCAACAATGGATTTGAATTCCTTAAGTCTATCTTCAAGAGTGGTTCTGAATAATCTAATTTCAGCAGGTAAATTCCCATCGAGGTATATTTTGATACTTAACCGATTTTCGAAATTGTTTTTATTTTTTAAAAATTGAATGGTACCATCAGAAAGGGAATAACGTTGATCCGAAGTGGTATCAATTCTAAAGTAAAGGTAAGCTCCAAGTATGTTTACAATAATTAACCCGATTGCTAATACCCCTAAAAAGGTCCAATTATAAAAGCGATCTGTATATTTCTTTATATTCATGTTATTTCCTATATGATTTTAAAACAGTCATAGCTGAAAAAAGGAAAAATCCAATTAAACTGATAAAATAAACTAAATCACTCGTGTCGATTACACCTTTTTTGATCGAATCATAATGTATTGTCATTCCAAATGCGCGAACGATTGTGTCAAATTTCCCCATTAAGTTGTAGGATCCCAGTAAATTAAATCCATCATAAAATAGCCAGCACAAAAACATAGATAGAATAAACGCTACAATTTGACTCGAGGTAATTGAAGAAGCAAAAATACCAATGGAAATAAATGAGGCGCCTAAGAGCACCAACCCAATGTAGGAAGTAATGGTAGCGCCTGTATCAATTATTCCCACAGGATCTCCCAAATAGTACATCGTAAAATAATATACCAAGGTGGGAGCCAACGCAATCAAGAGTAAGGTAACAGATGCCGCATATTTAGCTAGTAAAATCTGTATATCAGAAATGGGCCTCGTAAACAATAGTTCAATGGTTCCGGTACGTTTCTCTTCGGCAATTGAACGCATGGTAATTGCGGGAATTAAAATAAGAAAAATGATGGGAGAAAGATTGAAAAATGGTATCAAATCTGCCTCAACCCCTTCCAGCAAGTTGGTGTTGTAAGAGATAACCCAGTGAAATAATCCAGATGCAATGAGATAAATTAAAATGAATACATATCCAATGATGGAGCTTAAAAAACTCTTTATTTCCTTTAGATAAAGTGCCAGCATAGGGTATAAAATTAAAATTCAAAGTTAAGAGTTACGAATGACATAAAATCATTATTAAACTCGACTTCTATGAAGTTTTAAACGAAGAATTTAACAATTTGAGGTGTAGGCCAAACTTAATGGTTGCGAAATTTCTGTTTCACTTTGAAAAATAATACTTTTTGCTCTCTCGGTTCGGTACTTAAAATGCAGGTTTTACAGGTGAGTTTTGTAAAATCGTATCAATTTTCTCCATTACTTCATCTGTTAACATTTCCTTGGCTTCAATTGCTTTTAAATTTTCTACAAGTTGCTGTTCTTTACTTGCTCCCAAAATAACGGTGCTCACGTGGGGGTTTTTCAAGCACCAAGCTAGGCTCATTACCGGCAAATTTAAATTTAAATCCTTGGCTAACTGTGTTAGTTTTTTCACTTTTTCTATTCGTTCTGCAGTAAAATTCTTGTCTTTTAACCAGTCCAGTCCTTCCATGCCCAAACGGGTATCTGCTGGAAACGAATCATTGTATTTACCAGATAATATACCACTTGCTAATGGCGACCAAACCGTTGTTCCAAGCCCAACAGTTTTATACATTTGAGAGAATTCAACTTCAATTTTGTCTCGACAGAACATATTGTATTCCGGTTGCTCAACAATAGGTCCAATTAAGTGGTTGTGCTTTGCGAACATATGAGCCTCCATAATTTCTTGCGCACTCCATTCTGAGGTTCCCCAGTAAAGTATCTTTCCCTGCAATACCAATTGGTGCATTGACCAAACCGTCTCTTCTATTGGCGTTTGCTTGTCTGGTCTGTGGCATAAAAATAAATCCAAATAATCGAGTTGAAATCTTTTCAATGCTTGATTACACCCTTCCATAATGTGCTTTCTGCTAAGTCCTTTTTGCGTAGGTAATTGACCACCAGTCCCAAAAAAAACTTTACTACTAACTAAATAGGTATCCCTAGACCAATTTTTCTTTTTTAGGATTGAACCCATAACAATTTCGCTCTGTCCACGAGCATAAATTTCAGCATTGTCAAAAAAATTGATTCCGTTTTCATAGGCAATATCCATTAATTTTTCTGCAACATCATCCCCAATTTGTTTCCCAAAAGTTAGCCATGAGCCTAATGAAAGCCTACTAATTTGTAATCCGGATTTCCCTAAGTTATTATATTCCATTATGTTTAGTTAAGTGTTGATGGACAAACAAAATTTGTTCGTTTAATGTTCGTTTTTGAAATTGCGGAATATCCTCCAATTACATCTTTCACTTGGTCGTATCCACGGGATTTTAAGATGGAAGCGGCGATAATACTACGATATCCACCTGCGCAATGAATCGTAAAGGCTTCGTTTTTAGGGAATTCAGTCATGTTTTCATTGATGTAGTCTAAAGGTAAACTCGGTACATTTTCAATGTGTTCCGCTTCATATTCCCCTGGTTTACGCACGTCAAAAACGAATGATTTGTTTTCAAGTTCTTTTTCTAACTCCTCAGGAGTAACTCGTTCAATTCTATCTAATTGATTCCCCGCATTTTTCCATGTATTTATTCCATCTTCTAAATATCCCAAAACGTGATCATATCCTACACGGGCCAATCGTTTTATAGTTTCTTCTGTTTTATCTCGATCAGTAATTAAGACAATTTTTTGGTTAATATCAGGTATTAATGCTCCTACCCATGGTGCAAATTGTCCCTCAAGACCTATGCTTATACTTCCCGGTATAAAAGAACTTGCAAAATCAGAAGCCGTCCGAGTGTCAAGTAGCAAAACTTCAGAATCTTTCATTAGTTCTTCAAATTCACTTAGCGAAAGTGCTTTCATGCCTCGATTAAGAACGGTTTCATATGATTCGTAACCCGATTTGTTTAACGTAACATTCATTCCAAAGTAGGATGGAGGAGGTAAAAGTCCGTTGGTAACCTCATGAATAAATTCATTTTCAGTCATTCCTTGCCGTAAGGCATAATTGGTTTTTTTCTGATTACCAAGCGTATCCGTTGTTTCTTTCGACATGTTTTTCCCGCATGCGCTTCCCGCTCCATGTGCTGGATATACCGTTATGGAATCAGGTAAGGTCATGATTTTTGTGCGCAAGGATTTAAAAAGCAAACCTGCTAATTCTTCCTGCGTCATAGATGCCGACTTTTGTGCTAAATCAGGCCTTCCAACATCACCAATAAATAAAGTATCACCCGAGAATAGGGCGTGTTCCTTGCCATTTTCATCAAACAATAGGTAACAACTAGATTCCATAGTATGCCCCGGTGTATGCAATACTTTAATGCTGATTTTTCCTACTTTCAATACCTCACCATCAGATGCAATATGAACAGGATAGGATGGATTGGCATTAGGTCCATAAACAATTGTTGCTCCCGTTTCCTTGGATAAATCCAAATGACCACTAACAAAATCGGCATGAAAATGTGTTTCCAAAATATATTTGATTGCAACACCATCTTGAGTTGCGCGATTGATATATGGTTGTGTCTCTCGGAGAGGATCGATAATTACTGCTTCATTTTCTGATACAATATAATAAGCTCCTTGTGCAAGACAACCTGTATAAATTTGTTCTATTTTCATCTTATTAATTTCCTGGTTTCATTTTCTGCTGATTTAAATCTGAAAAAGTTTTTGTTCTCTGAATAAAATTAGCCCAAAGAATACTACCAGAGTATATTCCTTTTGGCTTTTTTTTATATTTTTTTAATGCTCTTCTTTTTTGATACATTTTTGAAAAGTTGGTATAAATTGCCACATGAGCCAAAAAAACTACCCAAAAGAATTTCCATTTTCCTTCAATTAAGAATTTTATTGCCGCAATTCCATCCAACGCCATTCTTCTCAATAATTTTGGTATTAAAAAACCGGGATGGTTCTTTATGAGCATAAATAAATTGTTTCGAAAGTTTAAATATAGTTTCGTTGGTGATTCATATCCCATCGTTCCTCCTCCTAGGTGATAAACGGTTGATGAAGGAATTACTTTAAATTCTAATCCAGATCGTTGAATACGCCAGCACAGATCTATTTCTTCCATGTGAGCAAAGAAATCTGAATCAAACCCATTCATTTCCCTGAAAACAGAATTTCGAATCATAAAGGCGGCTCCAGATACCCAAAAAACGGTCGATTCTGTTTCGTATTGTCCTGAATCAACTTCAATATCATTAAATAATCTACCCCTACAAAAAGGAAAATAATCAACATCAATAAATCCACCACAGGCTCCTGCATGTTCGAATGAATCTCGGTTTTGAAACGATTTTATTTTGGGCTGACAACCCGCAATGGCTGTGTTTTGCATCGACGTGATTAACGGAAGAAGCCAATTTTCGGTTACCTCCACATCGCTATTTAATAATACAACCAAATCTTCCGAGATGGATAACATTCCTTGATTATATCCCCCCGCAAAACCATAATTTGATTCATTAATGATGATCTCTATTTGTGGATAATTTGACCGGATAAATGACACAGATTTATCAGTAGATCCGTTATCAATTACATAAATTTTGGCTGAATCTGAATGTTTTGAGACGGATGGAAGAAATTGTTCCAAATGATCTTTACCGTTGAAATTCAAAATTGCAATTGCAACAGTTTCCATACTAATATTGTCTGAATAAGTCGTTGCTATTTCCTCCAAAATGTTGCTGGTTGAATTGATTTGGATTATCTACTGAACCATTAACCGTATTCCGTTTAGATAAAATTGCTTGCCAACCAAGATTTTTAGTTTCTCCAATCATATCTGAGTGGAGTAATCGGTATGTATTGTTCACTAGATCCGGATTATAGAAAATAAATCGTTTGTTACTGAACATTCCAATTTTGTTATATTGCCAAATTTCATAAGGATATTCAGATGGAGAAGTTTCTTTTTGAACAACTGTAGTTGGTGAACCATATTTTAAATAAATTCTCCCACGATCTGTTTCATATCCGTCTTGAAAATTATTTGAATATAGACGCTGAACGTACTGCACTTGCTGTTTATAAGACATCCATGCATCGTATGGTTTTGTAGTATTTGTTTTTATCCAATAGGCTTGAATATGTTTTCTTGCTTGGGCAATGTCTTTTAATTTAAGCGTGGAAATGATGTTCAGAATTTCTGCTTGTCGCGAGATCGGTAACAAACTTTCTAAATAATAAAAAACGCTGTCTTGAGAAATTGATTGTTGAAAGGCAGGGTCTAACACGATGTTGTCCATTGAAACGTTCAATTCAATGTCATTACTTCTCTCAAAAATATAGGATTGACGAGCTCGTTCCTTTTTTGAGCGATCTAAAATTGAGTATACCAGCTCATATTTACCAGTACCCAAATTTGTGATATCAATTCCTCGAATTAGCGGAACAACAGGTGCAATTTTGTGCTTTGAGAATGTTTCAAACTCAATGAGACCATTCGAGGAACCTTCCTGAATTATTTCTTGCTTTAGCACGAATTGAGAATCAGACAACAAAGCAGAATTGTATATTTCTAAATAAACTGGCAGTGTTGATAATTGATTGGGGAAGAAATTGGATAATCGGGGAAGAATATAATATCCTGATTTTGTGAAATTTGAAGATTCATCCGTTTTTTTGGCAAATTCAGCAATTTCAATGTCCGAAAACGAAATTTGATTACTCAAATTCTTGGTGATAATTTCACTTTCGGTGGTGATAGCTTTTGAATTTGGATTTAGAACATCCGTTAGTTCAATTTTTAAACTATTCTTACCTGAAGGAATGGCAAAACGAATAACATCGTAAAAATCTTCAATAATACTGTCTTTCATCAATGGAGATTCTAAAATATAAACATCCGAAAAATGAACAGAATCTTTGTGGCTGACTTGTATTCGAACGGCTATTTTTCCTTGTAGCCCGCCAGATTTCCCCTCGAATTTTACGGAACGTGCAACAAATTGAAGGTAAACTTCTGCGTAATTTCCAATTTGATCTGTGTAAAATTGCTTTGTGTCCAAATAAGCTTTTAATTGACCAAAACTAGTGTTGCTAATTAATTGAAGGGCTAAAACGCATAATATTACAACTGATTTCATAAGTTAAATTTAACTATTTTTTCATTCTCAATCTAATTCAATACGAAGTTTTTGAATCAATTGCCTATTGTATGTTTCTATTAAATATTTCAAATAGTTTGGTGTGCATTTCGATATACATTTGGTGTAATGTTTTAAGCGATGCTCAATATGGTCTTGTAGTAATTGAATCATTTGTATTGCTTCTTCTAAATCATTGGTTGCTTCTGAGATAACCTCAGCGTGATTGGCCATAGACTCTTCAATAGCTACTCTTCCCTTTAACCCATTATCAATTGCGTAATAATAGGCGTCTGCAATACTAAATTCAATGAGTTTTTGGGTATTCAGTATTTCCTTGAAATGTTTAGGGAATTCATATTCTACTTCGAATTGAATATCCTCTATTTCGGAAACCCTGGATTCAAGGAATTTTTCAGGAAAACGAAATGCATCTTGCCAATTAATGTAATCTTGCCAATGTCCAAATCGCCTAACATTATTCCCTAAATCTATGATCTTAAATTCGTTTTTATGTGGTAATCTTCTTGAGCCTCGACCAATCATTTGATGGTAGAGTGTCAGCGACCTTGTGGCTCTATTTAAAATAATGGTTTCAACGGTGGGTTCGTCAAATCCAGTAGTTAAAATGCCAACTGAAGTGAGAATTGCGTCTGGTGTTTCTTTGAACCATCGAACAATATCTTTTCTGTCTTTATCACTAAAAGTGGAATCTAAGTGTCGGATATTGTGTTTCAGTTTCTTAAATGATTCTTCAACTCTTCGAGATGTTTCAATTCCGGCATTGAAAATTAGTACTTTTTGTCCGCGTGCAATTTCTTCATAGGCAAAAATTAATTTTTCTTGCATGAAATGATTTCCGTACACGATATCCATACTGTTGACGGTAAAGTCACCATGAGTTCCAATTTTAAGCCCATGTAGATTTACGTCATACGTATATGTCTTGCCATCCGCTAAATATCCTTTTTCAATAAGTCCAGAAATACTTTCACCAACTACAAGCTTGTTGTAATTGTCTCGTAAGGGTAGGGCTTTGTTACTACTAAGTGGAGTAGCTGTTACTCCCAGAATATTACAATTGTCAAAAAATTGGAATAATTTCCTAAAACTATTGTAGTGTGCCTCATCCACGATAACAAGTCCAATGTCCTGAAGGAATTGATTGTCTTCATTTAATCGATTGTGGAGGGTTTCAACCATAGCAATAAAGCAAGAGTATTCGCCTTGGTCCGGAATAGTTTTAACTTCAGAATTAATAATCTTACTACGCACTCCTCTCGCATCGAGCTGCTTTGATGTTTGGATGGATAATTCAATACGATGCGTTAAAACAAGCACCTTTTTTTTCCATTCATCAATGTATTTTCTGGTTAACTCAGAAAAAATCACAGTTTTACCACCACCTGTCGGTAATTGATAAAGTAAGTTAAACTGGTTGCCGTTTTCGCGGAGTTCATCTAATATGGATCCAACCGTATTTACTTGGAATGGGTATAATTCCTTCGCCTCGTATAAATCAAAATCTATCATTCCTTTGTCTCAAAAATTGGACCTCGAAGTTACTGCCTTTAATTGAAACAAGCACTAGAATTATGCAAATGTTCTGTTAATATTCCTAAAGTAATCCTTTTACACGTAAAAATTCATCCAATGCTTCAATGTCACTAAAAAGTACTTCACGTGCCTTGCTACCTTGAAATGAGCCAATTATCCCCATTCCTTCCAGTTGATCAACGATTCGGCCAGCTCGATTATATCCTAATTTTAATTTTCGTTGCAACAAACTTGCAGAGCCTTGTTGGCTGATTACGACAATTCTTGCAGAGTCTACAAACATGGAATCAATTTCTGCCATGTCGATATTACCATTTCCTGTGTCTTCATCACCTTGATATTCAGGTAAAATAAGTGCTTCTGGATAAGCTCTTTGTGAACCGATGAATTCACAAATTTCCTCCACTTCATCTGTGTCAACAAATCCACATTGCAAACGCTTCACGTCCGAGCCTGTAGATATCAACATGTCTCCTCTACCAATTAACTGATCTGCACCCGATGCATCTAAAATAGTGCGTGAATCAATTTTTGATAAAACACGGAAAGCTATTCGAGCAGGGAAATTTGCTTTTATCATACCCGTGATCACATTTACAGAGGGTCTCTGAGTTGCCACAATTAAATGGATTCCAATCGCTCTCGCCAACTGTGCTATACGAGCAATAGGATGTTCAACCTCCTTACCTGCTGTCATGATTAAGTCTGCAAACTCATCAATAAGAACAACAATATATGGTAGGTACCGGTGTCCGTTTTCAGGATTTAATCGGCGTTTTATAAACTTATCATTGTATTCCTTGATTGTTCTTACGCCAGCATCTTTCAATAAACCATAGCGATAATCCATTTCAATACACAAGGAGTTAAGTGTATTCACCACTTTTGAAGTGTCTGTGATAATAGCATCCTCTTCTCCTGGTAATTTTGCGAGGAAATGTCGCTCAATTTTATTGTAGAGTGTTAATTCTACCTTTTTTGGATCAACTAAAACGAACTTAATTTGAGAGGGATGCTTGCGGTATAAAATTGAAATTAATATGGCATTTAAACCAACTGATTTACCTTGTCCTGTTGCACCAGCAACCAACAAATGGGGCATTTTGGTGAGGTCAAAAACAAAGGTTTCATTCGTGATGGTTTTTCCCATAACAACGGGTAATTCACCATCAAAATTTTGAAATTTCTCAGATGCAATCAAAGATCGCATACTCACCATTTCTGGATTTGAGTTTGGCACTTCAATACCAATAGTTCCTTTACCAGGAATTGGGGCTATAATTCGAATACCAAGGGCGCTTAAACTCAAGGCAATGTCATCTTCTAAATTTTTGATTTTTGAAATTCGAACACCGGGTGCAGGTACAATTTCATACAACGTAACAGTTGGTCCAACAGTCGCTTTGATTTTTGATATATCAATTTTATAATAAGAAAGAGTTTGAACAATTTTATCCTTGTTCGTTTCAAGTTCTTCTTTATTAATATTTACCACACCGCTTCCATAATCTTTTAACATATCAATGGAAGGCAAGGTATAATCAGACAAGTCCATTTTCGGATCATACTCGCCAAATTCTTTTACCAAACGTTCCGCTTGAGTTAAATCATCTGAATTAGTTTCAGTTTTTGGGGTTGTAACAGGTGCGATATATTCATTTTTCGGCACTTCAATTTCAAAGTCATCATCAAATGTGGAATCAATTACTTGTTCATTTTCCTCAATATCCATTGGTATTGTACTCGGAATTATGGGCTCATCGTCTTTGAAAACAATGGGTTCAGATATATATTCATTTTCAATTTCTTCTTCTTTAATTGGATTAATAATGGTGAAATCCGCATCATCCTCTTTTGGAATAAACTGATTCTTTTCGGATTTAATTTTACGTTCTATTAAAGCAGGAGATTTCCGATCTTGAAGTAAGGATAAGAGTTGTGCGTAATTAGGCTTAAATAATAGGGTAATTAGAATATAAAAAGTAGCTAAATGCACAATGATTGTTCCAAAATCCCCTAGTACTAAGTTCAACCATTGGTTGGTGAAATAACCAACACTACCACCCAAAAAGTTTACTGCATACGCAAAATAACCAAGAAATAACGAAGCCCAAACTGCCAATAAAATGGTTTTAATTGTAGTAGAACGTAATGGCAATATCGTTTTATCAAACAAGATTTTTATACTGAATAGTATCAGTAAAAAGCAAAAGGCAAATGAGGAAACTCCAAACAACCCGTAAATAAAAACATGAGAGGTCCATGCTCCTATTTTACCCAACCAATTGTCAACAGGCGTATTCTCACTAAGGAAAATAAACTCTACGAACCCTTTGTTTAAAACGCGGTCTTGATCATTTTTCCAAGTGAAAATATAAGAAATACAAGCTGCAAAAAGAAATAAGGAAGAAATAAAAAGTAGGGTTCCGACTATCGTTTTTATTTTGGCCGCATCAAATTTTAGTTGTGGTAAAGATGTCTTATCGTCTGATTTTTTGTCTGTATTTTTTGGCTTTGTTTTTCTTGGTTGTTTAGCACGTTGAGAGACACTGTCAAAGAGATCTTCGATTTCAGATTCATTATCCGGTATGTATTCGTTTTCTGCCATTGTTTTATAATTCGCTACCTACGAAAGTAAAGCTAGATTTTAAAGAATTTACGCAGAATTAATTGAACTATGCACAAGTTGATGTTAGCAAAGCCAAATCAATTAAACTGGTATTAACGTGGATTGGACTTAAACCTTTTTATATTCTTTAATTTCCATTAAAAAATCGGGGTGTGTCTCTATATGATTTCCGATTACTACAATACTTGCCCCTGCTTCATGGTAGTCTTTTATTTGCTCAATACTTTTTATTCCACCACCCACAATAACCGTAGTTCCAATTTCCGAAATCATGCGAACAGCAGCTACGGGTACGCTCGTTTTTGCGCCACTGCCAGCATCTAGGTATGTTGCTTTATGACCAAGAAAACTACCGGCTAATGCTGTTTTATAAATAATCGCATGTCGCGTTGACGGTATCGGTGTCGTTTGACTTACATAGGCTACGGAGCTATTTGTCCCTCCATCGATTAACAAGTAAGAGGTTGGGATAACATTCAGTTTCATTTCTGCAATGTCTTCAGCAGACTCTATTTGACTTTCTATTAAGTAATAAGGGTTGCGACCGGAAATTAAACTTAAGAACAAAATGGCATCAGCTTCAGGAGATAATTGTTTGGGTGAACCTGGAAAAATAATGAGTGGAATTGAACAATTGGCTTTAATGAAATTAGCGGTATATTGAAACTCCTCCCGTGTGCCAGTGCTACCACCGATAAATAAATAATCAATTTGAGCCGTCTCACAATGTCTAATGACGTTCAACAAGTCATTTATTTCTTTTGATTTATCTGGATCAATCAAAACGGCAATATCCTTTTTGTTTTTTCCAAAAAGGGAAAGGTAATTGTTTGAAGTCATTTAATTAGTGTTGATGCAAATGAGGGAATTGTCTTGGTCAAAGATATAGAATTGATACATTTTTTCTTGCTGAAGGGTTGAATATCCAAGCCAATTGCTTTCGTCAATCTTTTTTACTCGCAGTTCGTTTTTAAGATTTAACTTTTTGTTATCTGATAATTTTATCAGGCATTCCTTAATGCACCAAACCGCTGTTTTGTCTCGTAGCGTTTGCGTAAAAGTTAATTCCTCAACATGTAAAAATCGATTGGTTACTTTCTCTATGCGGGGGTTGATTCTTTCAATATCTAATCCCACTAGAGCCAATTTTGACCAAGCCAGTCCAATCCATTCTTGGTTATGGCTGATGGAAATTGCAAAAGTTTTAGGAGTAAGAAATGGTTTCCCATTTGAGTTATATTCTAGTTTCAAATGGGGGTGATAGGATTCTACTAAGATTGATATACCTGCTTTTTCTTGTAATCTCTTTTTGCTTATTGAACTTTCTTTCGGGCAGTTTTGTGGAATATCTTGTAAAACATCATCCACCTTAATGAGAGCAATTTTGACGTTCTTGATATTTATTAATACTGTTTTCACTGTTCAAAGCTACTATTTATGATTAAAAGGCTATGTTTTTTGTAATGTTAATCAAAAAAGTTTTTTTTAATATTTTAACATAAAATAAATATAGTAATTATTTTTTTCTATTTTTACGAACTAAAATTGTGGAAACTCTTTAAACATTAAGTATTGTTTATGTTACAAAAATTTACATTAGTCCTAATAACTATTTTAATTTCAGTTACTTCGACTTATTCACAGACGGGATTGGGAATCGTTAAAGGTTCCGTAAGAGATGAAAAGACCAAAGTTGGTATAGAATACTGTAAGGTAGTTTTAATTCTCAATGGGTCAACCAAAGCTGGGGCGTCTACAGATGAAAAAGGGGAATTTCAAATTAACAGTGTCGCACCAGGTACGTATGACGTTGAAGTAAGAAGCTCTGATGGGTATCAACCTTTTAAACTGACCGGTTTTAAGGTGATTGGGGATAAAATTTCATTTTTGGACAATATAGAATTGTCTAAACCAAATGATGTTAAAGACCTGGAGGAATTTAAAATTGTTGTTTACAAGGTTCCTTTAATTGATAAAGATGGGGGTGCATCCGGAGGTACAGTTACACGTGAGGATATTGGACGTTTACCGGTGCGTTCTGCAGCTGGGGTTGCTTCTACTGTGGGTGGGGTGAGTACCAATGAAGGATCTGGTGAAATTTCAGTTCGAGGTTCGCGTTCAGATGGAACCTATTTTTATATTGATGGTATTAAGGTGCGAGGGTCTTCAAATTTACCAAAGTCCTCAATGGAGGAAGTATCTGTAATAACAGGAGGTGTACCAGCCAATTATGGTGACGTAACAGGTGGAATCATTGCGATTACTACTCGTGGACCATCAGCTAAATATTTTGGTAGTATTGAAGGTGTTAGTTCAGGATTCTATTTAAAAGGGGCTGATAAAGATGGGTATGATGGTAAAGTTTTTGGTTTAGATAAGTTTGGATATAATCTAATAGAAGGAATGCTTTCTGGTCCACTTTGGATGCAAAAGGATTCAACCGGTAAGAAAACAAAACCAAGATTAGGTTTCTTAGCCTCTGTAAATTATACGAATGAGCTAGATAATCGTCCACTTGCGGGAGGAAGTTACAGAATTAAAAAAGAAGTTAGAGATGATTTGTTATCTAATCCTTTGCGACCAACATCTACAGGTTTTGGTACATTTCACAATGCATTGTTTTTAAGGAATTCCGATTTTGAAAAAACAGCATGGAGAATGAATGCAGGGACAAGCGTATTGTCAAGTCAGTTTAAAATTGACGTTAATACAGGGCCATCTGTCAATCTAACTTTTGGTGGATCACTTAATTATAGTCAAGGCACTAACTATTCTTATGCAGGTTCCTTAATGAATTTCTCGAATTATGGAGTTTTTAAATCACTAGATTGGAGGGTTTTTGGAAGGTTAACTCAACGCTTTGTTAATAAAGATGAAAATTCTGCGTCAAAGATAAAATCTGCCAATTACAACATTATGGTCGATTTCTCAAGGTCAACAAATCAGTTCTATGATGCGAATCATAAATACAACTTGTTTAATTATGGGCATGTTGGTAAATTTGAAACTGAAAGACGACCATCGTATGAGTTTGATCCGGTTTCTCAGACCTATGTTCACAATGGATTCAAGGACGTAGAAGTTAAATTTACTCCATCTGAGACAAATGCTGCTTTGGCTGCAATTACAACTCAATACTTTGATATTTATCAAGGTAACCCAACAGGAAGATATGAGAATTTATTTCAAATCCAACAAGGAAATGCTCTTCGAAATGGGGATGCTCCATCAAGCGTTTATGGTATTTGGAGTAACGTAGGTTCACCCTACAACGGATTCGGTAAATCAGAGAATGACCAATTTCGCGTTACTGGATCTGGTTCTGTATCAATTGGTGATCATAACATTTCATTAGGATTTGAATTTGAACAACGTATGGATAGAGGTTGGACGAGTGGTGATTTTGGTCCAGTTGGTATTTGGTCCATTGCTCGTCAATTGGCGAATTTCCATATCGAAGAGCTTGATTTGAATAGCGGAGTTATTTCTGACTCTGGTTCTTTTAAGGCAATTACATATGATCGTTTAAATACCGGGTATGCTCATACATCAGGAACTGGACAATATGGTGGACAAGAAAACAATGATAATCAATCGTTTTTTGATTATAACTTGAGACAAAAACTGGGGTTAAATCCTTCAGGTTCTGATTATGTAGATATAGATCAATATGATCCAAATATTTACCAATTTGATATGTTCTCTCCAGATGAGTTATTGAATCAAGGTAATTCGTTTGTATCATATTGGGGATTTGACCATACAGGAAAAAGAGTTAAAGGAAATACGGATATAACAAAGTATTTCAATGAGTTTGATGATAATGGAAATTATAAACGATTTGTTGGTGCCTTCCAGCCGGTATATATGGCAGGATACATTATGGACAAGTTTGCCTTCAAGGATATCGTTTTTAACGTTGGTGTTCGTGTTGACGTATTTGATGCCAATCAACCTGTGTTAAAAGACCCTTATCTTTTATTTGATGCACTTAGTGTGAAAGAGGTTCGTGCTCTTAAAGAGGCTGATCCAAATGCCTATTCTTGGGTTAATTTACCAGAAGGTATGGGAGATGATTATGTGGTTTATGTAAACGATGTTAATAACCCATCGGCAATCAATGGATTTAGAACTGGAATGAATTGGTATAATTCATCTGGAACACCTGTTGAAGATCCTAAGGTAATTAGAGGTGCTGCTGGAATTGCTCCTTGGTTGAAAGATCCATCCCAAGAAAAGCCGAATGAAACTGCTTTCCAAGATTACAAACCTCAGGTGAATTTCATGCCTCGTATTGCATTTTCATTTCCTATCTCTGACGAAGCTTCTTTCTTTGCACATTATGATGTGTTAACTAAGCGTCCGACTAGTGGATTTAGATTTAATCCATACGAATATCAATATATTCAATCAAGAAATGAAGTTATTAATAACTCAAATCTAAAACCAGAAACCACGGTTGATTATGAATTAGGTTTTCAACAAGTATTGTCTCGCACCTCCTCGTTGAAGATTTCTGCGTTCTATAGAGAACAAAGAAACAATGTTCAATTAGTTAATATGTTTGAAGCCTATCCAGCAACTTATAAAACCTTTGGTAATCGTGATTTCGGTACTGTGAAAGGTTTAACAGTATCATATGACTTACGTCAAACTGGTAATATCAGGTTGACAGCAGCTTATACACTTCAATTTGCAGATGGAACTGGTTCAAATGCTACAACAGCATCTGGTTTAATCAATGCGGGTTTACCTAATCTACGAAATATTTTCCCTTATGATTTTGACCAACGTCATGCGTTCAATGTAACATTCGATTATCGTTATGGTGAGGGCGAAAATTACAATGGACCAGTAATTGGGAATAAAAGAATTTTAGAGAATTTTGGATTGAATATTTTTACTAATATCAATTCGGGCTCACCTTATTCAACTCAAACATTCATTACAGATGAAGGGATTGGGAATTTGAATGCTGGCTTAAGCGGTACGTTAAATGGTTCAAGATTACCTTGGACATATCGTTTAGATATTCAGCTTGATAAAACGTTTAATATAGAATTTGGAAAAGGTGATGATAAGAAAAAAGTTACCTTCCTAAACGTTTATTTACGCGTAACTAACTTATTCAATAAATTTAATATTCTTAATGTTTATCGCGCTACTGGTAACTGGGATGATGATGGATATCTTGCTGCTGCAGCAAGTCAAACATCAATTCAAAATCAGATTGATGAGCAAGCGTTTAGAGATTATTATGCAATGAAAGTTCAAAATCCTTTCAACATAAGTGTACCGAGAACAATCAGATTAGGTGTTAAATTTGATTTTTAATTAATTAGAATATAAACAACAGATATATGAAAAAGCAATTATTTGCAGCTTTATTCGGAATTACAATTGTTACATCAAATGCGCTAGCGTATTATGGACCTAATGATAAAAGTAATAAGCCTGTTTCTAAACCCAAGGGGGCGAATTGTAGTCCTGCTACGGCTAAATTATACATGGAGTTTAATGATGTTAAAGCGTTAATTGAACAAGGTGGTAGTATGTTTCAAAACAGACAGGCGGGTGTTGCAGCATACGAGGTTCCTAAAGGAAGTAGTCGATTTGCAATTTTTGCCGGTGCACTTTGGATGGGAGGTACGGATGTAAATGGTCAGCTTAAACTGGCTGCGTTGCGTTACCGTTCTGGTAATGACTTTTGGCCTGGACCATTAACTGTAACTCCAGGAACAGGTACATTTAATCCTGGGTCTCCAGTAGGAGATGATGCAATTAGAGATTATGGTGAAGCAAACATTGATCCTGATCAGTGTATTGCTTTTGATAAATTTTACACTATCAGAAAAGCTGAAGTTATTCGTTTTAATATTTGGTGGGAATGTAATAATGGTGTTACAACCGAAGGATGTGATGATATCACTGTTCCTACTAATGATGAGCTAAATAGAATTTATGGATGGCCTGCTCACGGAGATGTTTCTCGTGGTCAAGATTATTTCCTTGCTCCTTTTTATGACCGTGATGGTGATGGAAATTATAATCCAGACAGTGGTGATCATCCTTGGTATGATGATATTTTAGGTAGAGATGATATAGAGTGTGGAGTTGACCGTAGAGTTTCTTTGTATGGTGATGAAACCCATTGGTGGGTATTCAACGACAAAGGAAATATTCATACTGAGACAAATGGAGACCCTATAGGTATGGAAATTCGTGCCCAAGCTTTTTCTTTTGCAACGAATGATGAGATAAATAGAATGACTTTTTATAACTATGAACTAATAAATAGAGGTACTCAAACTTTATATGATACGTATTTCTCTCAGTATTTAGATGCAGATTTAGGGAATTATGCAGATGATTACACGGGATGTGATGTTTCTCGAGGTCTAGGGTATATGTACAATGGAGATTTAAATGATGAGAGTGATGGTGGTAAATTAGGTTATGGTGAGAATCCTCCAGCAATTGGCTGTGATTTCTTTGAAGGACCTTATCAAGATGCAGATGGCGTCGATAACCCAGGGCCTTACTTTGATCAGGCTACTCAAACTGAAATAACACCAACTGTGGTGGAAGCGTTAGCTAATGATGGTATTATATACAAAGGAATTGGAATAGGATATAGTGATGGTATCGTTGACAATGAGCGTTTTGGTATGCGTCGTTTTACTTATTATACCTCAACATCTGCTTACCCTTATAATGATCCAGGACCAGCTTCTGAATATTATAATTTCATGAAAGGAAATTGGGCAAATGGTTCTCAAATGTTTTATGGTGGATTGGGTTATACCGGTTCAACTGGCGTAACAACTACAGAATCTAGTTATATGTTCCCTGGAGATTCAGATCCATTACATTGGTCAACAGGTGGAGAAGATATGACCTCAAACCCTCTTTACTCTAATGGATGGGGTGAGGCAACAAACAATAATCCTCCAGGAGATAGACGTTTTGTTCAATCAGCTGGACCATTTACATTGAAACCAGGTGCTATTAATAACATTACTGTTGGTATTGTCTATGGTAGAAGTACGGATGGTGGTTTAATGGCTTCTGTTGATGCAATGAAAAGAGCCGATTCTAAAGCTCAGGCATTGTTTGATGCTTGTTTTAAAATATTATCTCCGCCAGATGCACCAAAGGTTTCTATTCAAGAATTAGAAAATGAGTTAATCATTATGTTGGAAAACCCTTCCTCCTCGAATAATTATAAAGAGGGATATAAAGAATTGGATGAGGTTAATATTCCGGACCCAACAGTTGATCGTTATTATCGATTTGAAGGATATCAAATTTTTCAATTGAAGAGTTCTGATGTATCAATTGCAGATATTTCTGATCCAACGAAAGCGCGTTTAGTGGCTCAGTGCGATATTAAAAACGATGTTTCTCGTTTGATTAATTTTGAATTTGATGAAGCCTTAGGTTTCTCTGTTCCTGTTGAAAAAGTGGACGGTGACAATACTGGAATACGTCATTCATTTAAAGTAACCGAGGATGCATTTGCTCAAGGACAGCGTACTTTGGTGAATCATAAAACGTACTATTATGTCGCAGTTGCATATGCCTATAATCAATTTAAAAAATATGATCCAAATGATCCAGAATTATTAGATGGTCAAAAAATTCCTTACATATCTTCTCGTTTGAATTATGATGGAACTGCTATTAGTGCTTACGAAGCTGTTCCACATAGTCCAGTGCCAGAAGCTGGAGGTACTATGCAAATGATTGAATACGGTTCTTCCCCACAAATCACGCGTATAGATGGATATGGTAATGGCAATCGTTCTTTAGAGTTTACTCAAGCAACTTTAAATAAAATTTTGTTAGAAGGTTTCATGGAAAACCCTACCTATGATTATGGAAAAGGACCAATTAATATCAAAGTGGTAGATCCATTGGCATTAGCACCAGGGTATTTTGAATGTAAATTTAGAGATTATACTGCACCAGCAACAGGAAATGGAGCTGATACCGCTAGTTGGGTGGTTTATCAATATGATCAAAAAGGTGGAACTATTTTGGATTCAGTAACATCAGATCAAACAATTGC